>NZ_JASHKX010000001.1:0-845561 GCF_030058635.1 Rhodococcus sp. IEGM 1305
ATTCCTGCTCGCCGGCATCGTCGAGTGGCTCAAACTATTAGGAGACATGTCCTAGCGCACCCTCACCCACCCGGACTGTGAAATCCGATCGTCACCGGTGGCGAGCCGATGGACGGTGTGCAACCGTTCGATGACGCCGTGGTGAACCGGCGCCGCCCCTCGTCGACAGCCGTGCAATGGTGGCTACCCTGACGATCCTGACACCGCCGGAGTCCACCGGCGTGGGGACGAACAGGACAGCAGCCGACATGTCGCATTCCTTCGCCGACCCGTGGCGTTCGAGCGCCACTCTCGCACGGTTGCGTGCCGGTCTGGCCACACTCGGCCCCGGTGAACAGCGAGTCGCGCGGGCTGTACTCGCTGAGCCGGCGGCGGTGGTCGAGCTGTCGACGGCGGAACTCGCGGCGGCATCGGGCACGTCCCCGGCTACTGTGGTGCGCGCATGTCAGAGACTGGGATTTCGTGGATTTCAGCATCTCCGGCTCGAACTGGCCCGCGTCACAACGGACCCCGAGCATCAGGCGGCTACCCCGGTGGACGCGGCGTTCGGGGCTGCCACCGAGGCGCTCACCGCGACCCACGCGACGATTGATGCCGCCGGATTCGCGGTCGTCGTGGACCTGATCGTCCGGGCCCGACGGATCCTGATGGTGGGTAACGGCTTCTCGTCCCCACCGATCCAGGACGCGGCGTTACGTTTCACCACCGCAGGTCGCAGTGTGGAGGCGCCGCTCGACATCCTCGGGCAGCAGTTCTCGGCGCGGTTGCTGAACGCCGAGGATGTGTGTCTCGCGGTCAGCTACTCCGGCGCGAACACCCACACGTTGAGGGCGTGCGCGGCGGCGCGTGAACGGAACGCGTCGGTAATAGCGATCACGAGTTACTCCAATACCCCGCTGACCCGTATCTCCGAGCACGTCTTGTGGGCAGGAGCAGGTCTGCACGAGAACGAGGCGGATTCGTTCTCGGCGAGGATCAGCCAGTTCACGATCCTGTATGCCCTGCAACGTGCGGTGCTGGGCCATCCCGAGCGGGGTGCGGTGGACACCGGGGCGCGCGACGTCGTCGCTGACGCGCTCAGCGATTCACTTCCCGATGAACCGCATCGTACGAGCGGTTGCGACACTCGGAACCCCTCTGACTGTTAGCGTTCCCGCCACCGATTGTTGGGCGACGCGGTCCCACCCGTTCAATCCCGCCCCACACGATGTCACCGACGGAACGCCGTTCCGGAACGAATGGAACGTTGAGTGGTGAAAGGTGGATCGTGGAGGCGATGGAGGTTGCCGGCACATTCAATGTGCGGGCGGTCGCGGGGCCCGGCCTCTCACCGGGCGTACTGTTCCGCTCCGCAGCGCTCGATCACCTTCGCGACGAAGGTCGGAACAGTTTGCGCGCGTGTGGTATCCGCACGGTGATAGACCTGCGCGACGTCACCGAACGTGCCACCGCGGATACGACGGGCGACTGGTCAGTGGCGCACCATCCGCTGTACGACCCGCGCACGGGTCCGCCGCAGATCGGGGACGTCGCCGTCGTCTACCGGACACTGCTCGACGAACGTGGCGGCGCCCTCACGGAGGCGCTACGCGCCCTCGCCTACGCCCCCGCCCCGGTCTTGGTGCACTGCACCGCGGGTAAGGACCGCACGGGACTGGTCGTCGCCCTGGCTCTCGCGGCAGTGGGCGTTCCGGACGCGGTGATCCTCGACGACTACGCCCGGTCGGGAACGCAGGTGCGACCCCACCGTGAGGAACCGGTGCGGCGACTGTTGGCGGGGCTTTCACTCGACCCCGCCGACTACACCCGGGCACTCGAACTCCACCTGGATTCGCCACCGCCGGCGATGGCCTCCGCCCTCGCTCACGTCCGCGGCCGGTACGAAACAGTCACGAACTATCTTCGTGCCCACGGGTTCACGGAGACCGACTTCGAGGCGCTGCGCGTGCGATTGCTCGACACCACCGAACTCACGGTGCTGCACCTGAGCGACGTGCACGCCACCGCCGCCGCACCGCTCTACACACAGGTCGACGGCACCGCCCGGGTGCGGCAGGTCGCCGAGCGCGTGGAATCGTCGATGCTGCGTCCGGACGTCGTCGTGGTCACCGGAGACCTGTCGCACCACGGTGAATCCTCGACCTACCCGGCCCTCGCCGCGGCGTTCGCCGAGTTGCGCGCCCGGCTCGGATGCCCGGTGGTCGTCGTCCCCGGAAACCACGACGAACCATCGAGCTTCACAACGGTGTTCGGGCGAAACCCGATAGAACACGTGCACGGATTCCGGGTGATCGGGCTCGACACCGCGGCCGGATCGGTGTCGCGGGAGGACCTGGACCGGCTGCGCGCCGAGCTTGGCTCGCCCGCACCGAACGGCACGATCCTGGCCCTGCACCACCCGCCGGTACCGTCACCGGCGGCCACACTCGCCGGACGTGAACTGGCGGCCCCGGATGAACTGGCCGCGGCGCTCGACGGCTCCGACGTCATGGCGATCCTCGCAGGCCATTTCCACCACCCGATGAGTGGGATGTTCGCCGGGATCCCGTTGTGGGTGGGTGGTTCGCTCGCCTACCTGCAGGACATCGGGACGTCCGCCGACACCGTCGTCGGGTTCGATGCCCCGACGTATTCGATAGTCCGCTGCTCACGGCACGGGGTGAGCGCGCTGCCTATTCCCCTGCACACCCCCGACGTGCTGTTCAGGTCGAGCCCCACCCTCACCGCCGCCGCGCCCTGACCCGAACTCCTCATCCCATCGATACCCACCCCTTTCGACCAGGAGAAACTTGTGAAATCCCTGTCCCGCCGCATATCGGTCGCCGCGCTCGGCACCGTCGCCGTGCTCACCCTCGCCGCGTGCTCCGAGCCCGCCGCATCCGACGCCGAACAGACCGGCACCGCCGCGAGCGGCGACGCCCAGACTCTGACGGTGTACACCTCCGAACCGCAGGCCAAGATCGATGCGCTCGTCGCCGCGTTCACCGAGGAGACGGGCATCGACGTCGAGGTGTTCCGCGCGGGCACCGGCGACCTCACCGCCCGCATCGAGGCCGAGCGCACAACCGGCACGATCGGCGCCGACGTGCTGCTCGCCGCCGACGCCCCGACCTTCGAGGGCTACAAGGCCGAAGGGCTCCTGCAGCAGTACACCCCCGCCGACGTGGACGCACTGAACCCGGACGTCGTCGACCCCGACGGCTTCTACGTGGGCACCCGCATCATCCCGACGGTGATCGCGTACAACACCGCGGCGGTCGACGCGCCTCCCACCTCGTGGAAGGACTTGGCCGACCCGAAGTACCTCGGCAGGATCACGCTGCCGAACCCCGATGTGTCCGGTGCCGCCGCCTTCAACACCGCGGTGTGGCTCAGCACCCCCGAACTCGGCGAGAGCTGGCTCGAGGCACTGGCCGCGAACGAACCGGTGGTCGCCGAAAGTAATGGACCGGTCGGGCAGGCCGTCGCGGCCGGAACGCAGCCGGTGGGCATCGTCGTCGACTACCTGGTGCGGGAACTGGCGGCGAAGGGATCTCCGATCGGGCTGGCCTATCCCACGGACGGCATTCCCTACATCTCGCAGCCGGCAGGCATCTTCACCGACTCGGACGCCGCCGAGGCGGCACGTAAGTTCGTCGACTTCCTCGTGAGCAAGCAGGGTCAGGAACTGGCCGTCGAGCAGCAGTATTTGCCGGTGCGCGGCGACGTCGGCACCCCCGACGGAGCACCGGCACTGTCCGAACTCGCGCTGCTCACCCCGGATCTGCAGAAGATCACGCAGATCCAGGACGAGGCAGTCCGGAAGTTCAATGGCCTCGTGGGTTAGCACCGAATCTTCTCCCGCCGCCCGAGCCCTGCCCGGGCGGCGGTTCGAGCCCGTCGGCGCCGTGCGGGTGGCGGTGTGGTTGTTCGTCGCGGCGGTGATCGTCGCGCCGCTCGCCACTGTCGTGTCACTCGGCTTCGGCGGCAACCACATCGGACAGCTGATCGACGACGATATCGTCGGCGCCGCGACCCACAGCGTGGTGTCGGCCGGTCTGTCGGCGGTGTTCGCGGTGGTTCTCGCGACCGTGATGGCGTTGCTGCTCGACCGCACCGATCTGCCCGGGCGCGGTATTCTGCGCCTGATTCTGTTGTCGCCGCTGCTGATCCCGCCCTTCGTCGGGGCGATTGCGTGGACCGGCCTTCTCGGCCCGAGCGGAATGGTGAACCGGGTCTGGTCCGAACGGTTCGGTGGTCCGCTGTGGAACATCTACGGCGGCGACGGCGTCGTGTTCCTGCTGACGGTGCACTCGTACCCGATGGCGTACCTGATCGTCGCGGCGGCGTTGCGGAGGGTGCCCGGCGACCTCGAACAGATCGCCCGCATCGGCGGTGCCTCACCTGTGCACGCGATGCGCACCGTGACGCTGCCGCTGCTGCGGCCCGCCCTTCTCGCCGCGTTCACCCTCACGGCGGTGTCGAACCTGGCCGACTTCGGGATTCCCGCCCTGATCGGTCTGCCGGACCGGTACGTGACGTTGTCGACGATGGTGTACCGCTACATCCAGTCCGGCACGGTGGACCGGCCGCTCGAGGTGGTCTCCACCATCGGGATCGTGCTGCTGCTGCTCGCCGTACTCGCGGTGGTCGTCGATCGGCGACTGTCTCGGCGCAGCCGGCAACTCGACGGCCCGGTCACCGCCCCGCAACTGCTGCCGCTCGGCGGTGTCCGGATCCTGTCCGGTGCACTGGCCTGGACCGTGGGTCTCGCGCTGACGGGACTCCCGATCCTCGCGCTGGCGTCCCAGGCGCTCCTCCCCGCGCCCGGCGTGCCGTTGACCTTGGACAATCTGACACTCGACAGCATCGTGGCAGCGGTGACCGCGCCGGGAACCCTGGTCGGCGTACAGAACTCCCTCTTCCTCGCCGTCGGTGCGGGAATCGTGTGCGCGGTCGCCGGGCTGGTCGTCGGAGTGCTCACCACCCGCACCCGTGCGCGGGACAACACGAGCCTGGATCTGCTCACGATGCTGCCGCAGGCCGTGCCCGGGCTGGTCATCGCTGTGGGCTGGCTGATCGTCGGCCGCTACACGAGCTTGTTCGACACACGTTGGGTGATCCTGTGCGCGTACGTCACCGCATTCCTGGCGATCGTCGTGCAAGCGGTGCGTGCGCCGTTGTCCACCACCCCCACCTCGCTGGAAGAGGCTGCGCGCGCGTCCGGTGCGTCCCGCCTGCGGTCGTTACGGGACGTGCCGTGGGCGATGACGGTGCCGGCCGCGACGACAGGCGGCATGCTGGTGGCGTTGACCGCGGTGCGCGAGCTGACCATGTCGGTGCTGCTTGTGGCACCGGGCACCCAGACCCTGGGGGTGTCCATCTTCAACCTGCAGCAGGCCGGCGACTACAACGCCGCGTCCGCGCTGTCCCTGCTCGTCGCGCTCGTCGGCATCGCGGGTATCGGCCTGCTCGCGGGCAGCCGCGCCGGGCGCTTTTGACCCATTTCACAGATCGGAAGTCATCGTCATGTCCGCGATCACCCTCACCGGTGTCGACCTTCACTACCCCGACGGCACCGTGGGACTGTCCGGTATCGACCTGGACGTGCGTGATGGCGAGTTCGTCGCGCTCGTCGGACCGTCAGGTTCGGGTAAGACCACCCTGCTGCGGACCGTCGCCGGTTTTCTCGCCCCCACCGCCGGCCTCGTGCGCCTGGGCGACGAGGTCGTCGCCGACGGCGCACACACCGTGCCCCCGGAAAAGCGCAAACTGGGAATGGTCTTCCAGCAGCATGCGATCTGGCCGCACCGCAGCGTCGGGCGCAACGTTGCGTACCCGCTCGAGGTCGGGAAGGTGCCGCGCGCCCGGCGGGCCGAGCGGGTCGCCGAAGTGCTCGAGCTGGTGGGGCTGCCCGGGTTGGCGAAGCGCGATCCGGCGACCCTGTCCGGTGGTCAGCGCCAGCGCGTCGCGCTCGCCAGGGCACTGGTGGCACAGCCGCGCGCGTTGCTGCTCGACGAGGCGCTGTCTGCGTTGGACGAACCGCTGCGCGATCGGTTACGTCTGGAACTGCGCACCCTCACCCGCACGCAGAACCTGACAGTCGTGCACGTCACGCACGACCGCGCCGAGGCCCTCGCCCTGGCCGATCGGGTCGTCGTGCTCGACAGCGGGCAGATTCAGCAGGTCGGCACACCGGAGGAACTGGTGCAGCGACCGCGCTCGGCATTCGTCGCGAAATTCCTCTCGGACGCGAACCTATTGCACGGCACCGTGTCCGACAACGGGTTCTCGAGCGCCGACGGCACCGTTCACGTGGGGCGGGATCGGCTGGCCGACACGTCGTCCGGCGTGGGCACGCTCGCCGTGCTGCCCACCGACATCGCGGTGACGACGGTGGAGAACGTCGGTACCACGCAGGGGATCGTCATGTCGTCTCTGTTCGGGCGTGACGCGAGCGACGTCGTCGTATCCTGCGACGGTGCGCAATTCCGTTGTGCGGTACGCGGCACCCGGCCGGTGGTCGGCGACCGCGTCGGTCTGACAATCCGCCGCGCTCTGTTCTACGCGGACCCGACGCAGGTCGCCGCACCCACTCTCGGTGCGGCAGCGCTGGCAAGTACGTCGCGATGAGCCAGACGACCCGATTGGCGCTGGTGCGCCACGGCCGCACCGACTGGAACCGGCGGGGGCTGCTGCAAGGCCACACCGACACACCGCTCGACGACGTCGGCCGCGCGCAGGCCCGCGATGCCGCGCGGATGCTCGGAGCCGATGCGTGGGATACGGTGGTCACCTCCCCGCTCTCGCGCGCGATCGACACCGGCAGGATCATCGCCGCGCATCTCGGAAACAGCATTGCGGGAACATATTCCGACCTCATCGAACGAAGCTACGGTGCCGCCGAAGGGCTGACCCGGGCGGACGCCGAGCAGCGATGGCCTGACTGCGACTTCCCCGACCTCGAGCCCCTCGAGGCGGTTTCTGCACGTGGACGCCGCGCCCTCGATGCGATCGTCGAGATGCATCCCGGATGCCGGATCGTGGTCATTACGCACGGGGCGCTCATCCGCGCGGTGCTCGGCGATCTCTGTGGCATTGCGGTGCCGCGCATCGTCAACGGCGCGGTCAGCGAGATCGAATGGGCAGGAGTGTGGCGGATACGGTCGGTCAACCGCACGACCACAACACGGTCCCCGAGCCGTTGACCGTCACGGCGTTCATCGGCGGCACCCGCTGACTGGGTGCCGCCTGCAGCGACCGTCGGTCGCCTACCTGGGACCCATCCGGATGGCTCCGTCGAGGCGGATGGTTTCGCCGTTGAGCATGGCGTTGTCGATGATGTGCGCGGCGAGGGCGGCGTATTCGGTGGCCTTGCCGAGCCGGGAGGGGTGCGGCACCTGTTGTCCGAGGGACTTCTGGGCCTCCTCGGGAAGCCCGGCCATCATGGGCGTTTCGAAGATTCCGGGCGCGATGGTGACGACGCGGATGAGGTGGCGGGCCAGTTCGCGGGCGATCGGCAGTGTCATCGCGGCGACGCCGCCCTTGGATGCGGCGTAGGCGGGCTGACCGATCTGGCCGTCGAATGCGGCGACGGAGGCGGTGTCGATGATGACGCCGCGTTCCCCGTCGACGGGTTCGGTCTGGGCGATCTTCTCGGCGGCGAGGCGCAGGACGTTGAACGTGCCGACGAGGTTGATGCGGACGACGCGTTCGAAGTCCGCGAGGGGAAGGGCGCCGGCCTTGCCGAGAACCTTGCCGGGCGTGGCGATTCCGGCGCAGTTGACCACCACGCGAAGGTCGCCGAGCGACGCGGCGAAGTCGATCGCGGAGGTGACGTCACCGGCGGAGGTGACGTCGGCGGCCGTGAAGTAGGCGCCCTTCCCGATTTCCTTGGCGGCCACTTCCCCGTCGGACGACGGGAGGTCGAGCAGCACGACCTGGGCGCCGCGCTCGTGCAGGGCCCGGGCGGTGGCGTTGCCGAGTCCGGATGCTCCGCCGGTGACGACAGCGACGGCTCCATCGATCTTCACAAAGTTCTCCTCGAATAGGTTTGCGGCAGTAGTGGGTAAGCGGGGTTGTCAGGGGACGCGCAGGATCAGGGCGTCGCCCTGTCCGCCGCCGCCGCACAGGGCGACGGCGCCGGTGCCGCCGCCGCGGCGCTGCAACTCGAGCGCGAGGTGCAGCGTGATCCGGGCGCCGGACATGCCGATCGGATGACCGAGGGCGATCGCACCGCCGTTGACGTTGACCCGGTCGGGGTCGACGCCGAGTTCCCGGGTCGAGGCGATCCCGACCGCCGCGAACGCCTCGTTGATCTCGATCAGATCCAGCTCGGCAGGCGCGATACCTGCCGCATCACAGGCTTTCGCGATGGCACCCGACGGCTGGAACTGCAGACCCGAATCCGGTCCGGCGACCATGCCGTGCTCGCCGATCTCGGCCAGCCAGGTCAGCCCCTCCGCTTCGGCGCGTTCCTTGCTCATCACCACCACCGCGGCGGCACCGTCGTTGATCGTCGACGCGTTCCCCGCGGTGACGGTGCCACCGTCCCGGAACGCGCCACGCAACCGCGCCAGGGTTTCGGGCGTGGTGTCGGGGCGGATGCCCTCGTCGCGGCGCAGCCAGGTGCTCTCACCGCGGCGGGCGGGGATCTCGACCGGGACGACCTCGTCGTCGAAGATCCCGTTGTCCCAGGCCTTGGCGGCCAGTTGGTGGGAGCGGGCCGCGAACGCGTCCTGGTCCTCGCGGGCGATGACGTCCCTGTCGTTGCCGGCCTCGGTGAGCAGCCCCATCGGCTGATCGGTGAACGCGTCGTGCAACCCGTCGAGGGCCATGTGGTCGACGAGGGTGACGTCGCCGTACTTGAAACCGCCGCGTGAACCGGGCAGCAGGTGCGGTGCCTGGCTCATCGACTCCATGCCGCCGGCGACGATCACGTCGAATGCGCCGGACCGGATGAACTGGTCGGCGAGGATGATCGACTCGACCCCCGACAGGCAGACCTTGTTGATGTTCAGCGACGGGGTGCTCATCGGGATGCCGGCCTTCGCGGCGGCCTGACGGGCGGGCATCTGCCCGGCGCCGGCGGTGAGGACCTGACCCATGATGACGTACTGCACCTGGTCCGGGGCCACACCGGCCTTGCCGAGCGCCGCGTCGATGGCGATTCCGCCGAGGTCGGCGCCGGAGAACCCGGCGAGCGAACCCTGCAGCCGGCCGATCGGGGTGCGGGCGCCTGCGACGATCACAGAGGTGGGCATATCAGGAGGAGCCTTTCTCGGGGGTGGGTGCGTCAGTTCGCGGCGAGGGTGCGACTGATGACCAGGCGCTGAATCTGGTTGGTGCCCTCGAAGATCTGCGTGATCTTCGCTTCCCGCATGTACCGCTCGACGCGGAAGTCGCGGGTGTAGCCGTAGCCGCCGAGCACCTGGACGGCGTCGGTGGTGACCTTCATGGCGGCATCGGTGGCGACGAGCTTGGCGACGGACGCGTTGCGGGAGTACGGCAGGCCGGCGTCGCGGCGGCGGGCCGCGTCGATGTAGGTGGCGCGCGCGGAGTCGACGGCCGCCGCCATGTCGGCGAGCAGGAAGCCGAGCCCCTGGTGGTCGATGATCTTCTTGCCGAACGCAGTCCGTTCCTGGGCGTAGGCGACGGCCTCGTCGAGGGCGGCCTGCGCGAGACCGACAGCGACGGCGGCGATGCCCAGGCGGCCGGAATCGAGTGCGCTGAACGCGATCTGCAGACCCTGGCCTTCCGCGCCGATACGTCGTTCCGCGGGCACGAAGGCGTCGTCGTAGTGTGCGGACGTCGTCGGCACGGCGTGCAGGCCCATCTTCTCCTCGGGCTTGCCGAACGTCAGACCTTCGGTGTCCTTGGGGACCAGGAAGCAGGAGATCCCCTTCGATCCCTCACCGGTGCGGGCGAAGAGGTTGTAGAAATCGGCGATGCCGCCGTGGGTGATCCACGCCTTCGCGCCGTTGACGACGTACCCGCCGTCGGTTGCGGAGGCCTTGCAGGTCAGTGCGGCGGCGTCGGATCCGGCCTGCGGCTCGGACAGGCTGTAGGCGCCGATGGTGTTGCCGCCGAGCATCTCCGGGAGCCACTGCTGCTTCTGCTCGTCCGTGCCGAACGCCATCAACGGGTGGCAGGCGAGGCTGTGGACGCTGACCGCGACCGCGACCGATGCCCAGCGGGCGGCGATCTCCTCGAGCACCTGCAGGTACACCTCGTACGGCTGCGCGCCGCCGCCCCACTCCTCCGGGTACGGCAGGCTCAGCAGTCCGGCCTCGCCGAGGGTGGCGAACACACCTTCGGGGTAGGTCTCCGCCTTCTCGTGCTCGTCGACGATCGGCGTCAGGACCTTGTCGGCGACGTCACGCGTGAGCTGGATCAGGTCACGGGCTTCGTCAGTAGGCAGCAAGCGATCGACGGCCACGGTTTCTCCTCGAGAAGGCTACGGAAAACAGTACTGGATTACGCCCCAGGGTACTGATTGCGAAATAGTACTGCAAGGCATCGCCCAGTACTATTTCTGTCATGGAGCAGCCCACCCGAACCGGTTTCGCCACCCGACGGCGCACCCAGCTCTTCGACGCCCTCGTCGACCTGATCCTGGTCGAGGGGTTCGCCCACTTGACGCTCGACGAGATCGCGAACCGGCTGCGCTGTTCGAAGTCGACGCTGTACACCCTCGCCGGCAGCAAGGAACAGCTGGTCCGGGCCGCCACCGTGCACTTCTTCCGCCGCGCGACCGACGATGTCGAGTCGCACATCGAGCCGATCACCGGGGCCCGCGAGCGGATCACCGCCTACCTGTCGGCCGTGGGCACCGCCCTGTCGGCCGCTTCCGACCAGTTCATGACCGACCTCGACGCCTTCCCGCCGGCACGGGAGGTATACGAACGGAACACGCAGTTCGCGGCCGGCCGGGTCCAGGAGTTGATCACCGAAGGCGTCGCCGGCGGGGACTTCCGCGACGTGCACGCCGCCTTCGCCGCCGACCTCGCCGCCACCATGATGGTCCGCATCCAGCAGCGCGGGGTCCGCGACAGCACCGGACTCGACGACGCGCACGCCTACGCCGAACTCGCCGCCATCCTCACGGGCGGCATCAGCGCCTGAACCGTGTCACCGCGTTCGCGCGCCGAGTAGTTCTGCGGTTCTGCGCAACCGCATCAACACCTGCAGATCGAGAGCCTTGTCGGGGTCGCGCCAGTCCGGGCCGAGGAGGCGGTCGATCGCGTCGAGACGCTGGTAGAGGGTGTTGACGTGCACGCCGAGACTCGACGCGGTCGCCGAATGGTGACGGCCGTGAGCCAGATACTCGGACAGTGTTTCCAGCAGTGGCACTCCGCGTTTGGCCTGCTCCGCCATCAGCGGGCCCAGTTGTGCCTCGGTGAGTTCGTCGAGGTGCTCGCGCGCCATGTGGCTCAGCAGGATCCGGTAGATGCCCAGACCGCGCGCGGACGAGACCTCATCTGCGCGTCCCAATGTGTCGAGCACATCGACGGTCTGCTGGGCTTCGATGTAGGCGCGCGCGAGCGCCTTCGCGCCACGCGCGGGCTCCGCGATGCCGATCGTCGCGCCGAGCCGTCCGGCGGTGAACACCGCCTGGACGGAGGCGGAATCTTTGGCGGGCACGACCGCCAGCGCGCGGGAGCCATGCTCCGCTGCAACGGTTCCCGAGGGGAAGGGCAATGTCCCGAGAGCGGTACGGACCGTGTCCTGGCCCGCGGCGATCGCCACGGCGACGCAGTACGTCGTGTCGGGGTTGAGTCCGGCCAACCGCAGTTGGCGGCGCTCGTCCTGTGCGGTGGCGGCGGGATGGGTCAGGAGGTCGACGAGAAAAGCATCCCGTGCGCGACGCGTCGCCTCCCCCGCCGCACGTTCCTCGGCGAGCGACAGTGCGATCGCGGGTGCCGCGCGTTCGAGCAGGAGGCGAGTGGTCGGCTGCCCGGCTCCCACGGACAGGAGCGCGCCGAGCATCTCGCCGGCAGCCGCGACACGCTGCGCGATCACCTCGCCGCGTTCGGCGTGGTCGTTGCCGCCGGCGCGCAGCTCACGGACCGCCGCCGACACCTCGTCGGCGTGCGGCATCAGGTCCACGGGCAACTCGGATTCGTCCTGCACGAAATAGGCCGGTTGCCGGGAGAGCTGAGCGACCTCCTGCACCAGACGCTGCACCCCGGCGCCGAGCAGCACCACCTGAGTCAGCGTCCGATCCCATTGCAGTATCTGTTCGAGCTCGGTTGTGCGCTGAGACAATTCGGCGTTCACCGATTCGAGCCGTGCGACGGTGTCTCGTTCGCGTTCCAACGAGCGAACGTTCTCGATCGCGATCGCCGCATGGGCTGCCAGCGCCGACAACAGCGCGATCTCGGATTCGGTGAACGCCCGCTCCTGACGCTTGCACGCGAACAGGGCACCGATGACGCGGTCGGCGACGCGCAGGGGCACCCCGAGCAGGCCGCGCATGTTCTCCGACCGCGCTGCGCTGTCGGCTCCGGTGATGTGCCGGAACGCCGGTTCGCTCTGGTAGTCGGGCGTCCATTCCGGCGCGGACCTGCGGACGATCAGGCCCACGAGTCCTTCGTCCAGGGACAACCGGATTCCGACGAGGTTCGGGGTCAGGGCCCCGCTGGTGACCTCGATGACGAATTCCTCGTCGTAGACCGACCCCATGTAGGCGAGATCCACACCGAGCAGTTACCGCGCCTGATCGACCACTTCCTGCAGCAACACCCGGTCGTAGCGGACGGTCGTCAATCGGGCGGCGATGTCGTTGAGCGCCGCCAACTCCCTACTGCGCTGTTGGCGCTGGTCGAGCTGCGCCCGGAGCCGGAGTGCGGCGTTGGCTTCGCGTTCGACCGCGGCTCTGTCGGACGCGTCGGATTCCTCGATCAACGTGCGCCGGAGGGCATCGAGTTCGTCGATGGGTGCGTCGTCGAGCAGCAGTTCCATCCAGCCGCGATCGGCAGTACTCACTGGTGTCTCCATCCATGGATTCCTGGATTTGATAGATGAAACCTACATTGGCCGAGATGCAGATCACAGCTAGATTCGAGGCATCACCTTCTCGCCCGCAAAGGACCGGTTTTCGCCATGTTGATCGATGCACTGTTGGCATCCCTCCCCGCGGATCGCGTCGTGCGCGACCCCGACGTCGTCGCGAAGTACCAGCACGACGAAGCCGAGTGGGCGCCGTACGCCGCTCCGCTCGCGGTCGTCAGGCCCCGAACGGCCCTCGAAGTCCAGGCTGTCGTGCGCGCCTGCCTCGACCACGACACCCCCGTCGTCACCCGGGGTACCGGGACCGGTCTGTCCGGCGGAGCGAACGCCACCGACGGGTGCGTCGTCCTCGCACTCGAGGGCATGAACGCGATCAAGGAAATCGATCCGCTCGAGCGGTATGCCGTCGTCGAGCCCGGCGTGGTGAACGACCATCTCCGCGCCGCGTGCGCCGAACACGGACTCTGGTATCCGCCGGATCCGGCCAGTTCACCGTGGTCGACGATCGGAGGGAACGTCGCCACCAACGCGGGCGGACTGTGCTGCGTCAAGTACGGCGTCACCCGTGACTACGTGCTCGGCATGCAGATCGTCACCGGCACCGGTGACCTCGTGCGCCTCGGCCGCAAGACCGCCAAGGGTGTGGCCGGTTACGATCTGGCGGGTCTCATGGTCGGGTCCGAGGGAACGCTCGGCGTCATCACCGAAATCACCGTCAAGTTGCGTCCACTCCAGGACCCGCAGCGCACGGTGGCCGGCTACTTCGATTCCATCGTCGACGCGGGCCGGGCCGTCAGCGCGGTGGCCGCGGCGGGGCTCACCCCGTCGGCGCTCGAACTGGTGGACAAGCAGTGCCTCATCGCCGTCGACGCGTGGAAGAAAATGGGACTGTCGGTGGAGGCGAACGTCGTTCTGCTCGGCCGAATCGACACCGCGGGAGTCGTCGGCGACCAGGAAGCGGAGAAGATGCTGTCGTGCTTCGACGAAGCCGGAGCCACGTGGTCTGCCGTCTCCACCGACCAGGAGGAAGCCGACGCATTGTTCGCTGCGCGTCGTCTGGCCTACCCCGCGATGGAGCGGCTCGGACCGGTCCTCACCGAAGACGTGTGCGTGCCGAAACGTGCTGTCCCCGAAATGCTTGCGCGCATCGAACAGATCGGTATCGACCACGAGACCACCATCGCCAACATCGCACACGCCGGCGACGGAAACCTGCACCCACTCCTCATCACGCCGCGCGACGACGAGGCCGCCCGCGCCCGCGCGCAGGCCGCGTTCGCGGACATCATCGACGCGGCACTGGAACTCGGCGGCACGGTCACCGGCGAGCACGGTGTCGGTCTACTGAAGATGGACGGCCTCGCCCAGGAACTCGATCCGGTCGTCCTGGGCATGCATCGATCGGTGAAGAACGCCCTCGACCCACACGGAATCATGAACCCCGGGAAGATCTTCTCGTAAACCACCCCGAGCACCAACGCCTGTCACGCAAGCTTTTCGGCCGAGCGGGACACGGCGGTCCGACCCATGCCCACTCCTCAGAAAGTCGAGTCACACATGTCCTCTGTACTGCAGAAACCCGAGATCGAGGCGAGGGTGGTCCGGAAGGTCGCCCGGCGGCTCATTCCGTTCCTCGGCCTGGCCTACTTCGTCAACTATCTCGATCGGACCAATATCGGGCTGGCGAAGCTGACGATGAGCGAGGAACTCGGACTCACCGAGACCATGTTCGGTCTGGCCTCCGGGCTCTTCTTCATCGGATATCTCCTGTTCGAGGTGCCGAGCAATCTCGCGTTGCACAGGTTCGGGGCACGCCGGTGGATCGCCCGGATCATGCTCACGTGGGGAATCATCGCGGCGGCCATGGCCTTCGTGCCCAATGCCGGCTCGCTGTACACGCTGCGCATGCTGCTGGGTATCGCCGAGGCGGGTTTCTTCCCGGGTGTGCTGCTCTACCTGACCCTGTGGTTTCCCCGCGCCTATCGGGTCCGGCTGATGGGCCTGTTCCTTCTCGCGCTCCCGGTGTCGTCGGCGCTCGGCGCCCCGCTGTCGAGCGCCATCATTCAATACTGGGACGGGCTGTTCGGACTGTCCGGGTGGCGGGTCATGTTCCTGCTCGAGGGGATCCCCGCCGTCGTGCTCGCGGTGGTCACCTGGTTCTACCTGACGGACCGGCCCTCGCAGGCCAAGTGGCTGGACGAGGACGAAAAGGTCTGGCTCACTCGTGAACTCGAATCCGAGGCGGCCGAATCCGGTTCCCACATGTCGGTGGGCCGGGCGCTGACCGACTCCCGCGTGTGGATGCTGGGTCTTGTCTACTTCGGAATCACCTACGGCCTGTACTCGCTCAGCTTCTTCCTGCCCAGCATCGTCGCCGGTTTCAAGAAGACGTTCGACACCGACTTCTCACTGGTCACCACCGGGTTGATCGTCGCGGTCCCGTTCGCGGTCGGTGCTGTCGCAATGGTGTTGTGGAGCAGGCACTCCGACCGAACCGGTGAAAGGATCTGGCACGTCGCCATCCCCACCCTGATCGGAGCCGTCTCCATTCCGATCGCCCTGTACATGCAGTCTCCGCTCACGACGATGATCGCGGTGACCGTCAACGCGGTCGGTGTGTTCTGTGCCCTGCCGGTGTTCTGGTACCTGCCCAGCACGTTCCTCACCGGCGCGGGCGCCGCGGCAGGCATCGCCGTCGTCAACTCGGTGGGCAACACGAGCGGTTTCGGGGCCCCGTACGTCACGGGATGGCTGTTCGACGCCACCGGGAACTCACGCGCAGGCCTGTGGGTCGTCGGGGCGGTCATGCTCGTCGCCGTGGTGCTGGTTCTCGTACTCAGATCGCGGGTAACTCCCACTCGCAGCGTCGAAGACATCGGCGGGGAGGTCGTCGCCGTACATCGCTGATCGGAGAACAGGCGCTGCCGGGCGGTCGACGGCAGCGCCTTCGTCATTGCTCCTCGGCGATCCGCTCGAGCAGCGGCCGGGTTCGGTAGGGGATGGCGTCGCGCATCGCCACGGACACCGTGGTGCGCTCGATCCCGGGCACGGCGAGGATGAGGCCGGCGACCCGATACAGATCGTCGGCATCGACGGCGACCACGCCGATGTGCAGGTCCGCCGCCCCGGAGATGCCGACGACCTCCACGACCTCGGCGATGTCCCGCAGGTGTTCGATGACGTCCTCGAGGCGATGCTGGTCGACCACCGCGGTGACGAACGCCTGCAGGGGGTATCCCAGATCGCGGGGTGACACGCAGCGGTCGACCGGTGCGAGCACTCGTTGCTCCTCCCAGCGAGACATCCGTGCTTGCACGGTATTCCGTGCCATCCCCAGCAGCGAGGCCAGCTGCACCCCGGTGGCGCGAGGGGCGTCGCACAGGGCGAGCAGCAGCCGGGCGTCGGTCCGATCGAGTTTCGTCATGTAGCGCAGTATGCCAGAGTTTGCCGCTCGCGATTTGAGCATTCTGCTTATTTTGAATGACAACACTTGCGCATGATGAATCCTGATGATTGTGTGAATGCAACATTCTGACCGACACGGTCACTCGCGGGTGGCGAGCTCTCCCGGTACATCACTTTCGGAGGTTTTCGTGTTCGACAATGACGACGTGGTGCAGCTGGTCACCGAAATCGGTGCGCGAGTAGAGCATCCGGACTACTCCCGGTACGTCGACGATGTCGACATCACCGCGGTGCGTGCGCTGTACGAAGACCTGGTCGTGGTGCGGCGCATCGACGCGGAGGCGACCGCGCTGCAGCGTCAGGGCGAACTGGGGCTGTGGGCTCCGCTGCTGGGGCAGGAAGCCGCGCAGGTCGGGTCGGCGCGCGCCCTCCGTCCGGACGACTTCGTCTTCGCCAGCTACCGCGAACACGGTGTCGCGTACTGCCGCGACGTCGACCCCACCCACATGCTCAGGTTCTGGCGGGGATCGACGCACTCGGGCTGGAACCCGTTCGAATACAACATGACGACCCCCGCGATCATCGTCGGCGCGCAGGCGTTGCACGCCACCGGGTATGCGATGGGCATGCAGTTCGACGGCTCCGACGGCGCCGCGATCACCTACTTCGGCGACGGCGCCACCAGTCAGGGCGATATCTCCGAGGCCTTCGGGTTCGCCGCGAGCTTCAACGCGCCCGTGGTGTTCTTCTGCCAGAACAATCAGTGGGCGATCTCCGAGCCGGTCAGCCTGCAATCGCGGGTGAGTATCGCCGCGCGGGGCCGGGGCTTCGGGGTTCCCAGTGTGCGCGTCGACGGCAACGATGTCCTCGCCGTGATCGCCGTGACCCGGGCCGCGCTCGAACGGGCGCGGGAAGGCAGCGGACCCACCCTGATCGAGGCGGTCACCTACCGGATGGGTCCGCACACCACGTCCGACGACCCGTCCCGGTACCGGCCGGCCGCGCTCGACGAGGAATGGAAACGCAAGGACCCCCTCGACCGTATCCGCGCCCTCCTCGAGTCGGCGGGCGCGATCGACGACGGCTACCTCGCCGCCGTGCAGCAGCGCGCCGACGACACTGCAGCGGCGTTGCGCCGTGGATGCCTCGAGACCGTCGAACCCGAGCCGATGTCCCTGTTCGACAACGTGTACGCCGAACCTCATCCCCTCGTCGACGAAGAGCGGCGCCAGTTCGCCGCCTACCTCGACAGTTTCGAAGGAACCGACGCATGAGCACAGCCATCTCCGCGGCCGCCCCGACCACGCTTCCGCTCGGCAAGGCCCTCAACGCCGGCCTGCGCCGCGCCCTCGAGAACGACCCGAAGGTCGTGCTCATGGGAGAGGATATCGGCAAACTCGGCGGTGTCTTCCGCATCACGGACGGACTGCAGAAGGACTTCGGTCCCAACCGTGTCATCGACACCCCGCTCGCCGAATCCGGGATCATCGGCACCGCAGTCGGTCTCGCGATGCGCGGATACCGCCCGGTGTGCGAGATCCAGTTCGACGGGTTCATCTACCCCGGCTTCGACCAGATCGTCTCGCAGGTCGCTAAACTGCACTACCGCACGAGCGGAAACGTGAAGATGCCGATCACCATCCGCGTCCCGTACGGCGGCGGCATCGGTGCGATCGAGCATCACTCCGAGTCGCCGGAGGGGTATTTCGCCGCGACCGCCGGTCTTCGCGTCGTCACCTGCAGCACCGCCGCCGATGCGCACACGATGATTCAGCAGGCCATCGCGTCGGACGATCCGGTGCTGTTCTTCGAACCCAAGCGCCGGTACTGGGAGAAGGGGCAGATAGACCCGGCGGCCGAGACGAGTCCCCTGCACAAGGCCCGGGTGGTCGCACCGGGCACCGACGCCACCGTCGTCGCCTACGGGCCGCTCGTGACAACTGCACTGCAGGCCGCGAAAGTCGCTGCGGGCGAGGGTAGGTCGATCGAGGTGATCGATCTGCGGTCCATCTCCCCGCTCGACGTCGACACCGTCGCCGCGTCCGTGCAGCGCACCGGACGCCTGGTGATCACCCACGAGGCGCCCCTGTTCCTCGGGATCGGTGCCGAAATCGCTGCCCGCATCAGCGAGCGCTGCTTCTATCACCTCGAAGCGCCGGTGGCCCGCGTCGGCGGCTTCACCGTCCCGTATCCGCCGGCGAAACTCGAGGAGCACTTCCTGCCAGACGTCGACCGCATCCTCGACGCCGTCGACCGCACCTTCACCGCGTAGGAACCAGGAGTTCGCCATGCCCACTGTCCAGACATTTCTGCTGCCCGACCTCGGCGAGGGCCTCACCGACGCCGAACTGCTGACCTGGCTGGTGAAGGTCGGCGACACCGTGACGCTCAACCAGATCATCGCCGAGGTCGAGACGGCGAAGGCGTCGGTGGAGTTGCCCTCGCCCTACGCCGGAACGGTGGTCGCGTTGCACGCCGAGGAGGGGACAACTATCGACGTCGGCAGCCCGTTCATCGACGTCGCGGTCGCCGGCGAGGGCCAGGCGGACGCGCCCGAGCCGACCGCTCCCGCGGGCCCGGCCGAGCGGACCCCGGTCCTGGTCGGCTACGGCGTGGCCGAGGACTCGTCCAGCCGGCGCCGGCAGCGGCGCCCGGCGGGAACCCGGGTCGACGTGACCCCGGCGCCGCGCACGTCGCGTCCGCTGGCCTCTCCCCCGGTGCGGTTCGCCGCGAAGCAACACGGCGTCGACCTCACCGAGGTGAACGCAACCGGGGTGCACGGTGAAGTCACCAGGGACGACCTCGAGCGCCACCGCACCGCCACCCCGGTCACGACGTCGGCGGCGACGGTCCCGGCGGACGCCGACGAGGAACGCATCCCGATCAAGGGTGTCCGCAAGCACACCGCCGCAGCGATGGTCCGCAGCGCATTCACCGCCCCGCACGTCACCGAGTTCGTCACGGTGGACGTCACCCCGACGATCGACCTCCTGGCTGAGCTGCGCGACACGAAGCACTTCACCGACGTGCGCCTGACACCACTGACGTTGGTGGCCAAGGCATTGCTCGTGGCGCTGCGCACCAACCCGACCCTGAATTCGTCCTGGGACGAGGACGCCCAGGAGATCGTCGTCAAACGCTGCGTGAATCTCGGCATCGCGGCCGCCACCCCGCGCGGGCTGATGGTGCCGAACATCAAGAACGCCCACACCCTCGGTCTGCGAGACCTCGCGATCGCCCTGTCGGATCTGACGACCACGGCGAAGGAGGGCAAGACCGGGCCCGCCGATCTGGCCGACGGCACGATCACGATCACCAATGTCGGCGTCTTCGGAATCGACGCGGGCACGCCCATCCTCAACCCCGGCGAGGCGGCGATCCTGTGCTTCGGGGCGATCCGCAGGCAGCCGTGGGAACACCAGGGAGAGATCGCGTTGCGGTCGGTCACCACACTGAGCCTGTCGTTCGACCATCGACTGGTCGACGGCGAGCAGGGATCGAGATTCCTCGCGGCCATCGGTCAGATCCTGTCGGATCCGTTGACGTTGATCGCACTGAGCTGAAACCCAGTCCACTTCGACCTTTGCTGCACGTCCCATGGCGTGCCCGACCGAGGGAGTTTTCCCATGTCCGACCAACCGGAGTTCTTGATTCTCGGCGGTGGATCCGGCGGGTACGCATGTGCCTTCCGCGCCGCGCAACTGGGTAAGACCGTCACCCTGATCGAAGAGGACAAGGTCGGCGGCACCTGCCTGCACCGAGGGTGCATCCCCACCAAGGCGCTCGTGCACGCCGCCGAGGTCGCCGACACCGTCACGCACGCGTCGGCCCTCGGTATCGGGGCGACGCTCGACGGGATCGACCTCGGCGGTGTCCACGCCTACAAGAACGCGACGGTCGAACGCCTGTACAAGGGCCTGCAGGGGCTGGTTCGCAGCCACAAGATCGAGGTGGTGCACGGAACCGGCCGCTACGGCGGAGGGCGCACCGTGCACGTCGGCGATCGCACGATCACCGGCACGTCGCTGGTGCTCGCGACCGGCTCGCAGGTCCGGAGCCTGCCCGGACTCGAGATCGGTGGCCGCATCCTCACGAGCGACGAGGCACTGACGTTTCCCGAACTTCCGAAGCGCGTCGTCGTACTCGGCGGCGGTGTCATCGGGGTCGAATTCGCCAGCATCTGGGCATCGTTGGGCGCGGACGTCACGATCGTCGAAGCGCTGCCCCGGCTCGTCGCCGCCGAGGACGAGTGGTCGTCGAAGCAACTCACCCGGGCCCTCCGCAAACGCGGCATCACCATCATGACCGGCACCCGATTCGCGAAAGCGGTCCAGGACGAGAGCACGGTCAGCGTCACCGTGGAGTCGGGCGACACGATCGAGGCGGACCTGCTGCTCGTCGCGGTCGGCCGCGGCCCCCGGACCGCCGACGTCGGGCTCACCGAGCACGGCGTCGTACTCGACTCCCGCGGTTTCGTCACGGTCGACGACTCCCTGCGGACCTCGCAGCCGGACGTGTACGCGGTCGGTGACATCGTCGCCGGACCGCAACTCGCGCATCGCGGATTCCAACAGGGAATCTTCGTCGCGGAAACGATCGCCGGCCTGAGCCCGGCACCGATCGAGGACAGCGGCATCCCCCGGGTGACGTACTCCAACCCCGAGGTCGCGTCGGTCGGGCTCACCGAAGACCAGGCCCGCGAGCGGCACGGAGACGTCGCCACCGTCGTCTACGACCTCGCCGGCAACGGCAAGAGCCAGATCCTCGGAACCAGCGGCGGCGTCAAACTGGTGCGAGCCGGAGCCACCGAGGGATCGGTCGTCGGGATCCACATGGTCGGCGAACGCGTGGGCGAACTGATCGGCGAGGCCCAACTGATCGTCAACTGGGGCGCCTACCCCGACGAAGTCGCCACCCTCGTTCACGCGCACCCCACCCAGACCGAAGCGCTCGGCGAGGCACACCTCGCTCTCGCGGGAACACCACTGCACAGTCACAGCTGATCGCTGGCCGACCTCGCGGGTCGCGCCCGTCGCCAGCGGAAGCCGTTCACAATTCTGCAGTCCAGAACGTCTCGAGCTTCTCGGCCGTGATCACGGTGCCGAAGTTCTGTGCGACGACGGACACCGAAGCGTCGTGGGCAGTTCGGCTGTAGGTGGCAGCGCAGTCTTCGACGAGCGAAACCCAGTATTCGTGAAACAGCGCGCTACGCAGACTCGACTCGACACACACCTCGGTGGCGACGCCGGTGAAGAGCAGGGAATCGATGCCGAGGGAACGCAGGGTGAGGTCGAGGTTGGTGCCGACGAATGCGCTGAACCGGTTCTTCGTGATCACCACGTCGCCGTCCCGCGGAGCGACGGCATAGTAGTCTGCTCCGGGTGTTCCTGTGCGGCAAGTAATTCCGGTGCGTGCCGCGTCCGGTCCCTCGCCCACGCGGCCGAGCCACTGGGGTGTATCAGTGGTTTCGTCGTGCAGGGTGCGTACGAAGATCACCCGGACCCCGGCCGTGCGCGCAGACGAGACGAGGTGGTCCAGGCGCGGAGCCATCGCCACCGGGGCGGTCACGTCGAAGCCCTTCTGTGCCAGCGACCCGTCGGGGGAGCAGAAATCGTTCTGCATGTCGATGACGATCAGTGCGCACCGGGCGGGGTCGTAGCGGAACGGGACCGAGCTCATTTCGTGGTGTCCTTCCATGTCAGGGGTTGTGCGGAAACCTGGTTCGGCGATGAGCCGCTACCAGATGACGACGGCGGCTCCGGTGGCCAGCAGCAGTCCGGCCATCACCGGGACGACGAGGTGGCGGACCAGTTCGGCAACCGGTATCCGGCAGAATCCGGCGACCACCACCAGCGACGACCAGATCACGAGAGTTCCCCCGCCCGTCCACGTGGCACCGTTCTGGGCGATGGCCGCCAAGGTCGCGGTGTCCATCCCGGACTGCGGCGCCAGCGCGGCAGCCAATCCACCGGTGAGGGGTAGGCCGGCCCACCCCGAACCGTCGAGACCGACCGCCATACCGATGAAGAGCATGCTGAGCGCGACGAATACGCCGTTGTCGGGGATGTACGGCTGCACGCGTTCCACGGTGTCGAAGAGGAAGGCCGGACCGGTGGTGCCGTCGTCGAGTCCGAGAATGGCGCCCGAATAATCAGGAATGCCGATGTACACGAAACCTGCGACGGGAAGGATGATGCCCATCGCCTTGAAGGCGTACGACAGACCGTCGATGAAGTGGGTGGCGCAGAATTCGAGAGCCTCGGATCGTCGTGACGTGATGGTCACGAGTGCCATCAGGATGATTGCCGTGCCTCCCACCAGGGACGCGCCGCCGCCGTCCTCCCAGGGGACGATGTCGGTGAAACGACCGATCAACATGTAAATCAGGACGGCGAGGAACGCGGCGGGCACGCCGATCGCCCACGCACGGGTCAGTGTCGGGCGATCCGTGATTCTCGTTCCGTCGTCCTCGAAGCCGGGCAGTTCCTCGTCGAGCACGTCCGTGGCGGTGGGTGAGACCGCGACGTCCTGACCCGGCGGGAAACCAGCGGACGTGCCGGCGGGCGTGCCACCGACACCGCCGGTGGGATGCACGGTTCCACCCATCGGTTCGGTGCCCGGAACTGGGTCCGTACGCATCCTGCGGCGGACGGTCAGGAAGTAGGCGAGCACCGCCGCGGTGACACCGACGATCAATGAGATCACCAGGGCACGGTCGGCGATGTCGTCGGCGGGAACGCCTGCGCCGCTCGCGGAAATCGACGGCGCAAGACCGATCACGTAGTCGGAGGCGATCGACATTCCCTGGCCGGAGATCGCGAGAACCACCGCGGCTCCGAGCGGCGGCAGACCCACCTTGATCGCGGCAGGAAGTAGGACCGCACCGATCAGGGCCAGTGCCGGGGTCGGCCAGAAGAACAACGAGAGAAGATAGGTGAAGACGAACAACACGATGTAAGCGACGCGGCCATTGACCATCCACCGGCTGATGGGGCGCACCATCACCTCATCGGAACCGATCGCCCGCATCGCTGCGAGCATCGAGGTCACCGCGGCGATGACGATGAAGATCTCGAACAGCGCGGTGCCGGAAGTGATGGTGGCCCGGAATACCGACATGATGGCATTCGGGACGCTGCCGCTGTACGCAAGTGCTGTGGCAAATGTCGCGACTACCGCGGGGATCATGACGTTCTTGCGTAGCGCCATGGCCACGATCAGAGAAGCGAGGCCGACTAAGAACACGATCTGCGCAGCGCCCACGTGCGACTCCTTGTATCGAACTACTTGCGGCGAGTACCTCGGAAGTGTGCGGGCGAGGACGGCCGAGTAGCGACCTTTGTCGGGTCACGACGCGGGGCGCCGCAGCCCGGTTGTCGCATGATCGTGGCCTACCTTTGATGTGTCGTCAACGTCAAAGTGACTATGCGAGAGACCATTCGATGTGCAAGGTGCGCAGAAAATGACAACCGCGTTTCGGCTTCGGCGGGTCGTGTGAACGATTACAGTATTCTGCGGCTTCCGTTGGCCACGTACAGGATGTCGCCGGTCGCCGGCACATCGTCGCCCGTCCTGACCGCACCACGTGCAGGCGCACGAGGAGCCGCCCGCGGCCGAGGAAGAGGGGGGCGTCCCCGGCCACGAGCGGCGGACGGCCTCCCAGCCGAGGGGGACCGGTCAGGGGGCCTGGCTGCCACTCGGGGCCGTCGAGCCCGGGGCAGCGTGGATGCCGGGTACCCGCCGACGTGCGGGGCTACTCGCTTCGGGCAGGAAAAGTTTCGCCCGAGTGACGATGCTGTCCGCGACAGTCTGACCTGCGAAGATCATCCTTCTCGCGGGCGACCCCGCCGGACGCGCTCGAGAGCGCGGGTGTTTAGTTGTGCGTAACACGATCTGTGCGGGTGGCGAGTTCCCGGCGAGACGACGTTCTCGGCGCCGTTTCGGCCGGAGCTCTGCTCGTCCAGCGCCGGCGGCGCCCTCGTCAGGGTCAGCTATCTCAACGTCTCCAGCGGTGACCGCGGGTCGGTAGTCGTGAAGCCGTGCGTGAATTTCCTGGAGCCCGCACCGGAACGCGCCACCGTGCGCACGGGTTCCGGTCCGGTTGCGTTCACAGTGTCCGTCATCGGTTCGGGGTTCTACCCGCGGGCCGGCCAGCCCTCGCTCCCCGGAGTCGGAGGCTTCGTCGCCCCCTGACCGGGAATCCTCGAGTACTCCGCCCAGGGCAGGTCGTAAGTCGGCCATCGGATGGGGGGCGTCGGCGATATCCTTGGGTATCTCCTCGAGAGGCCAGCGGTGGTGCACTTCTTCGACAGTGGCTCGGACCGGACGAATCGGTCCGGTCGATGACCGACGACGATCCCTTCGCGACGCAACGCGACGCGTCGGGTTCGGTCACGGCCGATCTGGCGGCTGCCGGATTCGAGGACGCACAAGAGATCGGCCGCGGCGGTTTCGGTGTTGTCTACCGCTGCACCCAGGCGGCCCTCGACCGCACTGTGGCGGTCAAGGTCCTGACCGCCGACCTCGACGAGCAGAACCGGGAACGTTTCGTCCGCGAGCAACGCGCGGCGGGCCGGCTGACCGGGCACCCCAATGTCGTCAATGTCCTCCATGTGGGCGTCACCGACAACGGTCGGCCGTACATCGTCATGCCGTACCACGCCCAGGACTCACTCGACACGCGGATCCGCCGCCACGGACCGCTCCCGCTCGACGAAGCGCTGCGACTTGGGGTGAAAATGGCCGGTGCCCTCGAGACTGCCCACCGCCTCGGGATCCTGCACCGTGACGTCAAGCCCGGGAACATCCTGCTCACCGACTACGGTGAGCCGGCACTGTCGGATTTCGGCATAGCCCGGATCGCCGGCGGGTTCGAAACCACCGCCGGCGTCGTGACGGGTTCGCCGGCGTTCACTGCCCCCGAGGTGGTGACCGGTGAACCCCCGAGTGCTGCTGCCGACGTGTACGGCCTCGGTGCCACGTTGTTCGCTGCGATGACCGGTCACGCTGCCTTCGAACGCCGTAGCGGGGAGCAGGTGGTGGCCCAGTTCCTGAGGATTGCCGCCGAGCCTGGTCCGGACCCACGGAAGCACGGCATTCCCGAGGACGTCAGCACGATCATCGAACGTGCCATGTCCGGCACCTCGGAGGGCCGTCCCTCCGCCACGGAACTCGGTCAGCAACTCCGAGCATCTCAACGTCTCCATGGTTTTCCCGTCGACGAGATGGCACTGCATGCCGAAGCGGGAGCCGTGCAGCCGAAGGAGGACGTGATGGTGCCGCCGCCTCACCAACTCGTCTCCCATGCACACGAATTCTTCCGCGAAGTGACAAGTTTCGTCGGACGCCGCAATGAAGTAGCCGCAGTGAAGGCGCGTCTGTCGGATTCCCGGATAGTGACCCTCACCGGATTTGGTGGGGTAGGGAAAACCCGGCTGGCGTGCCGCGTCGCCTCGGAAGTGCGCAGAACCTACACCGGCGGCGTCTGGTTTGTGGATCTCGCCGCGATCTCCACTCCAGACCTTGTCGTCAGTGCGATTACCGAGGCGCTCGACATTCGCGACGGAATGAATGCGGACGGTAGTCACTACCTGTTCGAATTCCTCGGTGGAAGACATGCACTCATCGTCCTGGACAACTGCGAGCACTTGATCGAGGCGAGCGGAAGCGTCGCCGCCGAGATTGTTCGGCGGTCGGACCGTGTGGAGATCCTGGCAACCAGTCGGGAACCTCTCGGTGTGCTGGGTGAGACCGTGTTCGAGGTACCCCCCATGCCGGTCCCCGACGAAGCTCAGCTCGCCGACGGGCAGAACGCCAAGAGCTTTCATTCCGAGGCGGTCGATCTTTTCGAGCAACGCGCTGCCTCCGTCGTCCCCGGATACACCCTCGACGACGAGAGCCGCCTGGAGGTTGCCCGCCTGTGCCAGCGGCTGGACGGCATCCCTCTGGCGATCGAACTCGCAGCGGTCCGGATCAGGTCCCTACCCCTCGACCGCGTCCTGTCGCGCGAGGGCGCACTCTTCGAAATTCTGACGCGGGGAAACCGTGGCGGACCGGTACGGCATCAAACGCTGCGTGGCGCCATCGATTGGAGCTTCAATCTGTGCTCGCCGGAGGAACAAGTCCTGTGGGCACGGCTGTCCGTCTTCGCGGGCGGATTCGATTTCGACGCGGTCGAGAGCGTGTGCACCGATCCGGACATCGTTCCGGACGCGTTTGACCTGATCTCCAGTCTTGTCGAAAAGTCGGTCATTTCCACCGTTCAATCCGGATCCACAGTTCGATACAAACTATTGGAAAGTATCAGGGACTACGCGGCCGAGAAACTTGCCGAGCACGGCGACGAGAATGCGTGGCGCAGAAGACATCGAGACTACTTCCTGCGTTTGGCCGAACACAGCGAGAGCCAGTCACTGGGGTCAGGCCAGCTGGTATGGAACCGTCGTTTGCGGCACGAGCGGGCGAATCTGCGGGCGGCGCTGGAGTACTGCCTGTCTACCCCCGGCGAGGCCCGAACCGGTCTTCGGATGGCGGGTGCGTTGTGGTTCTTCTGGAACGCGAGTGGCCTGCTGCGCGACGGGCGGTACTGGCTGACCCGAGCCTTGGAGGCAGACCGGGAGCCGAGCAGCGAGAGGGCGAAAGCGCTCTGGGTGATCGCGTGGAACGCCATGGTTCAGGGCGACAACCCGACCTCCAAACAGTATTTGCTGGAATGCAGCGCCGTCGCGGAAGCGATCGGTGATCGAACCGCCCAGGCGTTTGCAGTTCAGTTCCGGGGTGCGGCGGAGATGCTCGGAAACGGAAATCTCGACGTCGCACTGGAGTACCTCACTGCCGGCATGGCACTTCACGCCGAGTCAGGGGAGGTCAATTCCCTGACACTGCTGGGCGGCGCTCAGCTCGCTTTAGTGCACTGCCTGTCCGGAAACCTGGAACAATCCCTTGCCTGGGCGGACGACACCATCGCCTCAGGTCGGTCGCTGAAGGAGCACTTCTCGACGTCATGGGCGCTGTGGGCCCGCGGACTTGCCCTGTGGACCCAGCGCAAGTACCCGCAAGCCTCGGACTCGTTGAAAGAAGCGCTCGAGCTGAAGCAGTCATTGAGTGACTGGTTGGGCGTGAGTACATGCACCGAGATTCTGGCGTGGATCGCGATCGAGGAAGCAAACCCTGTCCGATCCGCCCGCCTGCTCGGTATCGGGCGCACACTGTGCGGCGAGATGGGGAGCGCTCCACTCTTCGGAAACGACACGTTGGTCCGCACGCGGACTCGTTACGAACAACGCGCCCGTCAGCTGCTGGGTGACTCTGCGTTCGAGAAAGAATCCCGGGCCGGTGAGCGTCTCGAGCACCTCGCGTCGATTGAATTCGCGTTGCAAAAGCGCACGTCCCAGCCCGCAGCGGCGGCCACTCCTGCAGCGAAGGTGAAACTCACACCTCGTGAGAAAGAAGTGGGAAAGCTGGTGGCCGAGGGACTGACGAACAAGGAGATCGCGGAAAGGTTGGTTATCTCGCCCCGTACCGCAGAAGGACATGTAGATCGCATCCTCACGAAGACTGGGTATCGATCCCGCGCGCAGCTTGCCGCCTGGATCGCCCGCGACGAGAGCATCGAGTCCCGAAATCCGTAGTTCGGGCAGTGCCCCCGCTGCGTTGGGTGCGGACCCGGGCTGAACTCATCGAGGGCCTCGCTGGTCCCCACGGATACCTGCGTAGGAAATGCGGGTAGTGAAGCACGTAGATCTTCGCCGTCCCACTCGCCGCGCAATTGCGAGTCTTATCGGCATGAACAGCACACACCAACACCACACCAGGACACACACCACCAGCACCTCCTGGAAGCGGTTCGCCACCGTCGGAGTCGCCGCCGCCGCACTCGCCGTCATCCCCGCCGGCGTCGCGGCCGCATCCACCAGCACACCGGTGCCCAGCCCCCTCGCCGCCGTCGCCGGCCACGACATCCCCCGCGATCACGACAACACCATGCCGCAGCAGCGCCGGCACGACCGTCAACGCGACCAGAGGCGGGACCGCCGCGCCGAAATCACCATCGGCAACGAGATCCTCGACGGCTGGGAAAGCAGCACCCCGAGGTAGACGGTCGCACCGTCGAATGCAGGTGCCAATCCAACGAAAACCGTTCTCGACCAACAACCGACACAGCAAGGAAACCTACATGTCTTTCACCACCGACGTCACCATCCGGCCGTTCACAGTCCAGTTCCCCGACTCCGAACTCGAGGCACTGCGTGAGCGCATCGAGACCACCCGCTGGCCCGAAACGGAGACCGTCGCAGATCAGTCGCAGGGCACACCGCTCGCGACGAGCAAGGCACTGGCGCAGTACTGGGCCTCGGAATACGACTGGCGCAAGGTTGAGGCGAAGCTGAATGCTCTGCCGCAGTACATCACTGAGATCGACGGGTTGGACATCCATTTCATTCACGTCCGCTCGAAGCACGAGGATGCGTTGCCGCTCATCGTCACACATGGGTGGCCCGGTTCGATCGTCGAGCAGCTGAAGATCATCGACCCCCTCACCAATCCCACCGCCCATGGTGGTGACGCGTCGGATGCTTTCCATCTGGTGATTCCGTCGATGCCCGGCTACGGCTTCTCGGGCAAGCCCACGACGACCGGCTGGGGCCCCGACCGCATCGCACGTGCCTGGGTGGAGCTGATGAAGCGCCTCGGGTACAACCGGTACGTGGCACAGGGCGGGGACTGGGGTGCGATCGTGACTGAGGCGATGGCGGTGCAGGCGCCGCCGGAGCTGCTCGGCATTCACACCAACATGGCCAAGGTGGTTCCACCCGAGATCGACCAGGCGCTCCTCACCGGGCATCCCGTGCCCGCCGATCTGTCCGACGACGAACAGGCTGCGTGCGACCAGCTGGCATTCTTCTATCAGCACATCGGCTACGCCGTGGAGATGGGATCGCGGCCGGAGACACTGATCGGATTGGCGGATTCGCCCGTCGGTCTGGCCGCCTTCATGATCGACCACGACCCGGCGAGTTTGGCGCTGATCTCGCGGGTCTTCGCGGGACAGCCCGAAGGCCTGACGCGAGACGATGTACTCGACAACATCACCCTGTTCTGGCTGACGAACACGGCGTTGTCAGCGGCTCGTCTCTACTGGGAGAACAAGGCCCCGTTCTTCGCCGCCGGTAGCGTCTCCATCCCGGTTGCCGTGAGCGTCTTTCCCGACGAGCTCTATCAGGCACCGCGCAGTTGGGCAGAGAAGGCCTACCCCAACCTCATCCACTTCAACAAGCTCGACAAGGGCGGGCACTTCGCCGCCTGGGAGCAGCCCCAGCATTTGGTAAACGAGCTCCGCGTGGGCTTGCGGTCGCTTCGATAACGACCATGACGTGCGCGCCAGCGCACGAGCTGAGAGCGACCGGGTGGCTCATTCCGAGCCACCCGGTTCGCCTTCGGCCGTCCAGCCAACCCCGTGTTCACCATTCTCATCGACTTCGCAGCGGTGCGGCGCGGCGATATCCTGGGGTACATCGTCGAGAGGTGAGCAGTGTGGCATTCGTCGGCAGTGCCTCGAGCGGGATGAATCGATGTAGTCGATGACGGACGTCGATCCGTTCGCGACGCAACGCGACGTGTCCGGTTCGGTCACGGCGGAGTTGGCGGCGGCCGGATTCGAGGATGCCCAGGAGATCGGCCGCGGCGGTTTCGGCGTCGTGTACCGGTGCACGCAGGCTGCGCTCGACCGCACCGTGGCGGTGAAGGTCCTCACCGCAGACCTCGACGAGGAGAACCGGGCACGGTTCCTGCGTGAGCAGCGTGCGGCCGGCCGGCTGACCGGTCACCCCAATATCGTCACTGTTCTCCACGCCGGTGTCACCGGCAACGGCCGGCCCTTCATCGTGATGCCGTACCACGCTGAGGGGTCGCTCGACGAGCGGATCCGGCGTCACGGACCGCTCCCGCTGGACGAAGCGTTGCGACTCGGGGTGAAGATGGCCGGCGCGCTGGCGGCCGCGCACCGCCTCGGGATCCTGCACCGCGACGTCAAGCCCGGGAACATCCTGATCACCGACTACGGCGAGCCTGCGCTGACGGATTTCGGCATCGCCCACATCGCCGGCGGGTTCGAAACCACGGCCGGCGTCGTGACGGGTTCGCCGGCGTTCACCGCCCCCGAGGTGGTCGCCGGTGAGTCCCCGAGTCCGGCCGCCGATGTGTACGGCCTCGGCGCCACCCTGTTCGCTGCTTTCACGGGTCATGCGGCGTTCGAACGGCGAAGCGGTGAGCAATTGGTGGCACAGTTCCTGAGGATCACGTCCGAGCCGGTTCCGAACCCGCGCGAACACGGCATTTCCGAGGGGGTCAGCGCTGTCATCGAACGTGCCATGTCCTCCGAGGCCGGCGCTCGCCCCTCCGCTGTGGAACTGGGTCGGCAACTGCGCGAGTCCCAACTGCATCACGGCTTCCCGGTCGACGAGATGGCAATGCACACCGAACCGGCCGCGGTGCAGGGCGGAGCGTCAGTCCGGCCGTCGTGGTCACCGGCGGATTCGGGCCGAACGGGTGGACTTCCGCTGGAGCTGACCAGTTTCGTCGACCGCCGCACGGAGCTGGCCGAGGCGACGAACTTGTTGTCGACGTCGCGGCTGGTGACGTTGACCGGAATCGGCGGGGTGGGAAAGACCCGGCTTGCTCTACGCGCAGCCGCCAAGGCGCAACGAAACTTCTCCGACGGTGTGACGCTGGTGGAACTGGCTGAGTTGCTGGATGATTCGCTGTTGTCGGGGGTCGTGGCGGCCGCACTGGGGTTGCGCGACCAGTCTGCCCGACCCTCACACGAGGTGCTCGTCGAGTTCCTTGCCCCGCGTGAAGTGTTGCTCGTGCTGGACAACTGCGAGCAGGTGGTGGCCGCGGCCGCGAAACTTGCCGAGATCCTGCTCCGCGTGTGCCCTCGGCTGCGTATTCTCGCGACGAGTCGCGAACCGCTCGGAATCGGCGGGGAAACAGCGCTTCTGATTCCCCCGCTGCCCGTCCCTGATCCCGACCACCTGCCGAAAGGACTGCCCCGCAACGATGCGGTCACTCTCTTCGCGGAACGCGGCGCCGCCGTAGTCCCGGGATTCGAGCTGACCGAGGAGAACAAGGTCACCATCGCCCGAATCTGTCAGCGGCTCGACGGGCTGCCGCTACCGATCGAACTGGCGGCGGCCCGGCTTCGCGCGATGACGCCCGACCAGATCCTGCAGCGCCTCACCGACCGCTACCTGCTGCTCACTCGCGGCAGCAGGGACGCGCCCTCGCGGCAGCAGACGTTGCGGATGTGCATCGACTGGAGCTATGACCTGTGCACCCCTGCGGAACAACGGATGTGGGCGCAGCTCTCGGTGTTCGCGGGCAGTTTCGAACTCGAGGCCGCGGAACAGGTCTGCGATGGTGACGACGTAGACGACCTCCTCGACACCGTGACGTTCCTCGTCGACAAGTCGATCCTGACGAGAGAAGAGTCGGGTTCCGCGGTGCGGTTCCGAATGCTCGAGACCGTCCGCGCCTACGGACGGGAAAAGGCGCAGGAGAACGGCGACTACATCGCGCTTCGCCGTCGGCACCGCGACTGGTGTGAGCGGCTGGCGGTCGAGGCGGAAACCGAATGGATCAGCTCCCGGCAGCTCGCGTTGATCTCCAGACTGGGTCGGGAACAACCGAATATCCGCGAGGCGCTGGATTTCTGCGTGTCCGACAGTCCCGCAACGGGACTGCGGATCGCTGCCGCACTGTACCCGTTCTGGCTGTCCCGGGGATTGCTCAGCGAGGGTCGGCGATGGCTCGGTCGCCTCCTGGCTCGACAACCGGCCGAGCCTACCGGCGATCGGGTCAAGGCGCTCTACGCCGCCAGTGTGCTGGCCGGAGTGCAGGGCGACATTCCCGTGTCGGACACGCTGGCGGAGGAAGCGCAGGCGGTCGCCGCTCAGACAACCGACCCGCTGGTGCGTGCGCACGCCGACCACACGGTCGGATACGCGGCACTGTTCGCGGGGCGCCTCCCCGACGCCCGCGCACACCTCGAGAAGGCCGTCCGAGGGTTCACGGCACGCAACGACCTTTACGAGGTGGCTGCAGTCGTCGGCCTCGGCATGACGCATGACCTCGTGAACGACACGGAACGAGCCATCGAATGCCATGAGCGCGTCCTCGCGATCACCGAGGCGCAGGGCGAATCGGTGTATCGGTCGTATTCGCTGTGGGCGCTGGCCGTCGCGGTGTGGCGGCTCGGGGAGAGAGCACGAGCGGTCCAGCTCCTCGGGCAGGCGCTCCGAGTCGAGCGTCGGGTGAACGATCGACTCAATGCCAGTGTGTGTCTGCAGGCACTCGCATGGATAGCCGCCGAGGAACAGGACATGGAACGCGCGGTCGTATTGCTGGGCGCCGCAGACGAGTTCACCCGGTCGGTGGGCAGTTCGACGGTGTTGGTGCCCGGCCTGAGCGTGTACCAGGACGAGTGCGAATGCCGGACCCGAGAGGCGATGAGTGAGCAGGCCTTCACCGCGGCCCGCAGAAGGGGCACGGCACTCGGTTTCGACGCAGCCGTCGCCTACGCGCTGGGCGAGCAGATTTCGCCCTCTCCGACGTCCGCCGGTCCGTCGCCTGCACCGACGAAGCGGGAGCGTGAGGTTGCCACCCTCATCGCCGAGGGGCTGACCAACAAGGAGATCGCCGCGCGGTTGGTGATCTCGCCCCGCACCGCACAGGGGCACGTGGAACATCTCCTGACGAAGCTGGGATTCAATTCACGTGCGCAGATCGCGGCGTGGGTCGTGGAATCGCAGGGCGAAGGGTGAGATCAGGGCGAGAAGCGACTGCATGATCCCCTGGCGATGGCGCGATCAGTTACCTGGTGATCGGATGGTCGCGTGACCAGTCCGCGCTGACCTCGCGTAAAGCCTGGATGAGTTTGCGCACGGCCGGTGCCGGCTGAGTGTCCGCCCGCCTGATCATGCAGACGGTCAACTGAGGCGGATTCCATTCCGTTGCCGGAGTGACAACTTCGTCGGCGCAGTGGTCGCGGAGCGTGTGCCGGGGCAGCATTGCGATGCCCACCCGGGCCGCGACCATGAGCAGGCTCGTGTGCGGGTTCGTCGTCTCGTAGACGATGTCCTGTGCCGGCGGTGCGAACGCGGTGTCCACCAACTCCCGTAGGGCGAAACCGTGCGCGGACACCACCCAGGACTGGCCGGCGAGGTCCTGAATTCCCACTGTCGACTTGCCGGCCAGAGGATGTCGCCGGGACACGCACAGCACGACCTCGTCGGAGATCAGATCGGTTGCGGTGAGGCTGGCGTCGGAGGCCGGGTCGTTGGCCCTCACGACGAGTCCGAGGTCGAGTTCGCCGTTCGTCACGCTGTCGCGCACACCCTGGGAGCCCGATTCCCACACCGAGAAGCGCACGTTGGGGAACGAGTTCCGGTAGAGGGGAACCACTCTCGGTAGCAGTATCTGGCTGGCCGTGGTGACGGCACCCAGGCGCACGCTGCCGCTGCGCAGTCCGTTGATCAGCCCCGCCTCCTCGCGGAGCGCGCGATCGGCCTGCAACACCTGCCGAATGTGCGGTAGCAGAATGCGGGCCTCCGCGCTGGGGAGAACCCCGTTGGCGCGGCGGATCAAGAGGACGACATTGAGGTCCTCCTCGAGGCGCCGGATCTGCTGGCTGAGGGTCGGCTGCCCGATGCCCACCTCCTGAGCGGCCTTGCGCAGCGAACCGAGGCGGATCGCGGCCTCCAGATAGCGCATCTGCTCCGACCTCATGCCGCGACCCTAGACCCGAGTGATCGATGATGGCAATCACCCTGGTCGCCTGCGCTCACTTCCGTGAATCAGTTACCCGGATCACACTGGGAAACGAATCGAGAGGCCCGGGGAGGGCCCCAAACGAAGGAGACGCGATGCCCCGCGCCACTGAGAGCGCCGCAATGCCATGGCTGCGCAGGGTCGGCCTTGCGACGCCCGAGTTGGTCGTCGTGACGCATGAGCACGAACTTCTGCCGGGCGGGCCGGCGTTCGGCCCGCCGTGGGTCGTGAAGCCGGACATCGCCGGCAGCGGCAAGGGCCTCGCCGGCCTCGTGCACATCTGCAGGTCCCGGGACGAGCTGTCCTCCGCCGTCACCGCAACTCTTCGGAGCGGTGCGCCTGCGGTGGTGGAGGAATTCGTCGAGGGCGAGGAGTGCTACCTCTCCATCGCCCTGGACGAGACGACTCGTGGTGCTGTCGTGCGCGCCGCCGCCACCGGTGGAGTCGGATTCGATGCGCACCAGGCGGCTGCCGTGACGGTTGGCCTGGCGGAAGGCCCCGACGACCACGCGGTCGCCGGCCTGCTCGACCGGGCCGCCGTGTCGGACCCTCGGTTGCGCAGTGCGATCGGTGATGCGCTGCAGGTTCTCTGGACCGCCTTCTGCAGTGCGGAGGCCGTCCTCGTCGAGGTCAACCCGTTCCGCTGGGACGGTCAGCGACTGGTCGCCGTCGGTGTGGCGGTCGAATTCGACCCCCACGGTCATCCCGACGCACAGGCACTCCGTCCGTCGGCACTGGTGGATGCCGACCCCGTCGTGGACCGCGCACCCACCCCACGCGAACTGGCAGTCCGCGAGGCCGACGCCGCCGAACCGAACAGGGCGGGCATCAAGTTCTTCGAGTTGGACGGCGACGTCGCCTGCATGATCACCGGCGGCGGTGCGGGGCTTCTCGCCCTGGACTACCTGACCGACCTCGGTATCCGTCCCGCCTGCTACCTCGACGCGTCGCCGGGTGCCGGTAGCGCGAAGCTGCAGACGCTGTTCAGTTCGGCGCTCTCCGTCCCCGGGCTTCGCGGGGTGCTGTTCGGCGGCGCCGTGCTGAGTCTCGCCGATGCCCGCGACGTGGCGGTCGAGTTCGCTGCTGCCGCGGATCGGGCCGGATTCGACTCCACACGGGTGCCGACCGTCGTCCGGCTGGCCGGCCCACACGAAGCGGAGGCGCACGCCGTCCTCCGTCGGCGTCTGCCCGGGGCTCTCGTCCTGGATCGCGCGGCCTCACTCGAAGACGCATGCGACCTACTGCTGACCGCGATGGAGCAGTCGCCGCAGGAACTGGAAGGACTCGTCCGATGATTCGTGAGCTTCTCGAAGCCCGTTCAGGTCTTCTCGTGCAGGGCATCACGGGCAGGCAGGGGCAGCTGGAAACGCGGTGGATGCTCGATTCCGGTGTCGACGTGGCCGCCGGTGTCACCCCCGGCAAGGGGGGTTCCGCGGTGCTCGGCGTGCCGGTCTTCGACACCGTCGCCGAGGCCGTGGCGGCGACAGACTCCCGGTTCGCGATGAGCTACGCGCCGCCGCACGCCGCCGCGGATGCGGTCGTCGAAGCCGCACAGGCGGGCGTCGAACTGATCGTGGTCAGCTCGGAGAACATCCCGCAGCATCGCTGGCTCCGGGCACTCGCGGTCGCGCGAGAGCACCACTGCCACGTCATCGGCCCGAACTCGCAAGGTGTCGTCGTCCCCGGCGTGGGCCGAATCGGCTGCCCCGGCGGTAACGAACCGTGGAAGCGATTCGCGCCCGGCTCGGTGGGCATCGTCTCCCGCAGCGGCGGCATGGCCTCCGAACTGGCGATGCTGATGCGCAACTGGGGATGGGGAACCAGCGTTCAGATGTCCATCGGCGGCACGCCCGCGGTCGGGACGACCCTCACCGAAGGGGTCGAACTCGCTGCGAGTGACCCGAACACCCGCGCTGTGGTGGTGTTCGGCGAACCGTCCGGCGGCCAGGAAATCGACCTGGCAGTCGCGGTGGCAGACGGACGAATCGACGTGCCGGTCATCGCGATGGTGGCCGGGCGTGCCGCAGATTCCCTCCCGACGACGCTGCCGTTCGGGCACGCGCCGCGCAGCGCCGACGGAGCCACCGTGCAGGAGAAGTGTGCAGCGCTCGCCGATGCAGGCGTCCTCGTGGCCCGCTCCACCCACCACGTGCGCGCCCACCTCGCGGACGTACTGCCGGCCGCTGCGCTTCGCTGACCGCCATCCCAGACAGAAGGAAATCTCGTCATGACCCAGATCGAATCCGGAGCGGCGGCCCCGGTCCTGACCGTCGGCACCAGCGCAGCGGACAGCACCGGCCGGCCGTGGTTCGAAGCGGAGATCGCCAAGCGCCGTGAGTTCGCTCTGGCGATGGGCGGCCCGGACAAGATCGAGCGCCAACACGCGCGCGGCCGACTGACGGCGCGCGAACGCATCGAACGGCTCGTCGACGAAGGATCGTGGCGCGAGATCGGCATGATGACCGGATCGGCCCGCTACGACGAACGCGGGCAGCTGATCTCGGTCGAACCGTCGAATGTCGTGTGCGGGCAGGCGAAGATCGACGGTCGGGACGTCATCGTCGTCGCCGAGGACTTCACCGTCCGAGGGGGATCGTCGGAGGCGACCAACCCCGAAAAATGGCAGTACGTAGAGCGTTTGGCGTTGACGTACCGGTGGCCGGTGATCCGGCTGGTCGAGACCGCCGGCGGGAGCGTCAACCTCCTCGAGCAGATGTCCGCCACCAAGATTCCGGGATACCCGCACTGGCCGATGGTGGAGTTGCTGGCCACAGTTCCCGTCGTCGGCGTCGCGCTCGGCGCGGCCGCAGGCCTCGGCGCGGTCCGGGTGTGCGCGAGTCACCTGTCGATCATGACCGCCGAGGGTTCCTACCTGTTCGCGGGTGGACCGGCAGTCGTGAAGAAGGCGGTGGGCGAAGACGTCACCAACGCCGAGCTCGGCGGCGCGGGTGTGCATGCGCGTGCATCGGGTGTCGTCGACAACGAGGCGGCCGACGAGTTCGAGGCACTCGACGACGTCGTCCGATTCCTGTCGTACCTTCCGTCGAGCGTTCACGAGCTCCCTCCGGTGAGGGCCTGCGCCGATCCGGTGGATCGTCGTGACGAGGCCCTGTCCACGACGATCCCGGAAATCAAGCAGTATTCGTACGACATGCGCACGCTGCTGGCCTCGGTCTTCGACGACGGTAGCCTGTTCGAGATCGGACGGTATTTCGGACAGTCTCAGATCACGATGCTCGCCCGTCTCGACGGTCACACCGTGGCGGTCCTCGCGAACGATCCCAGGTGGCTCGGCGGATCGTTGACCGTCGATTCCGCGGAGAAGATCACCAGGTTCGTCGACATGGCCGACACGTTCCACCTGCCGGTGGTGAACCTGATCGACCAGCCCGGGACGTTTGTCGGCCGCGACGCCGAGCAGAAGGGCACCCTCCGCAAGGGCATCAGGACGGCCATGGCCCTCGAGCAGGCTCGCGTCCCCTGGCTCTCGCTGTTCGTGCGTCGGGCCTACGGGCTGGCAGGCGCCGCCTACGGGCCGATAGGTGGTGGCAGCATCAACCGACGCCTCGCCTGGCCGACGGCGCACTGGGGATCGATCCCCATCGAGGGCGGCGTCGAGGCCGCCTACCGGCGCACCCTGGCCGAAAGTGATGACCCGGACGCGCTCCGTGCCGAACTCTACGCGCGGTTCCAACCCGTGGAGAACCCGTTCCGAACTGCGGAAAGGTTCGGAATCCAGGACGTCATCGACCCCCGCGACACCCGTCCGATGCTGTGCGAATGGGTACGTCAGGCCTACCGAATCCTGCCCGCACAGCTCGGCACGACCGCACGCACCATGCGGGCCTGACCGACACCTCATCGCGAACGCCACTTACGAGGAGCAGACCATGAATCTCCAACACGCAGACGTCCGACGCATCCTTGAACTACTCGACACCGCAGAGCATCTCGATTCGCTGGACCTCCGGATCGGCGACGTCGTCCTGCAGGCGCGTAAACCGGGCGCCGCGCCGACGAGTGCGCTGCCGGTCGAAGCCCTGGCGCCGACGACCGCCCCCGCCACCCCGGCCCCCGCCCCGGCCGTGACGCCGCCGCCCGCGCCGGCCGCCTCGGTCACCGTGAGCAGCCCGGCACTCGCCGAAGTCCCGGATCGGATGATCGCCATCCGGGCACCCATGCCGGGCACGTTCTACCGCACGCCGGCACCGACTCAGCCGCCGTTCGTGGAAGAGGGTCAGCAGATCGAGGCATCCGCGACACTCTGCCTGATCGAGGTGATGAAAATGTTCAACTCGGTCCCGACGCCGACAGCGGGCCGCGTTCATTCGATCCTCGTCGAGCACGGTCAGGCCGTCGAGCACGAGCAGATCCTGATGATCGTCGATCCCACCGACGCGGAGGCCGCAGCATGACCGACGACATCCCAGTCGTTCGGCACGACATCCGGAGAGTGTTCGTCGCCAATCGCGGCGAGATCGCGGTCCGCATCATCCGGGCGTGCCGTCACCTCGGCGTCGAGACCGTGGTCGGGGTTTCCGACGCGGACGTCGACAGCCTGGCCGCGCGGATGGCCGACGAGGTCGTAGTCCTCGGTCCGCCGCAGCCGACCCACAGCTACCTCCGCGCGGACCTGCTGATCCGGGCGGCGAAGCGGACCCGTTGCGACGCGGTCCATCCCGGCTACGGATTCCTGTCCGAACGAGCGTCGTTCGCCCGTGCCTGCCGCGACGCCGGCCTGATCTTCATCGGCCCGACACCCGAGTCGATCGACAGCATGGGCGACAAGATCACGGCGGTGGGCCTGGCATCGGAGGCCGGGGTTCCCTGCGTGCCCGGCTCGGGGGCAGTGTCCGATCCGGACGAGGCTCTGGCGATTGCCACGGAGATCGGGTTTCCGGTGCTGATCAAGGCGACCGCGGGCGGCGGGGGCCGCGGCATGCGGGTCGTGGGGTCGGCGGCGGAACTCCCGGAACTGTTCAGGTCCGCGTCGTCGGAAGCCCAATCGGCCTTCGGCGATCCCACCCTGTACGTCGAGAAGTTCATCGAACGCGCACGGCACATCGAGATCCAGGTCATCGGTGATCAGTTCGGCAACGTCGTCCACCTCGGTGAGCGAGAGTGTTCGACGCAGCGGCGGCATCAGAAGCTGATCGAGGAGGCGCCCTCGCCTGTACTCGGGGAGAGCGAACGGGAAGCGATGGGCGAGAGCGCGGTCCGCCTCGCCCGGAACGTGGACTACGTCGGTGCGGGCACCGTCGAGTTCGTGGTCGACGACCGCGACAACAGCTACTACTTCCTGGAAATGAACACCCGCATCCAGGTCGAGCATCCCGTCACCGAAATGATCAGCGGGCGCGATCTGGTGGCCGAACAGATTCGTATCGCGTCCGGGCTACCGTTGTCCTTCACACAGGACGAGGTGATCCTGGACGGTCATGCGATCGAGTGCCGCATCAACGCCGAAGACCCCGATCGCGGCTTCTTCCCCAGTCCGGGGTTGGTCGAGGAGTGGGGACCACCGAGCGGGCCGGGCGTTCGGGTCGACACCCACTGCTACTCGGGATACACGGTCTCGCCGTACTACGACTCACTTCTCGCGAAGATCATCGTGCACGCCCCCACCCGAGCCGAGGCGATTCAGAAGATGAGCACCGCCCTGTCCGAGTTGACGGTCACCGGTCCGACGACCACCGCCACGTTCCACCACTCGGTGCTCGCTCACCCCGACTTCGCCGCGGGAGCGGTCACCACCAGATGGGTCGAGGACACCTTCCTTCGCCAGTCCCTCACCGAGGCGGGAGCATCGGCATGAGCAACCATCAGATCACCTTCACCGACACCAGCCTGACCGACGGCCAGGCCGCGGTATGGGCGGGTGCATTGGACAATCGGATGGTCCTCGCACCCGCCGCCGCGCTGTCGTCCAGCGGCCTCGCTGCGGTCGAGGTGCTGAGCCCGGCGGTGCTGGACGAATGCCTGGCCCGCGACGAACACCCGCTGCAGCGGGTGGAACTCGCCCATCGGCACTACGGCCCCGTTCCGTTGCGGGCCACCGTCAACCTGCTGACCGGGCATGGGCGGCCGGGTGCCGACGTCCTCGGACCCACGGCGATCGACGGCTGGCTGACGGCACTGGCAGCTGCGGGCCTGCGGCAGGTGGTCCTGCTGGATCCGTTGCTGGACCTGGTCCGCCTCAAGGCCGCTCTGGAATCTGCCACCACGGCGGGGCTGACCGCCATTGCCGCGCTTCCTTATACAGCCGATGACGGAGTGTCCGACGAAACCTATGCGGAGCGCGCCGCATCGCTCATCGCTGCCGGCGCCCACCGGGTGATGCTGCGAGACGAGAGCGGAGTCCTGACACCGGACCGGGCGCGCACCCTCGTCCCGGCACTGGTGTCGGCGCTCGGTGACACTCCCCTCGACCTGCACACCCGGTGCCACACCGCACTCGGAACCGTCGTCGCCCTCGAGGCCGGCCGGCTCGGCGTCCGCGGCATCGACACCGCACTGCCGTCGGTCGCCAACGGCGCCTCCCTTCCGTCGCTGCCGTCGTTGATCCGCGTCCTGCGACGCGACGACGTTCAGGGTCTGCCCGACCTGGACGCTCTGCTGTCCGCCGATGCGATCCTCGCCGGGATCGCCGATCAGGAAGGCTTGCCCGCGGCAACCCCGTGGCCATTCGATCTGGCGACGTACGTCCATCAGCTGCCGGGTGAGGTGGCGGCCGACGTGCGAAGCGCTCTGCGTGAGCGTGGACGGTGGGCCGACCTGCACGAGTTTGCCGCCGAATGCGCGGCCGTGCGCCGTGAGATGGGCTCGCCGCCGATGGTGCCCCCCTTCGCCCGGGCGATCGCCGAGCAGGCGATGTGCCACTTCGGTGGGGAGCAGAGGTACGAGACCCTCCGGCCGGTTCTGCGCAGGTTGCTGCAGGGCGTGTACGGCACGGTGAACGGTGACCAACGCGTCGACCTCCAGGCGCGGGTCGGCTCGGTACTGACGTCCGAATGTGACTCCCCGACAATCGAAGCAGATCTCGCTGCCGATGAGGACGTTCTGCTCGCGTGGATAGCGGGAGTCACGGTCGCGACCGTCCCGCGGAGAGTGGACGTGCAGCCCTACGAAGCATTGACACCCTACGAAAGCCTCACCCGTGGATTGCTCGAGCGGGCCGGTCGCTACGCCACGCTGACCGTGTCCGCGCCCGGTCTCCGCATCCATCTGCAACAGGAAGGGTGAATCACCGTGCTCACCAACCTTCGTCACCTCGTCGAGGCCGAATTCGCCCGGACGGGTCGGCGCCGGACGATCGCCCTCACCGACGGCACGCTCCGGGACGCGCACCAGTGCCTGTGGGCGACCCGGATGCGCACCGAACACATGCTGCCCATCTCGAGCAGGATCGCCGACGCGGGATTCGGTGCCGTCGAGGCCATCGCTATGGTCGGCTTCGACGCGGGAGTTCTGTTCCTGAATCAGGACCCGTTCGAACGGGTGCGGCTGCTCGCTGACCGGATCTCGACGGCTCCGCTACGTGCGGCGGTCCGCAGCAACCTGCTCCACGGCTTCTACCCGCAGCCGGACGACATCAACGAGCTGTTCGTCGAGCGGATGTTCGTCAACGGGATCCGTGACTTCGCGGTCCTCGACTCCCTGCATTCGTGGGACAACGTGGCACCCGGTATCCGCATCGCGAAGCGGCTCGGCGCGAAGGTCACGATTGCTCTCGTGTTCAACCTCGCACCGGGTTACGACGACGATTTCTACGTCCGGCAGGCACGGGAGGTCATCGACCGGTTCGGCGTGGACACGATTTCTCTTGCCGACGCGGGTGGCAGCCTGACCGTCGAACGCACCCGGACGCTGGTACCGGCGCTGCGGGCGGCGATCGGCGAGACCCGGTTGGAGCTGAACACGCACTGTTTGACCGGGATGGGTCCGCAGGTCGCGCTCGAAGCGGCCGTGTACGGAGCGGATCAAATCCTGACCGCCGTCGATCCGCTGGCCAACGGCAACTCGTTGCCGTCGGCTCAGATGATGGCCCGGGATCTGCGTGCACTGGGGTTCGATGTCGACGTCGACGACCGATCACTCGACGAGGTCGGCGACTACCTGGGCAAGCTCGCCGCGCAACTGGACTACCCCGTCGGAGTCCCCGCGGAGTACGACCCCGCCAATTACCAGACGCAGTACGCCGGTGGCGCCATGACGAACCTCGAGGCTCAGCTGAAGGCCGCAGGAATTTCCGACAGACTGCCGGCGGTGATCGAGGAGATCGGCCGGGTCCGTGAGGAATTGGGTTCCCCGGTCATGGCTACGCCGTTCCCCGCCATCGTCGCCGCCCAGGCCGTCATGAATGTCCTGAACCCCGAGCGCTACGCCGTGGTTCCGGACGAGGTGAAGAAGTACGTGTGCGGATACTTCGGTGCGTTGCCGCTGCCCGTCGACGACAACGTCAAGGATCTCGTGATGAACAACGGGTCGTGCGACATCTCCGAGACACCGCCACAACTCGACCCGATCCTGCCGGAACTGCGCAGACGGTACGGCCACCTGTCGCCGGACGAGATGATCCTGCGGTACATGTACGGCGACCAGAAGATCGACGCACTCGTCCCGGTCGAGGACACCTTCTCCGTCCAGCAGTCGATCGTGGAGCTGGTGGCCGGACTCGGTCGGATGCGGAGCAAGCACACCGTGCGCCTGGTGGCTCCCGGCCTCGAACTGCGGGCCAATGGCTGACACCCCGGTACGGCCGGAACCCCGGCCCACCGCCGAGACCGAGGCGTACTGGGATGCGGCCCGGGAGGAACGCCTGGTGGTCCAACGGTGCGAGCAGTGCGGGCGTCATCAGTTCTACCCCCGCGCCTTCTGCACGGTCTGCCTCTCCGAGAACCTCGAATGGGTGGACTCGGCGGGAGCGGGAACCATCTACACCTTCACGATCTGCCGGGTTCCCGCCAATCCGTCGATGGCCGACAAGGTTCCCTATGCCGTGGCCGTCATCGAACTCGACGAGGGTGTGCGCTTGCTGACCAACATCGTGGACTGCCCGATCGATCGCATCCGCGTCGGTGCCCGCGTCGAAGTGCGCTTCGAACGGATCAGCGCCGAGACGATCCTTCCCCAATTCACTCTGACAGAGGTGGACGACCGATGATCACCGACTACTTCGACACGGGTGCTGCCCGGTACCCGGACCGAACGTTTCTGCAGTCCGACACACTGCGGCTCAGCTACCGGGACGTCGTCGTCGCGTCGCACGCGATCGCGCACGGACTGACCCGGGAAGGGCTGGCGAGCAGCAGGATCGGAATTCTGTCCCCCAACCATCCCGACGGCTTCGTCGCGATGCTCGGGATCCTGCGCGCGGGCGCCACCTATGTGCCACTCAACGCCCGCGACCAGATCGAGGACCTGATCTGGTTCATGCGATTCACGGAGATGTCGGCGCTGGTGTACCACGAGCAGTACCTCCCCCACATCGACCGGATCCGGTCCGAAGTACCCACGCTCACCTCCTGCATCGCGTTCGGCGAGCACTCTGCGGCAGGGCTCAGCACCGAGGCCTGGAAGCGGGAGCACAGCGGACAGACCTGCAACACTCGACGAGGCCTCGACGACATTGCGCTGATCAAGTCCTCCGGCGGCACCACCGGCCGCCCGAAGGCCATCATGCAGAGCCACCGCTGTCTGCTCGCCGCCTACCGGATCGCCAACCAGTTCACCGCACCCGCGAAGGATCCGGTGCATCTGGTGGTTGCGCCGCTGACCCACGCTGCGGGAGCAACGGCAATGGGGCTCTCGGCCTTCGGTACCCGCAATGTGATCGCGCCGTCGACCGATCCCGCCACCGTGCTCGAACTGATCGAACGCGAGCACGTCACGCACCTGTTCCTACCGCCGACGATGATCTACCGGATCCTGGCGCATCCCGACGCCCACACACGTGACTGTTCCTCCCTCGAGTACGTCATCTACGGCGCCGCACCCATGTCCGTCGACAAACTCGAAGAAGGACTGAGGCTGTGGGGTCAGGTCTTCGTCCAGTTCTACGGTCAGTCCGAGGCACCGGGCGTGATCACGTGCCTGTCTCGGCAGGATCACTACCTCCGCGACGATCCCGCGGGTGTGAAGCACCTCGCGTCGGCAGGCCGGCCGACCGGGGCCTGTGAGGTGGCGCTGATGGATGAGGGCGGCAACGTCGTCCCGGCCGGTGAGCGCGGGGAGATCGTCGTCCGAGGTGAGCTGGTCTGTCCCGGGTACCTCGACAATCCCGAGGCCAACGCCGAAGCCCACCGCTTCGGCTGGCACCACACAGGAGACATCGGGGTCTTCGACGAGAGCGGATACCTCTATGTCGTCGACCGGACGAAAGACGTGGTGATCTCGGGTGGTTTCAACATCTACCCCAGCGAGATCGAACAGCTGATCTGGTCGCATCCCGCCGTTCAGGATTGTGCGGTGGTCGGCGTGCCCGACGAGGACTGGGGTGAGCGGCTCACCGCGGTGATCGAACTGAAGTCGGAGTCCGAGGCGACCGCCGAGAACATAATCGAGATGTGCCGCAACCGGTTCGGCAGCATGAAGACCCCCAAGCAGGTCGAGTTCTGGGAGTCGCTGCCGCGCAGCGCGGTCGGCAAGGTCCTCAAGAAGGACGTCCGCGCCAAGATCATCGCCGCACACCTGCGGGCGGACTGAGAGATGGCGGACAACAGAGCACTGGCGGGGCGGTACGCCATCGTCGGGGTCGGTGAGGCCGGTCTGGGCAAGGCACCGGCCGGTGCCACGGCGCTGTCGCTGCAATGCCGGGCCGCCCGCTCGGCGATGCTCGAGACCGGACTCGGCCCGGCCGACATCGACGGGGTCTTCGCGCACTGGGACGACCGCGCGAACGCACTGCTCGTGGCGGAGTACCTGGACATTCACCCCCGGTACGTCGACAACACGGTGGTCGGCGGCCAGTCCAACATCACCCATCTGGTCCACGCGATGGCGGCGATCGACGCAGGATTGTGCGAGGTCGCCCTCGTCGCCTACGGCAGCACACAGCATTTGGACAAGAGTCGCGCGCGGGGCGGCGTCGTCCAGGACCCGCGCTCACCGATGGGCCAGTTCGCGACGCCGTACGGCATGCTCAATCCGGTCGGGTACTACGCGATGCTGGCCCAGCTGTACGCGAGCCGGTTCGGCTGTGTGCCAGAGCATCTCGGGGAGGTGGCCCTCGCGGCTCGCCGGTGGGCGCAGCTCAATCCGAACGCGGCGCGGCGGGAACCCCTGACCATGGAGGACTATCTCGCGTCACCGGTCATCGCCGACCCACTCCGCAAGCTCGACATCTGTCAGATCAACGACGGTGCCGGTGCCATGATTCTGACGAGCGCGGGACGTGCCGCCGATCTGGCGCAGAAGCCGGTGTCGATTCGGGGTTTCGGTGATACCTACCGACATCACATGACCCCGCTCGGTACGGAGGACTGGCTCGACAACGGAGCGCTACGTGAGATCGCCGACGACGCACTGGCGATGGCGCGGCTCGACCGGCAGGACATCGACGTCGTCCAGATCTACGACGCCTTCACCATCAACGTGCTCGTCGCGCTCGAAGGGCTCGGGTTCTGTGAACCAGGCGGTGCCGGCGCATTCGTCGGAGGCGGGCGAATAGCTCCCGGCGGGACATTTCCGCTGAACACCTCCGGTGGAGGGCTCTCATTCAATCATTCCGGTCAGTTCGGAATGCAGTTGATGATCGAGGCCGTCCGTCAGCTACGCGGCGAATGCGCCGCACGCCAGGTTCCGGATGCGCGTACCTGTCTGGTCCAGGCCGGAGGGATGGTCATGTCCGCGTACATGGTGATGATCCTCGGCACCGACTGACCCATCACTGAATCTGCGCCCGGTTCCGCATCTTTCGACTTCGTCGACCCCGAATACCCCCAAGGAGGTTCGTCATGGACAAAACCACTGCGGTACCAGATGTCATGGTGACTGCCAACCTGCTGTCGCGTCTCGACCGTCTGCCGATGACCAGGACAGCTCTGCTGACAACCATACTCGTGACGGTCATCTGGGTCGCCGAAGGATTCGAAACGGGGGTCATCGGCCCGATCTTGCTGCTCGTGAAGGAGCCCTGGGGTCTGACGGCTCAGGGAACCGCTCAGCTCGGGATCGCGTCCACCGGCGGCATCATCGTGGGGGCAGCCCTCGCCGGTCGCATCATCGACCGGTACGGCCGTAAAAGTGTCCTGCTCTGCGGTGTTTCGTTGTTCTCGCTCTTCTCGGCGCTGTGTGCAGTGTCGGCGGACGTGGGGTGGATCATGGCGATGCGGGTTCTCGGTGGACTCGCACTGGGTGCGGTCTTTCCCATTCCGTACCTCATGCTCTCCGAACTACTCGGTACCCGGTCCCGCGCCCGAATGATCGCGGCGGCGTCCGCGGTGCTCGCGCTGAGCTATCTGGTCCCGCAGGCGGCGGCCCTCGTCATGGTCGGTCATCTGCCGGTCGATCTGGCCTGGCGCATCCTGTTCCTCCTCGGTGGCCTGCCGATCCTCGCGGTGCCGCTGATCTACCGGAATCTGCCCGAAAGCCCTCGGTGGCTGCTGCTGAAGAGCCGCACAGACGAAGCGCGCGCACTGGTCGAGCAGTTGGAACGCGAGGCCGGGTACCACCACGAGAATGACCTCGTACACCCCGAGATCGCCACCGTCGTGCGGGCCGAGTACGAGTCCGGCGCCGAACGGGGCAGCGGGACAGCCGACCTGTTTCGCAGGCCGTTGCTCGGCAGATTCATGCTGTGCCTGCTGATCTGCGCCGGCGCAAGCGCGGGCGCCTATGTGCTCTTGGTCTACGCCTCGGTCATGTACGCGGATATGGGGATGACAACCCAGGGAGCGTTGGTCACCACCATCGGAATCATCATTGCCGGCGCGGTGGGGGCGATCGCGGTGGGACAGTTCGCCGACAGGCTCGGCCGCAAGAAGACCTTTCTCCTCTACAGCGTCGGCGCCATCTTCGGATTCAGTGCGCTCGCACTGTCTCAGAACGTTGCACTCGCTGTCACGTGCGGGTTTGTCAGCGCGTTCTTCTGCACGGGTCTGGTTCCTTTCACCAAGCTGTTCACGTCCGAACAATTCCCCACCCATGCGAGGGGTACCGCCGCCGGATTCGTGGAATCCGCGAGCAGGTGCTTCGGTGGAGTCCTCGTCGTCGCATCGATCCCCTTCATCCAGAACAAGCTGGGAACGAGTGCACCGTTCTGGCTCATCTGCGCGATCTTCCTCGTGTGCCTCGGGCCCGTCATGCTCGGTGCTCGTGAAACCCGGGGCATGAGCATCGACCGAGCAGGAGCGGTCTGAAGTGTCATCCTTGCAGGAGTTCCGGTCGGCCGACTCGGACATTCCGCACCGTTGACGGTGACAGAATGGCGACTACGGGTGATCCGAGTCGACGGGAGACGTCGTGGACGGAATGTTCGGAGCTCATCGGCCACGTAGGCGAGCGGCCTGGATTGCCGTGGCCGCGATGCTCCCGTGGCGGCGTGCGGGCAGTCACGGAGTGATTCCGCCGTCCACGACGCCCGTTGGGAAAACCCACGGTGAGTGTCGGGAAGGGAGCACTCTCGATGTGACGGTGGACCCGTCCACGGGTATCGCCTACGTCACCAGCCCGTCACCCGACCAGCCACACCGCGTACGTCGTTTTCGCCCCGTGCGGTCCGGTCCACTCCCGAACCGCCAATTGGTTCGGTCCGTCGACTCGGCGCAAGTCGAGTGGAAGGTGAGATGGGCGCGCCGCCGCAAGAGAGGGTCCTGACCGAGGGGAAGTGGGCCGCGCTGACACCCGGCACGTCTGAAGGGCGTTGAACACCGTGATCGAGCCGATCGTGTAGGTCACCCGGTGCTCCACGAACGTGTCCAGTGCGACGGCTGCGTCGAACCGATTCGCTCAGGCGAGCAATATCTCGAGCGGCTAGGTCCGCGCCGTCAGTGAAACGACTGCTGGATCACTGCAATGCCACCGAGGTCCGGTCGTGCGCTCGCCGCGCGAGACCTCTTACTTCCGGCGGCGCCACTGTGGTGCGGGGTCGGGGCCCTCCACGCCCTGCTGCTGCGCACCCCGGAAGCGTGCCGCGAAGACGATCCAGCCGATGGCGGCCATGAGCAGGAAGCTGACCAGGCGGTAGACGACGATCGCGGACACCGCTTCGGCGCCGGTCATTCCGCTGGCGGTCAGTGCGGGGACGAGCACGGCATCCATGACACCGAGGCCGGCCGGCAGGAGTGGGATGGCCGAACGGGCGGCGTTGCCCGCCGCGTACGCGACGGCCAGTCCGGCGAACCCGGGATGTGCGCCGACCGCGTAGCACGCGAAGGCGAGGCATGCGGCGTCGGCGATCCAGTTGAACAGCGACCACCCGAACGCGCGGGCGGTGTCGCGGCGATCCATCCGGACGGCGCTCATCTGGTTCACGATGTGCTTCCATCGGCGAACACCGTTCAGCGGAGGCTTCTTTCGAAGCGCATTGAATCCGCGTAGCGCGGTGATGCCGACACCTTCGAGGGCGTCGGGCCGCGAGGCGGCGTACTGAGCCACCGCCAGGAAGGCGAACAGGCCGCCGCACGTGAAGATCAGCGAGAACGGGTTGGTCTTCGCCCCGACGAGCAGTGCGCCCGCCAGTCCGACGAGCGCCAGGCCGATGGCCTGGAGGGCGCCGGCCATCACCAGTTGCCACGTCGCGACCACCGGTGAGGCACCCCAGAGGCGTGTCTGCCGGTACCTGAACGTCGTTGCCAGAACCGGGCCGCCGGGCAGTGTCACGCTCATCGAATTGGAGGCGAACGTCACCGCGAGGGACTGCCGCTGTCTGATGTGCACGTCCGCGACCCCCAGCAGGCAGCGCTGGACCCGGGCGAAGCTCGACATCGACGCCAGTGACGCCACGACGGCCGCGGCCACCCATCCCCAGTGGAGGTCGCCGAGGTTCTGGACGCTCTCGGAGAGGTCCGGCCAGATGAGGACGATCTCCACCGCGAGCACGACGACGAGCAGGCCGCCGATCACCCATTCGACTCGACGCCTGCGGGGCGTCGGGCGGGTGTCTTGGGCGTCAGTCATACGCGTCCATTACACATGGCCGGTGATCCGACCGTGTATCCGCCGTCGACGTCGAGTTTCTGTCCGGCGAGGAAACCGCGGTCCCTGTGTCAGGTGGCCAAAGACTCCTGTCGCCGATTCAGTGGTGGTTCTCAGCATCGAACTGACACCCCTGTTCCCCAGAGTTCCGCGAGGTGCTGCGGTTACCGACTGCGATGCACCAGCCCCAACAGGTGAGGTCCGCCCACACGTCGACGGCCTTTGACAGTTGCACCTCGCCGGCAGGATTACGGCAACTCGCTGCCATTCCCTGACCTTGTCCGGTGACCGGTGAGTTCGACGTTCTCGTCCCCTGCGCCATCGAGGGTGGGCAGGAACCATCCCGTGACGATGCCGAGCACCGTACCGGCCGCGATCCCGGTGATCGCGGCGAGCGCGGCGACCGCCACTGTGGGCCAGCCACTTTCCGGAGTCGTCGCACCGATGAAGATCACGGCCATCGTGGGCGGCCAGGCAATGGTGTTGGCTAGTACCCAGCGCGTCGGACGAGGAACGAGACGGCGCACCGTCATCGCTTGAGCGGCACCGAGGACCGCACCCATCACCGCACCCAGACCGAGCGCGCCGGCCACCACGACGAGAAGTGCCGGCTCCGCATCACCGCCGCTGTCATCGGAGAACACCCCCGGAGCCGAGGCGGCTGCCCAGCCCAACCCCGCCACCGCCGCCGTGACCACGAGCCATCGGCGTCGATTCAGCCGCGGAATCAGACGCCGCAAACCACTCGCCTGCAACGCACCGAGCGCCGCCCCTTCGACCAGCCCACCTGCCACCACCAGAAGTAGCGCCAGTGCCGCATCCCAGCCCCTCGGCTGACCTCCGAGAACGTGCTGGGACAGCTTCGCTGCGACGGCGGCAGCGGTCATGCCGACGGCCTCGGCACTCGCGCACAACGCAATCCAGCGCTTTCCCGACAACCCACGGGCACCACCTTCGAACGGTGTGTGGTCGGTTCGCTGTCGACCCCACCCAAATGCCGTCATCGCCGCTCCCCCCGGGGAGCCTCCGCGCGGATGGCGCCGGCCCACCGGTCGATATCGGGCCAGTCGCGGGCGTCGCATTGTCCGTTGTGAATAGCACTACCGGGCACAACATCGTGGTCATTCACTTCGGCGATGTCGGCGCAGGACTGCAGACTCACGTCATGACCGGCCGAGTCGAGCCCCGCCGTGATGCGTTCGGCGATCCCTCGTGCCGAACCCGTCGTGCTCGCGTGCCCGTCGAGTATCTTCATCGTCTCGTCCTTTGCATGGTGTGCCGCAACGAATTTGCGGGCTTGTCCAGTGCGCCGGTAGCCGATCTGGTCATGTGCTTTCTCTGGAGCGTGCCGTTGAGGGCGGTGGTGATCGCGTCGCCGCCACCGAACGCAATGTCCCATCACGGTCACCAGCAGGGGAGCCCTATCGCTGGTCGCCTGCCAGCCGGGGCAGGGTCATTCGTCGCCCGGTGACGTGCTCGATGTCGAGGACGAGGTAGCAGTCCGAGGACCGGATCGTCCACGGGGACGGACCGGAGTGGTCGAACCCGGACAGATACTCCGAGCCCGTGGCGGTACGGGCATGGCCGAGAACGACCACACTCCACCCGTCGCGGGTTCCCGACTCGACATGCCCGGCCTCGAACGCGACGAACGTCCGATCGAAGCGGCCGAACCAGGACTCGTTGCAGGTCGCGATGATGATCTCGGCGCGAGGGGCGGCGAAGGTCACCAGCCGGACCGCGGGCAGGGCGTCCTCGGTGTAGAGCAGACGACCCGTGGGCACCGACCGCAACGCGTGGACGCATTCGGTCGGGGTCAGGGTGCCGTCACGGCCGGAGGTACGCATCGCGTGGTCTTCTTTCCAGGCGCGACGGTCGGGTGCGTGCCTCTACCTTCTCCAGCATGGGCGGTTGTTCCCCTCGTGGTTAGAGTCCTAAGTCGTTCGCCTGCCGCGGTCGGGAACCCACCAGGAGGATCGCCCACCCGTCGCGGGGTTTGACGTCGACGACAAGGGGATATCCTCGGGGTGTACGCGTCGCCGTCGGCTACGTCGCCCGCGCCTGTACGGCGGGCGAGTCGGGAAGCGGCGCAGAAAGCTGGTAGACGATGCCAGGAGACGACGAATCGCTCCTGCTCGACACTCTCTCGCAGTTACGGCTACGGCAAATGCTGACCGAACGGCAGGACCGCATCGAGCAGATGACCGCCTCCCGGGAACACTTCGACGGCCTACTCGCGGCGATGCTCACCGTCTCGTCCGGCCTCGACCTCGCTGCGACCCTGCGGCGGATCGTCGACGCGGCCATCAGGCTGGTCGACTGCCGATACGGAGCCCTCGGCGTGCTCAACCACAGCGGAGACCGATTGCAGGAATTCGTCTACGCGGGCGTCGACGACGAGACTCGCCACCTGATCGGGGAGTTGCCGACCGGGCATGGCCTTCTCGGCCTGCTCATCGACCGTCCCGCACCGCTACGCCTGGACGACATCACCGGGCACCGCGCGTCTGCGGGGTTTCCCGCACGTCACCCGCCGATGCGCACCTTCCTCGGTGTGCCGGTCCGCGTCCGCGGGCAGGTCTACGGCAACCTCTACCTCACCGACAAAGCCGCAGGCCAGTCCTTCACCGAGGACGACGAAGACCTCATCCAGGCCCTCGCGGCGGCGGCCGGGATCGCCATCGACAACGCCCGCCTGTTCGAACAAGCCCGTCAGCGCCAGCAGTGGCAGCAGGCCACCAGCGAGATCCGCGGCGAACTGCTCGCCGCCATCGACCCCAGCGAGGTGCTCGACCTGATCGCTCGCCGGGCCCGCCACCTGGCCGGCGCCGACCACGTCCTGATCGCCCGACCGGACGACCTCGACCAAGTTTCCGCCGACGTCACCGCCCTCACCGTCACCGCGTACGCCGGAAGCGATCCGAGCGTGCCCGGCATGCGGATCGGTGTCGACGACACCGCTACCGGGCGGGTCTACCGCACCGGGAACCTGATCCAGGAGCCGGAGATCAGCGACACCGGCCCGCACGGTCCGGCTTTGCTGCTGCCGTTGCGGGTGTCCGCGGACTCGGTGACCGGGGTCCTCGCCCTTATCCGCAGCCGCGGCCGGGAACCGTTCGACGACCGCCAACTGCCGTTGGCCGCGGCGTTCGCCGACCAGGCCGCCCTCGCGTTGAAACTGGCCGATGATCAACGCCAACTGACCGCCCTGTCGCTGATCGCCGAGCGGGACCGGATCGCCCGGGATCTGCACGACCACGTCATCCAACGGTTGTTCGCGCACGGACTGCACCTGCAAAGCGCCCAGGCCCGCAGCCGCGTCCCCGAGGCCCGGCAACGGTTGTCGGAGATGATCGACGACGTTCAAGACATCATCACCGATGTCCGCACCGCCATCTTCGACCTGCACGGCGGGGAGGACGACGGGTTCGCGCTGCGCCCGGCGTTGACCGCGATCGTTACCGAACAAACCGGTGAGAGCGGGTTGCGCACCACGATGCGCATGTCCGGGCCACTGAGTGTGGTCACCGGACCCCTCGCCGACCATGCCGAAGCAGTGCTGCGGGAAGCACTGAGCAACGTCGTACACCACGCCCACGCCCACCAGGTGGATGTCACTGTCTCCGTCGGCGACGACCTCACCATCTGCGTCACCGACGACGGCATCGGCATCCCCGCCACCGGTGTCCGCAGCGGCCTGCACAACCTCACTGTCCGCGCCCAGGAGGCCGGCGGCACCTGCACCCTCACCAGCCCCACCCCCGGTGGAACCCGCCTGACCTGGACCGCACCCCTGCCGGAAGTTCCAGGGGCAGAGTGAGTTTCGCCCGTTCCGCGTCCAGGCGCGATGTGTAACGTCGCACCGCGCCGCAGCCCTGAGCCGAGCAGTTCCGGGCCCGAGCTCGTCCCGCGATCACTGCGGGCTATCGGGTGCCGCACTCGGAAGTGTTCACGGCACGATGACCGCGCGCCAGGTAGCGTTCCGGCCAGCAGCCGCCGGAACGCCTCCACCCCCCGCCGATCCGAGCCCACCCGCGAGCGCGCCGGCCAGGCCCAGGCCGCCGGGTTGCAGTGCGCGGCGGCGCTGATCGGTTCCATCAGTCGCTGTCGTCGAGCATGCGCAGCAGGTCACCGAACTCCTCGGCGTCGATCTCCCCCGTGCGAAACGTTCCTCGAGATGTTGAGCGATACACCAGCAGCTGGTCCCCACTTGCACGCGGGGACGGTGATCACCGATGCGTGCATAACCGTCCTGCACCATCCCGTGGTCGCCAGGAGTTGCTTTCAGCGCTGGGCGGGCACCCCGATCCCACGGGTGTCCTTCGAGTTCTCGTAGTCGTCGTTGATCAGCACGGTCGTGCGGTCGGGTCGGTCGATCATCGAGGCGGCGACGGAGGCGCGGTAGCCGGAGGCGCAGTGCACCCAGACCTCACCGGGGGGTAGCTCGGTCATGCGGCCGAGGAGCTCGTGGAGGGGAATGTTGATCGCCCCGCCGATGTGGCTGCTCTCGTATTCGTTGCGTTGGCGGACGTCCAGGACGGTGATGTCCTTCTCGTGCAGTGCGTTTGTGAGGGCGGGGAAGTCGGCGACCCGGTAGGAGCGCAGTTCGGTGCCGGCAACGAGGGTGTGGATTTCGCCGATAGCGGCGCCGGTGAGGTCGTCGATGCCGATGCGGACCAGTTCGCGGCGGGCGTCGGTGACCTGGTCTTCGTTTTCGCCGATCAGGGTCAGGGGTGCACCCCACTGGTAGAGCCAGCCGAGGTAGGTGACGAACGAGTCCGACAGCTCGAAGCCGAGGGTGCCGCCGAGGTGGCCGGCGGCGAAGGCGGTGCGCTCCCGCAGGTCCACGACCCATTCGCCGGCCTCGATGCGGCGGCGGAGCTCGTCCGGGTCGACGGGTGCGGGCAGCGACAGGTCGACCGAGGCCGGTCCTCGGGTGTTGATCACGCCCATGTGGGCGTAGTAGGCGGGATACTCGGACAGACCGGCGATCAGGTCGTCGACGTAGCTTTGCTCGTCCTGGGTCAGGGCGGGGTTGGTGGTGCGTTGTTCGCCGACGGTGGAGGAGTCCCCGCTCGCGGGGGTGGCGGCGCAGAAGCTGCCGAATCCGTGGGTGGGGTAGATTTTGGTGTCGGCGGGGAGCTCGTCCGCCAAGCGGCGCACCGAGTGGTACTGGGCGTGGGTCAGTTCCCGGGTGTGGGCCTTGCCGAGGAGGTCGGTGCGGCCGGTGGTGCCGAAGAGCATCGATCCACCGGTGAAGACTGCGTGGGGGGTGCCGGCGGTGTCACGGAGGACGTAGCTGACGTGGTGGTGGGTGTGACCGGGGGTGTGCATGACCTGCAATTGGATCGGTCCGGCGTCGATGACGTCGCCGTCCTCGACGGCGCGCCGCTGGTAGCCGACGTCGTCGCCGGTGGGGACGGCGTATTCGGCGCCGACGGTGCGGGCCAGCTTGAGGCCACCGGTGACGTAGTCGTTGTGGATGTGGGTCTCGAGGACGTGGGTGATCCGCACGCCGCGGTCGTGGGCGAGAGTTAAGACCCGGTCGATGTCGCGTTGCGGGTCGACGACGACGCCGACAGCGCCGTCGCTGACCAGGTAACTGCGGTCGCCCAGGCTCGAGGTCTCGATGATCGACACATCCATGACTCGTACCTTCCTCACATATTCTCTGGTGTTCGCATGCCCGGAGGGCATAGGTGAAACGGTGTGATGCAAGCCGCCCGCGGCATCAGCGCAGCAAGATCGTGTCGATCAGCACGTAGGCGGCGACGGCGAAGACGAGATAGGCGAACCACCGCTGCAGCCGGTCGGTGTCGACCTTGGTGCCGAAATGACCGGCGATCATGGACCCTGCGATCGCGGTGCCCGCGAACGCGAAGGTGATCGCCCAGTCGATGCTCGCGCCGCTCAGGTGCGAGACCAGACCGGCCGCCGAGTTCGCGACGATGATGACCAGCGAGGTGCCGACCGCGACCGACATGTCCAGACCGAGCATCAGCACCAGGGCTGGGATGATCAAGAATCCGCCGCCGACACCGAACAGGCCGGTCAGCAATCCCACCGCGATCCCGGCGGGGATCGATCGGGGGGCGCAGCGGCGCCAGTCGATCCCCGAGTCCCCGACCTCGCAGGCCGTGCCGGTGTCGCCTCGGTCCATCAGCATCCGGATCCCGGCGACGACCATCACGGCAGCGAAACCGATCAGGACCACCGATTGCGGCAGCAGGCGCCCGATCGCGCTGCCGGCGAAGGTGGCGGGAATGCCGCAGGCGGCGAATACCCCGGCCATGCGCCAATTCACTTGGTGCTCGCGAATTTTCGGGACGGCTCCGGCGAGAGAGGCGACACCGATCACGAGCAGGGAGATCGGAATGGCCTGTTCGAGGTCGAGGCCGAGGCCGAAGACCAGCGCGGGGACGGCCAGGATCGACCCGCCGCCGCCGAGGAGTCCAAGCAGGACGCCGATGATCGCTCCGAGGGCGAGCGCGACGGTCAGAGTCACCGATCCTCCTTTCCGTCAACGGGAATGGGCAGGTGCAGTCTCAGTCCTTCGATGCGCCCGCGCGCAAGGAGTCGATGGCGGCCTGCAATGCGGCGGTGGCGTCGTCGGCGACGGCTCCGAGCCCGGGTTGGTCGGCGACCTGCACCATCACCTGTGGGTTCATCGCGTCGATCAGCACCGTGCCCGGATCGGAGGGGTCGGCACGCACGACGACGTTGCACGGCAGGAGCAGCCCGATCTGCCGGTCCACGGTGACCGCGCGGTGCGCGAGCGGCGGATTGCAGGCACCGAGGATCAGGTAGTCCTCCATGTCTTCACCGAGTTTCGCCTTCAGGGTGGCCTTCATGTCGATCTCGGTGAGGACCCCGAAACCCTGCTCGGCCAGGGCTTTGCGGGTGCGGTCCACCGCGTCGGCGAACGAGGTGCGCAGGGTGGTCGACAGTGCGAGTGTCATGAGCGTGTCTGCCTTTCTGTCGGCGACCTGAGATCAGGTCGGGCATACTGCGGTGCGCCGGGGCACACCGAGGCGGTGGAGCAGCGGGTTCGCGGCCTGCGAACCTGGTGAGCAGCAGCTACCACGACGTAAAGACCAGTGACAGTGCGATGCCCGCGAGCACCACCGTCCCGGCGAGTGGCGGCACGATCCTTTTCGATCGTCCAGCCGCGCCGGTGGGTCGCGTCGGTCATGGTCGCCTTTCGTCGTCGTCGAACGGGGGTAGGGGCGCCGGATAGAGCCTCAGGCGAGGGCGAGGAAGAGCTTTTCGAGCTCGGCCTCGGTCATCGGTTCCTTGCCGTCCTCGGGCTCGCCGGTGAGGCATTCCCGTAGCCCGGTGGCAACGATCTTGAACCCGGCGCGATCCAGGGCGCGGGAGACTGCGGCGAGCTGGGTGACGACGTCCTTGCAGTCGCGTCCCTGCTCGATCATCGAGATCACCCCGGCGAGCTGCCCGTGGGCCCGGCGGAGCCGGTTGAGTACCAATGCAATGCTGTCTTCGTCGCCGACCATCATGGTTCCTTTCCTGAGACCTGATCACAGTATACCCCCGGGGGTACCAAGGGTGGGGTGGGTGCATTGTGTATTGCCCCACCCCACCCGCGGCCACGGTCCCGACGCTCAGTGGGAGAAGCTGATCTTCGGCAGGACCTTGCGCAGCCAGGCCGGTGACCACCAGGCGGCGTGCCCGGTCAGGCGCAGCGGTACCGGCCGCAAGATCAGGCGGATCAGCAGCGCGTCGAGGAGCTCGGCGAGGCCGAGGGTGGACGGGCCTTCGCGCACGAGGACGTCGCAGGGCAGCAGTCCGATCTGCCGGTTGGGTCTGACCGCTCGATCCGCGGGCGGGGAGTGCAGGTCGCCGAGGGTGGCATTGCATTCCATCCTTTCGCCGAGCTTCGCTGTCGCGCCGGCCTGCATCTCACTCTCGGTGCGAGCCGAATCCCTGCTCCGTCGGCGAGTCCCGGCCTTGTCGACGGCATTCTCGAGTGTGCGGTGGCCGGCAGTCTGGGTGGCAAGGGTCTGCCGGCAGGGTGGGTGGGTGGTGCGGTCACCGGCCGAAGAGTGTGCTGAAGAATCCGGATTTCGCGGGGGGAGCGGGATTGTCCTCGCAGGTGCACTTCTGGGATTCGGGCACGGTCTTCATGACACCGTCGACGTGTGCACCGCAGCCTCCCCAGGTCGTCTTTCCGCAGCCGGGGCACGCAACTGGATAACACATGGTGGGTTCCTCCTTGGATACCGCTGATCGTAACGCCGCGGGCCGCACCACGACGCCCAGAAGTCGACGCGCACGATGGCGTTGTCGGTGATCGTGGATGCGAAGTCCGTGTGGGTGAGGTTTTTGGTGGTCATGAGGGATCCTTTCCTGGGATGTTATCGAGAGCGTCAGGCCGTCACCTGCTGTGCGGCCCATGCGTTGTAGCCGCCGACGAGATCGCTGACCCGCTCGATACCGCGGGCGCGTAGCAGCGATGCAGCGACGCTCGAACGCCATCCACCGGCACAGTGCACCACGATCGGCTTGCCGGTCGGCAGCTCCTGGGCGCGGGAACGCAACTGCGCCAACGGAACCGGGATCGCACCGGGGATGACGCCGAAGTCGCGTTCGGCGGGGTTGCGGATGTCGACCAGGGTGATCGCATCGTCGGCGCGCAGCCGGTCGAGTTCGGTGACGGTGGTGCGCGGCGCCGTCTGGACGAGGTCGGCGAGTGCGGTGGGGAGGATGCCGTCGGTGTCGGTGCCGAGGTAGCCGATCACGTTGTCCGAGCCGATCCGGGCCAGGCGCATCGCCGCGTCCTGTTCCTCGCCCGGGTAGGTGATCAGCACGATCGCCTCGCCGACCTCGGCGACCATGCCGCCGGTTTCGGCGAACCGGCCGTCGAAGCCGACGTTGACCGCACCGCGCAGGTGTCCGGCGGCGAAGTCGTCGACGGTGCGGGCATCGAGTACCCGGGTGCCGGCGGCGAGTTCGGCGCGCACCCGGTCGGCGGCCAGTTCCGGGATCCGGCGGTGCTGGTCGAGTGCCGGGTGGGTGGACTTGTTCAGGGCCGCGTCCACCGAGAAGTACGCCGGTACCGCGGGCTGGCCGTCGGTGATCAACGCGACGAATGCGTCCTCGCTCATCGGCTGAGCCGACGCGTTGGTGCGCCGTTGTTCCCCGATGGTCGAGGTGAGCTCCGCGGACAGGTTCTTGCCACAGGAGGAGCCGGCGCCGTGCGCGGGCATCACCGTCACGCCGTCGGGCAGGGCCAGTAGCGTGTCGTGCACCGTGTGGTACATCGCCCGGGCCAGGTCCGTGGTGGAGCCGTCGCCGAGGTTGACCAGGTCGGGCCGACCGACATCGCCGATGAACAGCGAATCCCCGGTCAGGACCGCGGTCGGGGCGGCGTCCGCGGTTTCCCGGACCAGGACGCTGATCGATTCCCAGGTGTGGCCGGGGGTGGCGAGGATCTCGAGGTCGACTCGCCCGAGGGAAATGCGCTCGCCGTGCGCGAGGCGACGGATCGGGTAGTCGGTCTCGGCGGCCTCGCCGAAGCCGATCCAGGCGCCGGTGGCCTCGACCAATTCGAGGTGCCCGGAGACGAAGTCGGCGTGGAAGTGGGTGTTGATCACCCCGTCGATGGTGAGCCCGTGCGTGCGGGCGTCGTCGAGGTACTCGGTGATGTCGCGGCGCGGGTCGACTACGACGGCTCGCCCGGTGGATTCGTCTCCGATCAGGTACGAGGCGTGGGACAGGCACTCGATGTAGTACTGCTCGAGAATCATCGCGGTCTCCTCCGAAGTTGGCAGGATCTTTCTCCTTGTCAACAAGAATGCCCTATACCCCATGGGGTATGCAAGTACCCCATGGGGTATAGGGCATGTTTGTCGAAATGCCCGACGCGGCGCGTCGTGCGGTGTCGGTGTTCGGTGGGGCCTGGGGGCGCACGGGTCGGCCGGTTACTCTGCGCGCGCAGGTCGAACTCGGCGACCACTTCGTCCCGCTGGCTTGGTGCGAGGCACGTTCAGTGCGCGCACTGAACGTGTGCGTGTGCGACTCGGCCGCTTGTGGGACATCCTGCGTGGTCAGGCTTGGGTGGCGCCGTCTCAATGCTGCGTGGTCGGCCAGATCCTCGGCCAGGAACTCTCGGAGCAGATCCACTGCCTGCACGACCGGGAATCATTGACCCATCGTGCTCGACAATGGAACCGGGAAACCGGGGGCTGCCTTAGCTGGCGGTGACCGTGTTCTCGGCTCCAGCGAGCGCGGCAAGAGCTCCTGTTCCGATTGGTTCGGCCGGCAACATCGGAACGATCGCATACCGGCTGTGTGTCCGAGTGATGGTGTCGATCTCGTCCCGCTCGGTGACCGACCTTTGCTGGAGCAACTCCGATGTCGGGTTTGCTGCAGCGAGGGAGTTGTTGACCACCCAGGCCCACGGCTCGATCCCGGCGCGTTGCAGGTCGGCCTGCAACCCTTCGGCTTCGAGGCGCGGGGTGGTTTCGGCGAGCGTGACGAGCAGGACCTTCGTCTCGTCCGGGCTCTGCAGCCGCATCAGCGGGGTGGTGAAGTTCGTGTTGTCGCCCATCTGCCGGGCGATCTCCCGGTGATACGAGCCGGTGGCATCGAGGAGCAGCAGGGTGTGCCCGGTGGGGGCGGTGTCGACGACGACGAACTTGCGGCGCGACTCGTGGATGACCCGGGAGAACGCTTGGAAGACAGCGACTTCCTCGGTGCACGGCGAGGCCAGGTCCTCGGCGAGGGTGGCCCGGCCCTGTTCGTCCAGTGCCGCACCCTTGGTGGCCAGCACCCGGTCCCGGTACTGCGCGGTGGCGACGGCGGGGTCGATCCGCGACATCTGCAGGCCGTCGAGGTTCCCGGCGAGGGTGTCGGTCAGATGCGCGGCCGGGTCGGTGGTGGTCAGGTGCACCTGGTGGCCACGCTGGGCGAGGGCGACGGCGATCGCGGCGGCGAGGGTGGTCTTGCCGACCCCGCCCTTGCCCATGCACATGATCAGCCCGTGATCGGCGTCGGCGAGTTCGTCGATCAGGGCGGACAGCGGCGCATCGGGCAACGGTGCCGCATCCTCGGCGAGGGCCTGGGGTGTCGGGGCAGGGTGCGGGGTGAACAGGCTCTCGAGTGCGCTGATGCCGACCATGTTGGTGGCCTTGAGCTCGATCTCGTCGAGCGGCAAGGTGCGCAGTTCACGGGGAAGAGCGTCGAGGGCGGCCTGTTCGCGGTCGCGGATCGCGGCGGCGAGTTGGTCGCAGTCCTCGGGGGTGGGGAGGACACCGTTGACGACGACGTGCTGGTGGGTGAGCCCGATGTCGGCGAGTTCGGCGTGGGTGCGGGCGATCTCGGCGAGCGGGGCGCTCTGGGCGCGGGTGACCAGGACCAGGCGGGTGCGCTGAGGATCGGCGAGGGCGGCGACGGCGTCGGCGTAGATGGTGCGCTGCTTCTCGAGCCCGGACATCGGGCCCAGGCAGGAGGCGTCACCCTTGCCGGTGCTGAGGAAGTCGGTCCACGAGCCGGGCAGCTGCAGCAGCCGGATGGTGTGCCCGGTGGGGGCGGTGTCGAAGAGCACGTGGTCGAAGTCTGCAAGGGTGTCGTGGTCGGTGAGCAGGACGGTGAACTCGTTGAACGAGGCGATCTCGGTGGTGCACGACCCGGACAGCTGCTCGGTGATCGACGCCAGCTCCTTCTCCGGCAACAAACCCCGCACCGGTCCGACGATGCGTTCGCGGTAGGCGTCGGCGGCCTGCTCGGGGTCGATCTCGAGCGCCGAGAGCCCGGGCACGGTGAGGACTTCGGTGACGGTGTTGCCGATGGTGAGTCCGAAGACCTGCCCGACGTTGGAGGCGGGGTCGGTGCTCACCAGCAGCACCCGCTTGCCCGCGCGGGCAAGTGTGATGGCTGCGGCGCAGGCGATCGAGGTCTTCCCGACCCCGCCCTTACCGGTGAAGAACAGGAAGCGGGGCGGGGTGTCGAGAAACTTCATTGCGGGCAATGCCTTTCAGCAGCAGCTGGTGCTGCCGGTGTCGGTGGGGGAGCAGCAGGATCCGGCGTCGGTGGTGTCGGTGAGCCCGAGCATGGTGATGCCGGCGGGTGCGCCTGCGTACGGGGTGTCGGTGCCGATGCCGGCCCACTTGGCGAGCTGGGTGCGGTCGGGGTAGCGGCCGGTCTGCGCGGTGACACCGTCGACGAGCACCAGGGGCAGTCCTTCGGATCCCGAGACCTGGAGGAACGCCTTGACGGGTTCGCGCTCGGCGAAGGCGAGCGGTTCGCTGGCCAGGTTGAACCGGGCGATGTCCCCGCCCTGGGAGCGGACCCAGTCCATGTCGGCGGAGAAGGTGACCAGACCCTGGTCGACGTCGTCGCCGCAGACGCCGGTGTTGCAGCACAGGGCGGGTTCGAAAATTTCGATGGTGCTCATGGTGTTCTCCTCGGCCGATCTCAGGACTGGTGGGTGGTGCGGAGTTGGGCGGCGAGCTGATTCACGCGGGCGGTGATGTCGTCGCGGACCAGCCGCATCCGCTCGATCCCGTCGATGCCGCGCTCGGACGGCTCAATGGTGTCCCAGTTCTCGAACCGGGTGCCGTCCACCGGGTCGACGTGGGCCTCGCGGCCGAGGGTGACGACCACATCGACATCGCGGACCAGCTGCGGGTCGATCAGCTTCGGGGTCTCCCCGGTGATGTCCACTCCGACCTCGAGCAGCGACTCCGCCGAAAGTGCGTTCACGCTGTTGCCGGGTTTGGTGCCGGCCGAATACACCTCGACCGCATCCCCGGCGGCCTTGCGCATCAGTCCGGCGGCCATCTGCGACTTGCCGCCGTTCTTCACGCACACGAACAACACGGAGGGCCTGCTCATCGTCTCGTCTCCGTCTCTCAGGCGGTGGCGGGGACGAGTTCGGCGATCAGCGCCTCGACCCGGCTCCGGATTTCGTCGCGGATCGGACGGACCGCGTCGACGCGTTTGCCGGCCGGGTCGTCGAGCGCCCAGTCGCGGTAGCTGACCCCAGGGAAGACGGGGCAGGCGTCGCCGCAGCCCATGGTGATCACCACGTCGGAGGTCTGCACGGCGTCCGGGGTGAGGATCTTCGGGGACTGGGCGGAGATGTCGATCCCGATCTCGGCCATGGCCTCGACGGCGGCGGAGTTGATGGTTGCGGCCGGGGCGGACCCGGCGGCCATCTGGGAGCGGCCGGCGTTGTGGACGCAGACGAACAACACGCTCGGGGTGGTGGACATGAAGAAGTCCTTTCGGTGGAACGGGAACGGAAGTCGGTGGGGCCCGACCGGTTCGGTCAGGCGGGGACGGTGGTGAGCTCGCGCAGCAGCTGGCGAACCCGGGTGCCGAGGTAGTGCGGGTGATCCGCGACGGGGTGGGTGTGTACCTTCGCGGTGCGCCGCAGCGCGGTGTAGGACTCGAAGACATACCGCTCCACCGTCTGTGGGGAGAACACCCCGGTGTACTTGACGGCCAGATGCTCGCCGGTGCGCGACAGCACGGCTTGGGGCATCAGCAGTTCCGGTTGCGCCTGCTGGATCTGGAAGCGCAGTTCCTCATCGAGCGGATCGGACATCAGGACTCCTTCGTCACGGATGCGGGGGCGTCGGTGAAACCAGCGGAATGCGAGAACCGGTTGCGCAGCGCCAGGGACACATAGACGAGCCCGACGAGAACGGGGACCTCGATCAGCGGTCCGACGACACCGGCCAGGGCCTGCCCGGAAGTGGCGCCGTAGGTGGCGATGGCTACGGCGATGGCGAGTTCGAAGTTGTTGCCCGCGGCGGTGAACGCGAGAGTGGTGGTGCGTTCGTAGCCCAAGCCCATGACGGCGCCGAGCGCGTAGCCGCCGCCCCACATGATCGCGAAGTACGCCAGCAGCGGGACCGCGATCCGGACGACGTCCCACGGCTGGGAGGTGATCCGGTCACCCTGCAGGGCGAAGAGGATCACGATCGTGAACAGCAGGCCGTACAGCGCCCAGGGCCCGATCTTCGGGATGAACTTGGTTTCGTACCAGGTGCGGCCCTTGGCCTTTTCGCCGAAGCGGCGGGTGAGGTAGCCGGCAACCAACGGGATGCCCAGGAAGATGAGCACCGACTTCGCGATCTGCCACGGGGAGGTGTCGATGGTGGTCTGCTCGAGGCCGAGCCAGCCAGGTAGCACGGACAGGTAGAACCAGCCGAGCGCGGCGAACATGATCACCTGGAACACCGAGTTGATCGCGACCAGCACGGCGGCGGCCTCGCGGTCACCGCAGGCGAGGTCGTTCCAGATGATGACCATGGCGATGCAGCGGGCCAGGCCGACGATGATCAGCCCGGTGCGGTACTCGGGCAGATCCGGCAGGAGCAACCAGGCGAGGGCGAACATCAGCGCCGGACCGAGCACCCAGTTCAGTACCAACGATCCGATGAGCAGTCTGCGGTCGCCGGTGACGGTGTCGAGTCGGTCGTAGCGGACCTTGGCGAGCACCGGGTACATCATGATCAGCAGGCCGAGGGCGATCGGCAACGAGATGCCGTCGATCTCGACGGCGCTCAGGGCGTCCCCGAGCCCGGGGATCATCCGGCCGAGGAGCAGTCCGGCGACCATGGCGACGCCGATCCACACCGGCAGGAACCGGTCCAGGGTGGAGAGTTTGCCGACGACGGCCGGGTGTTCGGTGGTCGAGACCTCGCTCATGCCGGAACCTCCGTGGAGGTGCAGGTCTCGGACGGGACGACCGGTCCGCTCTCGGTCAGCAGCACAGCGGACAGCTGCTGCAGCGCCGACGGGATCACCCAGTAGTACACCCAGGTGCCGCGACGCTCGCAGTCCAGCAGGCCGGCGGCGCGCAGCACCTTCAGGTGATGCGAGATCGTCGGCTGCGACAAGTCGAACGACTCGGAGATGTCGCACACGCAGGCTTCACCGCCGGCGTGGCTGGCGATCAGGCTCAGCAGGCGCAGGCGCACCGGATCGCCGAGGGCCTTGAACATCCGGGCCAGATCCCCGGCCCAGTCCTCGGTCAATGGTTCACGCGCGAGCGGCGAGCAACACGCGCCACCGTCCGACAAATCCTGATTCGACATGCGTCGATATTGACAGATGTCGAATCAGGGCGCAACGTAGCGGACGGCCCAGGTGCGGATCAGGCCGTACTACTCGGCACGTCCGGACGGGAAGTGCACCGACCCGTCATTCCCGATGCAACCACCCTGGACGGGGCCGCTGCCGAAGAAGACGCCGTTGAGTTGCCCGCTGCCTCCGGGAGGGTTCGATCCGACCCCGGCGCCCCCGACGCCGATCGCCCCGCACTGATAACTGTTGTTGTCGGCGGGGGTGTTGGGATCGTTGTGGACGTGGAGTTGCGTGCCGGGTGTGTTCGGGTCTCCATGAAATGCCGGTGCCGCCGCCGCGACGCCCGAACCGAGGGCAAAACAGGCGGCGATCGCGGCCGAGGTAATCGCCGTGCGCAACGCGAACGTGTTCATCTGATGTCACCTTTGATTCGATTGTCGCCCGGCGTCTCACCGGCCGATGATTCTCGGGTTACACATGATTTCGGTGTAGCCGTTTTCCCGATGACACAATTATGGTCCGAGCGGTTGGCGGAAATCACCCCTTCGCGTGCTTATCGGTGTATTACGCGCGATGCCCGCACCCACTCGCCACGGCCGACGCAGCCCTGGTCGTGATCGCGAGCGGCGTCGTCGCACCGAAACTGCTTGATCCCGAGGGGTTCACGTCCGAGTTCCGGACAACCGCTAGCGTTGGAGTGCCCGACACCCGCACGTCCGAAGGGGAGACTTCCACGCATGGCCGGTGACGAGATTTCGGAAGGCAACGACGCGCACCCGACCGCGACGCCACAGTTGCGCCGGCGGCTGGGAGTATTCGACTCGGTGATGATCGGCCTCGGGTCGATGATCGGGGCGGGGATCTTCGCCGCGCTGGGGCCTGCCGCAGCCGCTGCCGGAGGCGCCCTGCTCGTCGGGTTGGCGGTGGCCGCGGTGATCGCGTACTGCAATGCCCACTCCTCGGCCCGGCTCGCCGCGCTGTACCCGCAATCCGGTGGCACCTATGTCTACGGCCGTGAACGTCTGGGACCGTTCTTCGGGTATCTGGCGGGCTGGGGATTCGTGGTCGGCAAGACAGCCTCGTGTGCCGCGATGGCCCTGACCGTCGGCGCCTACGCCTGGCCCGGCCGCGAGCATCTCGTCGCGGTGATCGCCGTCGTCGCTATCACGGCGGTGAACTACCTGGGTGTGCAGAAGTCCGCGCTGGTCACCCGGGTCATCGTGTTCGTGGTGCTCGCCGTCCTCGCCGTGGTCGTCGTCGTGTGCCTGACCGGTTCCGACACCGGCTTCGACGGCCTCGCGATCACCTCGGGTCACGGCGTGGCCGGAGTCCTGCAGGCCGCCGGCCTGCTGTTCTTCGCGTTCGCCGGGTACGCCCGGATCGCCACGCTCGGCGAGGAGGTGAAGGACCCGGCCCGGACCATCTCCCGGGCGATCCCCATCGCTCTGGCGATCACACTCGTCGTGTACCTGTGCGTCGCGGTCGCCGTCCTGCAGGCTCTCGGCGCCGACGCACTCGCTGCCGCGACGGATCCACTCGCGCAGGCCGTTGCCGCTGTGGGGTTCGGCGGCCTGGAGCCGGTGGTCCGGGTGGCTGCGGTGGTCGCGGCGCTCGGCTCACTGCTCGCCCTGATCCTCGGGGTGTCACGGACCACGTTCGCGATGGCACGGGACGGCCATCTGCCACGTCTGCTCGACGCCGTCCACCCCCGGTTCGCGGTGCCCTATCGGGCCGAGTTGGCCGTCGGTGTGGTGGTGGCCCTCCTCGCCGCGACAGCGGATCTGCGCGGCGTCATCGGGTTCTCCTCGTTCGCGGTCCTGGTCTACTACCTGATCGCCAACGCATCGGCCTGGACCCTGTCTGCGAAACCGTGGTCGCGGCTGGTGGCCGTCGTCGGCGCCGTCGGATGTGTCGTTCTCGCCGCGTTCCTCCCCCTGGCCTCGGTGATCTCGGGCGTGATCGTCCTCGGAGTCGGGGCCGCGATCTACGGGATCCGCACTTCCCTCCGTACCTGACGGTCGGGGTGTGTGCGCTACCCCGCAGAGCATTTCGATTCTCAGGTCGCGGTGGCCAATTGTCGTCTCGCGTGGGAGTCTTCAACGACCATCCCTGCGCCGGGAGAAGGTGAGAATGTTCGTCCTGGTCCGGCATTCCCATGCGGGCGAGAAGAAACAGTGGCACGGCCCCGACGTCGAGCGTCCGCTGAGCCCGCTCGGGCACGAGCAGGCCCACGGTCTCGTCGCGGCGCTGAGCGGCATCGAGATCGAGACACTGCTCTCCAGTCCCACCACCCGTTGTCGCCAGACCCTGCTGCCGCTCGCGCAGGCGCGCGGTCTGCCAATTCACGACGAACCACTGCTGGCACCGGACGCACCCCCCGACGAACTGTTCGCCGCGCTACACAGACCCGACGCCGACCGGGCGGTTTTCTGCACCCACGGGGAGATCCTCAACGCGCTGGCCGAGTTCGCGCAGTCGCGCGGAATACCGGGCCTCCCTCCCTCGGGCGCGACCGCGAAAGGGGGCGTGTGGTTCGTCGACTGCGGTGCAGGTCCGCCTCCGGCGCTGCGGTACCTCGCGCCGATTCCGACCGGCTGACCTCGACTTCTAGGTCGACGCGAGCCGGGCGGCGTCCTCCCGGGCCTGCCGCGCCTTCTGCAGTTCCAAACCGTACAACAGGCCGAACGTGAAACCGTTCTCGCCCGGTGTCGTGCCGGCGCGGGCACCGAGACTCCGGAGCGTCTCCGCGGCGACGACGCTGTCCTGGTGCTCGCCGAGAATCTTCTGCATCTTCTTGAACCGTGCCGCTTTCTTCTTCGCCGTCTTCTTTCCCAGAATCGGTGCGGCGAGTTCGGCGGCGTACCGGGCTCGTTTGGCGGCCTTCCGCGCGCGGTGCAGGGCCGCATCGTCGTCGCCGGCAGTCGCGGTGGTGACGCGTGTGAGCGCCTTGCGTTCGGCCTTCCGCACGCACTTGTCGATCACGCGGGGATCGTCGCCGGCCTCGGCGGTCAGCGGTGGCGTGGTGCGCCACCGCGCCAGCGTGGCCAACAGCGCACGGTAGCGGTCACCGTCGAGGGCTTCCATTACTTCCTTCGTACGACGGAGTTGCTCGGCGAGCAGATCGTTCTCGATGCGCGCGGCGACCGGGCCCATCACCAGTTCGGAAGGCAGGGCCACGAGGGCGTCCGCGAAGCGTGCGCGTTGCACCTGCCGATCCCGCACTTCCCCCAGCAGTCCGGCGTACCACGACAGTTCCGCGTCGAGTTCTGCCCGCGCGGTCTTATCGAACAGGCGCCCGAATACCCGTAGCGTGCTGCGGAAACGTCGGATTCCCACGCGGGTGGGATGGACCGGGTCCAGTCCACGACGCAACCACACGTCGCCGGCCACGATCGCCTGGACCTGGGCATCCAGGTAGTCGACGAGCACCGCTTCCACTGTCGTCCGGGTCGTGTCGCCGCCCGCGAGGTGCGCGGCGCTGAGCACCCGGCTGAGCTTCGACGGATACCGCGACGGCTGCGCTCCCCGGCGGGTGAGGCGTTTACCGATCTTCCCGAGCAGTTTCTCGTCCCCGGCATCACCGAGTTCGACCTCCACCTCCCGCCACTCGCTCAGGACTGCGCGATCGCCGGCGACGGCACCGCGCACGCTGTCGTCGGCCACTTCCGCCAGCAGACGGTCGTCCCGGTCGAGGAGTCGCTGCGTGCGTCGCACGGTTTTCAGCGTCGCCACCGGATGCACAGGTTTACCCAGCGCGACACCCGCAATCATGGCCGCCAACTCGTCGGGAACCGCGTCACTCTCACCCGGAGGCATCCGAATCTCGGTGCGGGCTTTGTCTGCGGGGACCTTCAACTGCCATCCCACATCGGCGTCCCCGGTCCGGCGGCGGAACGTGATCTTCTGACGGAGCAGATCGCGGTCATCCGTGTCGTAGTAGACGCTGTTCAGATTCACCGTGCCCTGCTCGATCCGTCCACCGGCAGGCAACACGTCCTCGAGATCCGGCAGGACGAACTCGAGCCCCACCTCGTACTTGTCTTCCCGCTCGCGCTGCATCGACACCATGGATCCAGTCTGCACCCACGACGGCAGGGCCGATCTCCGACGCGCGATCGGCACGGAGTGCAGTTAATCTGTCAGCGGTGCAATTGTCGATCGCACCTCGTCGCCGGAGCCGAGGCGTTGCGAAAATCTGTCCGCAACCGAATCTTTCACACGATCCATCGGGCCGTGCCCGCATTCCCAGTGCCCTGACTGTGCTCGGTCTTCGAGATGGGATGGCTCCACATGAGCAAACCGAACAGGCGCCACGACCTCGCACACCCCGCAGAGGACCTCGGCTGGATAACGTGGGCTCAGTGTCGAGAAGGAGACCCAGATCAGCTCTTCGTCACAGGCGCCGCGCAACGCAAAGCCGCCGCCCTCTGCAGGCACTGTCCGGTGCTGATGGAATGCGGTGCGTACGCACTCGACAATCGAGTCGAATTCGGCATCTGGGGTGGGATGACGGAACGGCAGCGCCGGGCACTGCTCGCGACGCATCCCGAGGTCCGCTGGTCCGACTTCCTGTCGGCGAAACACCGGGGCTGACTCGGTTCACTCGATGCCCGTGGACGAACTCGTGCGACGCACTCGACTCGTCTGCTGTCGCTACAACAGGACGTCTTTCTTTCCGATACTGATGAGGTATTCGTCAGCTTCGGGTTCTTCGGTGAAGGAGATGACTTCGCCGATCTCGCGTTGCAGGACTGTGAGTACTTCTGCAGGGGTCGCGTAGAAGAACTCGCGCCGTGGATTGACCTTGTTCACGCGGCGGTCGGCGAAGGCCTGGTGAAGCTTGGCCTCGACGGTCACGGCGTCGTCGGCGAAGAACAGCGCATGTACGTCGAAGCGGAACGGCACGGATGCGTCACCGAGTTCGCGGACGCGGTCCATTGGTTCGAGTCGGCGTGTCATGCCGATCTTGACCGTGTTGATTCCGAATGCCCCCATATTGGAGATCACATAGACGAATCCTGCACGGATGTTGGCGGCTCGGTAGTCGACGTTATCGAGAGCATGCTGCACGTCACCGAGCTTGTCGCGTAGACGTTGCGCTCCCGCGGTGTCACCACTCGCTTCGAGTGCGGTGAGGGCGTTGCGGTAATGCGCGAGCTCCTTCTCCAACTTGGCGCGTTCCGCCTGAAGCTCTTGCTCAGCTTTACGTTGCTCGCGCAACTCCTCCCGGCGTTCGCGCTCGGCTTCCTTCTCTTCCTGAACTTTCATGTGGAAGTCGGCAGCCAGCTCGAGTTCTGTGAGCCGCAGTCGATGGTAGTGATCGGTGACTCGCAAGCTGATCATCTGGCCCTGCTTCGAAATCTGATCAGCAGCTTTGAATAGTCTCTGGCTGGCGACGGGCAGGTTGCCGGCCTTCACCGTCTTGACGCAGTTCTCAGCCTCGGCGTTGTAGGCGCGGAGCATGATTCGCGACATGTCGGAGACAAACTTGCGGCCCTGAGCTGCGGAGTTATTGAACGTAAAGTTTGTGGTCGCGGTGATCGCCGTCTTGTCCTTGACGGACTGTTTGATCGCAGACTGTACGCGGAGAAGCTCGTCCTTGAGCTGCACAGAGGTTTCAGCGGGGTGGTGATAGCGATAGAGCCCCACCGATTGCAACTCTTGTTGTACTTGTGCGTCGACGAGCGCGCCCCGCGCCGTAGCGATCTGCTGATCCACCTCGACCTTCTCCTGTCGAAGTCGCGCGACGTCCGCCGTCAGGCGCATGGTTTCGGCGTCGAGCGCGGCAACCCCGGCAAGGCCCATACGGTCGACGAGATGCTGCAATCTGTCGACTTCGGACTGAAGCTCCTGTGCGCGCTTCTTGGCGTTGAATACGGACAGTGGCCGCTGCGCCTGCACAATGTCTGCGGTGCCGGAAGCCGGTGCGCGGGGTACCGGATTCTCCGCGCTTGCGAAGGGTTGTGTCGCGGAAGTCCACCGATTGCCGTCCCACCAGCGGAGGTGGGGCTGTCCCTGAGGATCGGGGTGCCAGCCAGGAGGAATCGGCGTTGTCATGCCCAATAGATATCAAAATCGACCGCCGGGTGGGGAATGATCGAACCATGACCGGACAACCCGTGACGTACGTGATCGACGGCGCGCGCATCCACACGCTCGACGACGTCTTCACGGTGGTCGGAGAAGCGGTACGGTGAAGGCGGGTACTTCGGCCGCAACCTGGATGCGTTCGCCGACTGCCTCACCGGCGGATACGGCACGCCTGATGACGGTCGTTTCCTCTTCGTATGGGAGAACAGCGACAGATCCCGCGAGACCCTCGGGTATGCAGAGACTGCGCGTCAGCTCGAGCAGCGTCTCGCGCAGTGCCACCCGACGAATCGGGAGAAGGTGCGCGCCGATCTCGAGCGCGCGCTGAGGGAGGACGGGCCCACGGCGTTCGACTGGGTTGTCGGCACCTTCGAGTTCCGGGATGTGCGGCTCGACCTCCGGTAGGCGTAGCGCTCACTCGACCAGGTACAGAGTCACACGGAAGTATCGGGAATCGCGACGGAAGGTCGGTGTGGTGACGCCGTACCGCTCGATGAACTCGTGCTGTTCGACGAACCGAAGGTCACCGGACGTGCCGGGCACCGAGTACTGGCGATTCGGCATGCGCCACGTGCCCGTGTCGGGTACGTCCCACATCTGCACGTTGGCGGGCAACAGTTTCCAGCCCTGGTCGGTGTGCAGTTCGAGGTTCGCGACGACCTCGATGGTCGCGACCACTCCGCTGACGGACAGTACTGGCTGAGGGGAGAAACCCCGGGTACCTGTCGACGTAGAAGACTCCTCGGCCGACACCGTTCGGCCGACTCTCGACCTCCTCGGCCAGTGATCGGAGCTCGGCGGGAAGCTGCTGCTCGTCGAGCCACGAGAGGGCAGTGGTCACGGTGTCACCCGGGTGCCAGACGGAGTCTGCGGAGACAGGCTCGTCGTCGACGAAGACCGTGAACGTCTGGGGTGAGGCATGGTCAGGCGTGCGCCGTGGTCGTTCGTCGAGCATCGTCAGACCCCGCGCAGTAGGCGGACCGATGGGCGAAGCCATCGGGTGCGGGGTTACCGTGCCGCACACGATACGCGCCCGCCGCATCGGTTCGACCGCCGCTGCCGCACTGAACGCGGCAGCGGCGCCGGCGGAGGGCAGCTCGATCGATGCGAATCAGTACGGCAGAGACGAGCAGCTGGGGCGGTCGACGATGGCCTGGCCCTCGCAGAGCATGGCCTGCTCGTCGTCGTCGAAACGGTCGCGCCGATCCCGGTCGCGGGCATCGCGGTCCGACTGTGCGGCCACCGCGACATCAGTCCCCGACGAGGCGGGCATGGCGTGCGCGATTCCGGCTGCGCCGGTGAGAGAGAACGCGACCGCGGCGAACATCAGGCCGGCGCGAATGGCAGTGTGGCGAAACATGCGGTGTCCTTGGTGGTGTGTGGTCGAGTATTCCTTGTCCACAACAACACTGCCGTCCGGACATGCGGTTCGACAGACACCCTAGGGTGCGCGTTGCCCACCCCTGTGTGAACGCCGGGAACGCGTCCGGGCTGAGCGGTGCCGTCGTGAACGTAGATGACCAAGGGCTGTTCGGGTTCTACCCGCCGCAAACAAAACCTTTGATAGCAGTATCACGAAATTCTATTACCACCCCGCCATCATGTTGTTTCATGATCTTTGGGAGCGTCCATCGTCATGAATCGGAGCACCCATGAATTCCACCGTCAGCGCACCTGGCTGGCAGAAGTCCGTCTTCGACGTTCTGCGCGAAGGAGATGTCAAGCAGATCGCCTACGTACCGGACGCCGGCCACTCGTACGCAATCCAAGCAGCGATCGCCGACCCCGGCATCGAAGACGTCGTCCTGACCACCGAGGAAGAGGGCGTCGGACTTGTCAGCGGCGCGTGGCTCGGCGGGCAGCGCGCGGTCCTGCTCATGCAGAGCAGCGGAGTCGGTAACTGTGTCAACATGTTCTCCCTGCTGGAGATGTGCAAGTTCCCGTTCCTGACGCTGGTGACGATGCGTGGTGAGTACGCCGAGTTCAACCCGTGGCAGATCCCCATGGGTTCGACCACGCAGCAGGCCCTCGAACTCATGGGCATCACAGTTTTCCGGGTCGACGACCCCGATCAGGTCGGCGAGGTCGTCTCCGCCGCCTTCGATCAGGCTTTCCTCGCTGGTGAGCGCGTCGCCGTGCTCCTGGGCCAGCGGCTCATCGGACGCAAGAAATGGGAGCGCAAGTGAACGCACAGAACTCGACCATCGGAACCCTCGCCGGCGAACGCCTCGACCGACGCGAGTTCGTCGCGACACTGCTCGACCGGGCGCCGGAGGCACTGGTCGTCACCGGTCTCGGCTCCCCCTCCTATGACGTGTTCGCCGCCGGGGAGCGTGACCGCAACTTCTATCTGTGGGGCGCCATGGGCGCCGCCGTACCCACCGGCCTGGGCCTCGCGCTCGCTCGCCCGGACGAGTCCGTGGTCGTCATCACCGGTGACGGGGAGCAGCTCATGGGCATCGGCGCGCTCGGATCGGTCGCGGTCAAGGCCCCGAAGAACCTCACCATCGTCGTCGTCGACAACGGGCACTTCGGCGAAACCGGCATGCAGCGCAGCCACTCGAGCCTCGGCGCCGATTTGGCCGGCATCGCGTCGTCGTTCGGCATTGCCCGCACCGAACGGGTCCGCGACATCGCCGACGCCGAGCGTGTCGCACGGATCGTCACCGCACGGGAAGGTACGACCTTCGTTCAGGTGTTCATCGAGCAGACCGAGCCGCCGCGCGCCCTTCCGCCCCGGGACGGCACGGCGGTGAAGAACAAGTTCCGTGCCGCACTCGGCCTCGACACGTTCTGATGGCCGACACCGAAGCGAAAGAGAACACTGTCATGCAGAAATACCTGCTCCATATCGACGGCCAGCAGCGCCCGTCCGCTGACGATTCCTACTTCGAGACCGACAATCCCTTCACCGGCCGGCTGTGGGCGCAGATCGCGCGCGGACAAGCATCGGATGTCGAGGACGCCGCCCAGGCCGCGCACCGTGCCATGACCACGGGGCCGTGGGCGAGCATGAGTCCCAGCGCCCGCGGTCTCGTCCTCCAGCGCGTCGCCGACGCGCTCGAGGAGAACGCCGAATTCCTCGCCCGCATCGAGGTCCGCGACAACGGCAAGCTCTACAACGAAATGTTGGGCCAGTGCCGGTATCTCGCGCAGTGGTACCGGTACTACGGCGGTCTCGCCGACAAGACCGAAGGCCGCGTCGTTCCCGTCGACAAACCGGGATACTTCACCTACACCCGGCGCGAGCCCATCGGGGTCGTCGGAATCATCACCCCATGGAACTCACCGCTGCTGCTGCTCACCTGGAAGCTGGCACCCGCGTTGGCCGCTGGTTGCTCGGTCGTCGTCAAGCCCTCCGAATACACCTCCGCCTCGACACTCGAATTCGTTCGTATCCTCGAGCAGGCGGGCCTGCCTGCGGGAGTGGTCAACGTGGTCAGCGGATTCGGGCCGGACGTGGGCGGGCCGCTGGTCGAGCACCCCCTGGTGCGCAAGGTGGGATTCACCGGCTCCGACGCGACCGGGCGGCACATCGGCGCCGCGGCGGCGCGCGGCCTCAAACGGGTTTCGCTCGAACTCGGCGGCAAATCACCGAACATCGTCTTCGCCGACGCCGATCTCGACGCCGCGGTCAACGGCGCGGTGTCCGGAATTTTCGCCGCGACCGGTCAGACCTGCATCGCCGGAAGCCGGCTTCTGGTGCAGCGTTCCGTGCACGACGAGGTCGTCGCCAAGCTGGTCGCGCTGGCCTCGACCGCGCGGATCGGTGACCCGATGTCCCCCGACACCCAGGTGGGGCCGATCACGACTCGGGACCAGCACAAGAAGGTCCTCGAGTACATCGACATCGCCACCGCCGAGGGCGCACAACTCGCGCTCGGTGGCGGCGTGGCCACCGGCACCGGAACCGATGGGTGGTTCGTACAGCCGACAGTGTTCACCGGGGTGAGCAATCAATCCCGGTTGGCGCAGGAGGAAGTCTTCGGCCCGGTGCTGGCGGTGATCCCGTTCGACACCGAAGACGAGGCGATCACCATCGCCAACGACTCGAAGTACGGTCTCGGTGCCGGGGTCTGGACCACCGATCTTCCTCGCGCGTTCCGCATGGCGGAGGCGATCGAGTCCGGGACGGTCTGGGTCAACACCTACCGTGCGGTCAGCTTCATGCTGCCGTTCGGCGGGGTGAAGAACTCCGGTATCGGCCGGGAAAACGGTGCCGAGGCAATCGACGAGTACCTCGAAACCAAGAGCGTGTGGATCAATACCGGGGCACCGACCGGAAACCCGTTCGTCCTGCGCTGACCCCCGCGCCGGGGCGGTCGTCTGTCGATTGAGAGCCGGATGGCTGGCACCGTCACGCTCGTCGAGGAGGCCCGGCGGGTTCGGTGGTGTTCTCGACGAGCGTCTCGAGGACGAACCTGTGAAATCCTGCGGCGACCGAGGAGGTGAGGGGCCGATCGGCCTGGATCATGCCGATCGTTCGCCAGGCATCGCGATCGCGGAGTTCGACCAGTGCAGTTCCGTCGGGAGGGTCGGCGGCCGCAGATGGAGCAGGCACAACTCCCACGCCCACACCGGCCGCGATCATGGCGCGCATCGTGCCGACCTCGGTGACCGAGAACGTGATTCGTGGGGCGAAGCCGGCAGCTCGGGCGAGACGGTCGGTGAGCTGGCGCAGCCCGTACTCCGGCGTGAGCGCCACGAAATCGTCTTCGGCGACTTCGGCGAAACTCACCGTCTTGCGGCGGGCCAACCGGTGACGGACCGGGACGAGCAAGCGAACCGGTTCGGTGGCCACTGGTGTCCACACGAGGTCGTCGACGGAGGGCTCGGGGGCTACGAAGCCGAGATCGGACCGCCCGAGCCGGATGTCGTCGACAACCGAATCGGCTGCGGCGCCGCGTAGTTCGAATCTCACTTTGGGATGTTCGGCGCGATACCTGCTGATCAGTTCCGGCACGAGCCACTCGCCGAGACTGTGCAGGAAGCAGAGGGAGACGGTGCCCTCGTTCGGATCCGCAAGGGTGCTGATCCGGTTGTGTGCGGAATCCACCTCGCTCAATGCGCGCAACGCATGTGCGCGGAGAATCTCGCCGTACCGGTTGAGATGGAGCCGATTGTGCCGCCGGTCGAACAAGCGCACCCCGAACCCCGTCTCCAGCCGGGCTATGGCCCGCGACAACGTCGGTTGCGTGACGTGCATCTCCGCGGCGACAGCGGTGATGTTCTCCGATTCGGTGAGGGCGACGAACCACCGCAACTCCTGCAAGTTCACTGCCTGAGCTTATACGTGAAGCGTATGAGAGTCGGCGGATATCGGCATTTCACAAACACCCGCGGGAGCGCGACAGTGAAAGGGCACTGACACGACTGCCCCGGCAAGGAGAATGACGTGAGTACCGAGCGTTCGGATTTTGTTTCCCACCCTGTGCATCGGCCCTTGGAGGGTGTCGTGGTGGTCTCGCTCGAACAGGCGATCGCGGCACCGTTCGCGACCCGGCAACTCGCCGACCTCGGTGCGCGGGTGATCAAGATCGAACGTCCCGGCGTCGGAGATCTCGCACGCGGATACGACCGAACGGTCCAGGGGATGGCGAGTCATTTCGTGTGGACTAACCGAGGGAAGGAGAGCATCGAGCTCGACGTTCGCTCCGAGGAGGGCAACCGGATCCTGCACCAACTCGTCGACCGCGCCGACGTCCTCGTCCAGAACCTGGCACCCGGCGCGGCAGGGCGCCTCGGCATCGGGGCCGACCGCTTGCGGGAAACCCACCCACACCTGATCACGTGCGATATCTCCGGATATGGCCGCGGCGGCCCCTATGAGGCACGAAAGGCCTACGACCTGCTGATCCAATGCGAGGCCGGACTGGTGTCGATCACCGGAACCGAGGACGAGCCCTCGAAGGTCGGACTGTCCATCGCGGACATCTGCGCCGGCACGTATGCCTACTCGGGGATCCTCACCGCCTTGCTCGATCGTGGGCGGACCGGCCGAGGCGCCAACCTCGAGATCTCGATGCTCGAGGCGCTCGGCGAGTGGATGGGGTACGCCGACTACTACGCCCGATACGGCGGGTCGGCGCCGAAGCGGACGGGAGCGAGCCACGCGACCATCGCGCCGTACGGACCGTTCACTGCGGCCGACGGGGAGGTCGTCAACCTGGGTCTGCAGAACGAACGCGAATGGGACGTGTTCTGTCGTGTCGTGCTGCAGGCGCCGGAGCTGATCGACGATCCGCGGTTCGTCACCAACGCCGACCGGGTCGCACACCGCGCCGAGCTCGATGGCGTCATCGACGACGTCGCCGCAGGCCTCACCGGCGCGGACCTCGTCGACAGGTTGGAAGCGGCGAAGATCGCGTATGCCCGGCAGCGCACCATGGACGAGTTCGCCGAGCACCCGCAGCTCGCGGCACGCTCCCGGTGGGCGCAATTCGATTCCCCCGTCGGACGGCTCGAAGGACTACTTCCCCCGGTGACGGTGATGGGCGCCGAACACGAGATGCGCCCCGTACCAGGTCTGGGGGAACACACCGACAGCATCCTGACGTGGCTCGACGAGTACGCAGCGGTCGGGTCCTGACACACACTCTTCCCTCCGCCGTCGGCCGAGTCGCGCCGTCGGCGACGAACTACCGAAGGAGAACTACCTTGAGCAGCAGCGAAAACCAGGTCGAGCAGTCGGCGCCACCGGTCACCGGCTGGCCCGGCCGCTACTTCGAAGACTTCGAGATCGGAGACGTGTACCGGCACCCACTCGGCCGCACGGTGCTGCCGGTCGACAACTCGTGGATGACGCTCCTCACCCAGAACACGGCGCCGATCCACTTCGACGCGCACTACTCGAGTCAGACGACGTGGGGTAAGCCGCTCGTCGACTCCACCTTCACCCTTGCCCTCGTCACCGGGCAGAGCGTCACCGACATCTCCCAGCACGTGCACGCCAACCTCGGCTGGGACCGGGTGCGCCTGCCGAACCCGGTATTCGAGGGCGACACCATCTACTCCCAATCGGAGGTCCTCACCAAACGAGAGTCCTCGTCCCACAGGGACATCGGCATCGTCACCGTGCGCACCATCGGGTACAACCAGGACGGCACCATCGTCATCACCTTCGAACGGACCCTCATGGTGTATCGCAAGGGACACGGACCGCACACGGCAGGCGTCGACCCCAAGTGGGACGACCGGTCACGGCGCGCAGCCGGCATCGAGTAGTTGATCGAGTTGCCGGGCAGGCAGGGCCGGCGCGGCAACACCCTGGGCGTCGAATACCGAGCCTTGTGGACGTTTGTGGCTGTTCTGCCATGCCCCGCGACTGGCCGGTCTCGGCAGATCATCAACCACCCCAACGATGACCCAGAAGGTTTCTTCGCCGAATTCATCGACCGAGCCTGGAATTCGCGGTACTTCTCGAGCGCTCTGTATTCCGCCAGTCTGCGGCACAAGGTCCGGGCCGGTGCCGTGCGTGGAATCTTCGAGTCGATGGTGGAACTCTCCGACCAGGGCGATCTGATGAACCGCTTCCTGGCGATACCCGCGCCCAAGATGTTCATGTATGGACGGCAGAACGCATCGTTGTCGTATTTGGAACACCTGTCTGCCCATGGTGTGGAGGCCGCCGAAATCCGGATTTTGTGCCGCCCGCGCTCCGAGCTACCTGCGGCAGTGCCGTCTAAAGCGAATGTAAGGAAAGCGGACCATCCCTTCCCTCTCGCTGTGGCGGCGACCACATTGGTGTCAGTGGCTATGCACCATCACAGCAGTCGAGGAAGGAACATCATGCGACACACGACTTCGAACCCCGCGTCGTCGACCGGCGAGAGGCGGGTTGTTGCGAACGTGGTTCGCGGCTGCATCGGCAACCTCGTGGAGTGGTACGACTGGTTCGTCTATGCAGCGTTCAGTGTGTTCTTCGCGGCGTCCTTCTTCCCGCAGAGCAGCACGACTGCCCAGCTTCTCTCCACCGCACTGGTTTTCGCCGTCGGATTCCTGATGCGCCCGATCGGTGGGTACATCCTGGGCCGATACGCGGACCGGTACGGGCGCAAGAACGCGCTGACGTTGTCGGTGCTGATGATGGCCGCAGGATCGCTGATCATCGCTGCGACACCGAGTTTCGAGGCGATCGGCATGCTCGCCCCGGCGCTGCTGGTGATGGCGCGACTGATCCAGGGGCTCTCCGTCGGAGGCGAATTCGCCTCCAGCGCCACGTATCTGTCCGAGGTCGCGACGCCCGGCCGCCGCGGCTTCTACTCGAGCTTCCAGTACGTGTCGATCATTTTGGGTCAGCTCGCTGCGCTCGGTGTCCAGATCATTCTGCTGCAGCTGCTGACCATCGACCAGATGCAGGCCTGGGGTTGGCGTATTCCGTTCGTGATCGGTGCGATCGCCGCCGTGACCGTGATGCTCTTCCGTCGCGGGATGGACGAGTCGGACCAGTACAAGGAGGAGGCGGCCCAGATCGCTGCCGAGAAGGCGTCCGGCACGCAGCCGTCGGCCAAGCGCGGCACCCTCCGACTGCTGCTGCAGTACCCGAAGCAGCTCGCGATGGTCTTCGGCCTCGCGATCGGCGGCACCGTCGCGTTCTACACGTACACCACGTACCTGCAGAAGTACATGATCAACACCTCGGGGATCGCCCCGGAAACGGTGGCGTGGATCAACTTCGCCGCACTGTTCATCTACATGCTGCTGCAGCCCGTGGCCGGACTGATCTCCGACCGCATCGGTCGCCGCAAGGTCATGCTGTTCTTCGGTGTCGGCTCGACCGTGCTGACCGTCCCGATTCTGACCGTTCTCGGCAACACCACCAACGCGTTCGTGGCGTTCGGCCTGATGATGACCGGACTGGTCATCGTGACCGCCTACAGCGCGCTGAGCGCGATCGTCAAGGCGGAGCTGTTCCCGACGAAGGTCCGCGCGCTCGGCGTCGGGTTGCCGCACGCGATCACCGCCGCCCTGTTCAGCGGCACGGCCGAGCCTCTCGCGCTCGCGCTCAAGCAGGCCGGACATGAATCGGCCTTCTTCTACTACGTCGTCGGCTGCTCGGCACTGACCCTGGTCGCCGCGCTGTTCATGGCCAAGGGCAAGGGCGGCACCACCCTCGATCCGGAGACGGAGAATCCCGCCCGCGACGGACGTGAGGAAGACCGCGACGACCGCCGACTCGAGCGTGTCTGATCCCTCGTCCTCCGGCATTGTTCCCCGGGCGCACCGCGGCCGGGGGACAATGCCGGTTATGCGCATCGCGGTGGTCGAGGACGACGACGGCGTCGGCAACGCACTCGTTGCGGGTCTGACCCGGCAGGCGCACCAGCCCGTGCGGATGAAGTTCGGGTCCGAACTGCTGCTGCACCACGGCGAGGTGGACTTCGTCCTGCTCGATCTCGGGTTGCCGGACCGCGACGGGCTCGAGGTGTTGCGTCAGCTCCGCCAGGTCAGCGCCGTCCCCGTCATCATCCTGACCGCCCGCGACGACGAACGTTCGGTGGTGCGCGGCCTGCGCGGCGGCGCCGACGACTACCTGGTCAAGCCGGCGCGCATGTCCGAGCTGTTCGCTCGCATCGAAGTGGTGCGCCGGCGAAGCATGGCCGTCGAAGGCGGCGCACCCCGTGAAGTGGTCACCGGCGACGTCCGCGTCGACCTCGATTCCCGCACCGTCACCGTGGCGGGAACAGAGGTCGACCTGACGTCGAAGGAATTCGCCCTCCTCGAGATCTTGCTCGAGAACCCGGGGGCTGCGGTCAGCCGTCAGCAACTGATGGACCGGGTGTGGGGTGATGCGTTCGTGGCGGTCTCGCGTTCTCTCGACGTCCACATCGGCACTCTGCGCGCCAAGCTGGACCGGCCCGGGCTGATCAGTACCATCCGTGGTTTCGGCTACCGGTGGGTGTGCTGACCTCGGGGTCGAAACGACATGCGCCGACGGTTACTGCTGATTCTCGCGATACTCGGATCCTGCGCGGTCGCGAGTTTCGCGATTCCCCTCGCGCTCGCGACCGCGGACTCGCGGACGCAGGAGTTCACACTCGGCCGCGAGGGAGACATCCAACGGTTCGCCGTCCTCGCCGAGGAGTACGTCAGGACCGGCGACCCGGCCAGGATCGCCGGCGAGGTCGAGGCGTACGACGACGTGTACGGGGAGGGCGTTCTGGTGGTCTCCACGCGTGGTGTCCCGACCCTCGACGTGGGCATCGACGGCAACGAACCCGGAATCGACGCCGCGATCCGCAGCGGACTGCGCAACGAGCGCGTGTCCACCGTCGACCGGCTGTTCCCGTGGAGCGACGACGAGGCCCTGTTCGTCAAGCCGGTCGGGTCGGGCGCTCAGGTGAACGGCACCATCGTGCTGCGTGCCTCGACCGCCGAGGCCCGCTCCGACATCCTCCGGCAATGGGCCGTGATCGCGGCCGGTGCCGTGCTGGCACTGGTCGCTTTCGGTGTCCTCGCGATCGCCTTGAGCCGGTGGGTGCTCGGACCGCTCGCGAACTTGTCCAAGGGAATCGTGCAACTCATCCGCCGGATGCCCGACGCGAGGACACCGCCGAGTTCCGTGCCACCGCGATCCGTGCTGCCGGCCACGGCCGCAGGCGGGCCGCCCGAGGTGCGCCGGCTCGCGCATTCGTTCGACGTGATGTCTTCGGCGGTGCTGCGGGCAGCGGACGCGCAACAGCGCCTGATCGCCGATACCGCCCATCAACTGCGGAACCCGCTCGCGGCGTTGCAGTTCCGCCTCGACCTCCTCGACGACGGGATACCGGACAGCGCGCGCGAGGACTATCACAGCGTGACCGAGGAGGCCAAACGCTTGCAGACCATTCTCGACAGTCTTCTCTCGCTCGCCTCGGCCGAGACGCCGCGCTTCGGGGCCGATCGGTCCGAGGCGGTCTGCGACGCACTGTCGGTGGTGGCCGACCGGGTCGACTTCTGGTCGGTGACGGCCCGCGAACGTGGTGCGCGCCTGGCCACCATCGCCGACCCCGACGTCGACCATGTTCCGGTCGCGATCGCCGAGAACGATCTGTCCCAGGTGCTCGATGTACTGATCGACAACGCCTCCCGATACGCAGGCCCGCACCCCACCATCGAAATCGGCGTCGTCGTGGAGCCGTCACCGGACCGCTCCCGGGTGTGCGTGTGGGTGGCCGACGACGGTCCAGGTGTCCCGGAAGAGTTGCGCGGCAAGCTCACCGAGCGCTTCTTCCGGGCCAACAACCAGGTCGGAACGGGTCTCGGCCTCTCCATTGTCGAGGTGGTCGCCGCAGCCTACGGCGGCCGTCTCGTCATCGACGAGGCCCCCGCCGGCGGACTGCGCGTACGCTTGTGGCTCGAACCGCACGTGGAGAAGCTGGACGATGATTAGCCGGCGACAGTTCATCGGTGGTGTGGCCGCAGCGGTCGCACTGTCGGGATGCGCTCGTGCCCAGCCCACGGGGACGTACGACATCGCGTCGGGTGAGCGCGACGGATTCCAGTCCGAGTTCGCCGAGTTGCTTGCGGACGTCCCGCTCCCCTCGGGTGGGGATCTCCGGTTGACGGTGCGCTACACCACCGGTTCCCTGGAGAACCTGTCGCTGCTGGCGTCGGGTGAGGTACTCCTCGGGCTGACCCTGGCCGACTCCGCTGTCGAGTCGGCCACCCCGATCGTGGCCATCGGCCGGGTGTACGAGAACTATCTCCAGTGCGCGGTGCCGGCGCGCTCACCCTTTCACACGATGAAAGATCTTCGGGGCCAGACGATCAGCCTCGGCGCCCCGGGTTCCGGCACCGCGCAGACCGGAAGGCGGGTCCTCGAGGCGAGCGGTCTGACCCTCGACGACGTGACGGTGCGCCCGGTCTCACTCACCACCGTCCTCGACTCCCTGCGCGACGGTACGGTCGCCGCCGCACTGTGGGCCGGTGGCGTGCCCACCCCGGCGGCGATGCCGCGGCCCGGGCACGGTCCGGACGGCGGAATCCGGCTACTCGACCTGTCCGCCGAGTACGTCGAGATGCGCAGGATCTACGGGCCCATGTACGAACCGGTTTCGGTCCCTGCCCGGACATACGGTGACACTGCCGAGACCGCGACGGTGGGGGTTCCCAGCCTGCTCGTCGCCTCGCCGCAGCTGCCCGACGCCGTGGCCGGTGCCCTCGTCGACCTTCTCATCGATCGAGCCCAGGACCTGATTCCCGCCGACACCGTCGGCGCGCAGTTCCTCGACGCCCGATCACTGATCCAGACAGCTGGCGTCCCTCGCCATCCGGGGGCTGTCGAGGCGTACCGCCGTCACCACGGTTAGAAGGCGGACGGGTACCGCCGGCAACCTCAAGTACGTGTAAAACCTGGCCCCCACCCGATTGACTATGGCGCGTACATAGAGGCAAAATGGCCGTACATTTCGAGGAAGGCTGGCTCCATGGCATCGCAGACCGCCCTACCGCTCGCGGGGATCACCGTCGTAAGCATCGAACAAGCAGTTGCTGCACCCTTCGCGACCCGGCAACTGGCCGACCTCGGTGCCCGCGTCATCAAACTGGAACGTCCCGACGCCGGCGACTTCGCGCGGCGTTACGACGAGACCGTGCACGGCGAATCGAGCTACTTCGTCTGGCTCAACCGCTCCAAGGAGTCGCTGACGCTGGACCTGAAGTCCGACGAGGGCCGCGACATCCTCGAAAAGCTTTTGTCCACAGCGGATGTCTTCGTGCAGAACCTTGCGCCCGGCGCCGCAGCCCGAATGAACCTCGACGCCCAGTCGCTCCAGCAGCGGTATCCCGCGCTGATTCCGTGCGACGTGTCCGGCTACGGCAACACCGGTCCCTGGTCCGATCGCAAGGCCTACGACATGCTCGTCCAGGGCGAATCCGGTCTGATGTCGCTGACCGGCCCCGACGAGTGCCCGTCCAAGGTCGGTGTGTCGATCGCCGACATAGCGGCCGGCATGTACGCCTACAGCGGGATCCTGTCCGCGCTGTACACGCGTGCAACCACCGGCACCGCCCGCGCGGTGGAGGTCGCTCTGTTCGAGGCGCTCGGTGAATGGATGGGATCGCCCGCCTACTACACCGAATACGGTGGCACGCAGCCCAGCCGGGTCGGGGCCGAACACGCGACGATCGCCCCGTACGGCCCGTTTCCCACCGCCGACGGCACGGTCCTGCTGTCGATCCAGAACGACCGCGAATGGTCCGCCTTCTGTTCGGAGGTGCTCGGCGACGAGTCGATCGCCACCGACCCACGTTTCTGCCGCAACTCCGCGCGGGTGGCGCACCGTGAGGAATGCAACGCTCGGATCTCCGCGCGGACGCGTCTGCTCAACACCGACGACGCCCTCGCCCTGCTCGACAAGGTGTCGATCGCCAACGGCAGGCTGGGCTCCGTATCGGATTTTTTGTCCCACCCATCCCTGGCCGGCCGTGACCGCTGGCGTGAGGTGGAGACCCCGGGCGGCCCGGTGCGAGCGCTGCTGCCGCCGGCGAACCTCAGTGGTGTGGAACCTCGATTCGATCCGGTTCCGGCTCTGGGTGCGCACACCGATGCCATTCTGGGGGAACTCGGTTACAGCGGCGCGGCGATCTCCGAACTGCGTACTGCCGACTCGATCTGAGGCTGGGCAGTGCCCCACGCAGTGGCGTCCGATGGAACTCGAATCGCGTACCAGGTCAGCGGCGAAGGACCGCCGCTGCTGCTGCTCGCGGGTCAGGCCAACAATCACCATTGGTGGGATCGTGTTCGCGCGGACTTCGACACGCACTTCCGCACCATCACGGTGGACTACCGCGGCACCGGAGCAAGCGGCAAGCCCGAGACCGACTACAGCACAATACTGTTCGCCGACGACGTGATCTGCGTGCTGGACTCCCTCGGAATCGGGAGGGCGCACGTCTACGGCACGTCGATGGGAGGCCGGGTGGCGCAGTGGGTCGCCGCGCGTCACCCGGAGCGTGTCGACGCCCTGATCCTCGGTTGCACCTCGCCCGGTGGAACGCACGCGGTGGAGCGCAGCAGGGAAGTCCGAGCGAGCCTGGCGCAATCCGATCCCGACCGGTCGCGCCGCGCCCTGCTGGAGTTGATGTACACGCCGGAGTGGCTCGGTCGAAATCCCGGTCCCTACAACACTCTCGGGGACCCGGACATGCCCGCGCACGCCAGGCTCGCCCACCTGCGGGCAAGCAACGGTCATGACGCGTGGGATGCGCTGCCGTCGATCAGTGCGCCGACCCTCGTCCTGCACGGGAGCGACGACCTTCTGTCCCCGGCCGACAACGCACCACTGCTCGCCGAACGGATCCCGAACTCCCGCGTGCACTTGCTCCCGGGCGCACGGCACGCGTACTTCGAGGAGGAAGGCGCTGTCGCGGGCGCCGCGGCGATCGGCTTCCTCGTCGAACAGTAAGAGCGCGTTCGCGAGTGGGGTCGAGGCGCGCTAGTTGCCGGATCCGGGCATGACGCCAACCTTCGCCGCTGACATGTCCTCCTGGTTCATCGCAGCCGGCTTCCTCGTCTGCTTGACCATCGCTATTCTTCGTTGTGATCGATGTCGCTCTTGCATATCGCCTGCGGATGGTGCGGGACGGCGGGTAGCTCGGGAAGGTGGTCGTCCGGTGGACGTCAAGCAGTTGACCGCACTCGTTGCGGTGGCGGACGCCGGGAGCGTGACCCGCGCAGCCGAACTACTCCACTTGGTTCAGCCGGCGGTGACACGTCAAATTCACACGCTCGAACAGGAACTGGGTGTTCCCCTGTTCGAACGCAGCCGTGCGGGAATGGAATTGACGGACTCCGGCCGGCTCATGCTCGAGCGCGCCCGGCGGGTGCTGTCCGAACTCGAGCGGGCGCGGGCCGAGATCCGCCCGAATCCGGGGGTGCTGCAAGGGATCGTGACGGTCGGACTTCTTTCCTCGACCTCCGAACTGCTCGCCGAACGACTCGTCGCGGCCGTGTTTCAGGAGCATCCGGCCGTCCGGTTGCGAATAGTGTCCGGGTACGCCGGACACGTGCGGCAGTGGCTCGATGCCGGTGACATCGACCTCGGCCTGCTCTACAACCTGAAATCCACGTCGTCGCTCAACGTGCGCGCATTGCTCGCCGAAAACCTGTGGGCGGTTGCCCCGCCCGACGGCGGGCTCGACACCGGACGACCGGTCACCCTCGAGGAAGTCGCGACCCACCCGGTCGTGATGCCCAGCGCGCCCCACGGAATTCGCACATTGGTTGCGGAGGCGTGCGCGAGACTCGACATCGGTCTGAACATCGTCGTCGAGACCAACGAGGTGAGCATCCAGAAGAGGCTCGTGCGAGCCGGTCACGGCTGGACGATCCTGCCGGGCATCGCCGTTGCCGGTGATGTCGCCGGCGGTCTGCTCAGTGCGGCGCCGCTCCATTCCCCGGCGGTCGAGCGCACCGTCGTGCTCGCGTTACCGAGCGCCCCCCGGATCCCGCCTGCCGTCCACGCGGTGGCCGATCTGCTCGTCCGCCAGATGCGCGACGCCGTCGAGCGCGGTGAGTGGCCGTCCGCTCACTGGAAGCCGGACAGCTAGTCGCACGCGAATCAGAGCCCTCCGCGCGACACGAGTTGCGAGACGATGACGTTGCGCTGGATCTCGTTGGTGCCCTCACCGACGATCATCAGCGGGGCGTCCCGGAAGTACCGCTCGACGTCGTACTCGGTGGAATAGCCGTAACCGCCGTGGATGCGCACCGCGTTGAGGGCGATGTCCATCGCCACCTCCGACGCATACAGCTTCGCCATCCCGGCCTCCATGTCGCACCGATCACCGCTGTCGTACTGCTCGGCCGCATGCCAGGTCAGCTGCCGGGCCGCGGTCAGCTTGGTCGCCATGTCGGCGAGGTAGTTGCCGATCGACTGGTGCTTCCAGATCGGCTTGCCGAAGCTCTCCCGCTGCTGTGCGTAGGCGAGGGAGTCCTCGAGTGCCGCCGTGGCCACACCCAGGGCCCGGCAGGCCACCTGGATGCGGCCGGTCTCGAGGCCCTTCATCATCTGCGCGAACCCCTTGCCCGGGGTCCCGCCGAGGATCGCGTCCGACGAGATCCGGTAGTTGTCGAACGACAGCTCACAGGTCTCGACACCCTTGTAGCCGAGCTTGGGCAGATCCCGCGACACCGTCAGACCGGGACCGTGCTCGACCAGGACGATCGAGATCCCCTTGTGCTTGGGGGACGCCTTCGGGTCGGTCTTGCACAGCAGCGCGATCAGCCCGGACCGGCGGGCGTTGGAGATCCACATCTTCGACCCGGTGATCACCAGATCGTCGCCGTCGGACTTGGCGTTGGTGGACATCGCCTGCAGATCCGACCCGCCGCCGGGCTCGGTCAGCGCCATCGTGGCCCGGATCTCACCGGTCGCCATCTTCGGCAGGTACTGCCGCTTCTGCTCCTCGGTGCCGTACAGCGACAGCAGCTTCGCCACGACGGTGTGCCCGCCCATCGCCCCGGCCAGACTCATCCACCCGCGGGCCAGTTCCTGGGTCACCTGCGCGTAACAGGGCATCGACACCGGCGATCCGCCGTACTCCTCCGGAACCGCCAGACCGTAGATCCCGATCTGCTTCATCTGCTCGATCCACTTCTCGGGGTACTCGTTGGCGTGCTCCACCGCCTGCACCGTCGGCTTCACGTCGCGGTCGATGAAGGCGCGCACCGTCTCGACCAGGTACGCCTCTTCCTCGTTCAGCTTGCCCATCACTCCACCTCGCACTCGCACAACATTTGTACGGCCATATTCTCGGATATGTATGCTCCCGTCAAGACCTGCATTGACATCCACCCGCGATCGGTGCCACCATCTAGTCCGGATCGGCACCATCTCCGCTGTTCAGGGGCTAGAAACACGACTGCAGGCGTCGACCGACCTAATGGCCGTATTTACCGTCCCTTCACATACCGAAGGGATGCAAGTACCCCAGCGGTCGCCAACACCTCGCGTCGAGCGAACACCGTTTCTCACGAAAGAGGCGACCAGGATGTCTCAGCACAGGTTCGAACTCCGGCCGGTCGCGCCCTCCACGTCGAACTGGGACTGGCGGATGCACGGGCGTTGCCGGTCCACGGACACAGAGCTCTTCTTTCCGTGTGAGGGGGAAGGGCAGGGCGCACGCATTCGGCGAGAACGAGCCGCAAAGCATGTCTGCGAGCCCTGCCCGGTGCTGACCGAGTGCCGAAATCACGCATTGATCACCGGTGAGCAGTTCGGCGTCTGGGGTGGCACGACGGAGAAGGACCGCCGGTATCTTCGACCACCCCGACTCGGTCGATACCGTTCATGACGGCGAAATGCCCGCGGCGTCACCGCTCGTCCGTATCGGCTCATCGGCGGTGCGCGCGCAGCGCGGTGCGGAGTCCTGTGCGGCGCCCGGTGGCTCCGTCGGCGGGCGTGATGGATGCGGTGCGGAATTTCAGTTCGGACGCGGTCTCGGGAGCATCGTCGGCGGTCGCGGACAGAAACCGGTCCGGGAGTGCCAACTTGTGGATGGTGCGCAGGGTCAAAAGGTATTGCCTGGCAAGCGAACCGGTGGTGTAGGGCAGATCGTACTTCTCGCACAGTACGCGGACCCGCGTCGCGATTTCCGGGTAGCGGTTGCTGGGGAGGTCCGGGAACAGGTGGTGCTCGATCTGGTAGCAGAGGTTGCCGCTGAGGAATGCGAGCACCGGGCCGGCTCGGAAGTTGGCGGTGCCGAGCATCTGGCGTAGATACCATTCCGCCCGGATCTCGTTTTCCAGTTCGGCGGGGGTGAACTTCTCTGCGCCGTCCGGGAAATGTCCGCAGAAGATCACGACGTAGGCCCACAGGTTCCGCAGTAGGTTGGCGGTGAGGTTCGCCTTCAGCGTCCGGCGCCACCGCCGCCCGCTGAAGGCGGGAAAGAGGACGTAATCCTTGCCGGTCTGCCGGACGATCTTGCCGATCAGCGCTCGGGTGTGGCCGGACTTCTCGGCGGCGGTGCCGGCGCGCTCCTGTTCGGAATACAACCCGTGCAGGGCGATGCCCCATTCGAACGTGGTCGCCAGCAACAGGTTCCGCAGCGGTTGCAGCAGGTTGTCCGGTTTCCACGGCTGGTCGCGGGTGATGCGGATGACGCCGAACCCGAGGTCGTCGTCCATCCCGATCACGTTGCTGAACACATGGTGGCGATAGTTGTGGGAGTACTGCCACTGGGACGACAGACCCGCCATGTCCCACTCCCAGGTGCTGGAGTGGATTTCCGGGTCGTTCATCCAGTCCCACTGGCCGTGGGACACGTTGTGCCCGATCTCCATGTTCTCCACACTCTTGGCCACGGCGAGAGCCGTGGTCCCGAGTGCCCATCCGACGCGCGTCCGGCTTGCGTGGATCACCAGCCGCGCAGCGGCGTCCAACCCGCGCTGGAAGGCGATCGTGCGGTGGATGTAGGTGGCATCGCGCTCACCGAGTGAATCGGTGATGTCCCGCCTGATCGCGTCGAGTTCGGTGCTGAGCGCCTCGACGTCCTCCGCTGTGAGGTGCGCGTATTCCTTGATGTCGGATATCGCCATGGTCTACTCCAGATTCCGGACCCACCCTGGACCGGCTGTGCGTCAGTAGTAGTGGCGTCGGCCCGCGACCGCGTGCCCGGCCATCCCCATGACCTCGAGCACCACTCCGATGATGATGAGCGCTATCCCGATGTACAGGAGCGCTGGGACGCTGAGGACCAAGCCGACTATGGCGAGGATGATGCCGAGAATGATCATGATGAGGCCTGATTTCGGGACGGGGGTCGAGATTCGGACTGGTGTGGAGGGTCAGCGTGTGAAGATTCTTTTGATCTTCCGGCCTGCCTGCTTGATCTGGTCGCCGGCTTGCTTGGCTTTGCCCTTGGCTTCCTGCGCACGTCCCTCTGCCTCCATGCGCTCGTTTCCGAGCGCCTTCCCGACGGTCTTCTTGGCGGCGCCTTCAGCGGTTTCAGCTTTGTGCCGAAGCTTTTTCCCGATACTCATGGCGATGCTTCTCGTTTCTCGGTTACGCGGCGGGTGCGGATCAGGCGTCGTACGTGAGCGGGAATGCGTCGCCGCTGGAGTTCAACACGCTTGCGCCTCCGACGATCTCGGACGATCATGACGGCCTCCTGTGGCCCGCGGTGCATAATCAAGTCAACGCCGGATTCCGTCGCAAGTCAACACTGTAGATCTACGGTTTAGGCCTACAGTTGAACGCGAGGGAAGGTGGCGAAGATGCCCGAGCGTCGTTCGATCCACTCCGACGATGGCCCGATCACCCGTGAGCGGATACTCGAGTGCGCGCTCGGGATCATCGACGGTGACGGCATCGACGGCCTGTCCATGCGCCGCCTCGGCAAAGCACTCGGCCGCGACCCGATGACCCTGTACCGCCACGCCCCGAACAAGGCCGCGCTGCTCGACGGGGTTGCCGAGCGTGTCCTCGAAGAACTCGAGGTCGACACCGACGACGGCGACTGGGCGACGCAGCTGCGGGAGGTCGCGCGGGGCTTTCGCCGGTTGGCCCTCGCTCATCCTCAGGTGGTCCCGCTATTGGTCACCAGGCCGCTGTCGACGCCGCTCGGGCTCAGGCCGCTCGGCACCCTGCGTCCACTCGAGGACATCCTGACCCTGCTCACCAAAGCGGGCTTCACCGACGCCGATGCCTTGCACGTCTATCGGGCATTGTTCGGCTTCCTCTACGGCCACGTCCTCAACGAACTGCAGGAACTCGTCGAGCGTCCCGACGAGTCCGACGACCTTCTGCGCCTCGGCCTTCACCGCCTGCCGATCGCCGAGTTCCCTCTGATCCGGGGCCTGGCGCCGGTGCTGGCGTCCTACGACGGCGCCGCCGAACTCGAACGTGGCGTCGACATCCTCCTCGCGGGCCTGACCGCGACGTCGACGCAGCCCGACTCTCCTCCGGACCGGTGATATGAACGCGCCCGGACGTCGAGCCGGTTCGGTCGAGGGCATCGACATCGAAACCGAGTGGGCCGAAAAGTCGAGATAGGGTTGGCTCGTTCGTCATTCTCTACAGCCGAGTTTTCACGGGTGAGAGGAGGACCTGTGCAGTACATGCTGTTGATCTACAACTGTGAGCGGCCCGAACCGGGCGATCCGGGTTTCGCCGATGCGCTTGCCCGGGTGAACGCATTCGCCGACGAGTGCCGCCGCCGCGGAGTCTTCGTCTCCGGGCACCCCCTGCAGCCGGAACACACCGCCACCACGGTCAGCGTTCGGGACGGTCGGACGCTGATCACCGACGGCCCGTTCGCCGAGACCCACGAACACCTCGGCGGCGCCTATGTCCTCGACTGTCGCAATCTGGACGAAGCCCTGGAGCTGGCCGCCTTGTGCCCGTTGGCCGAGCAGGGGTCGATCGAGGTGCGGCCCATCGTCGATGTGCCGGGCCTGGATCACCGTCCGGCGAATGTGACGGTCGTCGGCGAATGAACGCCGAACCGGGGCTGCAGCAGGTCTACCTGGAACACAGGGCCCGGATGCTCGCAGCTCTGATCCACGTGCTCGGCGACTTCGAACTCGCCGAGGATGCGCTGCAGGATGCTTGTGCACTCGCGTTGCGCAAGTGGGGCGACACCGTACCGAACGACCCAGTGGCCTGGCTGCTCACGGCGGCCCGCAACAGCGCGGTCGACCGGCTGCGGCGGGCGCGGCTCGGCCGGGAGAAGCTCGCCCAGGTGGGTGAACAGTCCCGGGTGGTGACGGTGATGACGGACGTCGGTGAGGACAGCCTGCTGCGCATGGGTGATGAGCGGTTGAGCCTGATCTTTGCGTGCTGTCATCCCGCCCTGGCCGAGGACGCGCGGGTCGCCCTGACCCTGCAGGCCGTGGCCGGGCTGACCGCCGGGCAGATCGCCCGCATGTTTCTGATCGGCGAGTCGACGCTGGCGCAGCGCTTGGTGCGGGCGAAACGCAAGATTCGCGACGCCGGCATCAGTCTGGATGTGCCCGCCGATCACCAACTGCCCGAGCGGGTTTCCGGCGTTCTCGCGGTGGTGTACCTGATTTTCACCCAGGGCTACGCCCCCGGTCGGCTCGAGCAGAGCACGCTGTGCGAGGAGGCGATCAGGCTCGCCGAGCTCGTCGCCACCCTCATGCCCGACGAACCCGAAGCGCTCGGACTGGTCGCGTTGCTGCTGCTGCAACACTCGCACCGCGCCGCCCGCTACGATCCCGCCGGCGACGTGGTGCTGCTGTCGGATCAGGACCGCTCACGATGGGATCGCGCCGAGATCACCGAAGCGATCGGCGTACTGGACCGGGCGCTACGCCTCGGCAGACCGGGTCCGTACCAATTGCAGGCCGCGATCGCCGCGTTGCACGCCCAGGCTGCTTCGACCGATCACACGGACTGGCCAGGCATCGCCGCCCTGTACACCCAATTGCTCGCGGTCGATCCGTCACCGGTGGTGGCGTTGAACCACGCCGTGGCCACGGCAATGGCGACCGGCCCGGAGGAGGGGCTCGCGCTGATCGACGAAATCAACGGAATCGACCGCTACCACCTGCTTCATGCGGCACGAGCCGATCTCTTGCGCCGTCTCGGCCGCACCACGGAGGCGGCAATCGCCTACCGGCGAGCACACGAACTCGCCGGCAATCCCGCAGACCGGCGATTCCTCGCCCGACGTCTGCTCGAACTCGACCTCACGGAGTCCCCATGAGACTGTCCATTCTCGACCACGGCCACAGCCGACGCACCAAACTGTTCCTCACGCTCACGTCCACCATGTCGCGCGTGGACAGCCCCGACATCGTGAAGCTCCTGCTGTACCGGCCGGGCTTCCTCACCCGTCCGCTGTTGGAGCTCACCGCCGACGCGATGCGCGGGCCGTCGTACTGGACCGCCGCGGAACGGGAGTACCTCGCGATGTGCACCGCGCAGTTGCACCGCTGTCCGTTCTGCATCGACACGCACGCCGAACTCACCCGCATCGCCGGCCACGGTGAGATCGACCCGGATCGTCCCGCGTCGGCACGGCCCCCACTGAGCGCCGTCCGCGAGTTCCTCGACACGATCAGCCGCACGCCGGACCGTGCCGACCCCGCCGGAGTCGCCGACCTGCCCGAACAGGCGCTGGTGGAGGCATTGCGTGTCAACCTGGTGTGGAACATCGTCAACCGCCTGGCCAACGCGTTCGGCTTCACCCTCCGAGAAGGCCAGTTGCACAGCGGTACCCGCGCCCTGCACCGATTCGGCTATCGCTTCCCCGGATTCCTGCTCGCCGACGGCGCGAGACCCGACGGCAGTGACGATGCCGTGGCCGACCTCCGCCACTCGGTGTTGCATCGGCCTGCCACCACCGCCCCCGCCCTGCGTCTCGCCGCCGCGTCCGGCGACCCGCTTCCCGAACCGTGGCAGGCTTACGCGGCGGCGGTCCGCGACGCCTCCTACACGATCACCGACAGCGACATCGACAAACTTCTCGCCGCCGGACCAAACGAGGATCAGGTCTTCGAGGTCACCGTCGCCGCGGCGGTCGGCGCGGCCCTGGAGAGTTTCGATGCCGGAATGTCCGCACTGGGACACACGTCCACGAGCTGAACCGAGCAGATCGACGGAAAAACCTGACACAGGATGTCAGGGTCTCGGTGCGAGCATGGTTTCACCGTTCGGCGCCGGGCCCCGGATCGACATCGACACAGATAAGGACCTCCATGCGCGAAACACGAGAAGAGCTCGACGAGCTCCAAACCCTCCTCGACGCCTCCCTGTCCCGCTCCACCGCACACCTGCGTTCCATCATCAACACCGAGAGCACCCTGACCGCAGAACAGCTCACCCAGATCGTCACCGGCATGTGCACCCTCGCCCTGTCCACCGTCACGACGAAGGGCGAACCGCGGATCAGCGGTGTCGACGGGCACTTCCTCCACGGGAAGTGGCACTTCGGCACGGCGCGCGGCGCCGCCAAGGCCCGCCACCTCGCCGCCCGTCCCGCCGTCAGTGCTGCGCACCTGCGCGGTGAGGACCTGGGTGTGTTCACGCACGGGACGGTGGAGATCCTCAACCCCCAGGACGGCGAGCCGGCCGCGGACTGGCCGGACCTGCTCGCCTACTTCACAGACTTCTACGGCGAAGACTTCTTCGACTGGGACAACGACGTGGTCTACTACCGGCTGCATCCGCACTGGATGACCGTCTACGCCGCTGACATCGCCAAGCTCACCGCGGCGCCGCGGTCCTGATCGGCACTGTCGACCCAGCACCGATTGCCGGGTGACGCGGTACCGTCGGCCGCGTGGCTCTCATCCATCACGCTCAGCTGTCCCCGTCCAAGGCCGAGATGCTCGGTGACTGGGTTCCGCGCCAGCCCTGGATCGGGTCCGCCGACGCGTCGTCCGTCGAGGTCGTCGGTGCGTACCGGTTCGATGATCCGGCCGGGGATGTCGGCATCGAAACCCACCTGGTCCGGACGGCGGACGGGCAGGTCGTGCAGGTGCCGGTGACCTATCGCGGTGCCCCGATGGCCGGTGCGGAGGCGTCGCTGATCACCACGATGCAGCATTCCGTGCTGGGTGAGCGCTGGGTCTACGACGCGTGCGCCGACCCGGTGTACGCGAATGCGCTCGTGACGGCGATCCTGACGGGAGGGACCGAGGCGGAACTCCAGTTCGACATACCCGGCGAGCGCCGAAAGGTGACGACCAAGGTGTCGGGTAGCGGCTCACCGGTCTCGACCGTGCCGGTCGTCGATGCCGTGAACTGTGCGAATGAGGGAACGACCACCGTCATCACGACGGACCGGATCGGCGTGCGGGTGTTCCGGGTGATCGATCCGGATCGGGTCGCGCCTGTCGGCTCGCACACTCTGGAGGGCACCTGGCCGGGCCGAGGTGCGCCGGCGCTGCTCGCGATCGCGCATCCGACGGCGAACCACGACGTGTGACGCGGGAGGGGCGGAATATCTCCGAGGACGGTACAGTTGAACCCGTCGACGGTGTCGGACATACCCCGGGTACCACATTAAAATTGTCGCCGAGAGCGACCACTTGCCGAGAGGCGATATGACGGCACCGTCGCAGAAGCCGCCGGCACCATGTGGTGCCGGCGGTTTTCGTTCTGCGGTGGACCTCACCCGACAGGCTCGAATCCGGCCAGCATCTGCTCGAGTGCGGCCTGGTCGGGCCCGATGAAGGGGTCTGACTTCGGTGCCTCGGCGAGCATGTCCAGAAACTCGGCGGTGCGTCCGTCCGCCGGGGGGAGGTGGGTGCCGAGGATCCATCGCGGGTCGAGCGCTCGGAGCGCGGCGACGGTGCGCAGGAACTTCGTCTCGTCCACCAGATGCACCCAGGGACTGTCGACGGTGGCCCACAGGTGCTGCGCGGAACGGACGGCGTTGGGTGTGGAGTACCCGACGTCGTTGGCGGTGGCGAGTTCGGCGGTCTCCATCGGCGCCCCGAAGCAATCCGACGAGAAGTAGGCCTCGCTGCGGTCGTCGTAGAAGCCGACGGTGCTGGGATTGTCGAACAGCGGGGGCCGTAGCGCCGTCAGTGTCCGATCGCCGACGTCGAGGGATTGACCCGGATTGAGCAGGTAGACCCGGTCCATCGGGACGGGCCGTGCGCAGGACATGATGCCTACGCCCGCGAAGGTCGTGATCAGGCGGGCGCGCGGCGCCGCGTCGAGCAAGTCGAACAACGCGCCGGTGTGATCGCGGTCCGGATGCGTCAGCCAGATCCACTCGACGTCCGCGGGATCGAGCACCGAGCCCAGGGCTTCCATGAAGCCGCATCCGGGCAGGCTGAGTCCGGTGTCGACGACGACGGGTTCGGCGGCGTGGAGAACGTACGCGTTCACCGGTAGGTGTCCGATCCCCGGTACTTCCAGTTCGTCACTGAGAGCGGTGATATCACGTCGGATATTGTTGATACGCATGGGAACTCTCCTCAGTCGTCGTAGTCGACGCGGATCAGTGACCGGGCGATCGTGGCCAGGTCGGCTTCGGTCGGCTCGTATCCCCGCGGGACCTTCAGGCCCAGTTCGAATGGGGTGGCCCCGTCGTCGAGCGCGGCACGGAATGCGGCGCCTGCCTCGGCGGGGGTGGCCTCCAGTAGCAGGGCCCGGCCCCGGCGGACACGGCCCCGGTGGGTGACCGTCACGGGTGCGCCGCCGGCGAAGTTGCGCCGCCACGGACGCTCGGTGAACACGAGCGTCTGACCGTCGACGTCGTGCAGGCACACCGGCACCCGCAGGGTGCGCCCGGTACGACGGCCGGTGAACTCGATCAGCCCTTGGCGCCGGATGCGCCGCCCCAGTGACCGGGTCGTGAGGACCCGCCGGACCAACGGGTTGACCAGCCGCATCAATTGGGGTGGCGGCGGGCTCAGCCGCACATTCGTGGTATCGATTTTGGACATGTCACCGACGCTAGGAGCGATGGAGCGGGCGCACCATTCCACAATTCTGGTATTTCCGGCGCCGATCCGCGCTCGTACGATTGACTCGTGAGCGTGGATTCCGTGCAGTGCGCGGCAGACAAGGTCGCACGATTGTGCGCCGCACCACGCGGCCTGGTGTCGCTATGGCGGGACGCGTCGGACGTCGTCGCCGGTGTCGTCCCGTATTACTGGACGCCGTGCTGGTTCACTCTCGACCCCGTGTCCATGCTGATGACCAGTCACTATCACTTCGGCATGGACGAATTTCCCGGGGAATGGCTGGCCGCCGAGTATTACGAGGACGACGTTCAGTCCGTCCCCGACGTAATGCGTTCGGCCGAAGGGATTTCCACGTTGCACGAAGCCGCGCACGGTGATCCGTCGGGAAGTCCGCGCTGGCGCCGGAACCGGACACTCGGCGGCGACCAGGAGCTGATTGCGCGGTTACGCACGCGCTCGGGAGAAACGTGGGGAGCGCTGAGCCTCTATCGCGACGAGGGGATGCCGATGTTCTCGGAAACCGAGAAGTCGTTCGTGCAGGAGATAGCGCCGGTCCTCGCGGGCGGTGCCCGCCGCGCACTGCTGTACGGGCAGGCCGAGGAACCGGAGTATGCCGATTCGCCGGGTTTGCTCGTCCTCGACGAGAACTGGAACATCGAATCCGCGACGCCCGGGGTCGACCGGTGGATGGTGGATCTGCCGGGCGGGGACTGGGATCGGGGGGAGTTGCCGGCCGCGGTGATCACTCTCGCCGGTCGTGTGTTGCGGTGTGTGGAAGACCGCGACCGGCTGGGCGACGTGGCCATCTCGCGGGTGCTGTCGAGGTCGGGGGCGTGGTTGGTGCTGCATGGGGCATGCCTGACGTCGACGGGCAGGCGGCGGATCGCGGTGATCGTGGAGCCGGCGCATCCGAGCCGCCTGTATCCGCTGCTGATGTCGGCGTACGGGCTGACCGAGCGCGAGAAGGAGGTCACGTCGATGGTGTTGCAGGGGGCGTCGACTTCGCAGATCTCCGTCGAACTACACGTGTCGGCACAGACCGTGCAGCAACATCTGAAGAGCATCTTCGACAAGACCGGCGTGCACAGCCGACGCGACCTGGTCGGCAAGGTCTTCTTCCATCACTACGAGCCGCGGTTTCGCGACAACGAAAAGCGGACCGCCGCGGGCAGGCCTGTCCGCGGCGATCCCTGGCATACACAGAGCAGCTGAGCCCGGGAATCCGGTTACACCGGCGGATGGGTTCCGATCCGGGCCGTAGTCCGGGGGCCTACTGTTCCTTCTTCAGGCGGGCGGCCAGCATGGCCTTGCCCAGATCGCCACCCTTCCGGCTCACGGCTTGGGCGCGGCGGAAGAAGTCGGCCAACTCGGCGTCGCCGTCCATGTCGGCATCCGAGATGTAGCCCTCCAGACGCAGAGCGTTGCTCAGTGACGCTTCGACGAACCAAATCAGGTTGTAGTCCTTGTCCCGAACACCGGTCACCGAGCGTGCATCTTGTTCACTCATCAGTGCGTCCTTCCCGAGAAACGGCCGACTGTCTTGTGGTTCCTGCCTACCCGTGTGGTTGCGTCGTAAACGTGAGGCGCGCCGGGCTCAGGCGAATACCCAGTTCATCAAGACGACGTACAGCCCGGTCCCGAGGACGATCGAGAGCACCGCATTCTTGCGCAACAGGTGCACCGCGGCCGTCGCCGCCACCGCGATCAGTTCGGGGATCCCGTGCGACGGGGCGGTGACGGACACGTTCTTCAGGGAGTACGCCACCAGGATCAGCATGATCCCGGCGGGCAGGTAGACACCGAGGTAGCCGACGAGTGCGGACGAGCGCAACGGCATGACGATCGCGAAGGGAACGGCGCGCAGGGCGAACGTGACGATCGCCATGATCGCGATGGCCGCGAGGATGTAACCGGCGTCAGGCATCGGTGCGCACCTTTCGCCGGGTGACGAGGTAGCGGATGACGAGCAGGCTCACGAAGACGCCCATCGCTATCGGCAGCATGTGTCCGGGGTCGACGAGTCGCGCGATCAGCGCGCACATCACGGCCATCGAGGGCACCGCGAAACCGCTCTGGGACCGGATGGCCTCGATGGACAGCACGACGAACAGAGCGGTCAGCGCGAAGTCGAGGCCGACGATGTTCTCCGGGATCCATTGCGCCGCGGTCGCTCCGAGCATCGCTCCACCGATCCAGTACGCGTGGAGATACACCTGCGAGTACACGATCACCCGGCCGGACATCGACTGCCGGTCGCCGGTGACCGCCATGGCGTACGCCTCGTCGGTCAGCGCGAACATGCTGTAGAAGCGGGCGAGCCGGCCCCTCACCCTGTCGAGGGGAAAGCTCAAGGCGTAGAACACGTGCCGGAAGTTCACCAGCAACGCGGTCAGCGCGATGTACGGGAGAGGCGTCATCGCGGCCACCATGCCGACCGCGATGAATTCGAGGGAACCGGCGTAGATCAGCGACGTGAAGACCATCGCCCACCACGGGTTGAGCCCCTGCTGGACGACGAGCACCCCGAGGGCGATCCCCAGCGGGACCAGCCCGATTCCGACGGGGAGGGACGCCTGCAGGGCGCGACGCCACTCCGGCGCCTGCCGGGGGTCGGAGTCGACGACTGCGGTCGCCGCGAGGGTAGCTGGATCGATCACCACGCAAATCTATAGCAACCATCCAGGTGCGCGATTGCGAGAGAATGCCCATTCGGCATACTCTGCGCAATAATAGTTCAATGGACGACATCGATCACGCAATTCTCGACCACCTGCGGAACGACTCCAGTCTGACCAACACGGAATTGGCGGATCTCGTGGGTCTCACTCCCTCCCCGTGCCTGCGCCGGGTCAAGAAGCTCGAGGCGGACGGCGTCATCACCGGCTACCGCGCCATCGTCAGCCAGGAAGCGCTCGATCGGGGTTTCCAGGTGATCGTCACCGCCGAGATCGGTGTGAACGACCAGGCGACCATCGAACAGTTCGAGTCCCGGGTCGCCGCCTTCGACGAAGTGATCGAATGCCGGAGGCTGTTCGGGATCCCCGACTACTTCATCCGGGTGGCGGTCCGCGACCTCGCGACGTACGAGAACTTCATGGCCACCAAACTCAGCGGACTCCCCGCGGTATCGCGGGTCACCTCGTTGATCACGATGAAGACCATCAAGAGTGCCGACTGACCGGCCGCGAATCGGGTTTGCCCCGCGTTTGATCCCCTATTCTGGCGACATGCCCGACGACCTGCTGATCGCGCGGAATCCGGAAGCCGGCTCGACGCTTCCCTATCTGGTGCGGGTTCCGCTGGGACCGGGCGGCATCGTCGTCAAGGCGAAGCAGCCCTGGCCTCGCGAATCCAAGGTCTACTGCCACCGGGCCGACGAGTGGCCCGCCGACGCCGAGATCCTGGAGCGGCTCGAGGTTCGTTCGTGCACCCGGCGAGGCCCCGCGATCGACCTGGTGCTCACCCGTGCCCGGGAGAACCGCTCCCAGCTGGTGATGACCCGAGCGCGGGGCCGGGAGATGATCTTCTGGCAGTCGCCGCGCACCGCGAAGCAGGCGAGGCCCGCGGTCACGGTGCCGACGGCGCGGGCCCACGGCCGCGTGCTCGACATTGTCGTCGACACCGCCGAAAAGTATCCGTACACGTTCGGGAAGCAGCAGGCGACCACGGTTCGCCGACGGCTGTCCGCGGGAGACTACGCGGTCGAGGTCGGCGACGAGATCGTGGCGGTGGTGGAACGCAAAACGCTCGAGGATCTCGCGGCGAGCCTGCTGTCCGGGCGGATGACGTACGCGGCTGCGGAGTTGGCCGCGCTGCCTCGGGCCGCCGTGGTAGTCGAGGACCGGTACAGCCGGCTGTTCAAGCTCGAACACGTCAGTGGTGCCAAGGTCGCGGAGGCGCTGGCCGAATTGCAGGCTCGGTTTCCGGCGCTGCCGGTGACCTTTTGCGAGACGCGGCAACTGGGACAGGAGTGGACCTATCGCTGGCTGGGCGCCTGCCTGCACGAGTGGGAATCAGCTCGGGCGACCAGCGATCTCGAAACGACGTTCGCGACGGCTCCTCCCGTGGCGCAGCGGGAAGCGGACCTGCAGAGCCCCGGGGTCGTCCGCGCGTGGGCTCGGGCTCAGGGGATCGCGGTGTCGGACAAGGGACGAATCCCGGCCGCGGTGATGCGAGCGTTCTCGGCGGCTCACGCAGAGTGACTCCGCGCACGCGCCACCCGCAAGAGTAAAGAGTCCTTTACTATGGGTGGTTCATCCCCCGAATACAGAGAGAGCCATGACCAGCGCTTCGCGCCCCCGAAGACCCAGCCCGCCCCAGAGTGATCACCGCAGTCCCGGATGCAGGGCGCGGGTGAACGCATGGTGACCGTCCTGAGCATCGGCTTCGGCGTCGTCGTCGTATTACTGATCACCGCCCTGACCGGCTACTTCGTCGCCCAGGAATTCGCGTACATGTCGGTCGACCGCTCGCGGCTCAAAGCCCGGGCCGAGGCGGGAGACTCGGGCGCCGCCCGCGCCCTCGGCGTCACTCGCCGCACCTCGTTCATGCTCTCCGGCGCCCAGCTGGGCATCACCGTCACCGGCCTGCTCGTCGGTTACGTCGCCGAACCCCTGATCGGACGCGGCCTCGGTGAGCTCCTCGGCGGCGTCGGCATCCCGACCGCGGTCGGGATCGGTGTCGGCGCCGTCCTCGCCGTCCTGTTCTCCACCTTCGTCCAGATGCTCTTCGGGGAGCTCTTCCCGAAGAACCTGGCGATCGCCCGGCCGGAACCGGTGGCGCGTTGGCTCGCGCTGTCGACGACGATCTACCTGAAACTGTTCGGCTGGTTGATCTGGCTGTTCGACCAGTCGTCGAACCTGCTGCTGCGCGCGCTGCGGATCGAGCCGGTCCACGACGTCGAACACTCGGCCACGGTGCGGGACCTCGAACACATCGTCGCCGAATCCCGCGACGCCGGTGAGCTGCCGCGGGAACTCTCGACCCTGCTCGACCGGATCCTCGACTTTCCCACCCGCACCGCCGGGCACGCGATGATTCCCCGCGCCCACGTCGACACCGTCCGGGCCCACGATTCCCTGAGCAGTGTTCGCGAGAAGATGGGCGCGGGCCACACCCGATACCCCGTGGTCGGGAGTTCGTCCGACGATCTGCGCGGCGTCATCCACCTCCACGACCTGCTCGGCGAGCAGGCCGACGGTCCGGCCGCGTCCCGGGCCCGTCCGGCCGTCGTCGTGCCGTCGTCGCTGCCTCTGCCAGACGTGCTGGAACAGCTGACGGCGGCCCGGGACGAAATGGCCCTCGTCGTCGACGAGTACGGCGGATTCGCCGGCGTCATCACGATCGAGGACCTCGCGGAGGAACTCGTCGGTGAGATCGCCGACGAGCACGATCCCGACGGTGACGCGTCCGTGACGGGCTCGGAGTCCGAAGGCTGGACGATGCCCGGCGATCTGCACATCGACGAGGTGGAGCGCATCCTCGGACACGACCTGCCGCCCGGTGACTTCGAGACGCTCGCGGGTGCCGTCATCACCGAGTTCGGCGGTCTCCCCGTCGTCGGTGACGTCGTCGCGATCCGATTGAATCCGGATCCGGCCGACCTGATCAATGACGCCGACCCGCCCGTCCGCAGCCTCGACGCCGAGGTGCGGGCAGTCGACAAGCACGTCCCGTCCTCGCTGTTCGTGAGGCTCCGCGTCCTGGAGAGTGACTCGACCGATGAGTAATCCATGGGTCATCGCGCTCGTCACCGTCGGGTTGATCGCGGCCAGCGCGTTCTTCGTGGCGATCGAATTCGCGTTGATCGCCGCCCGCCGCCACCGGCTCGAGGACGCCGCCCCCACCAGCAGGGCCGCCCGCGCGGCTCTGCGCAGCGCCTCCGAGTTGTCCGTGCTGCTGGCCGGATCCCAGCTGGGCATCACCGTCTGCACCCTCGCGCTCGGCGCCGTCACGAAGCCGGCCGTGCATCACTGGCTCACCCCGGCCTTCGCAGGTTGGGGTGCCCCGCTGTGGCTGGCGGACGTGCTCGGATTCATCCTCGCTCTGATCATCGTCACGTTCCTGCATCTCGTCGTCGGTGAGATGGCACCGAAGTCGTGGGCGATCGCGCACCCGGAGAAATCGGCGACCCTGCTGGCGATCCCGATGCGCGGGTTCATGTGGGCCACCCGCCCGCTGTTGCTGGTGCTGAACCGGATGGCCAACCGGTGTCTGCGGAAGTTCGGCGTGGAACCGGTCGACCAGGTGGGGGCCGGGCAGGATCCCGACGCGCTGCGGCACCTCGTCGAGCACTCGGCGACCGTCGGCACGCTCGACGAGCGGTACCACGGTCAACTGACCAGCGCCCTGGAACTCCAATCGCTCGCCGTGCGAGACATGGTGCGGCCGAACACCGCCCCCAGCAGCGTCGCCCCGGACGCGTCTGCGGCTGCGATCAGGGCGGTCGCGGATCGAAGCGGCCACCTCCGACTGCTCGTGCGCGATGAGGACGGGATCAAGGGGGTGGTGCACGTTCGTGACAGCCTGCGGACCGGCGACGCAGCCACGGCCGCCGACCTCATGCGCCCGGTGCTGACCCTCGATGCGGACGCCGCCGTGTACGACGCATTGCGCACCATGCGCGAGACTCGCAGCCACCTTGCGATCGTCACCCACAGCGAGCAACTGATCGGTGTCGTCACCCTGACCGACGTCCTCGCGCGTCTGCGCCCCGCGGCCGGGGTGGGCCACGGAAGCGGTACCCTCGCGGGGTGAATTCACGGTTGGATGTGGTCGCGCGGGTGCGCGGCTCCGTCGTGGGTTCACTGTCCGGCGCGGTCAGCATCGCCGCGCACGGCATCGGTGGAGGCGGAATGCCCCCGAGCGATGGCTCGGTGGTGCTGCTCCTCGCGGCGTGCGCCGCGGTCGGGGCGTCGGTCGCCGCTGTCCGGGTGACCACCCGGGAATGGCTGTTCGTGCTGTCGGTGCTCGCTGCGGGCCAGCTGATCGGCCACACCACGCTGGCCTTGGCCGCCGATCATTCCCATGGGCTGGGGCTTTCCACCCCGATGATCGCCGCGCACCTCGCCGCGATCGCGGTGGCCGCTGTACTGGTCCGGTCCGCCGAACGCGCCTGCCTCAGGGCATTGGCGGCGTTGTCACGGATCGTTCTCGCCGTCCTGGCCCCGCTGCAGGTCGATACCGGCACCTGGACCGCGACCCCGGTCTACCGCGCGAAGCTGTCGTTGTGGCTGCTGGTCGCCGCGGGCGCCGGCACCCGCGGACCACCCGCTCTCGTCTAGTCGAATCCTTTCTCACCGCCTCCCGGTGCACACCAGACGTGTGGTCGCCGGTCCGGCGTGTTCTCACACGGCACCAGCAGACTCCCGGCGGGTCCCGGTGCCGGTCCCTTCCTGAGTCGGCGCATCCCTGACCTCGAGTTGCCCAGCGCACCCCGGACGTGCGCGGCCTCGACGGCGCTGGGTGCTCGTCTCACCCGATTCGAAGCGAGATCGTCATGTCCATCCCTGACCTCGAACGCGACACACCGGTCGCGTCCTCCCCGGCGTCGAAGGTCTCCCCGCCGCCACGCAGTTTCCGGCCACTGATCCTGCGCCTGCACTTCTATGCGGGGATCCTGGTAGCCCCGTTCCTGGTGATCGCCGCCGTCAGCGGCGGCCTCTACGCTCTCGCGCCGTCGGTCGAGCAGCTGGTCTACCGCGACTACCTGCACGTCGATTCGACCGGCCCGGACCTGCCGATGTCCGAACAGGTGCGGGCCGCGCAGCAGGTTCGCCCGGACCTCACTGTCGCCGCCGTGCGCCCGGCGACCGAAGCGGGTGACACGACGCAGGTGATGTTCACCGATCCCACCCTGGGCGAGTCCGAGCGCCGCGCGGTCTTCGTCGATCCCGTCACCGCGGAGTCGGTGGGCGAGCTCGTCGTCTACGGCAGCAGCGGGGCGCTGCCGATGCGCACCTGGATCTCGCAGTTGCACCGGCACCTGCACCTGGGCGAGCCCGGCCGCCTCTACAGCGAGCTCGCCGCGTCGTGGCTGTGGGTCATCGCGCTCGGTGGCGTGTACCTGTGGGTGCAGCGCTACCGCACCACCCGCGCCCGCAACGCGGACGCCGCCAGGCTGTGGACGCTCGACCGGTCGAGCCGCGGACGCAACCGCACCCTCAGCTGGCACGGGGTGGTCGGCATCTGGATCGCAGTCGGCCTGGTGTTCCTCTCGGTCACGGGCCTGACCTGGTCGCGGTACGCGGGCGAGAACGTCGGCGAACTCCGCTCCGCACTGAGCTGGACCACCCCCAAGATCGACAAGAAGCTGGACTCGGCGCCCGCTGCCGGCGCTGCCGCATCGGGCGGTCACGACGGGCACGGCGCCGGGCACACCCCCGCGTCGGATCCGGGAACCCTCGACCGCAACGTGGGCGAACTCGACACCGTCCTCGAGGTGGCGCGGCGGGGCGGTGTCACCGGTGCCGTCGAGGCGACCGTTCCCGCCGACGCGGGCACCGCGTTCACCGTCACCCAGACCCGCGAATCGTGGCAGTTCTCGACCGACGCGATCGCGGTCGACGGGGCGACGGGCGCGGTGACGGACGTGTCGCGATTCGGTGACTGGCCGCTCGCGGCGAAGCTGACGTCCTGGGGGATCGCCCTGCACATGGGGTTGCTGTTCGGCCTGCTCAACCAGCTGGTCCTGGCCGTCCTCGCGGTGGCGTTGCTCGCCGTGATCGTCCGCGGCTACCTCCTGTGGTGGCGCCGCAGGCCCACCCGCGGCACCACCCGGGCGGTGGGCAGGCCGCCGGTGCGGGGCACCTGGCGGCGAATCCACCCGGCCGCGGCGGTGGCCGGGGCCGCCTGCGTCGTCCTCGTCGGCTGGTTCGTTCCGCTGCTCGGCGTCAGCCTCCTCGCGTTCCTGCTCGTCGACGTCGCGGTCGGCGCCCTCGCCCGCACCCGGGCAGGGTGAGTGACCGGGGCACCCGTGCAGCCGCGGCGGTTACGGCTTGGGAACCGGGTGCCCCTCCGAGGCCTGGACGACGACGATGCCGCTTCCGGTGAGGCACAGCTGATATGCCTCACCGGAACCGCGGCCGATCGCGGCGCCCATCTTCGCGGTCTTGCGGATCGTCGAGTGCAGGCCGGTCGACCACAGCACCGCACTCTGCATGTCGACGTACGTGGGGGTGTCCACGTTCAGGACGACGGGAGTGCCGTAGATGGTGACGGCGAGGACACCGCGGCCGGTGAACGTGGTGTTGAACAGTCCGCCGCTGAGCATCGACGCCCCCTCGACGCGGTTGATGTCCCAGCTGAGGGAGCTGTCGAACGCGAGGACGTTGGAACCGCTGACGGTCACCGACTCGTCCTCGAGTTCGAGCAGGAAGATCTCGTCGGCGTCGCGGGCGAGGAACACGTCGCCGCTGCCGGAGACCTTCATCAGCGACATGCCCTCACCGGTGAATGCCTTTTTGAAGAACTTCCCGACACCGCCGCTGCCCTGGTAGGCGAAGTCGACGTCGCCCTGGTAGGCGACCATCGATCCCTGCCGGGCAAAGAAGTGACCGCTGGTTCCGGCCAAGTCCACCTTGAGCATTCGGGGATTCTGTAGCACGAAGGTGCCCGGGTCACCACTGCGTTCCGCGTTCTTCATCAGGTCGCTGCGCATGACGGAATCCTATCCGTCCCGTCAACGAACCCATTCCGGTCCGGGCCCGTTGTCTTCTTCGAAGATCAGCCACGTCTTGGTCGACTGCACACCCTCGAGGCTCTGCAACCGTTCGAGGACGACATGACGCAGTGCGCTGTTGTCCGGTGCGCGCACCAGGACGAGAACGTCGAAATCGCCGCCCAACAGCGAGAAGTGCTCGACGAAGGGCAGTGTCCGGAGCTGGGTGGAGATCCCCCGCCACGAGTCCTGCCGAATGGAGAGGGCGATGAACGCGGACGAGCCGAGTCCCGCCTTGGAGTGCGAGATCCGGGTGGTGAAGCCTTCGATGATCCCCGCCTCCTGCAACCGCTCGATTCGGACGTAGGCGTGCGCGCGGGAGATGTGCGCCTTCTCCGCCAGCGCCCGCATCGAGATGCGGCTGTCGGCGACCAGTTCCTTGATGATGCGCCGGTCGATGGCGTCGAGTTCATACGTGTCCGCTGTGCCGCCGGCCATCTGTCCATCCCTACTGTGGTCGCTCACACTCCGGTGAGACATTCTGCCCTCAATGAGCCGATTCTAGACCGTTTGTCTCTGATTCCGCCTTGTCGTTGTCGATAGGTCGTTCAGTTGCGAGCATTGACGAACACAATGCATCTGGAGGTAGACGTGACGCTCGTAGAGCCGCCCCTGGCGACGCCGTATCGGAAGTTCCTTCCCGCCGAGTGCGCGGTGCAGTATCTGGACGCGGCCGGCGAGCTGACCGAGAGCGAGGCCCGGTATCCGAGGCCGAGCGACGACCGTCTGGTCGAGATGTACCGGAACATGTTGCTGGGCAGACGCTTCGATCAGCAGGCGACGGCTCTGACCAAGCAGGGCCGGCTGGCCGTGTACCCGTCGTCGCGTGGTCAGGAGGCCTGCCAGATCGCGGCGGCGATGAGCCTGCAACCCGGCGACTGGATGTTCCCCACGTACCGCGACTCGGTGGCGCTCGCCGCCCGCGGCATCGATCCGGTCGAGATCCTCAGCATGCTCGCCGGCAACTGGCACTGCGGCTACGACCCCGCCGCCCACCGCAGCGCCCCGCAGTGCACCCCGCTGGCCACCCAGCTCTTGCACGCGACGGGTGTGGCCTACGGCGAACACCGCAAGGGAAACGACACGATCGCCCTGGCGTTCTGCGGCGACGGCGCGACCAGTGAGGGCGACTTCCACGAGGCCCTCAACTTCGCCGCCGTGTTCAAGGCGCCGGTCGTGTTTCTGGTGCAGAACAACGGATTCGCGATCAGTGTGCCGCTCGCCCGGCAGAGCGCGGCGCCCACGTTGGCGCACAAGGGGGTCGGCTATGGAATCGGCTCCGAGCAGGTGGACGGCAACGACCCGGTCGCCATGCTCGCCGTGATGGACGAGGCCGCGAACTTCGTCCGCGCCGGCAACGGTCCCGTCATCGTCGAAGCCCACACCTACCGGATCGATGCGCACACCAACGCCGACGACGCCACCCGCTACCGCGACTCGGCCGAGGTGGAACAGTGGCTCGGCCGCGACCCGCTGGCCCGGCTGGAGAAATACCTGCGCGGGAAGGGCCTGCTCGACAACGCATCGTCTGAGGCCCTCACCGCGGACGCCGAGGCCGCCGCATCCGCGCTGCGTGCCGGCATGAACGTCGACCGGCCCACCGACCCGATGGACCTGTTCCGGTACGTCTTCGCCGAACAGACCCCGCAACTTCGAGAGCAGCAAGCGCAGGCGGAAGCCGAACTGGCCGCCGAGTCCGAGGAGAACTGACACCATGCCCGTGCTCACCATGGCCCAGGCCCTGAACACCGCACTGCGCGACGCCCTCACCGCCGACGAGAACGTCGTCGTCTTCGGCGAGGACGTCGGCGCCCTCGGCGGCGTCTTCCGCGTCACCGACGGCCTGACCCGAGACTTCGGTGCCGACCGGTGCTTCGACACCCCGCTCGCTGAATCCGGCATCATCGGCTTCGCGATCGGCATGGCGATGTCCGGGTTCAAGCCGGTCGTCGAAATGCAGTTCGACGCGTTCGCCTACCCGGCGTTCGAGCAGATCGTCTCCCACGTCGCGAAGATCCGGAACCGCACCAAGGGTGCGCTGTCCGTGCCGATCGTCATCCGGATCCCGTTCGCGGGCGGCATCGGCGGGGTCGAGCACCACTGCGACTCCAGCGAGGGCTACTACGCCCACACCCCCGGGCTGAAGGTCGTGGCCCCGTCCACCGTCGAGGACGCCTACACCCTGCTGCGCGAGGCGATCGACGACCCGGACCCGGTGATCTTCCTCGAACCGAAACGTCTGTACTTCTCCCGCGCCGACGTCGACCTCGCGGTCGGCGCACCGATCGGACAGGCCGCCGTCCGGCGTCCCGGCCGGGACGCGACCATCGTCGCGTACGGGCCGTCGGTGACCGTCGCGCTCGAGTCTGCCGAAGCGGCCGCGGCGGAGGGGCACGACATCGAGGTGATCGACCTGCGGTCGATCGTGCCGTTCGACGACGAGACCGTCATGGCGTCGGTCCGGAAGACCGGCCGCTGCATCGTCATTCAGGAGGCGCAGGGGTTCGCCGGTGTCGGCGCCGAGATCGCCGCCCGCGTCCAGGAACGCTGCTTCCACCACCTGCACGCGCCGGTGCTGCGGGTCAGCGGATTCGACATCCCCTACCCGGCACCGAAACTCGAACGCCTCCACCTGCCGAGCGTAGACCGTGTCCTCGACAGCGTCGACCGGTTGCAGTGGAACGACTCCGTCGACACCCGCTGGGCGGTGACCGCATGAACAACCAGGTCTTCCTGCTCCCCGACCTCGGCGAGGGACTCACCGAGGCCGACATCGCCGAATGGAAAGTCCGGGTCGGCGACACCGTCACCATCGACCAGGTGGTCGTCGAGGTCGAAACCGCGAAAGCCGCGGTCGAGGTGCCGATTCCCTTCGAGGGCACGGTGATCTCCCTGCACGGCGACGAAGGCTCGACGCTGAAGGTGGGCACCCCGCTCATCACCGTCAGCGGAACCCCCGCCGCACACGAGCAGTACCGCGAAGAAGAAAAAGCCGGCTCGGGCAACGTCCTGATCGGGTACGGCACCAGCGAGGACACGCGCCGGCGTCGCCGACGGGTCGGCGTGACACGCGAGGTCACACGACCGGAACCGAACCGCGCCGGTGTTGCGCCACGGGTCATCTCGCCGGTCGTCCGCAACCTCGCGCGGCAGAACGATCTCGACCTGTCGCGGCTGCCCGGGAGCGGTCCCGGCGGTGTGATCAACCGCGCCGACGTCGAGAAGGCACTCGCCGCCACACCCGAGACAGCCGACGCGCAGCGGATTCCGATCAAGGGCCTGCGGAAAGCGGTCGCCGACAAGCTCTCGACGAGCCGACGCGAAATCCCGGACGCGACAACCTGGGTCGACGTGGATGCCACCGACCTCCTCGCCGCCCGCCGGGCAATCAACGCCACTCTCGACGCCGACGCCGGCGTGAGTCTGATGGCCCTGCTCGCGCGTCTGGCCCTCGCGGCGCTGAAGCAGTACCCGGAACTGAACTCGACCGTCGACACCGAACGCAACGAGATCGTCCGATACGGACACGTCCACCTCGGCATCGCGGCGCAGACACCGCGAGGCCTGGTCGTCCCGGTGATCGAAAAGGCCGACTCGCTCACCACCGTCGAACTCGCCCGGCAACTGCGGGACACGACGGCGCTGGCCCGTGAGGGGACGCTCCCGCCGGCACGACTGACCGGTGGCACGTTCACCCTCAACAACTACGGCGTCTTCGGTGTGGACGGCTCGACCCCGATCATCAACCATCCCGAGGCCGCGATCCTCGGCGTCGGCCGCATCATCGAAAAACCGTGGGTGGTGAACGGGCAGTTGGCCGTTCGGAAGGTCACCCAGGTGTCGCTGAGCTTCGATCACCGCGTATGCGACGGCGGTGTCGCGGGCGGGTTCCTCAGACTGTTCGCCGACTACATCGAGAACCCGATCACCGTGCTGGGAAGGCTCTGATGACCACCACCCACAGTGACGTCCTGATCCTCGGTGGCGGTTCCGGCGGTTACGCCTGCGCCTTCCGAGCCGCGCAGCTCGGCCTGTCCGTCACACTGATCGAAGCCGACAAGATCGGCGGAACCTGCCTGCACCGGGGCTGTATCCCGACCAAAGCGCTCCTCCATTCCGCCGAGGTCGCCGACACCGCGCGGACCGGTGCCGCGTTCGGCGTGCGAACGACGTTCGACGGCATCGACATCGAGGCGGTGCACCAGTACAAGAACGACACGATCGACCGGTTGCACAGGGGACTGCAGGGCCTGGTCGCCCAGCTCGAGATCAGCGTCGTGAGTGGGCACGGAAAGTATCTCGGAGACAGGACGATCGAGGTGGACGGCACCCGCTACACCGGGACGTCCATGGTTCTCGCGACCGGCTCCTACGCCCGGACGGTGCCGTCCATCGAACTCGGTGAGCGCATCGTCACCAGCGACGACGCATTGAATCTCGGGTTCGTCCCGAAGAAGGCCATCGTTCTCGGCGGTGGCGTGATCGGCGTCGAGTTCGCCAGCGTCTGGGCCTCGTTCGGTGCGGAAGTGACTGTCGTCGAGGCGCTCCCCCGCCTGGTCGCGGCGGAGGATCCGTGGTGCTCGAAGCAACTCGAACGCGCGTTCCGCAAGCGCGGTATCGCCGCCCGCACTGGGGTGACGGTCGCGGCGGCGAAGGAAACCGCGGACGGCGTTCTCGTGGAACTCGACGGCGGCGACACCCTCGAGGCGGAGATCCTGCTGGTGGCGGTGGGGCGCGGACCGTGCACCGGTGACAGCGGGTTCGCGGAACACGGCATCACCCTGGACCGTGGGTTCGTCGTCACCGACGAGCGGCTGCGCACCCCCGTCGACGGTGTGTACGCCGTCGGCGACATCGTGGCCGGACTTCAACTGGCGCACCGCGGCTTTCAGCAGGGTGTGTTCGTTGCCGAAGAGATCGCCGGCCTCGATCCCGTTCCCGTGGCCGAGCATCTCGTTCCGCGGGTGACGTACTCGCACCCCGAGGTCGCGTCCGTCGGACTCACCGAGGATGCCGCCCGCGAACGGTACGGCGACGTCACGGCCGTCGTGTACGACCTTGCGGGCAACGGCAAGAGCCAGATCCTGAAGACGTCGGGCGGAATCAAGGTCGTCCGAGCCGGGCACACCGGCCCGGTGGTGGGTGTGCACATGGTCGGCGACCGCGTCGGCGAGCTGATCGGCGAGGCCCAGCTGACCGTCGCCTGGGAGGCCCTGCCCACCGACGTCGCACCGTTCGTCCACGCGCACCCCACCCAGAACGAAGCACTGGGCGAAGCGATGCTGGCGTTGTCGGGAAAGCCGCTGCACGCGCACGGCTGAACGCATTCGATCCGCGTTGGGGAAGATCGCGCACCGGTCCGCGGTTGATATCGGAAACGACACAGGAGAACGCCATGACTCTTTCAGCGTCCGCGATCACCGAACCCGTCGCCGACCGGTTGGCCCACGAAGCCATCGTGTGGTTGACGACCGTCGGTCGCAACGACACGCCGGTTCCCACCCCGGTGTGGTTCAGCTGGTCGGGCACCGAATTCCTGATCTTCAGTCAACCGGGCACCGCCAAGCTCGCGAACATCGGCAGGAATCCGCAGGTCGCGCTGAACTTCAACAGCAGCCCCACGGGTGGTGACGTGTCGGTGTTCACCGGGAAGGCCCGCGTCGACGCGGACGGTCCCTCGCCGGAGGAGTGGGAAACCTACGTCGAGAAGTACCGCGAGGACATGGCCGGTCTGGACTACACGCCCGAGAAGTTCCGGCAGGACTACTCGACGCTCGTCCGCGTCACCCCGGACCGGTTGCGCGGCTGGTAACCCAGAGTTCTGGGCAGAACGACGGCAACGACGTCCCCGATGCGCCACCATCTGATGCGGAGCAATTCGCTCCCCACCGATACGGAGGAACTCGCATCATGGACTGGACACTCGAAGTGGTCGTTCTGCCCGTCAGTGACATCGATCGTTCCGTCGCGTTCTACCGCGACAAGCTCGGCTTCCATCTCGACCACGACACCACCAACGAGCACATGCACGTCGTTCAGCTGACCCCCACCGGTTCGGGCTGCTCGATCGTGATCGGCGACCTCCCGTCGCAGACGGAGATGGCACCCGGGTCGATGAGGGGACTGCAGTTGGTGGTCGCCGACGCCGCCGCGGCCCGCCAGGAGTTGCTCGATCGGGGTGTCGAGGTCAGCGAGATCACCGTGTTCGACGAGCGTGACGGGGGAACTTTCTTCGGATTCGCCGATCCCGACGGCAATACGTGGGCGGTCCAGCAGATCAAGGCGCGGGCGGAGAAGCCCCTGATTCCGGTCGAGGCCCGCGGCCGGTTCGGGGAGAACGGCTGAGGGTTCGCACGCTCACGTCAGGGGACAGGCGTTGCGGGTGTCGTCGACGAGTTGTTCGGCCAGGGTGAGGGCGGCGGTCAGTTCGTCGGGCGTCGTTCCGAGTCGGCCGAGGACGGCGTGAGCGCGAGCGGTGAAGTCGGTGGGTGCGTTCGGCAGGGCACCGGCGGCAGCCACGGCGCCCTTCTCGTTGATCACCCAGCGCCGGGCGTGCGCGTGTAGGGCGTGGGCGCACAGGCACACCGCACGGAACAGGCATCCCGCCACATACGTCGCATCGGCACGCGGGATCGCCTTGCGGGCCAGCACGGTGACGAAGTCCGCCTCCCACAGTCGCCGCACCAGGGCTTCGCGCAGCGGGTCCGGGTAGTGCTGCATGTCGGCGTGAAGAGCAGCGATGCGTCCGGACGGATCGGCGAGGATCACCGCCGACGCGAGTTCGCCCGCGTACGCGAAGTCCGCGAACCCGAACGGGTGACCGGTCTGGGCGTGAAACCCGTACACACCCTGCTGCGTGTCCTGCCACACCGCGGTCACCCGGTCGAGGTCGCGATACAGCCAGTCGACCGCCCGGCCGTCGAACGACAGCCACGCACCGCCGTCGACCCACGGTCCCCACTCACCCGTCCGGGTCGCCGATGCCGAGGCGCCCGCCCACTCCCGCGCGAGATCGTTCAGCCCGTCGGCGTCGAGCGCCCCGCCGTAGTAGACACCCAGGTCGTAGTCGGATTCCGCCGTGTGTGTCCCTCGGGCGCGGCTGCCGCCGAGGGTGACGCCGACGACGCCATCGACGCGGCACAACCGCTCGGCGAGGGGTCGCAACACCAGGTCCTCGAAATCCACACCCCACATCGTCCACCCCGGCCCGGCGCAGCGGATAAATTCGGTTCATGCTCATCTTGGGAACGACCGTGATCGGAGCACGCGACATCGGGCGTGCAACCAGGTTCTGGACCGAGGCACTCGGATTGACGGCGCTCCCGCCCGTCGGCGACAACGACTTCACCAACCTGACGCTGCCCGACGGCCGGCCACTGCTGGCGATCCAGCAGAGCGAACACGACGCGGAGCCCGAGCCTCGGCTGCACCTCGACCTGCACGTCCGCGACAGCGAGGACCAGGCCGCGGAAATCGAACGACTCGTCGGTCTCGGCGCGCAGCGGGTGCCGGGGACCGGTACCCCGAGGACTCGGACTTCGTGGTGCTGGAGGACACCGAGGGCAATCGGTTCTGCGTCATCGACAACTCTCGCGCACCCGAACAGTGCCGGCTCGAGATGTCCTGAGTCTTGCGCTACGCGGCACCCGCGTAGTGGGCGGGGCGGGGCAGCATCGGCCGGCAGACGGCGCGCGGGATGCCGCACACTTCGAAGAAGTCGATGACGATGGATCGGACCTGCGCGGAGACGACCGCTGCGGAGAACCCCGCCGAGACCTCCTGCTGCGGCAGTGAGCGGGCGAATCGTTCGAGTTCGTCGCTGATCTGGATTTCGTTGGGTTTCTTCGCGGGAGTCGCGAGAATCATCAGCCGCATCCGGTCGGCGAGGTGCGCCAGATCGGAGACGGCGTCCGCCAATTGCGGGTCGACTCGCTCGCCGTCGTACGTGGCGATCAGGGCGCGCCGCACCAGGACCCGGGTGTTGCGTGCGGCGTTGTCGATCGGGTCGGCAATCGATGCCAGCCGGCCGATGCGGCGACGTCCCCGCCAGTGAATCGGCGAGATCCGGGCCACCTCGGATCCGGAGCGGAGTTCGACGCGCATGCTGTCGATGGTCGACTGCGTCGAACGGGCAAGTGCGAGAGCATCCTCTAGAGCGGAGACGTCACCCGCGGCCAGGCCCTTCGACGTTTGACGGAGGGCCGCGGCCACGCTGTCCAGCACAGCGGCGGCGCACCGGCGTGTCCGTCGCACCGGGTCGGTGGGCAACACGGACAGCGCCACCAGGCTGAGCGCACCCCCGATCAGTGCGTCCACGACACGGTCGAACGGGTGGGCGCTCGTAGCGGATGCCATGGCTGCGACCAACGCCGCCGACGAACCCGCCTGCAGGACGATCACCGAACCACCGTCGAGGAGCACCGCGAAAGACATCGCCACCGCTACCACGAGGCAGATCTGCCACGGCCCGTTGCCGATGTATCGCACGACGACGTCCGAGACGATCGTTCCGATGGTGACGCCCGCGATCAACTCGCCGGCCCGGCGGCTGCGGGCGCCCCGCGCGACGCTCAGGCACACGACCGCCGCCAACGGAGCCAGCAGCGGCTGTTCGTGACCGGCCACCTCGACCGACACCCACCACGCCGCCCCCGCGGTGACCGCCGTCTGCGCAATCGGCACCAGGTACCCCGCGAAGCGAAGCAACGCGGCGCGCACTGACGGCAGTGCGGTGGAACCGACCTTCCTGAGAAGGGCGAGTATCGAGATGAGCTGGAGCACAGTGGTACAGCTTTCTGGACGGTCACACGTGGGCAGGAGCACATTCTGTAGAGCCCGCCGTGGCCGACGATCGCCGGTGGACAAGCCTCCGCAAAGCTTGTCCTGGATTTCTTACGCCCGTGTAAAAGTCGCCGCTTTCATAGCGCAGATCACGTTCCGAGGCCTCCTCGGCGCGACGCAGGTCACAACCGTCCCTGCCGAACATGCTTTGAAATCCACGTGATTCAAACCACTCGAAGGTCTCGCGGGCGACCGTACTATTTCCCTAAATGCATGGGGAAACCCTCCCCGTGAGTGAAGGGATTTGCGCGCGTGCCCGAAGTGGGAAGTAACGGAACCGGCGGTATCGACAGCGAGCAGCAGCTCCCTCCGGGCGCGCGAGGGTACGACGGATTCGGCGGACATATCGGGCGGACGAGTGCGGAGTCGACGCCGTGGTGGGCGCCGGAGACGAAAGCCCCCGCCGGTGCGCCGAACATCGTGGTCATCCTCATCGACGACATGGGCTACTCGGACATCGGACCGTTCGGCTCCGAGATCGACACCCCCAACCTGAACCGGCTCGCCGACAGCGGCTACCGGCTGTCGAACTATCACACCACCTCGGTCTGCTCACCGGCTCGCGCGGCGCTGCTCACCGGCCTGAACCCGCACCGCGCCGGCTACGGCAGCGTGGCCAACTTCGATCCCGGCTTCCCCGGACTGCGCATGGAACTCGCCGACGACGCGCTCAGCCTCGCCGAGATTCTGCGCGCGAACGGGTATGCCACGCACGCGGTCGGCAAGTGGCATCTCGCGCGCGACACCAACCTCGCACCGGGCCGCACCCGTGACTCCTGGCCCCTGCAGCGTGGATTCGACAGCTACTACGGCTCGCTCGAGGGGTTGAATTCGTTCTACTACCCGAACGAGCTGATTTCGGACAACTCCGTGGTCGACGTCGAGGAGTATCCGTCGGACTACTACGTCACCGATGACATCACGGACAAGGCCGTCTCGCGGATCAAGAGCCTGCGCGCCCACGACGCCGACAAGCCGTTCTTCCTGTACTTCTCGCACATCGCGATGCACGGACCGCACCAGGCCAAGCCCGAAGACCTGGCCAAGTACCGCGGCCGCCACACCGAGGGCTGGGACGCAGTGCGACGCAGCCGCTTCGACGCGCAGCTCGAGGCAGGGTTCTTCCCGCCCGGCACCCAGATGGCCGAACGCAACACCGAACCCGGCTACGACGCGCCGCCGTGGGACGAGCTCACCGAAGAGGAGCAGCTGCGGTTCGCCCGGTACCAGGAGGTCTACGCCGCGATGGTCGACAGCATCGACCAGAGCGTGGGGCGGGTGCTCGACACCCTCGACGAACTCGGCGAGACCGACAACACCATCATCGTGTTCACGTCCGACAACGGTGGCACCGCTGAGGGCGGCGCGGCGGGAACGCGTTCGTACTTCAGCCAATTCGTGCACGGACCGGTCCCGTCGGACTGGGTGCGCGACGTTCCGCACGAGGAACTGATCGGCTCGGAGAGGATCGGCGTCCACTACCCGCGCGGCTGGGGGCAGGCGTCGAATACCCCGTTCCGGTTCTACAAGGGCCAGACGTTCGCCGGTGGTGTCCGGGTGCCGTTCCTGCTGTCCTGGCCGGCCGGACTCGGGCGTGCCGACGGCGACACCGGACTGCGCAAGCAGTACTCGTACGTCACCGACATCACGCCGACGCTCCTGGATCTCGCTGGACTCGAAACTCCGAGCCACCGGAACGGGCTTCCCGCCCAGGAGCGTGACGGTGTCAGTATCGTCGACGTTCTGCGTGACGCCGCGCAGCCCACCCCACACACGGAGCAGTACGCCGAGTTCGGTGGTCACCGCGGGTTCTACCGGGACGGCTGGAAACTGCTGTCGCTGCACACGGATCCGACCCGGGTCGACGATCCACAATGGCAGCTGTTCGACGTCGAATCCGACCCCGCCGAAACCACGGACGTCGCGCATCTCTTCCCCGAGAAGGTGCGGGAACTCGCCGAGGCGTGGGATCGGGCGGCGTGGCACAACACCGTGTTCCCGATCCTCAACGACCGCAAGGCCGTGCAGCGGCGACCCGACGAGCGTCGACTCGCGGAGCCGGTGAAGATCCTCGCGGGCACGCCGACGCTGGAACGCTATCGGTCCAGTGTGCTGATCCAGTACCGCGACTTCACCATCGACGTCGCCACCCATGCGATCGCTGCGGGCGAGGAAGGCGTTCTCGTCGCGCACGGTGACCCGCACGGCGGATACGTGCTGTACGTCGAGGACGGCCGGATCGTGTTCTCGGTCAACAGCTACGGCCGCGTCGCGCACACGTCCGCGCCCCTCGGTGCGGATGTGGTGGGCGTGCGGGTGCGGGCGGAGGCCACCGAATCCGTCCGGTGGAACTTCACCGTCGCCCTCACCGACTCGGCCGGGGTCAGCACCGACGTGGCCACCCTCGTCGACCAGTTCCAGCTGGTCGGCATGGCGCCGTGGACCGGGATCTCGGTGGGCGTCGACGCCCGCGGACCCGTCGTGTGGGATCTGCGTGAACGCCGCGGAACGTTCCGATTCACCGGCAGGCTGCGGTCGGTCACTTACACCCCCGGGCCCGTGCGGGTGCCCGAACCGGTCATCCAGGAGGTCGAGGAGCTGGCCGAGGCCATGGCCGACTGACCGAAGAGGTCGGGCGCGCGAGAACGCGCCCGACCTCCGCTGGTTAGCGGTCAGCTGTCGCCGTCGGAATCCTTCTTGCCGTCGGAATTTCTGCGCCAGTGGGTGAAGCGCTCCTTGATGTCCGCCGCGACGTCGCCGACGCCGTTGCCGACGGCGTCCACGGTGGTGCCCAGTCCGCTGCCGATCTCACGGAGCATTCGGATCAGCGGGTCGTTCGAGGTGTCGAAATTCTGTTTGTACGATTTCGCGGCCTTGCGGAATTCTTCGCTGATCTTGGCGTCGTCGTCCTCGCCGCGGCGCGGGTATTCGCCACGCAGGATCGCTGCGTAGGCGCCGCTGTCCACCCACTTCTTCAGCTCGGCGGCGCGCAGTACCGAGAACGGGTGGGTGAGCAATTCGATGTTGAGGAGCTTGAGCACGCCGTCGCGCAGGTCGCCGCTGGCGTCGTACTCGGCTGCCTGCGCCAGGAAGGCGTCGGTGTCGATCTCGCTGACCCGGGAGCCGCCTGCCAGCTTCAGCTGCACGCGAAGGGCGGTGTGGACGTCCTGCCCGCACAGCAAACCGGCACGGTCGCCGGACAGTTCCGACTTGCGCTGCCATTCCATGAGCGCGGCGATGATCGCGCGCAGCGCCCACCCGCCGATCGGGATCCAGCCGATGGTCCCGGCCAGGCGCATCAGATGCATGAGGATCGTGCGATACACCGCGTGCCCCGAGAGCGCGTGCCCGAGCTCGTGGCCGATGATGAACCGCTGCTCCTCGTAATTCATCACGTCCAGCAGTCCGGTGGTGACCACGATGAACGGACGGTCCATGCCGATGGTGAAGGCGTTCACGACCGGGGTCTGTAGCACGAACAGCTCGGGCGTCTCGTCGGCGCCGAGAATCCGCACGCAGTCGCTGCGGAGGTCGTGGAGATCGCTGAACTGCCGTTCGTCGACGCGCACGGACGTGGCCAGGTACATCAGCCGGTGCTGGCGCTCCTGCAACAGACCCGAGATGGTTCGGAAGACTGTGTCGAACCCCTTCAAGGTGCGCAGGGTGACGAGCGCCGCGCGATCCGCCGGGTGCTCCCACGCACGCGAGCTGATGTCCGGGAACGCCGTGCGAACGCGGTCTGGTGTGGTGGTCAAGCTTTCCCCCCTGGGTCGGTGTGCGCGGTGCAGAGCCCTCCCGGTCAGGGTAGCGCCGGAGGGTAGCGGCGGCGGTCGTGCTGGGCAGTTTGCCAACCGCCGACCACGGCGGCTGCTCCGAACATGCGCAGGATGCTCAAATGCGACGCTCGGTATTGCTCAAAGTGCGTTCCGATGGTCGACTGTTGTGCGAGATCTGCACACGAGACCTCGAAGATGCGGTGAGGTCGGTTCCCACAGGTCCGCCTGCCCGTCACCGCCGATCCGCCTCGCTCACGAACTGGGCCGAGGAGGATCGGATTCGGTGCCAGGAACTCACAGGCAAGGACGAAACGATGAACGACGCCCGCACGATCGACGACCACCCGGCGCAGCTCAGCCCGCGCGCGACCACTCCGGAAGCGCTCGTGGAGATCGAGAAGCGCGTGCTCTGGTTGGCGACGTCGATGATCCACCACGCCAACCGGGTTCGCCCGAATCCGACGGGGTTGAAGGTGGGTGGGCATCAGGCGTCGTGCGCGTCGATGGTGTCGATCATGACGTCGTTGTGGTTCGAGCAGCTCCGGCCGGGGGATCGGGTGTCGGTGAAACCCCATGCCTCGCCGGTGCTGCACGGCATCAACTACCTGCTCGGTGAGCTGGACGAGAAGTATCTGACGACGCTGCGGGAGTTCGGTGGCCTCCAGTCGTACCCGAGCCGGTCGAAAGATCCTGATCCGGTGGACTATTCGACCGGGTCGGTCGGCATCGGCGCGACGGCCCCGATCTGGGGTGCCATCGCCCGCCGCTACGTGAACACCCAGATCGGTTCTGCGGGCACGGGCCGCCAGTACTCGCTCGTCGGTGACGCCGAGTTGGACGAGGGCGCGGTGTGGGAGGCGATCCTCGACACGTCCGTGTCCGAACTCGGGGAGATCGTGTGGATCGTCGACCTGAACCGGCAGTCCCTGGACCGGGTGGTGCCGAACATCGCCGCGGGCCGGCTCGAGGCCATGTTCTCCGCCGCCGGATGGCAGGTGATCACCGTGAAATTCGGGACCCTGCTCGAGTCGCTGTTCACCCGGGCGGGCGGTGCGGCGCTGCGGACCCGGATCCTGGACATGCCCAACCCGGAGTACCAGCGGCTGCTGCGGTGCGACGCAGAGCAGGTGCGGGTGCGGCTGCCCGGGGACGGTCCCGACGCCGCTGCGATCGCATCGCTCATCGCCGGCCTCGATGACGAGACCCTGCTGCGGGCGATCCGGAACCTCGGCGGTCACGACCTCGACGCCCTGCGCGCCGCGTACGCGCAGATCGACGACACCCGCCCGACGGTGATCATCGCCTACACGATCAAGGGTCGCGGCCTGCCGACGCAGGGGCATCCGCAGAATCACTCGTCGCTGCTGACCGTCGAGCAGTACGAACAGCTCGCCGATGAACTGGGCATGGACCCGGCCAACCCGTGGGCCCGGTTCGACACCGACAGTGCGGCGGGCCAGGTGTGCGCGGCGACCGCGGACCGGTTGCGGCGGAACCCCGTCGAACCGGCAACCCCGCCCGCGGTGCCGGCCGATATCGGCCGCACCCCCTCCGGGACGTCCACGACGCAGGCCGCTTTGGGCCGGGCGCTGCTGGACCTGTCCCGGGAGGCCCCCGACGCGGCGAAGCGGGTGGTCACGGTCAGCCCCGATGTCAGCTCTACTACCAACTTGGCGGGGTGGCTGAACAAGGTGGGGGTGTGGTCGCCGAACGAGCGCCGCAACTGGTTCGACGACGACGCCGAGACGATCATGCACTGGCGGGAAAAGCCCACCGGGCAGCACATGGAACTCGGCATCGCCGAAACCAACCTGGTCGGGTTGATGGGTGAACTCGGTGCCACCTGGAGTCGGTGGGGACAGCCGCTGTTCCCGATCGGGGTGATGTACGACCCGTTCGTCGAACGCGCCCTCGAGCCCTGGTCGTACGGCATCTATGCGGGTGGGCAGTCGATCCTGGTCGGCACCCCGTCCGGGGTGACCCTGGCGGCGGAGGGTGGGGCGCATCAGTCGATCAAGACCCCGTCGATCGGCCTCGAACAGCCCGGCTGCATCAGCTACGAACCCGCCTTCGCGATCGACGTCGAGTGGACGCTGCTCGACAGCATCTCCCGCCTGGGCCGCCCGGACGGCTCCTCGTCGTATCTGCGGCTCTCGACCCGCCCGGTCGATCAGACTCTCGCCGCCGTCCCCACCGATCCCGCCGCCCGGGAACGCCGCCGCCGTCAGGTGGTCGCCGGCGCGTACACCCTCCGGCACAGCGACAAGCCGGCGATCACGCTGGTCGGGATGGGCGCGATGATCACCGAAACCCTCGCGGCCGCGGACCGGTTAGCCGAGCAGGGGATTGCCGCCGACGTCGTGTGCGTGACCAGTCCCGGGTTGTTGTTCGAGGCGGTGCAGGCGCGCCGCGGCCTCGCCGACGGCCCGTCGTGGATCCTCGATCAGGTGTTCCCCGCCGGCCGGGCGGCGCCGATGGTGACCGTCCTCGACGGACACCCGCACACCCTCGCGTTCCTGACCGGGATCAACCACGTCCCCGGCGCCGCGCTCGGTGTCAGCAAGTTCGGGCAGGTCGGTTCCCTCGACGACGTGTACCGCTACCACGGCATCGACACCGACAGCATCGTCCGCGCCGCCCTCGACCTCTCCTGAACGAACGGGACGCTCGTCGCGTCGATCGAACGAGCGTCCCGTTCGTTCGGCGCAGACGGCACCGGCGATACCTTTTGGGTATCAGAAGATCCATAACTAGTGTTGGACTTGAATGGTTGGCGCTCCTAGCCTTGTGGACACAGCGCGCACCGACGGCGGCGCGATTGCGAACGAGGAGAACGAAACCCATGGCCACTGCGTCCCCCCACGAGATCGCTCACAAGCTCGGCTCCGGTCTGTTGTCGTTCCCGGTCACCCACTTCACGGAGGACCACTCGTTCGACGAGGCCGCGTACCGCGAGAACATCGGCTGGCTCGGGCAATTCGACGCCTCCGGGTTGTTCGCCGCAGGTGGCACGGGCGAGTTCTTCTCGCTCACCCCGCCCGAGGTGGAGCAGGTGGTCCGGGCAGCGGTGCAGGAGGCACCCGACGGTCTCCCGGTGATCGCGCCCGCCGGCTACGGCACCGCCACGGCCGTGCAGATGGCCCGGTCGGCGGAGAGCGTCGGCGCGCACGGCATCCTGCTGCTGCCCCCGTATCTCACGGAGGCGAGCCAGGACGGACTCGTCGCCCACGTCAAAGAGGTTTGTGCCGCAACCACTCTCGGGGTGACGATCTACAGTCGCGCCAACGCCGTCTACACCGAGGCCGCTGTCGCGGAGCTCGCGGACAGCTGCCCGAACCTGGTCGGGTTCAAGGACGGGGTCGGCAACATCGAGCAGATGACCCGCATCTACGCGAGTCTCGGTGACCGGCTGACCTACGTCGGCGGACTGCCCACCGCCGAGATGTTCGCATTGCCGTATCTCGCGCTGGGTGTCACCACGTACTCCTCGGCCATCTACAACTTCGTTCCGAAGTTCGCGCTCGACTTCTACAACGCGCTCCGCAGCGGAGACAACGCATTCGTCATCAACGCACTCAACGAGTTCGTGATCCCGTACTGCAACCTGCGCAACAAGAAACAGGGTTACGCGGTCAGCATCATCAAGGCCGGCATGACGGCGATCGACCGACCGGCAGGCCCGGTGCGCGCGCCTTTGACCGACCTCGATGCCGTCGAACTGGCCGAGCTCGCCGACCTGATCAAGAAGGTGAGCTGAGCCGCACAATCCGCGATCGATCATCGGAGAACGCCATGACACTCACCGCAGCGCGTGCGCAACTCGCCCTCGATCTGGTCCGGCGCCATGCCGCGACACTCGACGCCGCCGTCGCCGTCAGCGTTGCCGACGACGCCGGAAATCTGATGTGCTGCTCCCGGACCGACGGCGCCGCCGCGGAACTGCTGGACTCCGCGACCCGCACTGCGCTCGGCACCGCCCGGCGAATGTCGGGAACGACTGACGGGCACGGGGTAGGGCCGGCGCCCGGCGTGACGGTCGACTGCGGGATGGTCCCCGCGTGGACACCTCACCCGGCCGACAAACCTAGTGCGGTAGGCATACTCGCGGTCGCAACCTCTGTCGGTGGTGCCGGGCCGCACATCGTCGAGACCGTCATCGACGAGATCCACCGGTTCGACGAGCGACACCGCCGCAACATTTCGTGACACCGGCCCCGACAGCGACCGTTGCCCCGCTGGAAAGTCGTCTGTGACTATCTCGTCGCCCGCAATGCCGCATAGACTTGCCCGGTCGTGGCTTCGCGCAAGGCGTCAACTTCCTCGGACATCGGAACGTCGCGAGCTGAAGGATAGGGAATGCGATGATGAATTTTCGATCCGACACCCAGTGGAATTCGGTGAGCGCCTGGGACGACGATCCGGTGGTCGCGTCGTGGAACGGTCTTCCGGTGTTGGAACAGAACGTCACGGCCGACGTGTGTGTCGTCGGCCTCGGCGGGTCGGGTCTCGCGGCGATCGGCGCCCTGGTCGAACGTGGGCTGCAGGTTGTCGGCGTCGACGCCGGGCGGGTCGCGGCCGGCGCGGCGGGGCGCAACGGCGGCTTCCTCCTGGGCGGCCCGGCGACGTTCCTCCACTCGTCCCTCACGACCTGGGGGACGTCGTCGGTCGATCTCTATCGCGCAACCCTGCTCGAGTTGGACCGGCTTGCCGAGATGCTGGGTCCGGAGGTCATCGCACGGACGGGCTCCATTCGCCTCGCCGGATTGCCCGGCGAACCTGTCGACGACGCCGAGGCCGCCGACCGTGTGGTGGAACTCGCGGATTGCGCAGCACTGGCAGCGGTGTTGCGTGAGCACGACATCGCTGTCGAAGAATACGACGGCGAGCTCGGGCGCGGTCTGTTTCTGCCCGACGACGCGGCCATGAACCCCTCTCGTCGAGCTCTGGGGCTGGCGTCTCTCCTTCGGGGACGGGCCGGCCTGTACGAGCACTCGCCTGTCACCGCAGTGGAGAGTGGAAGGGTGACAACAGAACACGGTTCGGTCAGTGCGCCCGTCGTCATTGTCGCGGTGGACGGCAAACTCGAACAGGTCCTCCCGGATTTGCAGGGGCGGGTCCGGACGGCACGCCTGCAAATGCTCGGGACGGCGCCGGGGCTGCCCGAACGCCTGCCGTGCCCTGTGTACGGACGCTGGGGATACGACTACGCCCAGCAAGCGAAGGATGGGCGCCTATTCGTCGGGGGCGGGCGAGACCGTTTCGTCGACACCGAGTGGACATTCGACACGTCACCCACTCCGGACGTCCAGGGCTACATCGAACGAGTAGCGGAACGTATGGCGGGCAAGCCCGTCGACGTCGTCCGGAGATGGGGTGCGTCCGTGAGTTACACCACCGACGGCCGTCCCCTCTGCTCCGAGGTTCTTCCCGGCGTCATCGCCATCGGTGGGTACAACGGGACGGGAAACCTGGTGGGGCCCGTCGCTGCCCGTGCGGCTGTGGCACTGGCCCTGGACTCGACAGCACCACCGGTGTACTTCTCGACCTAGCCGGCGAGTCGAGGGACCACGGCCCTCGATCACGACGGCGCGGACGCCGGATCCCCGTTGTGTCAATCAGAGAATCGGTTGACGTCGAACAACTCCAAGGGGAATTCCGGGGTCGATCCGCAACTGAGATCGGCGGCGATCTCTCCGATCACCGGTGCAAATTTGAAACCGTGACCAGAGCACGCGGACACGACCGTCACGTTCCTGTAGGCGGGTGGATTTCCGATGATGAAGTGCCCGTCGGGTGTGTTCGTGTACATACACACCGCGGCCCGCACGGGGTGCGAACTCAATCCAGGCAGGTAATGACGAACGAGGTCCCGCAACGGGGCGGTGTCTTCGTCATGGACCACCCGATCCAGCTCGTCAGGGTCGGTCTCGCGCCCGCCGAGATGGAGCGCGATCTTGACCGTCTTGCCGTCCATGGTGGGGAAGCCGTACCACGTACCCTCCGGGCTGTCCCGCAGGAATACCGGGAACCGGTCGGGCCCGAACTGCGTGGGATCTTCGGCCGGGAACCATGCGAGGATCTTGCGCTCCACAGTCAAGGGGAGATGGGCGGCTGGGAGAAGGCCGGGAATCCAGGCGCCTGCCGCGACCACGACGTGGTCGGCTCGAATGACCTCGTGGTCGAGCCGCACGAGCACCGTGTTTCTGGGACCGTCCTCGATCCCCAGGACGCGGCTCTCGGGACGTACAGAGGCGCCCAGTTCGCTCGCACGGCGCGCTGCACCGGTGATCGCCAACTCCGGCCTGATCACGCCGGCATCCTTCTCCCAGATGGCCGTATCTCCCCCACGCAACCTCTGTGTAGGAAACCGGGTACCGAACTCGGCCGGGTCGAGAATCTCCTGGGTGAGGTCATGCACCCTGGCTGCTTCGAGGGAGCCACCCACAATCACGCCGCTCGAGGGGCCGATACTGAGGCCCCCGGTCATCGTCAAGACGGGTTCGCCGGTTTGCTCACCGAGTTCCCGCCATCCTCGGAGTGCGGCCCGGAGCATCGGGACATACGCGGGATCCTCATGGTATGCGGTTCTGAAGATGCGCGACTCGCCGTGCCCGGAGCCACGATCGTGCCCGGGAGTGAATTGCTCGAGACCGACTGCAGGAATACCTCGCTCCGACAGTCTCCACATGATTGCGGAGCCCATCGTGCCGGTACCTATCACGGCGACACCGGTCCTCGTCGTGGTCATCGACTGCGCACCAGCGTGTATTCACCAGCGGGGGAATTGTTCATGATCACAGCGGCCTCTCGAATGTGCAGTCGGTCTGCGGAGTCGGACCCAGACATGTTGCCATCCTGTCACTCCACACCGGTGTCGCCGAACGTCATGTGATCGAACACCGGAGCCGGAGGCGAAGCGCCCGCCGGGACAGATGTGACCCCAGTATTCGTCATGGTGACGGTCACGGCCCGGCGTGAGGAACAGTCGACCTTACGGTGAGGCATCGAGACTCTGATCCTGCGACTCTTGCCCGCTGGTCGGCGCCACAGGATGATCTAGGAATGGCCGAACAGATCGACGACTACTTCACCTCTGTCGTGTCGGGGCTGGTTCCCGGGGAGAGCCGCCCCGGCGTCGGTCCGGAGGATCCGGTCCAGCCGCCGTCCCCGTTGTCGGTGCAGGGCGCCCTGGACCTCTTCGACGCCCAGGTCGGCAGCAGGCATCTCGATCTGGCGGCCCGTTGGTTGCGGTCGCGGGGGAAGGGTTTCTACACGATCGGCTCGTCCGGGCACGAGGGCAACGCGGTCGTCGCGGCCGCGCTGCGACCCACCGATCCCGCTCTGCTGCACTACCGTTCCGGTGGTTTCTTCCTGGCGCGGGCGCAGCAGGTGGACGGCAGTGATCCGCTGCGCGACGTCCTCCTCGGACTCGTGGCGGCGACGGAGGAACCGATCTCGGGTGGTAGGCACAAGGTGTTCGGCCGTCACGACCTCAACATTATTCCCCAAACCTCCACCATCGCTTCGCATCTCCCACGCGCTGTCGGTGTCGCCTTCTCCATCGCCCGGTCGGAGAAGGTGCATGTGCCCTCACCGTGGCCGGCCGACGCGGTCGCCGTCTGCAGCTTCGGGGATGCGTCGGCGAACCATTCCACCGCCGTCGGTGCCATCAATACCGCGGTGCACGCCGCCTACCAGGGGTTGCCGTTGCCACTGCTGCTGGTGTGCGAGGACAACGGGATCGGGATCAGCACCAGGACTCCGAAGGGGTGGATCGCCGCGAACTTCGGTGACCGGGCGGGCCTCGAGTACTTCGAGGCGGACGGCTCCGACCTGCCGGCGGCATACGCGACGGCGAGAGATGCCGCCGACTGGGTCCGCAGGCACCGGAAGCCCGCGTTTCTGCACCTGCGTACTGTCCGGTTGATGGGTCATGCCGGCTCCGATGTCGAGGCCGCGTACCGGACATCTGCGGAGATCACCGCAGACTTCGACCGGGATCCGGTGCTGTGCACCGCGAAACTGCTGACCGAACGCGGACACCTGAGCCCCACCGACATCCTCGACCGCTACGAGAACAAGCGCGCCGAGGTCCTCGAACTGGCCGAGCAGGTCGGCGAACTACCTCAACTGGACAGTCCCGCGGCGGTGATGAAGCCACTCACCGACAGTGCCGAGCAGGCCGCCGCGGCCGCGCCGGAACGCGTCGACCCGGACCGTCGCGCGCAGTTCGTCGGGTCCCCGCTTCCCGAGGAGGAAGGTCCGCTCACCGTCGCTCTCGCGATCAACCGTGCCCTGCTCGACGTGCTGGCCCGGTACCCCGAGGCGCTGGTGTTCGGTGAGGACGTCGCCCGCAAGGGCGGGGTGTACGGGGTGACCCGCGGTCTGATGAAGAAGGCCGGGTCCGCGCGGGTGTTCGACACGCTCCTCGACGAGCAGGCGATCCTGGGACTCGCGCTGGGAGCGGGGGTGTCCGGATTGCTGCCGATCCCGGAGATCCAGTACCTGGCCTACCTGCACAATGCCGCCGACCAGATCCGCGGGGAGGGCGCGACGTTGCAGTTCTTCTCCGACCGCCAATACCGCAACCCGATGGTGGTGCGGGTTGCCGGGTACGGGTATCAGAAGGGGTTCGGCGGGCATTTCCACAACGACAACGCCGTCGCCGCACTGCGTGACATCCCCGGAATCGTGGTGGCGTCGCCGGCGCGCCCCGACGACGCCGCGGCCATGATGCACACGTGCGCCGCGGCCGCGCGCACCGCGGGCGCTTTGTGTGTGTATCTGGAACCCATTGCGCTGTATCACACCCGGGATCTGTACGAGAACGGTGACGAGCGGTGGCTGGCACCGTATCCGGATCCGGCGAAGCGGACCGAGAACCATGTGCCGATCGGCTCGGCCCGCACGTACGGTGACGGCACGGACCTGACGATCGTCACGTTCGGCAACGGGGTGCACATGAGCCTGCGCGTCGCGCGCCGTCTCGAACGGGCGCACATCGCCGCGCGCGTGGTGGACATGCGGTGGCTCGCACCGCTGCCCGTCCACGACATCGTCCGGGAGGCGAACGCCACCGGCCGGGTGCTGATCGTCGACGAGACCCGCAAGTCGGGGGGAGTGTCGGAAGGTGTGGTCGCGGCGTTGATCGACGACGGCTTCACCGGGCCACTCGCACGCGTCACGAGCGACGACAGTTTCATCCCCCTCGGCGACGCCGCCCTCGAGGTCCTGCTCTCCGAGGAGACCATCGAGGCCGCGGCAGTCAAACTCGTGAGCCGGTAACATCCGCATCCCTCGCGCTTCGCTATGACGGCAACGTCAACCGGTATCCCCTCCGCCATTGCCAAGCAGTTGTCCGGTCGGGCATGTTCGAACTGCATCTCTCCACACCGGCGGACAGGAACAATTCATGAGTGGCGATCAGCGACCCCACATCGTGGTGATGGGGGTGACCGGCTGCGGGAAGACAACAGTCGCGCAGCAACTTTCCGCACTGACCGGCCACCGGTTCCTCGACGCCGACGATCTGCATCCGCCGTCGAACGTCGAGAAGATGGCCGCCGGTATCCCGCTGACCGACGACGACAGGGCACCGTGGCTCGCAGTCGTCCGCGACCGCCTGCAGGAGCTGTCCGATCAGCAGCGCCGTGGCGTGGTGGCGTGCTCGGCGTTACGGCGGAGCTATCGCGACATCCTCCGCGACGTCTCCGACCCGGTGTTGTTCGTCCACCTCACGGGAGCGCGGGAGGTCATCCACGGCCGGATGCACGCGCGGAGCGGGCACTTCATGCCGCCTGCCCTGCTCGATTCCCAGTTCGCGCTCCTCGAGCCGCTCGACGCCGACGAGTTCGGCGTGGTCCTGGACGTCGATCCGGCGCCGGATGCGATCGCACGGGCCGCCGTCGAATACCTGCACGAAGAACGAAAGGTTGTCACACAGTGAGTTCGCACGGGAGTTTCGATGTGACGGGCAAGATCGCTCTCGTCACGGGATCGAGCCGGGGAATCGGCTTCGCACTCGCCAACGGACTCGCCGAGGCGGGCGCGGAGGTCGTGCTCAACGGCCGCGACGCCGACGCCCTCGCACGCAGCCGCGACGAGATCGTCCGCGCCACCGGTGCGACAGTCCACACCTGCGCGTTCGACGTCACCGCTCCCGAGGAGGTCACCGCCGCTGCGCAGCGGGTCGAGAACGAGATCGGTCCCGTCGAGATCGTCGTGAACAACACCGGCGTCCAGCACCGCAGCCCACTGCTCGAGTTCGGTGACGACGACTTCCGTCGCGTGCTCGACACCAACCTGAGCAGCGCGTTCTTCGTCGGCCGCGAGTTCGCGCGGGCGATGGTCCGTCGCGGGCACGGGAAGATCGTCAACATCTGTTCCGTCCAGAGTGAACTCGGCCGGGCGGGTATCGCCCCGTACGCCGCGAGCAAGGGCGGGCTGAAGATGCTCACACGCGGAATGTGCGCCGACTGGGCACCACTGGGACTGCAGGCCAACGCCATCGCACCCGGGTACTTCGACACCCAGCTCACCGAGGCGCTCGTGAACGATGCCGAGTTCAGTGCGTGGCTGACCACACGCACGCCCGCCGGACGGTGGGGGCGCCCCGAGGAACTCGTGGGTGCACTGCTCTTCCTCTCGTCGCCGGCGTCGGACTTCGTGAACGGCCAGATCCTGTACGTCGACGGCGGCCTCACCGCCGTAGTGTGATCCCCACCCGACCGACTCGAAAGACCATGATGCCGAACACCGCAACGCCTCGTATCCACCTCGGACCGCACCCGGACGCCGCCCTGATGCGCGGGATCGAGCGGGGCGGAGGCGTACTCGCCCCACTCGACGACGCCGAAGCCGTGGTGTGGGCGCAGGGTCCCGACACGTTCCCGGCGCAGTTGCCGGACTCGGTGCGCTGGGTGCAACTCCCCTCGGCGGGTGTGGAACCGTGGATCTCCGCGGGGATCGTCGACACCGAGCGGACGTGGACGTCCGCGGCCGGCGCCTACGCCGGCAACGTCGCGGAACACGGAGTTCTGCTGCTCCTGGCCGGTGTCCGTGCCCTCACCGAGCAGGTGCGCGCGACCTCCTGGCGCAAGGCCGAATTCGACCCGCAGGTGGGCACGCTGCGCGGGGCGACGGTCGCCATCGTCGGGTGCGGCGGCATCGGTCGCGCGATGATTCCGCTGCTCGACGCGTTCAGGGCGCGAGTGCTCGCCGTCACTCGTTCGGGAACCCCGGTCCCGGGTGCAGTCGAGACGCTGCCGTCCGATCGGACGTCGGAAATCTGGTCCAGAGCAGACCATTTCGTCATCGCCGCACCGGCGACGGCGGCGACCGCGCACATCGTCGACAAGGACGCACTCGCGCAGATGAAATCGACGGCGTGGATCGTCAACGTCGCACGCGGCTCCCTCATCGACACCGCGGGGCTCGTCGACGCGCTGAAATCCGGATCGATCGGCGGGGCCGCCCTCGACGTCACCGATCCCGAACCACTTCCCGACGGACATCCGCTCTGGACCCTGCCGAATGCCATCATCACGCCGCACGTCGCGAATCCGGCGACGGGGCTGACACGGCTGCTTGCCGATCACGTCGCGTCCAACGTCGAACGTTTCGCTGCCGGAGCGCCTTTGATGGCACCGATCGACGCGAGCCGGGGTTACTGAATGCCTCGATCGGCTTCCGAACTGGTCCGGATGTAGTTGGCGACGACACTGCGCAACACCTCGCGCACCGCCTCGGCAGGTCCCGAGAGCGGCTGATTGGCGGGTGTTCCGAGGGAGACCTGGACTTCGATGGTCGGTTCGATGCGGCGGAGTTCCAGGTTCTCCACATTCATGATGCGGCGGGCCACGGAGAACGGTAATACCGTCGCGCCCAAACCATTTCGTACCGCCTGCGCCATCAGGGTCACCGATTCCACCTCCCCGACCACCCGCGCGTGCTCGAAGGCGTGTTCGTAGGCCTGCTCCACCACCTTACGGATGGTGTGCATCGGGCCCGGCAGCAGCAGCGGCAGGTCGACGAGATCCTTGATGGCGACGGCCGTCCCGGTGTCACCGGGCAGACCGGTGCCTGCCGGCGCGACGACCATCAGCTCCTCGGTGAGGAGACGCTCGAAGTTGACGCCCTTGATCGGCCCGGCGTCGTAGAGCAGCGCCATGTCCATGCGGCCGGTCATCATGGCCTCGCTCAGCACGCCGCCGAAGTTCTCGTTGATGTGCAGAAGGATGCTCGGGTACCGCGACCGCACCGCGGTGAGCAGCGGCAACGCGATGGAACTCACGGTGCTGTACGGCGCGAGCCCCACGGAGACGCCGCCCGCCAGTTCTCGGCCGACGACGCTCACCTCGGCTTGAGCACTCTCCACCTGCCGCAGGATCACCTGCGCGTGCCGGTACAGCGCGCGCCCCGCATCGGTGGGTTCCACGCCCTGCTTGCTGCGGATCAGCAGCTGCTGACCGAAGTGGGTCTCCAGCGCCGTCATCTGCTGGCTCAATGCCGGCTGGGCGATGTGCAGAATGTCGGCCGCCCGCGTGATGCTTCCGGCGTCGACGATGCGGACGAATGAGAACAAGCGTCGGGTATCCACGAGCGATCTGCCTTTCTGACGATGCGGCGACGCAAGCACGCCGCGGTTTCGACAAGGTTGCCGGGCGGAAACACCGCCGTAGCCAAATGCGAGGCCCTGTTCTTCCGGTTTTGCATCGCCGCTGTTCAAACACCATAGACGTTCGTTATCGCCTCACGTAAAACAGGTATTAACCGCCCGAACCGGATCCTGCGTAGCGTCCGTTTACATCGAAAGTTCACAGGAACTGCACCAGCGGTTCCACTGCAGGTCCCCATGGGAGGCACCGTGACTGTCAAGATCGATCTCGTCGCCGACCTCGGCGAGAGCTTCGGCGCATGGACGATGGGCGACGACGACGCGCTGCTCGACGTGCTGACGTCCGCCAACGTCGCGTGCGGATTCCATGCCGGTGACCCCAGGACCATGGACGCCACGGTCCGAGGATGCGTCGCCCGCGGCATCGGCATCGGCGCGCACCCCAGCTTTCCCGACCTGGCAGGGTTCGGCCGGCGCGCGATTGACCTCACCGCAGACGAGGTCCGCACGGACGTTCTGTACCAACTCGGCGCGCTGCACGCCTTCGCGACATCACACGGCACGACGCTTTCGCACATCGCACCGCACGGTCGGTTGGGAAATCTCGTCGCCACGCGGGCGGACTACGCACGCGCCGTCGTCGACGCGGTGGAGGCGTTCGACCCGCGGCTGATCGTGCTCGCCCAGGACGGTGAACTCGCCGACCACACCCGTGAGCGGGGGATTCGCGTGGCGATCGTCGCCATCGTGGACCGCGCGTACCGCTCGGACGGCACCCTGGTGCCGCGGTCCGAGCCCGGCGCCGTGATTCATGACCAGGACACTCTGGTGGCGCGCACGGTGCAGATGGTGACCGAGGGTGTCGTCGAGGCCGTCGACGGCACCCGCATCCCGATCGAGGCCGACACGGTGCTGCTGCACGGTGACGGCGCCGACGCCGTACGCAACGCGCGAGCGATCCGGGAGGCGCTCCTGAGGGCGGGCGTCGTCATCGCCCCGGTGACGGAGGTCCTCGCGGCCAAGGAAGCAGGCAAGGAAGAGAAGGAGTCCGCGTCGTGTCCGGCGTGACGTGCATCCGGCCGCACCGGGAGTTCGTCCTCTCGGATTGCGGAGACTCCGCGGTACGTCTGACGTCGCTGTCCGCGGATGCCGAGGAGCGCTGGCGGGTGGTCCACGCGGTCGCCGCCGCACTCGACGCACGCGGCGACGAGGTCGCGGTCACCGGCATCATTCCCACGTACGACGCATTGCTGGTCGAATTCGATTGTGGTGCAAACACCCACGACGCCATCCGTGCACACGTCGAACGGCTGATCGAGCTCCCCGCGGATGCCGCGGCGCGCGGCCCGCGGCAGTTCGAGATCCCCGTCGTCTACGGGGGAGAATTCGGCCCCGACCTCGACGGCGTGGCAGCACACCTCGAACTCTCACCGGCCGAGGTGATCCGACTGCACTGCGAAGGCCCACTGACCATGCGCTGCTTCGGTTCCCCGGGCGGCGCCCCGATGCTGGACGGTCCCGCGTTCCCGCGGCCCGTCCCACGCCGCACGATTCCGCGGCCACACGTACCGGCAGGCGCGGTCGCTGTCGCGGGCAGGCAGGCCGTCGTCTCCGCGCGTCCCGCGCCGGGAGGCTGGCCGGTGATCGGTCGAACCCCGCTGACCATCGTCGATCCGGCGACCGACCCACTGTCCGACTTCCGGCCCGGCGACACGTTCCTCTTCGTTCCGATCACCGCGGCCGAGTGGTCGATGTACGAGGGCGTCCGTCATGGCTGAATCGATCACCGTCACGACACCCGGGCTGACCTCGATCCAGGACCTCGGCCGGCTCCGAGCGTCGCGGTTCGGCCAGATGACCGGCGGAGCCTCGGACCAGTACAGCGCCGACGTGGCGAACGCACTGGTCGGGAGCCCGCGTACGGCACCCCTGCTCGAGATGGTCGCCATGGACTTCGGCGCCGTCGCGAGCATCGACCTGCTCGTCGCGGTGACCGGAGCGCCGGCGGAGGTGCAGGTCGGGGGTGTCGCCCGCCCGCAGTGGGAGCCGTTCGTGTGGACCGCGGGCGAAGAACTCACCGTCCGCGGAATCCGCGACGGGCTCAGGGTCTACCTCGCCGTGCACGGAACGATCGACGCGCCCTGCCTGCTCGGTAGTTGCGCCCCCGACTCGGTTCTCGGTTTCGGCCGGCAACTGACGGTCGGCGAGTCCGTCGCCATCGACGTCGACGGACCGCCGATCGACCACCCGCACTTCTTGATGCCGCTGTTCCGGCTCGGCGCCCGGCCCGCGGCCTTCACCGGATGCTGGACCATCGACGTGACCGATGGTCCCGACGTCCACGAATTCGGCTCGACCTCCGCCCGATTGTTCGACACCCCCTTCGTCATCGGCGACAACTCGAACCACATAGGCCTCCGCCTCACGCCGACCGATCCGGGCAGCCCCGTTCCCCGGCGGGACCGGTCGACGGAGGTGCTCTCCCGTGGAGTGCCGATCGGTGCGGTCGAGGTTCCGGCCGGCGACGAGATCCTCGTTCTGCATCGTGGACGAGGGGTGACCGCCGGATACCCGGTGCTCGCGGTCGTGACCGCCACCGCTCTGTCCCAGCTCGGCCAGGCACGCCCCGGCCAGGAGGTCCGGTTCAGGAAGGTGACCGTCTCCGACGCCGTGGACGCGTACCGCACGCAACGACGCTCGATCGATCTCCTCCGCTCCCGCGTGGCCAACGCGTTCGCCAGTCTTCGGATCCCCCTTCACACAGAAACGACATCCGCCCAGCACAGCTCGGTACCCCAGATGGAGTCAGCATGACCAACGCGATCTCACCCGACACGGCCGGGCACACGTCCGAACACGAGGTGCAACCCCGCCAGCTCCGCAAAGTCGTTCTCGCAGGCTGCGTGGGCATCTTCGTCGAGCTCTACGACAACGGCATCTTCGCCTTCATGGCGACCGCCCTGGCCATCGTCTTCTTCGACGTCTCCAAGTCGAGTGACGCGCTGATGCTCGTCTTCGCCGGCTACGCGATCTCGTTCTTCGTCCGACCTCTCGGCGCGGTCGTCTGCGGCATCCTGGGCGACCGGATCGGCAGGCAGAAGATGCTCGTCTTCGTCATCATGCTGATCAGCGTCGCCACCGCTGGAATCGGCATTCTCCCGACCTACGCCGCGATCGGCGTCGCCGCACCCGCATTGTTGATCCTCCTGCGCATTCTGCAGGGCTTCTCCGTGGGCGGTGAGGCGGCGGGCGCCATGACGTTCCTCGCCGAGCACTCGCCGGAGGGCAAGCGCGGACTGATCACCAGCTACGCACAGATCGCGTCCTTCCTGGCCCTGCTCACGGGCACGCTCGTGGCGTTCGCGATGTCACCGTGGCTCAACGAGGCCGCCATCAACGGCGGCGGACCGGCCAGCTGGGCGTGGCGTGTGCCGTTCCTCGTCGCGATCCCGATGGGCATCATCGGCTGGTACATCCGCCGGGCCATCAGCGACACCCCGAACTTCGAGAAGCTCAAGGCGGAAGGCGGACTGTCCCGCAACCCACTGAAGGAAGCGTTCGCGACCCCCGAGCACCGCAAGGCGATGCTGCTCGCGCTGTTCATCCCGCTGATGAACGGCTCCGGCTACTACGTGCTCTTCTCCTACATGCCGACGTTCCTGAAGGGCGACAACATCGGCTTCTCGACCGGCACCGCCCTGCTCGTGACCGCGGCGAGTCTCGTGGCGATCTGCATCGCCATCCCGTTCATGGGTGCTCTCTCCGACCGTGTCGGCCGCAAGAAGGTCATCGCCGGCGCGGCGATCGCGATGGCCATCGGTGCCATCCCCTGTTACGCCCTGATCGCGACCGGCAACTTCGTGCTCGCAGTGGTGGGCGCATGCATCATGGCGGTGATCTTCGCCGGTCACACCGCCGTCATCCACATCCTCATCGTGGAGCTCTTCCCCACCCGGGTGCGGTACTCGGCGTACGGGCTGGGCTACAACATCTCCTCCGCGGTCTTCGGCGGCACGGCGCCCCTGCTCATGACCTGGCTGATTCCTCAGTTCGGAATCTACGTTCCCGCGGTCTATGCCGTCGTCACCGCGGTGGGCACCCTCATCGCTGTCAGCACCATCACCGACCGGGCGCACGTGCCACTCCGCGACACGCTCTGACGGATCCAGACTCGGCCCGGTGGTCTCCTGACCACTCGAAGACCACCGGGCTGTACCAACTTTCACCACCAGCAAGGCAAGGGAGCGTTATGCCATTCAACGACTACCGGACGGCACTGGTCACCGGCGCCAACACCGGAATGGGTGCCGCGGTCACCGAGATCCTGACCAAGCGCGGACTGACCGTCTACGGTGTGGCCCGCAACAAGGAACGGCTCGACGAGGTCGCGGACAAGACGGGAATGATCCCGCTCGCCGTCGACATCACGGACATCGACGCACTGAGCGCCGCCGTCGAGGGGCTCGAGATCGACGTGCTGATCAACAACGCGGGAGTGTCGGCCACCGGCAACATCCTGGACGCCTCCGCGGATTCGGTCGACGCCATGGTGGACGTCAATCTCCGTGCGGTGCTGCACCTGTGCCGCCTGCTGATGCCGGGAATGGTCGAGCGGGACCTCGGCCACATCGTCAACATCAGCTCCATCGCCGGCCTGTACAACTTCTACGGCCACACCGCCTATCACGCCACGAAGGCTGCGGTGCACCAGATCTCGCGACAGCTGCGCAACGACACCATCGGCAAGCGCATCCGCGTGACGGAGATCTGCCCGGGCAGAGTCGAAACCGAGATCTTCGGACGCAACCTGGGCGGGTCGCCGGAGGCGATGAAGGAGGCGTGGGAGACGTACTACGAAGGCTTCGAATCCATCACGACCAAGGACATCGCCGACACCATCGAGTTCGCGATCGACGCCCCGGGCCACGTCAATCTCGGCCTGATCGAAATCATGCCCACATTCCAGGTACCGGGTGGACTCGACTTCATCCGGCGCAACGATCGAGACCCGCGGTGAACACTGCGCAGCGCGAGTCCGGCACCCCGCTTCCGGCCGAAACCCTCGGGGTGGTGGCGCACGCCGCGGGAGACCTGCGCATCGAATCGGTGCCGCTGCGCCGGCCCGAGCCGTCCGAGACCGTCGTCGAGATCGCCTACGGCGGGATCTGCGGATCCGACCTGCACTACTGGACGCACGGGGCGGCGGGTGAGTCGATTCTGAAGGCACCGATGCTGCTGGGCCACGAAGTGGTGGGAACGGTGGTGCAGGCCGCGGCGGACGGCAGCGGCCCCGCAGCGCGTGAACGAGTCGCCGTGCACCCCGCCACCCCCGGCGGTCGCGGCGCCAGGTTCCCCGCCGATCGCCCGAACCTCTCACCGGGATGCACATACCTCGGCAGTGCAGCGCAATTCCCCCACACCGAAGGGGCATTCGCGAAGTACGCCGTTCTGCCCTCGCGCATGCTGCGGCCGCTGCCGCCGGACCTTCCACTGCGCACCGCTGCCGTCGCAGAACCCGCCGCCGTCGCGTGGCATGCCGTGGCCCGCGCCGGCGACGTGTCGGGGAAGAGCGCACTCGTCGTGGGATGCGGACCCATCGGCGCCCTCGTGGTGGCGGTCCTGCGCCGGGCCGGTGCGCGCGAGATCACCGCAGTCGACGTGCACGAGTATCCCCTCACTGTTGCACGGGCGCTCGGCGCCGACCGGACCCTCGACGCCACCGACTCCGAGAGCATCGCGGCCGTCGACGCCGATGTCGTCGTCGAATGCTCCGGTAACCGCTTCGGGCTCGAATCGGCCATTCGCGGCGCGACGCGCGGCGGCCGAGTCGTCATGCTCGGACTGCTCCCCACCGGTCTTCAGCCCGCGCCGCTCTCGCTCGTCATCACGCGGGAACTCGAACTCGTCGGATCCTTCCGATTCAACGACGAGATCGATTCGGTGCTCGCCGCTCTGGCGGACGGCAGCCTGAACGTCGAACCGGTGATCAGTCACGAGTTCGGCATCGAGGCCGGCCTCGAGGCGTTCGCCGTCGCGAAGGACGCGTCCGCCTCCGCGAAGGTGTTGCTGGCGTTCTGATTCCAGCCATTCCGAACGGCTATCGCCCGACAAGTAATCGGTCTTGTACAGCCGTGATGTGCTCCCGATAACCTGGGTGTGAAGGTACCGCCCGAGTTCCCGGCTTCTTTCGTTCCCACGCCCTCTACCAGGAGGAACAATGTCCACCTTCGTCCCTGCAGCGCGAGTCGACCAGATGCGTGAGTCACCGAGTGTGGCAGCTGCGCAACGGGTTCGCGAGCTCCGGGCGTCGGGGCGGGAGATCCTCGACCTGACGGTCGGAGAACCCGATTTCGACACACCGGACCACATCAAGGCGGCAGCCGTCGCGGCGATGAAATCCGGTCTCACCAAGTACACCCCCGTCAACGGTATCCCCGCACTGCGGGACGCGATCGCGAAGCGAATGCTCGCCCGGACCGGGGTCGAGTTCGCGGACAACGAGATCACCGTCGGCGGAGGTGCCAAGCAGGTCATCTTCCTGGCGCTGATGGCGACGGTGGAGGAGGGCACCGAGGTGATCGTGCCCGCGCCGTACTGGGTGTCGTACCCCGACATGGTGACCGTCCACGGCGGAACACCCGTCGTCGTCGACTGCCCGGAGTCCGACCGGTTCCTGCTCACCGCGGAGAAGCTCGCCGCCGCCATCACTCCCGCGACGAAATGGGTGATCCTCAACGCACCGTCGAATCCGACCGGTGCGGTGTACAGCGAGCAGGAACTGGCGGAACTGGCAGCGGTCCTTGACCGGAACCCGCACGTGAACGTCCTCTGTGACGAGATCTACGACGAGATCGTCTTCACCGACTCACCCGTTCCGAACCTGTTGTCGGCCGCGCCGCACCTCCGCGATCGGATCCTGGTGACCAACGGTGTGTCGAAGGCCTACGCGATGACCGGCTGGCGTCTGGGGTACGGCGTCGGAAGCAAGGGCCTGATCGCAGCGATCAACAAGCTGCAGTCGCAGAGTTCCTCCTGCCCGTCGTCGATCAGTCAGGCCGCCGCGGCCGAGGCGCTCACCGGCGATCAGAGTTTCGTCACCACGTCCGTTGCGAGCTATCGCGCGCGGCGGGACGTCATCTTCGAATTGTTCTCCCGTATCGAGGGTTTGGAACCCGTGCTGCCGCAGGGCGCGTTCTATCTGTTCGTCGGATGCGCGGGCCTCGTGGGCAAGCGGACTCCCGACGGCACGCTGCTCGAGAACGATCAGGACGTGGTGCTCTTCCTCCTCGACCACGCGTCGGTGGCCACCATCCAGGGCTCCGCGTACGGCGCCCAGGCGTATTTCCGCGTCTCGTTCGCCACGTCCGAGGACATTCTGCGGAACGCGGCCGCCGCGGTCGAGAAGGCCGTCGCGTCGCTCAGCTGATCCCACCCGCTCTTACCCGACCAACGGAGACATCATGGTTCACGTCACTACCAAGATCGACCGCGCCGACAAGGCCGCGATCGACCGACTGGGCGCCTTCTCGGCCGCCACCATCCACGAAGCCCAGGGCCGTAAGGGTGCACTGGATTCGGGGATCAAGCCCATCGACCGCGACATGTCGTTCTGCGGAACGGCCTTCACGGTCGTCTGCCATCCGCGCGACAACATCATGCTCCAGGTCGCCATCAGCTACGCGCAACCCGGCGACGTGCTCGTCGTGTCCTCCGGCGACCAGCCCGCAGGACAGTTCGGCGACGTGCTGGCCAATGCGTGCGTGGCCCGGGGCATCAGCGCACTGGTCACGGACGGCGGGGTGCGGGACAGCCGGGAGATCCGCGAACTCGGGTTTCCCGTCTTCTCCAAGCACGTGTGCATCGAGGGAACGGTGAAGGAATCCCTCGGTCCCGTCAACCAGCCGTTGGTGTTCGGCGGCCAGATCATCTATCCCGGCGACGTGATCAAGGGTGACTGCGACGGAGTGGTCGTGGTCCGACGCGACGAGGTCCAGTTCGCCATCGACGCCTCCCGTGACCGCGACGCCGCCGAAGCCGCCTACATCGAGCGCTACAAGAAGGGTGAAACCCCGATCCAGGTCAGCAATCTCGCCCAGGTGCTCGAGGCGAAGGGTCTCACCGTCGACCAGTGAGCCGGCCATTCCCTGCCGCGGCGGTCCATCGGAGTTCCTCATGGCCGCGCCGGCGCCACCATCCGCGGGGTCGTGCTCGTCGCACTCGATGCGATGCGGCACAGCCACGGAGGAGGGCTTCCGCGTGGTGGCGGCGTCCGACACCAGCGGAGGATGCAACCAGGCGGGCGGGCTCGACATTCCGAAACTCGAGGCGTGGGTCGCGGCGGGTGGAACCCTCCCGACATACTCGGCCGGGGCCACGCGACGTGGATGCGTCAGGCGTTTACAGACGCGACGGTCGACGACAGCGGGCATGCGCGGTGGCTGCACTGGGACACGTTGCCCGGGTTACAGGTGTGATCGCGCATCCCTTCGATGAAGCGGGTGGTGCGGGTCAGTCCGGGTAGCGACCGGAAATGCAGCGGCCACGTCCGCGGTTCAAAGCTGGGCCAGCATGGGGAACAGAGCGATCGCGGAGACGGTGATCCCCGCGACGCCGGCAACGACGCCCAGTAGGGCACGCAAAGATGCCGCCTCGTCGTCCGCGACCGTGGACCGCGACGTAGCGACGGCACCGCAGACCACCGCGCCCACTCCCAGAAGGAAGCCGAGTCCGACCACCCAGAACGACGCAACGGACAGCGCCGCCAAGGTGATCGACACGGCGGGCAACCGCGAACCACGCTGCTTACGTTTCTCGTTGCCGTCGACGGAGGAGCACATGCTGTGGTCGGCAAGCGGCCTGCGGGGGATGGCGGCGGTCATGATCCTCCTTCTAACGGTTGACGATTCGGGTCGCCGGACACATGTCGGCTGCACAGGGCTGGAAGCGTCTTCGGGACTGACTGTTCGGTCCGAGAACGTAGTCAGTGTTGTCGTGGCCGCTTCGGCGAGTCGATGGTCGCGACTCGGTCGAGGGTCTTCAGCTTGTGACGTAGACCCACTAAAATTTAGCACTCACGTCAGGTGAGTGCTAGTTCTTTTTGCTAAGCAATTTTGCCTCTCGCGCCCCTGATCGACCCGGCGAACCTGACCCCGACGACGAGGGCAAGCCACGACGCCGGGACCGCAGCGACCAGCACGGCGCCGGGTAGGACGCCGAGGATCGCCGCCGCGGTCAGCATCCGGTATCGGCGCCAGTCCACGTCGCGGCGCACGACACCGAAGATCAGCGCGGCCGAACAGATGCTGCAGATGTTGACCAGCAGCACCCCCGCTGCGGGGCCGAGGAGCAGCGTGAGCAGCGGGGCGGACACGAGCGCGAGACCGGTACCGCTGAGCCGCTGCAGGACGGCGCCGATCATCACCGTTGCGGCGACCGCCGCCCCGAGCAGGAGCACGGTATCGATCAACTGGTGCGTTCTCCGACGCCGATCTCCATCAGGTCCTCGCCGACGATCAGGTCGCCGGAGAAGCCGGCGGCCGCGGCCTGCCACCGTTCGGTCGGGTTGTTTCCCGGCGCGAGATGCGAGAGGACCAGTGTTTTCACCCCCGCCTCCTCGGCGACCGGGCCGACCTGCTCGATCGTGGTGTGCGAGTGCAGGAGGTGTTCGATGAACCCCTCTTCTTCCGGGCTGTACGGCGGTTCGCCGTAGAGGGCTTTGACCCAGTCGGCGTCGATCACCTCGTGGACGAGGATGTCGGCACCGGTGGCCAGGGTGATCAGGTTGGGGTTGGGCGCGGTGTCGCCGGAGAAGACGATGGATCCGTCGGCGGTGTCGAAGCGGAACGCGAAGGCCGGGTAGACGGCGCCGTGATCGACCAGGGTGGCGGTCACCTTGACGCGGTCGTCCTCCATGACCAGGAACGGGTCCATCACCGGGAACTGGTTGTCATTGGCTCGGGCCGCGACGGCGGAGGGAATCGGGATGTCGTGGGTGCGAATGAGCTTGTCGAGACCGGGTTTACCGGAGTCACGGAGCCGGTCGTTGATGTCGGTGGCGAATGCCTGGGTGAGGTAGTTGGTCATGTCCACCGTGCCCGGTGTCGGGTTCTCGGGGTTGACCACCGGGACGTCGGTGGTGCCGGAGATCGGGGGCAGCGCACCCCGGTCACCGGGCCCGTAGACCTCGACCGGCGCCGACCCGGGAAGTCCCTGGTACCAGCCGGAGAGCACGATGTTGAAGTAGTCCATGGTGTGGTCGGAGTGCAGGTGCGTGAGGAAGACGCTGCGCAGGCCTTCGTAGCCGTGGAAGTCGCCCTCCTTGCCGAGGTTGGCCCGCCGGAGTTGGTGTGCGACGCCCATTCCGCAGTCGACCAGGTAGATCGCGCCGTCGACGACGACGGCGGTGGCGATGCCGTGGCGGGTCTGGTCGCCGCTGTTGTGGGGGGCGATCCAGGTCATCGGGCCACCGGCGGTGCCGAGCAGGGCCAGGCGGGTGCGGTGCGCGCGTGCGTTGTCGAGGTAAGCAAAGCTTCCGGTGCTCGCCGCGGAGGTGGTGGTGTCGGCGGCGGAGCAACCGGCCAACGCGGTCGCGGTCCCGAGTGCCATGACACCGGTGAGCAGTCCGCGGCGGGAGAGCGAATGTTGGTGAGCCTCATGGATGAGGTTGCACATCGAAATAGTCCTTCGCTGAAATTCGGCACGGCAGGCATCGGCAGGATGTGCGTGAGGCAGCGTTGCCGGAGCGGTCCGTGGGCAGTGGGTGTCGACGTGGGTGCGGTCGCTGGCGGCGCAGGTGCGCCGACCGCGTGGGGGATTCAGGAAGCGAGCGGTGTGGACCGGGCGGTGGTGGGGTTCTTCGTTCCGGCGCGTTCGCGTTCGGTCATTCCGCCCCATACCCCGTGCGGTTCGGGGGTGTTCAGGGCATGGGCGAGGCAGTGTGGCCGCACCGGGCAGTCGCCGCAGATCTTCTTGGCCGCGTTCTCTCGGCGGATCCGTGATCCGGCGGGTTCGTCGTCGGGGGCGAAGAAGGTGGCCGAACCGGTGGAGCGGCATCGGGCGTGGAGTTGCCAGTCCCAGAATTCGGTGACGGCGATGAGCTTGGCCTGCTGCCACGAGAGCAGAGTCGACGGCACGGTGATTCTCCTTGGGCCACGGTGACGGTCCGCCGCAAGGCAAAAGGGGGATCGGCGGATGTGGTTGTCCGTGGCCGGCCGGCGGGGTGGGTGGGCCACACTCCCCACCCTCACCGGCCGGTGACGGTCAGCGAATTCCTATGCGGGGATGGGGGTTCCGCGGTGGGTTTCGCTGAGCTCGGCCGGGCGCGCGGACTGTCCGGAGCCCGGATCCTTGTGGAAGACACCGTTCTTCATGATGCCGACGATCTTGGACTGGTCCTGCAGGAGGGTGATGTCCTCGAGGGGGTCACCGTCGATCAGGATCATGTCCGCGTAGAACCCGGCCTTGACCTGACCGAGGTCGTCGGGCATCCGCATGATCTGCCCGCCGAGGGCGGTGGCGGCGAGCAGGGTGTCCTTCGGGGAGAACTCGAGCAGTTCGACGAAGTGCTGCAGGTCGCGGGCGTAGGTGCCGTGCGGGGTCCACGCGAAGCCGTAGTCGCCGCCGGGCAGCACCCGGATGCCGCGTTCCTTCATCTTCTTCAGCGCCTCGATCGCACAGTCGAGTTCGTGCTGGTATCCGGCAGCTTCCGCGGCCTCTGGACATCGGCGACCAGCTGTCTCTGGCAGGGGATCGGATCGAGACGGATGGAGGAACCACATGAGCAGGCAACAGCGACGTGACTTCAAGGTCGCACCCTTCGGAGGGCGTGCAGATCGGACACCCAAGGAAGTAGCGCCCGCAGACCGTGGTCCGGCAACCGGCCAGCCTGTCGGGTCAGGCCGTCGTGGGAATGGTGATCTCGGCTCTGCCGTCGATGGCCGATAGCAGGTAGTGCGGGCAGGTGACCACCTGCCGAGGCACGGGAATCGCCCGGCGGTCGGTGTCGACGTAGAGGCGGTATGCGAGCTGCCCGCGTCGATGGACGCCGGTGCCTGGGTCGACGGCGCCGAGGAAGTATCCGTGCGCGGAGTCAACGGCCGAGAAGATCGCCCGCGCCCACTCGGCGGTATCCGCCGGCGGCAGATACCGCGGCACGCCCGTCTGCGCGTCGACGGTGTGCACGATGACCGTGACGGCGAACCCGGTCGCCGCGGGAAACCACTCCTCGGCCGTAACGTCGAACGGTGCGACGGACGTGTGAATCCGCAGCTCGATGTCCGTTCCGGTGCGCGCCGCCGCTGTGATGATGTGGGGATCCGCCGAAGCGTCCTGTGCGGCCAGGTTCGGCAGCGCCTGGTGGCCGTCGGCGTGGATGCTGCCTGGATCAGCGGACATGGGGCAAGGGTACGGGCCGCCGATACACGGCCCGCGGGGTGACGGCGAATCAGTCCGACCGGCGACCGACCCGGCAGAATGGGGTTTTGACCTGTAGTGATGACACGTCCCCTAACGGAAGGACTGGGCCGGTACCGGAGTGCGCACAGGTTCGATTGGGCCGTTGCATGCGGAATCCTCCGATTTCAGCTGGTCGCGGCGGTATGTAGCGCCAAGTAGCTTTGCCCTCGATTTGGCTCGAAACTGATGGATTCCATGAGTTACGCGTGCAGTCCGCGAGTTTCTCGCAGATTCCGATACTTACCGGGTTGGGAGCACATGTCTGCACCGTTTGACGCCCCAGTTCGGGATTCTTCACCGGACCACCTCTACGGGACTTCGCAGGTCAGCGATTTCCGGTCATGGGACGACAATCGGAATGTGCCGGTGAGGGTTCCGCTTGCGAGCGGGCATTCGCGGTCAATCACAGCGGAGGGCTTCGGCCGCCGAGAATCGGTGCGGGAGCATGTGCCGGTATTCGACCGTTCGGCACCTACCGCATGTGTCAGGCTCAGATGATGACCTGGCCGCAACGGATCATGCCGCCCGACGCGATGGAGATGGGTGCGCTTGCCCACGGCCCGCGAGTGCTCGCCCGGTCTGTGGGAATTGTGGTGGGGCTGCGTTCGATCGTTGCCTATTCATCGGGCCTGGACTTGGCGGTCGTCGCGGTAGCTTCTGGTACCCACGCCGAGGCAATGAGGCGCCAGTTTCAGGCGCCGGCTGAAATCGACCCAGTGACCGGCGAACGTCGTCGTGGTGAATGGGTGGGCGAACGACTGCAGCTGCGGGCTCTCGAAGATTCTGTCCTTCAGCCCGTTCCCCGTCGCAGCACTGAGGGGTTTCACCAGCAAGAGAACACGTATCGGCACGAGTACTTCTTTGAGGTCTCACCACTGCCGGACACAACCGAATTGCCCCTCGTCACGGCCTGGCCGGCGATTGGGCTGGAGCCTGTCACGACGTACTTGGAACTCCCTCCCTCGGAGGTCCTCCGGGCCGGAATCATCTCCCTGGGAGGCGGTTCCGGTCGCAGAAAGTACTTCTGAGGCAGGCGCAAGTACGCACAATTAGCTCGACCGCTAGTCGATCAGTCACTGACAATGGGAGTAAGAGTGGACTCCGTGCCTCTGCGGGATTGGTTGAACGAAGATGCGTTGGTATGGCGATTCCCGTTGTTTGAGCAGGCTCCCAAGACTGACGCGCCTGAGGCCTGGGTAGCCGCATTCGGGGCTGTCGCACGTGATCTGCAGTGCCTGCGTTACGGCCGTGCAGTGACGTTGGACGGGCTGCTCTGGGAGTTGATCGTCAACGACGAGTACTACGTCATTGCTGGTTGGCACCGTCCAGAAGAATATGTAGGTGATGTTGGAGGTTTCGGCATCGGCCACGGGCTGGTGATGGACGCCCCGGTGAATGAGGCAACGGTGTGGGTCGCGGACATAGTGCAGAACGAATTGGCCGGGTATGAGTTCGTGCAGTGGCCTTCCGAGGGCAAGCACCCTTTGCTCCCTCGGCTACGTGAACAACGGCCGGTGTGGGCAAATCCCCACACCGAGGACATGTCGCTCCGATAGGTGAACTCTGCCCACAATAACTCGTCTGTAGCGGATCGGCTTGCGGTGGAAGCGTTCGGACCGGCCGATGTTCGTGGCCCTGAGATTGCGGTCAGGAACGTTCATCCGGCCGCGGATTGATGGTGTCGCTGTCCCACTGGACGCTCATTGTGGCGGACACCTCGAGTGCTTCCAGCTCGGAACAATTGGTGATCGCGTGGACACACTCTGTGGATACGCCAACGTAGCTGGCCATGAGGTCGACGTCGGTTGCCACGCACCAGGCGCGGTCGTCGGGCCACCAGAGGTTCGGCGATAGAAGATTGCGGAATCGGCTTCCAGCCGCGGTGATTGAGTCGGTGAGTAGAAACATCCCCATATTGCCCGCTTGCAGTAGTCCGGCGTTCTCGCGGACGTCATCGAGCAGAGTGTTTCCTTCCCATATGGCGTACCAGCACTGCTCGGGTGTGGTCGTGAAGTTCGCAAGCACACCGATGAGAGCTTCAGCTGTCGGACCGGTGAGCTCACCGGTACTCGGAGCTTCGTCCCATAGGCCTGGCTGACCTTTTCTGGCCGCGGGTGTAGGGAGTAGGAACTCCCATTCCATCAGTGGATGCGCGACACGCTCGTTCGCCGCTGCGACGGCGTGCCAGGTGATGGGCTCGCGTTGCCCAGCGGAGGTGCCTGTGCGCCGATGGGCAGGATGAAATATCCGTGCGTATGCATCGAATTCCGGCGGCACCACCTGACCGACGAGGCCGGCACGATGGTCTACGGCGAATCGCTTCAGGCTTTCGTCCACCCATGTGCCTGTCGATACGTCGCGTTGAAAGCTATCCGCAGTCCACATGAACAGTAGAATCCCACGATCTCCGCGCCTGGTACTGGAAACAGATTGTGGCTGCTCCGGTTAGGGATCGGCTATCGGCACAGCGCTTGGCACCCCGATGTGGCAGTCGGAGCAAGATCGAATCGAACTGGCAAATATCGGAGGCTTGCACACCGAAACCGGACGGGTTAGTCATGTCTTATGACCGAGAATCCGGGAACCCGCGCGGGTCTGAATGTGGGTGACCGCGTCAAGGTGCATACCGATGCCACCTCGGAGTTCGTCATTGTGAGCATCGACGGCGAGGACGCGGTGATCGAGTCGGTGCGTGACGACGTTCCCGGTCGTTTCCCCTTCCATGCCCGCCTCGAGCGGTTGGTTCCGGTCGAGTCCTGACCTCGCAAGAAATGCCATCTGAACTGTGGAGATGACACGTCCCCCTAGGGTGGGTTACCGCCCGCTCGTCGCGGCGATCGCGTCGGTGATCTGCCCGCGCTGCTCGGCGGTCAGGTCGCGGACCCGGGCGTCGTCGGCGATGCCGAGCATGACCATCACCCCGGCCGGCCCGATCCCGGATCCGCGCATGTACGTGGTGAGGACGTCGGTGACGAGTAGGTTGGCGGCGATCCGGTCGCGTCGGCGATACAGCAGCGACGTTAGCGGTATGGATCCGGAGAGCAGGTCGTCGGTTCTCTTCTGCCGCACCGCGTTCAGACTGACGATCTTCTGGTCATCGGGTTCGGGGGTCGGCACTGGGGTTCCTCTCGGTTGGCAGGCGGCATCGGCGGATCAGGCGCAGCGGGGTGTGTGGTCGCGCCGGCCTAACGTGTTCGGCCAGCGCTCCCGCGCCGCATCAGCTGCCCAGGCGCCGCGGCCGGCGGGCGGCGAAGACCGCGACAGAGCCGACGACGGTGATCTCGACCTCCTCGAACGGCGCGGCCAGGGCCGTGTGCAGACCGTCGAGGTCGTCGCCGCGGTTGTGGAACAGCTTGATCGGCCCGTTGTAGAGGCGGTTCAAGGCGCGGCTGAGTGGAGTGTGGTGCGCACCGGTGTCGAGGATGGTCGAGCCGAAGAACACCCCGTCGTCGGCCATGACCTGGGCGATGTGCCCGAACGCGCGGGCCTTCTCCGCCCAGGTACCGGGCACACAGTGCAGGACGAAGTTCGCGGCCACGGAGTCGAATACCCCGATGTCCGCGGGTAGTGGGGCGAGGATGCTGCCGGTGTGCGCGGCCGCGGTGATGCCACGGTCGGCTAGGCGCGCGGTGGTCATCTGCAGAGTGTTCGGGTTGAGGTCGAGCAACTCCACCACCGGGTTCGGGGTCGGGTAGGTGGCGTGCTGGAGGTACCAGCCGGTTCCCGGGCCGATGTCGAGGTGCCGGCCACCGAGGTGGGAGTTGTAGTGCGCGAGCAGGCGTTCGCGGGGGTAGCGCCACACGAGGGTGTTGCTCCACCGCAGCACGACGGTGTCGTACACCGACAGCAGCGCCCGCCTGTATGGGGTGGCGCCAGCCTTCTCCGCCTGTGTGTGAACCGCACTTGCAGACATGCGTTCCCCCTCATTGTTCGCGTGCTGGCGTTCCCCCGCCCTCACCGATCGTAAACGGCGCCGATTCCAGGGACTCGGTCGATTCGTCTGCCGCGCGGTGTGTGGGTGTCGGAGCGTCGATCGTGCCTCCGCGTCGTAGGTAGCTCACCATTCGACTTCCACCAGGCCCGCCGCAGTGGATCGTCGACGGGTGGTGTGCGCCCTCGGCCGAAAGGTGTCAACGGACACGAGGAAGTCCAGGCGGGCGGACATGAGATCTCCGGATCTGTGGACGTCAAAATTCCGGATGTGCGGTCGTTGAAGACCGGTGGCGGCCGGTGCCGTTGGTCCGCGTCGTTAGTCGAGTGGGTGCACGCCCTTGCCGGCGAGGGCGTCGGCGAGGCGGTGTGAATCGCCCTTGGTCACGATGACGTGGGCGTGGTGCAGGAGCCGATCGACAGTAGCGGTGGCCAGGGTCTTCGGCATGATCGTGTCGAATCCCGAGGGGTGAATGTTCGACGTCACGGCGACCGAGCGGCGCTCGTATGCGGCGTCGACGATGCGGTAGAACGCCTCGGCGGCGTCCTGCCCGGCGGGCAGCATGCCGATGTCATCGACCACCACGAGATCGCAGGAGCAGACTTTCGCCACCGTCCGGGCGACGGATCCGTCGGCCTTCGCCTTGTTCACCGTTTGGGTGAGGGTTTCGAGGGTGAACCACAGCACCCGCAGGTCGGCCTCGATCGCCGCGTGCGCGAGCGCTTCGACGAAATGACTCTTCCCCGTCCCGGATGCTCCGGACACGGCCAGGTTCTCCCGGCGGTGCACCCATTCGAGCGTGGTGAGCGCGTTCTGGGTGGCCTCGGGAATCGAGGACTCCTCCGGGCGCCACGACGAGAACGTCTTGCCGGTCGGGAATTTCGCGTTCTTGCGGCGCATCCGCCGGGTGGCGGCGTCCCGGCCGACGACTTCCTCCTGCAGCAGCACCCGCACCACCTCGGCCGGGTCCCAGCGTTGGGCCCGGGCGGTCGCGAGCACGTCGGGGGCGGCCTTGCGCAGATACGGCAGCCTCATGCGGGTGCAGATCTTGGCCAGCTCGTCCGGGAGGGGCGGTGCCGAATTGCTGTTCATGCGCCCACCCGGCCCCATCCGGCGGTGCCGGGTTGCGTGGAGTGGGTTTCGTCGACCACCATTACAGGTCCGGGCTGGACGGCGGCGGCAAGGTGGTCAAGGATCGAGGCGAGATCCCCGTCGCCGAACCGGCCCGCCACCGCGGCCACGGCCAATGCCTGATCGACCCGTCCGGCGCCGAGGACATGGGCGAATTCGACTGCCCTGGCCATCTTGTGGCGGATCCGGACGACCCCTCCGGCGACGGCCTCGGTCAGCCAGCGGTGTGCACCCTCGCCGAGGGCGAGGAAGTCGATCTCGGCCGCGGTGCGCGGGCGGGGTTTGGGCAGGCGCAGCACCGATCCGTCGTCGGGGTGATGCGGGTAATGCGCGGCGACGATCCTCGGGTTCCCCGGGGTGGACAGTCGGTGGCGGGCGATCTCCGCGACACCGCCTCCGGTGCGGGCGACGATCACCAATTCGTCGCCGGTGACCCGGCACCACACCTTCGTCCCTTGGTGCCCGTCCGGGGTCGAGTACCGCACGTTGCCCCAGCTGACGGTCTGATCGAAGCCGACGAGGCGCTCCTCACCGAGGGCAAGCAGATGCGGATCCTCGGGCAGCACGTGCAGCCGGCCGAGTTCGGTGGCCAACCGCTCGGCCGGGGCGGCCCCGACGGCGCGGTGCGGGCGGGCGTTGACCTTCTCGCACCACCGCTCACATGCGTCGACGAGCTCGGCGAAACTCGGGTATTCCTCGAGCAGGTTCGCCTCGGTCGGCACCAGATCGGCCTTCGCGATCTTGACCGTGTGCTCGGCGCCGCCCTTCGATTCCGGGTCGAACGGTTCACACGTGTGCACGACGCAGCCGTAATGCTTTCCTGCGGAGACGATGTCGGGGTGGCGGACGGGGACGCCGGCGATCCGGTCCATCGTGACGGTTCGGGGATTGTCGGTCAGCAGATACGTCGGTGCCCCACCGATCCGGCGCAGCGTGGTGTCCAGGCAGGCGATCAACGTCGGGAGCTGCTGGTCCCACGCCGGCACCACCACCCGAAACCTCGACCACGACAACCATGCGCAGAACAGTTGGGTACGCCGGCCACCGACCCGCGGGCCCTCGCCCCAATCGAACTGCAGCCACATCCCCGGCTCCGGGATCCAGGGCCGATACTTCCGGCGGTGCCCGGCCCGGTAGGTCGCCTTGAGCTCGGCGACCGCGCGGCGGGTGGTGCGGTCGGTGCCATCGAAGCCCATCGCGGTGAGCTTGTCGTGCACCACGTCCGCCCGGATCCGGCCCTGTGAGGCCTCCACCAGCTCCTCGATCTTCCCGAGGAACGGGTCGATCGAGCGTGCGCGACGCGCACGCTCGGCCGGGTCGCGGCCGGCGTCGCGGAGCTCGACATACCGGGCCACCGTCTCGTCACACCCGACCAGCTGCGCCGCCGAATGCGCACACTGAGTCAGTTCGTAGGCTCCAAGATCTCCATCACTTCCCAGGCACACTTGGTCATGGGGTTCCTTCGGTCGGTTGGTTTGCGCGGCAAACCAAGCCAACTCGGGCGAAGGAACCCCGTCCGGTATTTACGCCAGCGTGTCAATCAGCTGTTTCGCGGCCGCCGACCCGGAATTCTCGTGTCCACTGATCCGGAGAAACCGTGTCCGCCCAACCGGAGCGAACTGACCGCCTACAAGGAGTCTGACGTGTCCGTTGGCAAAAGGCACTGTCGCCTGATGTCATTCGTACGATATACACACTGCGTGTAGAAGGACGTCACCGGACGTAGCGCGGCAGTGAAGGTGTAACAATCCACGGAGAATCCGCAACCGTTTCCGAATCTCAAGGGCAAGCGGACGTGCCCACCGGCGCCTGACAGTTCGGCGGGTCACAGCACAGATCGAGGAGAACTCCCAAAGTGACCGCTCCGACACCCCCGCCCGGATGGCACCAGGACCCGGCAGACGCGAACCTGCTGCGCTACTGGGACGGGAGGCAGTGGACCGAGCAGACCCAGCCGAAGCCGTCCCAGACACCCACTCCACGGAAGGGCGGCGTGGGGAAGGTCCTGCTCATTCTGGCGGCGGTGCTGGTAGTCATGGGAATTCTCGGCGCGGTCTTCGGTGGTGGGGACAAGAAGGACGACAAGCCGGCGGCCGCGGCGGCGACAACGACCGCCACAACGACACACGCCACCACGCCACGGCCTACAACGACGTCGGCGGCACCCTCATCGACCACTCCACCGGCCGCGGCCGCACCGACCACGACGCCGGCCCCGGCGCCGCGACCCGCGGTTCCGGCTTCTGACCCGCGCTGCGCCCCGGCGAACGAAACGCTCGTGGCCCTCGTCGAGTCAGGGTTCTCCGCGTCGGGCCTTTCGCTCATCAACGGCACAGTGATCGACTCCGGTCCGTACACCTTCCTGGGCGGCACCACCGTCGACACGACCGGCAAGATGAAGAACCGCTCCGACGTCTGGGTGATCGCGAACGGCGCGGTCTATGCCTCGACCGGTGGCGCCCGTAACACCACCACCTGGCCCAAGGCCAGCGCCGCCCCGCTGAAGATCTCCCCCGGTGACGAGATCGTCCAAGCCCTCGACACCTGCGTCGTGAACCTGACGCGGTGATGAGAGCCGTGGCACCGGAGACTAACCCCACCAAACTGCCTGACACCTTGTGGCACTACACGACCGCCGCGGGACTCCTCGGAATCCTCGGCAATGTGAAACCCAGCCGGACAACGCGGCTGCCGGGGATGCCACGATCACGTCCTCCGACGGGTTCACGGTTTCGGGATCCGAATTCCAGGCCGTGTTTCGGGCAACTGCAATCGAGTACCTCAACGACGATCAGGAACTCATCCACGGGCTGCAGTTCCTCAAGCAAGCCATCGTGGCCTACGCCGAGCAGTTGGAGGCAATCAACTACGGGCCGAACGACCGGCATGAGATCGCCAACCCCGCGGACAAAGCGAAGTTCTTTCGAGCTCTCTGTGATTGCATCGACCAGATCGCCGCCCGAGACTACGAACACCACATCCACTGCTACACGACCTCGTTCTCGACGGAACCGGGTGTGCTCAGCCAGTGGCGCGGCAACGGCGGCGGAACCAGCGGATTCGCCATCGGCGTGGACTTTTCGAAGTTTCCGAAGCGCCGCGCGGAAGGGTCATTCTTTCATCGACAGCCCTTCCTCACTTCCGTTCACTACGGCCACGACAAAGTGCCGGCCGAAGTGACCGCCGAACTCGAGCAGTGGCTGCACCACTGGGTCTACGCGAAGACCCAGGCGACGAAGCCGACGGGGCAAATGTTGAGCGAATGCGTCCGGTGGATGTCAGCGCTGGCGGCACGGATCAAGCATCCGGGCTTCTTCGAGGAGAAAGAGTGGCGCTACGTCGACCTCAATTACTACGGCGCCCACGCGTATCGAGACGGCGGAACCTTGTGGTCCTACCGCACCGTTGGGTGATCGAACGGACGCTGTCGTGGCTGGTGCGCTGTCGCCGCCTCGACCACGACTATGTGCGCCTGCCCGCACACTCGGAGCCCGTTCATCAAGTGGGCCATGATCGGGCTCATGACACGACGACTCGCACCGACACCGGACTCCGACCATGGCAATCGTCCCGCGAATCGTGACCATTTCCAAACACTTACTTATACCCGTGCGCTGCCGCCCTCGAAGGTGGGGAGAACCCCGATCAGCAGGTCCCTGACGCGGCCTCGAGGGCCTCGCCGATCGGAGTTCCCGCCGCGATCTTGCCCCGCATCTTCATGACGCCCCCCGCCATTCCACCGCCGACGACACCGGCCAGGATGCCGTCCCGCTCGTAGTAGGCGAGGAACTTGCGGCCGTCGTCCTTGATCACGTGCACCTCGTCGGTGGCCGCCACCGTGCCCAGGGCCTGGATCTTGATGTCGTACTGGTCGCTCCAGAAGTACGGCACCTGAGCGGCGGCGTTCTCGTCGCCGGTCTCGGTCAACGCCCCGGCGAGGATCTTGGCCTGCTCACCGGCATTGCTCCAGTGCTCGACGCGTTTGCGACCGCCCACCCGCAGCTGCCACGCGGCCACGTCGCCGACCGCCCACACGTGCGGGACCGCCGTGCGTCCGACGCCGTCGCACACCACACCGTTGTCCAGTTCGACGCCGGAGCCGTCGAGCCACGCGGTGACCGGCACCGAACCGACACCGATCGCCACGACGTCGACCTCCACTTCGGTTCCGTCGCCGAGGACGGCTCCGGTGACCCGGTCGGTGCCCACCAGCGACGTGAGCCCGACACCGGCCCGCAGGTCGACTCCCTCGCCGGTGTGCAGCCGGGCGACGAGTCCGCCGACCTTCTCGCCGAGCACGGACGCGAGCGGCGTCGGCTGCGGCTCCACCAGCACCACGTCGAGACCACCGGCCCGCATGCTCGCCGCCAGCTCGCAGCCGATGAACCCCGCCCCGACGATCAGTGCGCGCTTGCCCTCGGCGAGGTCCGCGCGCAACGCCAGGCTCTCGTCGATGGAACGGAGAACGTGGACGCCCGCGAGGTCCGGGAGACCCGGTATCCGCCGCGGCACGAGGCCGGTGGCGATCACCAGTTCGTCGTAGCCGAGTTCGCTGCCGTCGGCGAGTCTCAGGATGCGGGATCCGGTGTCCACCGCGACCGCCTCGACACCCAGACGCAGCTGGATGTTCTTCTCGTCGAAGAACTCACGTGGTTTGAGCGTGGTGTCGCTCTTCTCCCCGCGCATCACTTCCTTCGACAGCGGCGGACGGTCGTAGGGAAGATGCGGTTCACCGCCCAGAAGAACCAGGTCACCCTCGTATCCGGCCCGCCGGAGTTCCTCGGCGGTGCGCAGACCTGCCAGGCCCGCTCCGACGATCACAATTCTCTGCACTGTCCCGTACCAGCCCAATCTGCCCGTGCGACGGGCATGATCACCATCGCGTGTGTGTACAAGTCATATCAAACGGGGTGCTGCGAGGTCCATGCGGTCGCGGTGAATACGTCTCAGCAGTAATGAAATTCCGGGGTTGCGCCCATTACGATAGATATTCCTATTGCTGTCAAGCTGTCGGCGGCGAGGAATTGGAGGTGACTGCTGCTCGCCGATCGTGTCGTCTACGTTGTCAATTTCTGCATGAAATTCGGTGTCCACCTTCAAGGGCAACCATATTGTTGAAGTCTCCCCACCCAGCGCGGACCATCAGTGAGGACACCGCGATTCCGTTGCCCGAGAGGGCGCCAGGCCGCCGTCGTATGCGTCGGCGGCCTTCACTTGCCGTGTTTCACCGCGACGTGACATATCATCAGCGGACAGTTCCAATGCCACCCGAGTGTAGTCCAATTGTCGACGAACAGATCCCCTACGGTTCCGGCAAGACGCAATCGCCACATCGGGCTGGTGTCACTCGCAGGACGCGACGCTAATGCATCGTCTCAAACCTCGTCTCGCGAGCTACCCTGCAAACGGTGGGCTGGTGAAGCCCGCGGTCTAAGTCGATTCGACACCCCTGGCCGCAACCCGCCGATCCAGATCGATGCAGGTCGTGGCGTGGTTGACCCCGGTAGCCGCGCGAGCGCCGGGCAGTTCAGGCTGCCACAAAAGCGTGCCGACTGAGGGTAAGACGCGCACGCCGCCTGCCGGGCCGGACCCCCGGTGGACAATCTGCAGCTTAGGTACTCGTCCTTGACGTCGAGTCGGAGACCGCCTATCTTTCTATTCACTATTAAATAACGAGATGCTTTTCAGCTGATCAGCGTCGGGTATTCGCTTTGTGCTCGCGGTAGCGTCTGACGGGTCTTTCCATGAGGCGGACAGTAGTGTTCGGGCGGTCAACTGCGGGCCATCCCGGCTCGTCGCTGCCCGACCATAGTTGAACTAGCTGCCATAACCGCTCCATAACCAGGCAGACACAAGGAGAGTCAATGCGCCTATTCCAGAAAATAGACGAGGTCGAGGCCGCCGTCGGCGATCACCTCGGCCACAGCGACTGGCTTGAGATCACGCAGGACCGCGTGAATGCGTTCGCCGACGCCACCGATGATCACCAGTGGATCCATGTCGACCCCGAGCGGGCGGCGCAGGGTCCGTTCGGTGGCCCGATCGCGCACGGCTACCTCACGCTTTCGCTGTTACCGAGGCTCAGTGCCGACCTGATGCGCGTCGATGGCGTGAAAGTTGTCATCAACTATGGACTGAACAAGTTGCGCTTCCCACAGCCAGTGAGGGTGGGGGCATCGATCCGGGTAGGCGGCGAGATTGCGTCGTTCGAGCACACCAGGCAGGGCTCGCGGGTGGTCGTGAAGTACACCATCGAGATCAAGGGTGAGGACAAGCCTGCGTGTGTTGCAGAGTCTGTTCGCGTCCTAGTGCCTTGAGGGGCAGAGCATCCGCAAGGGAGCACTGGTCAGCCAGGCACCCCGATCGGCCGCTTCGGCGGTGGATGACGTGATGTGCCAGCCGAGTCCCTAGCAGCCGCGTGATCAGAAGAGCACCGCCGAGTTGATGTATGCCAAGGGTCAGCAGCCTCGGCATCGATCTTCCGATTCCATCGCAACCCGAGCGGTTGTGTATGAGCGCGAAGGAGAATAGTGCGGCCGCGAGCGAACCCAAAACCGCGCCCTACTGTCCCTGGGGTAGGGAAGGCAACAAGAGGGAGAAGCCTAGCGTTGAGATTCTGGTCGACGGTCTCGGACAACGAACACGAGACAGATCCGAGATGAACTGAATCGGAACCCGCGGCCCGGTGACCGAGACCAAGCTGGCGGAGAAGCCTGCCGCCTGTGTGGCCAGATCGACCAAACGCGATCACGATCCATCATCGCGAACACGGGATGTGGATGAGTCGGTCGCATTCGACGCTTCTGCTCCCGAACGATTCGGGCCGATCGACGACACCCCCCGCAACTCCGCTAGTGCCCTACCCGGGAACCTGTGCCTGTTCGGGTCGGCACGCCGCCCAGTTGCGGTGTAACGGGCACGGCACCGGTCAATTTGGTCGGGTGACAGAGTACGAGTGCACTCGCTCGACGATAACGAGGGGCAATCGACTGGTGCAGACAATCTGTCGCGGTCCCCGGTCGGTATGACCTGGCAGCGCAGCCAGATACCCTACTGCCCATGCAGGTCATGCCGGTTCCGAAGATCGCCAAGTCCATCTCCACCAAGCACGATCTGCCGTATCGACCTGGCGCCTGACCAAGCTCGCCGAGTTCTTGGTCGCCGAGGTGGTCTGTCTCGACGAGTTCGAGCTGCTGAATCTGCAATCTGCAGCTGCATCTGGGCCGGCAGCGGGCCGAACGCGGCGGCAAGCACGCTGCACTCGGGCGGGAGTCGCGAGTACGTTGCGCGCTACCTACACCCGACTACATGGGGTGCGGCACCTGTTCGCCGCGTAACGGCTTGGGCGAGGACAAGTGTGTAGTTGTGCACGATCGACAGGCCGAACGTCCGTCGGACACAGGCTGCGCAGGCACCGGAAAAACGAGAGACTTCGAGCGGTTTTCGGCGGCTTGAGGTGCCCGCCGAGGGCGAAGGTCCGCAGTGCCGGGAACTGCGCCTCGATCGGCATCGGCCCCAAGGAGCAGAGCAGCATGATTCGCCGCTACATCAGAACGAGGATGCGGCAGACGAGACGCCATACGAGATCGCGAACAAGGAAGCACTGTCTGAGGCGGCCGTAGCCGCTCCCTTCTGTCCGCTTCCCGCAGCTTTCCGAGGGCTACATGGCGGGCCGTAGTGAGAATCCTTCTGCCGTGTTCGCGCGGTTCGATGGCCCCGGGTTCGCGGCCACATTGCCCCATCGGATGTGAGCGTTGACACATTGTCGAATCTATTCTAAATTATGTTTGTGCGTCCGTGGCTCATATGCGATTTCGATTCGAGCATGGGGCGGCGACTATTTCACGAGGGAGATCAATCTAATCGTGGCGTATCGCCGACCTCCGACGCATATGTAGGCGCCCGAGCGTGCCCGCAAAGTGGACCGGGTCCGAAGGCCCGGGTGTTTAACCGGTGACCTAAGGGCGCCGGTGCGACCGTAATCAGAAGCCGAGGAAGGTAGTCCGATGAAAGACGCCGTCATCGCTGGTTCAGTAAGTAGCCCTGTAAGGACATGCGACAGTGCTGTGGCCGCGTCCATCCGGTCGACGTGTCCGCGTTGGTGCTCGGGGATGTCTGAAAAGACGCGGAGGTAATGGTGGGAGTCGAGGTATCCGTCGAGGGACTGACCAAGTCGTTCGGCTCGCAGAGGATCTGGCAGGACGTCACGTTGACCCTTCCCGCCGGTGAGGTCAGTGCGTTGCTCGGGCCGTCGGGTACGGGTAAGTCGGTGTTTCTGAAGTCGCTGATCGGTTTGCTCCGCCCGGAGCAGGGCTCGATCGTGATCGACGGCACCAACATTCTCGAGTGCTCCAGCAAGGAGCTCTACGAGATCCGCAAGCTGTTCGGTGTGCTGTTCCAGGACGGCGCCCTGTTCGGCTCGATGAACCTGTTCGACAACGTGGCGTTCCCGCTGCGCGAGCACACCAAGAAGTCCGAGTCCGAGATCCGCAAGATCGTCATGGAGAAGATGGAGCTCGTCGGCCTGCTCGGGGCCGAGGACAAGCTGCCCGGTGAGATCTCCGGTGGTATGCGCAAGCGTGCGGGCCTGGCCCGCGCCCTGGTGCTGGACCCGCAGATCATCCTCGTCGACGAGCCGGACTCCGGCCTGGACCCGGTGCGTACCACCTACATCTCCCAGACGTTGATCGACATCAACGCCGAGATCGACGCGACGATCCTGATCGTCTCGCACAACATCAATCTCGCGCGCACGGTGCCGGACAACATCGGCATGCTGTTCCGCCGTCATCTGGTGATGTTCGGTCCGCGGGAGGTGCTGCTCACCAGTGAGGAGCCGGTGGTCAAGCAGTTCCTCAACGGCACCATGATCGGTCCGATCGGCATGTCCGAGGAGAAGGACGAGGCCACCATGGCGCAGGAGCAGGCGATGGTCGACGCCGGTCACCACGCCGGTGGTGTCGACGACGTCGAGGGCATCGTCCCGCAGATGAAGGCGACGCCGGGGATGCCGTTCCGGCAGGCCGTCGCCCGCCGGCAGGAACTCGTCCGGCACATCATGCACACCCTGCCCGAGAACGCGCAGATCGCGATTCAGCAAAGCTTCGACGAAACACTGGTTCCTGCCGATGATTTCGATACTGAGGTCATTCCTCCTCCGTGGGGGACAGCTGAGGATTCGCGACGAGTGCTGAGGCCGTGACCCGGCTAGTCCAAAGCCTCTCCGGCGCGTGACTGCACGTAGGAGCGTGGGGACGCTGTTCGGTCACAGTTCGCAAATCCTCTCTCCCCTAACGATTTGCAGCGTTGCCGGAGACGACGAGTACGAAATGCGATCTATTACTCGGTTTCGCTTGCTAGAAGTGGGCACCTCTGACTACCATGATACGCAGAACGTTACGTGTATCACAGTAACCACCGAAAGTGACGCTCGACACTCAGACCTGACTCGGCGAACGAAATCTTTGAGCCTGCCGGAGGCGGCAACAGCCTCCGCCGGCTCTTCCGGAAGTGCCGATGATTGGTCGAACCATAGGCGCGAAACAAGAGCCAGATTCGCCGATTCGAAGGCGACGGAATTGTCGTGCGCTTACACGCGAGGAGAGGATCGATGGGGACGCTGGCAACCACCGAGGTTCCGCTGGAGCATGATCAGCGAGGTTCGGCAAACGGGACATTCAAGGGCGGTCACAGAGGCGCGAACGCTCGGCCTGCCCGGACGCAGCGGGCGGCCGGGTACCTAAACAAAAGGGCGCCAGTCCGGAGCCTGGAGACGTTGGGCAGGCTGGTACATCTGGTTGCCGAAGTACTGCGGTACACGGTTGTTGACACGATCAAGCTGCGTCTGCCCGTGCATGAGATCGCGGATCAGATGTGGCTGCTGTTCAAGGTGACGGCGCTGCCCGCGTTGCTGATGGCTATCCCGATCGGCGCCGAGGTGTCGGTCCAGGTCGGTGGCATCATGAATCAGGTCGGTGCCAGTTCACTCGCGGGCGCGGCAAGCGGACTTGGTGTCGTCGGCCAGGGTGCACCGATGGCGGCGGGTCTGCTCATGAGTGGCGCGGCTGCCTCGGCAATCTCATCCGACTTGGGTGCACGGTCCATCCGCGAGGAAATCGACGCGATGCGTGTGATGGGCGTGGACCCGGTAGAACGTCTGGTGATGCCGCGATTTTTGGCGATGCTCCTAATCTCTCCCATCCTTTGCATCATCATCATCTCGACGGGTGTCGCTGCCGGCCTCATCATCTCTGTGAATGTCGCCGACGTCGTACCGGGCAGCTTCTGGCAGTCGTTCGGAGCATTTACTTCTCCCACCGATCTAGCGTTCTCGGTGTTGAAAGCGTTTCTGTTCGCCGCAATCGTCGTCTCCATAGCGAGTCTGCGAGGACTCGAGGCGAAAGGCGGGCCCAAGGGGGTTGCGAACGCCGTCAACGCGTCAGTGGTGCTTAGTGTCTTCAGCATCTTTATCACAAATCTGTTGGTCAGCCAGCTGCAGCTGATGTTCTATCCGACCCGATTGGCCTGATGAAATGAATGCTTCCTCAAAATACAGTCCGGTTCCACCGGTCATGTTTCGGCCCTTCAGGGTGGTGGGGCGCGGCTTATCAGGCATGGTCGGTGAGATCGGCCAGCTGGCGGTGTTCGTGTGGAAAGTCGTCATCTCGCTTCCCCGAACCGTCAAACATTACCGTCAGGCCACCTGGAAGACCATGAACGACATGGCGTGGGGCAGTGGTTCATTGGTCGTCGACGGCGGCGTAATCAGCCTTATGTTCTTTCTCGGTGTCGCGGTCGGAGCTGTGGTCGCCATCGAGGCGTTCCTAGCGCTCGACCTGCTCGGTTTCGGTCCCCTCACCGGCATCATCGGATCGTTCGGCAATATTCGTGTTATCGCGCCGATTATCACCGGAATCGGGTTTGCCGCACAGGCCGGCTGCCGCATGACAGCAGAAATTGGCGCCATGAGAATTTCGGAGGAGATCGACGCCACGGAAGCTATGGGCCTGCAATCAATTCCATTCGTCGTGGGCACTCGACTCATTGGCGGTCTGTTGGTGGTCTTGCCCGGATACCTGATGGCGCTGGTGGTGAGCTTCTTCGTCGGCGGTGTAATCGTGAAGACTTTCGAAGGACAACCACACGGAACGTACGACCACTACTTCGCGCAATTCCTAAATTGGCCTGATCTGGGAGCATCGGTTTTCAAGACAATTACGTTCTGCGTCGTCGTTACAATCATCCATTGCTACTACGGATACTTTGCCAGCGGCGGGCCGGCCGGGGTCGGATTGGCATCAGGCAGGGCGATTCGGGCCAGCCTCGTATTGATCGTGGTACTGAACTTCTGCATGACGGTGGCGCTCTGGGGTCTGAGCCCGGTGTTGACCTTCAAAGGATAAGATAATGAGCAAACCGAGAAATCAGGACTTCATCCGTGGGTCCGACGAGCACCAAATCCGAATGGTCAACACTGCTGCCGGTCTCACCATCGTGCTGGTGGCGATCGTGCTTGTAACGGCTATCTGGATTCGTCCGCTTCTGACAAAACCCGACGGATTGCGCCTCACGGTCGAAACTCTTCAGGTCGGGCCTGGCGTGGCCGAAGGCACTAGGGTGATTTTGCGAGGTGCCGAAGTTGGTGAGGTGACGTCCGTCGAGAAGACGGATCAAGACATGGTACGCATCCAGTTGTCTCTGAAGCCTGACGAGGTCGAGGGGTTGACAGACTCGATGGACTTGGACTTCCGTCCGCTCAACTATTTTGGGGTCGCGGCCGTCAATCTGGTGGCCAAGGAGGGGGGTAACAACCTGGTCTCCGGGGCGGAACTCCAACGCACAACGGTCGGTGACTACACGATGTCGACACTGCTCGAACAGGGGTCACACACTATCGATGGAACCCTTACAACGAGCATGATCACTACGTTGAACAAGGTCATCCGGTACAGCGACGGAGTGACGCCGCTGATCCAGACCGGCATTGTCCTGGCTGACGAAGTGGCGAAAACGCAACAGGAGATACCGAGCGCGTTGCTGTCTCGGGTAAACGACGTCCTGGACGTGATGCCGGCCTTCAGCGACCAGACCATCCAGGCGTTCTACATCCTCTTCGACACCAAGTTCAACAAGAGACCCGATGGCTCGTTTGGTGTCAATGATCCCATGATGGACCGGGGTGCCGAAGGACTTGACCTGGCCGCGAAAAAGCTGTTTGGTTCGGCCGGCATTCTGCTGGCTTCACACGCGACAGAGTTGACACCGCTAACGGAGATCGCACGGGCGTTCGCCACCGCACTGCCGAACCTTCTCGACAATGGCACGGCGCTGGGCAAACTCGCGAGCCTGATCGATCGGTACAACAACGTTTTTACGACGAACGGCGACAAAAAGGTCCTCAACCTTCGCGTCGCGCTCGACGACCTTCCGTCCTTGGCAGCGCCACTCAGTGCGATGGCGGGGGCGACGGCGGCGCAGCAGGGAGAGATACCTCGATGAAGCCGCATATGAAACTTGGGCTTACGGCACTCAAATTGGGTGTGGTGGCGGTAGTCGCTGCACTGTTGTTCGTCATTGTGGTCAACGCGATGAAGAGCCCTGTCGAGGGTGATACACGTTCTTACACAGCGCAATTCACCGACGTATCTGGACTTCACGAGAATGGTGACGTTAGAACCAGAGGCGTGCAGATCGGCAAGGTGACTTCGGTTGAGCTCACAAGTCAGGACGGTCACACCCTCGCCCAGGTAGCATTCACACTGAAAGAACCGTACGAACTCACGAACACAACGGAGCTCGCGGTCAAGTATCAGAATCTCACCGGTGCCAGGTACGTCGAGCTGACGGTGCCTGAGAATCCAGGAACGCCGGTCGGTCATCTAACCACAGCCAATACCAAGCCGTCCTTCGACATCACGCAGCTGTTCAACGGCTTGCAACCCGTTTTGACCACGATGAGCACCGCCGAGATCAACGACTTCACTGAGAATGCGATTGCGCTCTTGCAGGGTGACGGCGGGGGGCTCGCTCCGATGCTCGAAAGCGCGGACAAACTCGCCGCGATGGCACGCGACCGTCAACAAGTCCTCTCGACGCTGACCGCGAACATGGCGCGGATCGCCGACACAATGGGCAGCCGTTCGCCGCAGGTGATGGATTTCCTGGATTCGCTCAACTATTCGATTGAAGATGCGATGACAGTCCTCGACAAGTTCCAGAAGACAGCCGTGTTTGGGCCTCAGTTCATGCGGCCGCTATTCCGATTGATCGAGCAACTCGGTCTGACACATGAGATGGATGTTGACCAGATGCTGACAAACGCGTTCGAATCTCTACCGGCTGCGGCCGATGCGCTGCGCTTGCTCCCCGCGTCGATCGCGGGCCTGCAGTTACCGCAGGTGTCGGCGACCTCGGCCAACGTATCTTGCACCAACGGAGTCGCCACATTGCCGACGACAGTCCAGGTGCTTCTCAATGGCAGCGAGGTAGTTGTATGCAACGCACGATGACCGTTGTGGTCAGGGGATTGAGGCGGATCACCCAGGGGTACCGCAGTGAGCTGACGCTCGGCATCGCGGTCGTGGTCGTGATGGCCATCGCGTTGACGATCACAGTGATGGTGTACGTACAACCGCCAGGCCGCAAACAAATTTCGTTCGAAACGACAGACGCTGCAGCAATTGAAGTCGGTGACGACGTCCGTGTTGCCGGCATCAGCGTCGGCAAGGTCACTGCCCTGTCCATCGGGGATTCGTTCGTCCGGGTGACCGCCGAGATCAAAAGAGAGGTCTTTATCGGCTCCGACTCCCGAATTGACGTGCGAATGTTGACTCCGGTCGGCGGGTATGCAGTCTCGGTGCTTCCGTTGGGCAACAACGACCTTGGTTCGGCCGTTATACCAGTCGACCGCGTGAACGTCCCGTACTCTATCGCTGATGTGCTTCAGGCGGCGCCGATCGTCACCGACAGCGTGAATGGCGGCACGATCGACGCAAACATCGATCAGACAGCAGATGCCCTGCAACGAAATCCGGGTTCGCTCGCCACGATCATCTCGGGAATGGACAGCATCGGCACGGTGATGGACCACCAGCGTGAGCAGATTCGTGACATTGTGAATATGGCGGCACAATATCTACAGCAATTTAATCAACGGCGTGACTTCGTATTCGATTTGATCCGCCGAATCGAGGTGGTGCTGTCCACCTATCACAATACGCACGCCGGCTTCAACGAGGCCTATACGCTCCTCGGTGAGGTCTTGTACCGTGTCATTCCGCTCGAAAAATTCTATCTTGCCCACGAACCTGAAATGCGCCCGAAGATCGAGCAACTGCGCGATTCGATCGGTGCCTTCCAGCAGGACATGGGTCCCGCCATCGATCAACTCCAACAGCTCCGCGATCGCCTGGCTGCGTGGCTGACGCCGGCGGGAATCGCCCAGATCAGCGGAGGAACCATATTGGCCTCGACGGTCTGTGTTCCTGTTCCAGGAGGGACGTGCTGACATGTCACACATCAATCGGAAGCTCGCCGCAGCCGTGACCGGTGCTGTAGCGATTGCGCTTGTAGTAGCTGGAAGCCTGTACGTGGTACGCGGTGACTCGCACGGCAGCACGTCGGCATTCTGCGCAGAAATGCCAGACTCCCTCGGGTTGTACCCAGGCAATCCGGTGACCCAGATGGGCTATCGCGTGGGAAGAGTTGACAACGTCGAACCTGCAGGTGATCGCGTGATCGTGAGCTTCTCGCTAGACCCAGGGCGCGAATATCGTGCTGACGTGCAGGTTGTGACACGGTCGAAATCCTTGCTGGCTGACCGGAGCCTCGAACTAGTCGGCAACTACGATTCCGGCCCGCATCTCGAACCAGGGGAGTGTATCCCAATGAATCGCAGTTTCACGCCGAAGAGCATCTCCGAAATTGTCGGGTCGGCAGCAGACTTCGTAGATGCAATGACTCCGGCAGAGGGTGAAAAGAGCCTGGCTCACGCGATCGGAAGTCTCGATACGGAGTTACAGGGGCAGGGTGAGAACGCACGCGCGATGTTGGAGCACGCATCGGCTGCCGCAGAGAGTCCAGACCAACTGGTCTCCGATATCGGTTCGAGCGTTCTCAACATGGCGCCCTTGACAGAGGAAGCACTGCACAACTGGTCGACTGTCAGCTCGCTCCTGAATGAACTGCCGGATGTGGTTGCCGAGGGAATTGACCTGTGGCCAGGCGTCACGAAGCTGGTCGATGGCACCGGATACCTAATCGCGGTGTTGTACAGCATTCAAGATCATTACGGTGATCTGCTGTGGCCGACGATGCATGGGCCTGTCAGCGACGCGATTCACCTTGCCGCGACCCGGTCCAAAGATCTTGCAAGTCTGCTTGATTCCCTCCCTTCGGTGACGACCGTGCTACAGCAACAGTTCGGCCGTCCGGGTGGACCGACGATGAACTATCAGCCGATGACTGTCGACAATGGATCCGGTGAACCGGTTGTCCTGACTGGAAATCTCGACAGACTCTTAGTTGAGGGCGTTCGATGAGCCAAGCCAAACGATGGAAGCACGGTCTCGGCGCCATTTCGATGTGTTTCGTGGTCGCGTTGACCGCATCGTGTTCACTGGGGCCGAAGGACCTGCCATCGGTGCAAGGCAGTGTCCGAGACGGCTACGCCATCACGATTCAATTCGCGAGTGCGCTCAACCTTCCGGACGGCGCGCATGTAACGCTCAACGGGCTGAGAGTCGGACAGGTCACGGCCGTGGATGTGCAGGGGGCGGTGGTTGCGGTGACCGTTAACGTGGCAGGTGATGCCCGCATCCCCACCGACATACACGGGGTTATCCGCCAAGACACGCTTCTCGGCGATACGTATATCGCACTCGAAACAAATCAGAATTCGGCGCAGGTGGAGTATTTGAAGCCGGGCATGCTGATTACTGCCGCACAGACCACATCGCCTCCGCAATTGGAGGATACGATGGCGGTGCTCGCCTACTTCGTTAACGGCGGCAGCATCCAGAAGGTTCAAGACACAATGAAACGCCTCAACAACGTGATGCCGCAGGTCCAGGATGTGAGGGCGATCGCATCGACAGTCGCAGTCGATTTGCGCGACCTTTCGGACCACCTCAGCGAGATTGATCGGATGCTGGACGGCATGAATTCGACAGCCGTCGCGGTGGATGGCCAGTCTGATGCGCTCTCCATCATGTTCGAAGGCGACGAGAATCACACAGGCACGTACTACTGGCGGAGCTTGAATCAGAAATTCATCGGTCATCTGAGCGTCGTACTGCCCAACGTTGGCAGTGTCTTCGAGGGCGGAATGTGGCTGGTTCCGATGCTGAATTCTGTTGCCGATGCGGGGCAGTCTATTCGCTACATGTGGGACGAGGGGCCGACTTCGGGCGAGAAATTGGACAATTTTATTCGCACAACACTTGTTCCATTCGTAAAGGATCCTCAGGTTGATATTAAGTCGATCCAGGCAGCGAACGGAGATCAAGTTCTGGTTGATGTCGAGAACGTTCTGCGTATGCTCGGAGCAGTGAAATGATCTTCACAAAGACGCGCATCTCCGTCGTTGGGATGCTTGCGATGGCCGTGGCGTCGTTTGCCTACCTGGGGAATCTCGGGCTGAACGTCTCGCCTTTGCAGAAGGTTAACGAGGCCAGCATGACGGTGACCGACACGAATGGTTTGGTCGTCGGTTCCAGAGTGCTGCTACGCGGAGTGCAAATCGGTCATGTGACCGCATTGAATGCGTCTGCAGACGGTGTTGAACTCAAGTGGAACTATGACCGGAGCTACGAGATTCCGATCGAAAGCACCTTTCGCGTTGACAACATGTCGGCGCTCGGCGAGGGGTACATGGCTATCCAGAGCAGTTCTTCGGGAGGCCCCTTCCTCGAGAATCGTTCGGTCGTGGATTCTTCGCGGGTAAGTCAGCCAACTTCGCTCCAGGATTTCTCAAAGCGGCTCACCTTGATGTTGGAGCAGGTCGACCCCGACCGGGTACGGGAGGTCTTCGCCAGTGTTGATGTCGCGTTGCCCGAAGATGCCAGCGTGCTCAACAATTTGAATAGAGTCGGTGAACTTCTGGCGAACGAGATCATCACTCGGAGGGGTGATCTCAACAAGCTGTTGCAGGTAATACAACCGCTACTCCAACAAAGTGCGCCGGTGCCATACGCGCTCGATGGAGCAACGCCCAACATCGTAGAGTTCGGCCAAGGGTTCGCGAACGTCATCAACCGCTATTTCGACGTTGTCGGCCTGGCATCGCTTCCGGATGGCATTACCTACGGAGTGGAGCCCTTTCTCGCTGAATCGCAGGCGTTTCTCGACAAGAACGCGATGGATCTGCACGTGATCGGTGGCGATCTGCTTCCGAGCATGACTGCTGCAGCAGCGTCGCTTCGGACAATCCCGGTGTCAGATCTGCTTACGAATGCGCTCGCTGCGGCCGATGCGGGCGATGCGCTCACGCTGCATCTCCAAGGGTTGGGAGGAGGCTGAGTTTCATCCACCAAGTTACTACTCGGAGCGCCATCAAGAAAACCGATATTCAAAGGCATTGGGAACATGATCAGTAGAACTGAAGCTAGAACAACTAAACAGCAGGCTAATGAAGAGTCGGCGGTCGTCCAGAGCGGCGAAGGTGATGTCCGCCAGTACAAGACCGGGGCCGTTGCAGGCCGCCTGCGAAATGGTGACCGAGTCATCCGGGTCCGCTCGTTCATCGGCGCCCTCGTACTCCTTGCAATGATCGGATCGATCGGAATCCTCGGGTGGCAACTCCATGGGAAAACGGACGACCTGAACAGCATGCGTGACAATGCGGACGCCCGTTCGCATGCGGAGCAGGTGGCTCTCGACTACTCGACCGGCGCCGCGCAGATGGATTTTCGCGATCTCGCGTCCTGGCGTTCGCGCTTAACCAGTGGCACAAGCGATGAATTGGCGGATCGGCTGACACACGCAGCATCGTCGATGGAGCAGATCATCACGCCGCTGCAATGGGTGGCTACAGCGAAACCGGTGGCAGCAAAAGTAGTTTCCGAGAATAACGGTTCGTATACCGTGACTGCCTTCGTAAAGGTATTGACAACGAACAGTCAGGCGCCCGACGGAATCGATTCGACTGCCTCTTATCAGTTGACGGTCGACGGCCGCGACAATTGGAAGATTTCGGACATTGGGGGAGATGATGCGTCGCTCGGCGGTGCTGGCAATCCGCCGCCCTCTTCGTCGTCGACTGCCCCGCCATCTGTGGAGTCGCCGCCGGCGCCGGCGGTGCCTCCGCGGTAATCCGGTTCCAGTACTGCATGGCAGATCGGCTGCATATTCATTACACGGTGTCCAGCTCGACGGTCAACCGGCAAGCAGGCGCCCGTTTTTTGGCCGTGTCCACGCCTGCGGTGTGGTGCGTCGAGAATGGGATACAACGTCTCCGGTGCTGATGGATTCGATGCTCTATGAGGTGGAGCCAGAAATCGTCCAGCGTAGCCGACCGCGGAGATCATGAGAAGGTCGCTCATTTCGAGCGAACACGATCTGGACATTTTCTGCCTGGGCCCTGACCCAACTTGCCGATTCTTCCGGCCGGCGATGGGGTTGGCAGGTCCCCGATAGTGGAACCACGTCGGATCCTGCCCCGCGAGATCCACTGCGCCGATTCTCGCGTTCGACACCGGCAATTCCTCTCATCGCGAGAAGTCCAGCGCGGGATCTGCCGCTACATCATTTGGGAACAAGAAGGTCGCCACGAGCAGCAGTTTCGCGTCAACGAAGGCGCGCGATGCTGATTCGGGTATGGGCATGTCACCGAAGCCGCTGGAAATAGTGAACCGGACGGACGCCATCGTCACGCGCCGAGCCGCGCGGCTGACCGCAAAACGGCACGTGCTCTGCACAGACCTGGCCTGGGGCAGACAAAAACGATACTCTGATACACGGTACGTCAGGTGTATCGTTGCGCGGGTTGCGGGCCACATAACGCAGATCCGCAGTCAACAACGGAGCAGAACTTTTAGGAGACAGCCATGAACCAAGTTGCACTGAGCGGCAAAGTCGCCGTCGTCACCGGCGGAGGCCGAGGAATTGGAAGGGCGACGTGCGAGGCCCTCGCACGCGAGGGTGTACGAGTCGTCGTCGCAGACCTCGACGGGGCGGCTGCCGAGGCCGTCGCTACCGCCATCGGCAAGAACGCCATTAGTCGGTCACTCGATGTTTCCAACCGCGAGCAGTTCCGCTCGGTTCTCGATGCCGCCGAACAGCACTTCGGTCCGCTCGACATCCTCGTCAACAACGCCGGCATCATGCCGGTGGGCTACTTTATTGACGAAACCGACGAGATGACAGACCGCTTGGTCGACGTCAACTACCGCGGCACCCTCATCGGGATGAAGGAAGCCCTACGACGCATGAAGCCGCGAGGCGCCGGCCATATTGTCAACCTGGCATCGACCGGTGGGTGGTTGCCCGCCCCCGGCGTCGCCACATACGTCGGCACAAAGCACGCGATCGTTGGTCTCACCGATAGCGTGCGTCTCGAACTGACGGGCAGTGGTATCAATCTGTCGTCGGTGGGCCCCGGCATCGTCAAGACGGAACTGGCGGCGGGACTACAGGAGATGCGCGGGATGCGCGGCGTTACACCAGAAGAAGTCGCCGATGCAATCATCGAAGGCCTGAAGCGAAAGCGGCACGCTATCTTCTCGCCTGGTGTAGTCGGAATAGCCGCCCACGTCTACGGTGCGTTGCCGTACACACTCCGTTCGTTGCTGTTTCGGGTTACGAAGATCGACCGTCTAGGTCCCCAGATCGATCAAGGGACCCGGAAAGATTACGAGGCGCGCGTCGTGGCCAGCATCTCCCGCGCGACAGACGCCGAATCATAACAACCGGGTGTCTGAGGGTTTTCGCGCCGCAGGATTCGGCCTGTCCATCGAAACGATTGCTCGAGCCAATGGTCCGTCTGTGAAGTAGCAAGCGATTTCATGCTGCGTTCATGGTTGCCGTGACGTGGACGGTCAGTGGCGAATATCGGGCAGAGCTCGGGCGGACTGCTGGATCCACGCGCCGCCGCACCGACAGGTAGTCCAGGCGCGGGCATTGCTGCGGGCGGGCGACGGGGTAGCCGGTGCCGAGATCTCCCGGTAATGTAGCGAATTCGGAAACCCTGCGGCGCTGGTGGTATCGCTCCTGATGTCGAGGTCCATTCCTGGGGGCGTGGTAGTCGCGAAGTGGCGCCGCAAACTGCGTCTTGCCGTCCGGCCCCGGAGGTGCCGCAGTTGGCATCAGAAGCATCCGACGTGGCTCGATGGCCGGTGATGCGGCCCGGAGGGCATGCAGCGGCTGCTGAACTTCTACTCCTGGGACTGTGAAGGGGCTCCGCGACGACGTGCGTGAGGTCGTGGTCGAGACGATCGGCGACGCTGACATGGGCGTATTGATCGTCGACGAGACAGAGTCTTGAAGAGGGCACCCGTCGGCCGGGGTGGCCCGGCAGTACTCCGGCACGGCCGGAGGATCGAGAACAGCCAGATCGGGGTGTTCCTCGCCTACGCGAGCGCGGCCCGGGCACGCGCTCATCGACCGGGAGCTGCACCTGCCCCGAATCGTGGACCGCCGATCGGGTCCGGTGCCGCGCCGCCGGCATCGGGGATGGGGTCGAGTTCGCGACCAAAACCCGTGCTGGCGCAGCACATGATCGAACCCGCTCTCGATGCGAAGGTGCCGTTCTCCTGACTCACCGCCGACGAAGCGTACGGGCAGGTGAAGTCCCTGCGGGTGTGGCTCGAGGAACGCGATGTGTCCTATGTGCTGGCCACCCGGCGCAACGACGACGTGTTCACCCCGGACCGGCGGGCGATATGATCGCCGCGGTCCCGCCGAGGCAGTGGCGCCGGATCTCGGCCGGCGACGGCGCACCCCGCCCGCGGGATACTCCTCGGTTCGGGTGCCGATCCGGAGCGCCGCCGGTCCCTCTCCGATCCGACCGAGATCGCCTACATCGGCGTCGGATCCCGGCGCACCACGCTCACCGAACTCGCAGTCGTCGCCGGATCGCGGTGGCGGGTCGAGGAGTGCTTCCAGCAGGCCAAGAAACGAGGCCGGCCTGGTCCAGTAACAGGGGCGTACCTACCGTGCATGGTATCCACACCACCTTGTCCATGCTCGCACACATCGCTTCCACCGCCCGGAGGGAAATCAGCCGATCATCACCTAACACCGATCACACATGCCACCCTGGATGCGAAAGGCTCAGTGAAACAACCCGACACACCAGGTCGGACGATCACCCACGTCCCCACAACCCGTTCCACACAACGGAATTCACGACGACAACATCAACGAATCGGTGCATTCGGGCTTGGTAGTCGATTAGGGAGCGCTGCTGGCATCGTTCGTCGCTGGGTGTGGCACAAACCCGATTCTTACTTCCCTTCTACGGTCGTGACTGCGACACCCTGGTTTTGTTGACGATCCCGGTCGCATGCACCTAATATTTTATCTGAATTAGATACTTCCGGGAATGTTGGTCCCCGTTCAGCTGGCCCGTAGCTGCGCCGTGAAGTCGTGATGACGCGCGGTCTGTTTCCTGTGCCGGACGATCCTCGAGTTTGGAGTGAGAAGAGAAGATGGTGGAATCGATGAGCTGGACGGTTGTCGGCGGGGCGTCCGGTGGTCTGGGTCGGGCCATCGCTCGTAACCTGGCGGAGGATGGCCATGACGTCGTCGTGGCGTATCGAGGCAATCGTGCGGGCGCCGACGAGACGGCGGAGCTCGTCCGTTCGAGTGGTCGAGGGGTCATGATCGAGCCGGTTGATTACGTAAGCGGGGTCCGGGCGCATGTTGGCTGAGACGCCGCTGGTGGTCCTTCGGCTCTACGAGTTCGCCCAAGTCCTGGGCACGGTGTTCGGTGGATACTTGGTGTTCCGGTTTGGTCGAACCCGATTTCTCGCCGGCCTCTACGTTGGATGTATATCGATTTTCTTCTGGGACTGGATCTTCACTGATCACTGGTTCCTCAATCTCACCTACGATGCTCGGTCGATCAACCTTTTCACGCTCGCCGGCCGGCCCGAGCCGCTGTGGTCGCCGTGCTCGTACGCGACGTTCTTCGGGATCACCACCCTGCTGATCCTGCGTTACCGTGACTGGCTCGACCGAAAACTGGGTCGCTGGCAGTACGTCGTGCTGCCGGTCTTCTTCGCGGTGCTCGATGTGAGTGTCGAGGGTCTGACGATTTACGCGTTGGACATCTACCGCTATGGCTACCGGGAGGAGTGGACGGTTCTCGGCGTCCCTTACACCAACCTGGTGTGGGTCAACATCATTCTGATGCTGATGGCGTGGACCGGCCGAGGGATCGTGCGGATGCAGCACGAGCGCGGGACGATGGCGGTGAACGGTCCTCCGGCGGTCGTCGATGCGGACCAGCGGGTCATCACTCCGGTTGGTGCCGGGGCGCGCCCGTCCGTCGCCGTGACCGAGGACAGCCCTCGCCTGCCCGGCCGGTCCTCAGCCGAGCCCTGGACGTTGTTCGCAATAGGCTTCGCAATCTGCCCGACCGCCTTCTATATCAGCATCGGCGTGATGGCCTTCGTGCTTGACCTAGTCCAACCATGGAGCTGACCCCGCGCGGAGGAGTCCCCCACCGGGCCGTCCGCTGGGGACTTGCGGCCGATCAACCGGATTGGTTACGGAGACGGGAAACATATCTGTCAGCGTGGTGTGTTCTGGCCGATGGCGTTCGAGGCGACGGTCCCCGAATGCCAGGCGATCGGGGAGATCCCCAAGGACGTGTTCGGTGGCTTCTACCGGAAACGGACCTGCCCAGCGGCCCCGCGCCAGGGCGTCGAGAGCGTGTTCACCACCGACGGGATGGTTCAGGTCGATGACCACCGGCATCGATGAGTTCGAACTGGGCGGCCGTCTAGGCGCCGGAGTGGTCGAGACCCAGAAGCCAGCGCGCCCAACGGCTACAAGCGCCGGCTGGGTTCGGGCGACTCCGAATGTGGCGAACGGGGTCGCGATCACCGGCTGCTGGCCCGCCGGTCGATCACTGACCCCGACGAGATGGCCTACTACATATGTTAAGGCCACGCCGAGACCGAACCCGCCGAGCTGGTCCGGGTGGCCGGTAGTCGCTGGGCGATCGAGGAGTGCTTTCAGACCACCAAGAACGAGACCGGGCTCGACCACTACCAGGTTCGCGGGTACCCGGCCTGGTACTTGCACATCACCTTGTCGATGGCCGCGGCCGCCTTCCTGACGATCCTGCGCCGCGGCGCTCAAAAACGGGATCTCCGGCTGGTAACCGAGATCTAATACCTCTGACAATCAACGAGATCCGGCGATTGTTCAACCGCGTCGCCTGTCCGGTCGAACACGCCCTCGTGCATGTCTGGCACTGGTCGAACTGGCGCCGCGCCAGCCAGGCCAGAGCGCGCGCCAGCCACTACAAACGTCGACATCGCAAACTGTCGTTGCAGTACTTTGTGGCGGTCATCGACTGTTTCTCCCGCAAGGTGGTCGGGTGGTCGATCGCCCGATCACATGCGCACTGACTTGATCGCAGCCGAGCTGGCGAACGCGGCCTCGACGACCCTGATCGAGCCGGGGGCGGTCTTTCACTCCGGTCGTGGCCGCCCAGTACACCTCTGGCGCATTTCGGCGGCTCGTGGCCGGATTGGGAATTCGATCCTCGATGGGGCGTACCGGGGGTGTGCTGGGACAACAGTATGGCCGAAAGTTTCTTCGCAGCGCTAAACAACGAATGTGTCTACCGCACGTTCTATGCAACGAAACAGCGAGCGCGACAGGACATCGTCAGGTGCATCGTAGGGTTCACAACTCGCGGCGCCGGGATTCTGCGCTCGGCTACCGGTACCCGGACGACGTCCACTGCAGTTACCAGCGGCCGACGATCGCGGCCTGAATCAATCCCCTTCAATGTCCGAAATTCTCGCAGTAGACCAAACTACCAGTGACTACCACATTATAGTATGAATCTACATTAGAAAACTGGTGTCGGCATAAAACTTCCGCGTCCACCTGGCAGCCAACGGACCGGGCAGTGTCCCAGCATGGGTCTGGGGTGCGCATACCGTGGGTAGAAATGCCCTGCGGACCGTTGTTTGGCCCGGGTAGTGCGAATGACGGCGTAACAGTGCTTGGGTGTCACCGCTCTGTGTCCATGCACTAGTTGGTCCTGGCGATCCGCACGGCAATCCCCCTTGACCCTGCTAGATTTAATCTAGTATAAAATCTATGTGAGCGGATCGGTGCACGACGATCGCTCTCGCCGACCGCGACGCGGCACGGGGTGGCTGAACTGCTGCCGCCAGTAGGTCGCACCTACATGTTTGGTGAGGGAGTTATGGATATCAACGGCAAGTCCACTCTGGTGACGGGCGGAGCCTCCGGACTGGGGCTCGCAACAGCTCGCCGACTGATCGACCTGGGTGCGTCGGTTGTCATCGCTGATCTTCCGTCCTCGCAGGGAAAGGAAGTCGCGGCATCGCTCGGTGAACGCGCACGATTCGTTCCTGCCGATGTGACTGACATCGGCGAAGTCGAGAACGCCGTTGCGGAGGCATCGCTCGGATCACCGCTCCGAGTGCTCGTGCACACAGCCGGCCGTGGAGGCTCGGTCCGGCTTGTGAACAAGGACGGCTCGCGGGGTGACGGTGACTTGTTTGCCACTATCGTGCGCACCAACCTCCTCGGGACTTTCAACGTGTCAAGTGTTGCCGCCGCAAACATGGCCGGAAACGAGCTGATCGCCGGCGAGCGTGGCGTGATGGTGTGGACCGCGTCCATCGCTGCCTTCGAGGGGCAGATCGGACAAGCCGGATACGCCGCATCCAAGGCAGGTGTCGCAGGCCTGACGATCTGCGCAGCGCGCGACCTTGCTACAAAGAACATCAGAGTGTGCACGATCGCGCCGGGCCTAATGGATACCCCGATGCTTGCAGGATTGCGTGACGACGTGCGCCAGTCCCTTACAAGTGGGGTTCCCCACCCGGCGCGACTCGGTGAACCGGACGAGTACGCCAAGCTGGCGTGCTCGATCATCGACAACGGCTACCTGAACGGTGAGACCCTCCGGCTCGACGGCGCCAACCGCATGGCACCGCGATAACTGAGGCTGGACCACCACGGCCACGACTACCCCTTCACTGATCAGGAAAGTCGAGATGAAACGCAAGGTTTTCACGGACGAACACGACGCATTCCGGCGGATGGTACGAGGGTTCCTCGAAAAGAATGTCGTACCCAACTTCGAGAAGTGGGAAGAGCAGGGCGCTCCGCCGCGCGAATTCTACAACGAGGTCGGCGAGCTCGGCATTCTCGGAATCCAGATCCCGCAAGAATACGGAGGAAGCGGCGAGCAGACCTACAAGTACAGCGCCGTCCTCACCGAGGAGACCCTGCGCGCGAAGCTCGGCCTGGGGTCGCTGCGAGTTCACATGGACATCGTGCTGCCGTACCTGCTGAAGTACGCCACTGCGGAACAAAAGCAACGATGGCTTCCCGGCGCCGCCAGCGGCGACCTGATCTCCGCAATCGCAATGACCGAACCGGGGACCGGATCGGACCTCGCAGGCATCAGCAGTACCGCCACCCGCGATGGCGACACCTACGTGCTGAACGGGTCGAAAACCTTCATCACCGGTGGCGTCAACGCAGACTTGATGCTCGTCGTCGCACGGACGGCACCGGTCGACCTGGACAACCGGCGCGCGGGCCTGAGCATCCTCGTCGTAGAAACCTCGAGCCCCGGATTCGGTGTGGTCCGCACCCTGTCCAAGCTGGGGATGAAGGCGCAGGACACCGTCGAACTGTACTTCGACAACGTGCGGGTGCCGGCTGCGAACCTGTTGGGCGAAGAAGGTCGTGCGTTCGACTACCTCGGCCACAATCTCGCCCAGGAACGGCTGTCGATCGCAGTGGGATCACAGGCTGCCGCAGTCGCCGCCTTAAACGAAACCACCACCTACGTCAAGGACCGCAACGTCTTCGGTAGGCCGCTGTCGAGCATGCAGAACACGAAATTCATTCTCGCCGAATGCGCGACGGAGATAGAGGCGGGGCAGATGCTCGTCGACAGGGCGCTCGACGACCACGACCAAGGCGAACTGAGCGCCGTCGACGCGGCCAAGGTCAAACTCTTCTGCACAGAGTTACAGGGCAGAGTGGTCGACAAGTGCCTGCAACTGTTCGGCGGATACGGATACATGCTCGAATATCCCATCGCCCGTCTCTACGCCGATGCACGGGTGACCCGAATCTACGGCGGAACCAGCGAAATCATGAAAACGATCATCAGCAAGTCGCTGGGCTTATGAATCGCACTGCCACAGGAGGATCGCGATGACAGCAGTTGAGCCAAAGACGCATGCCCCAGTCGTGCTCACCGAAGTCACAGATGGCGCACTGGTGATTGCCATCAATCGGCCCAGCGCACGGAACGCGGTAGATCTGGAAGTCGCAGAGCGAATCGAGTCGGCGCTCGCGGAACTGGACCGGCGGGACGATCTGGTCGTCGGCATCATTACCGGAGCCGGCGGCACTTTCAGCGCAGGAATGGACCTCAAGGCGTTCGTACAAGGAATCCGCCCGGCCACACCCCAGGGCGGCTTCGCAGGTTTCGTCGAGAACCCACCACAGAAGCCCCTGATCGCCGCAGTCGAGGGCTATGCCCTGGCAGGCGGCTTCGAAATCACACTTGCCTGCGATCTGGTCGTGGCCTCATCGGCCGCTGTCTTCGGCCTGCCAGAAACCAAACGGGGTCTGGTTGCCGCCGCCGGGGGACTGCTCCGGTTGCCCAGGCTGATCCCCGAACGAGTCGCACTCGAGTACGCCTTGACCGGTGAGCACCTCACCGCCGACCGCGCTCTCGAACTCGGACTGATCAATCGGGTAACCGAACCGGGCGAGGCGCTGGCCGGGGCATTCGAGTTGGCCGGACGGATCGTGGCCAACGGTCCGCTCGCCGTGCGCGCCACCAAGCAAGTGTTCGCGCAGGCGCGTGACTGGTCCACCACCGAGCAGTTCGATCGCCAACGAGACATCACCGGTCCTGTCTTCGCGTCCTCCGACGCACAAGAAGGTGCCCGGGCGTTCGCGGAGAAGCGGACGCCGAAGTGGACCGGATCCTGAAGACCCACAAATCGATCGACCCCCCACGACGGCCAGAGGGTGCCGTCGCGACCGTAGTCAGAAGCCGAGAAAGGTAGTCCAATGAGAGACGCCGTCATTGTCGATGCAGTACGAAGCCCCGTAGGGAAGCGCAACGGCGCCTTGGCCAGCGTCCACCCGGTTGACCTGTCCGCCATGGTGCTCGAGGCACTCGCGGCCCGCAACGACCTCGATCCCACCCTGGTCGAGGACGTGATCTGGGGCTGCGTGTCGCAGGTAGGTGAACAGAGTGGAAACCTGGGCCGCTTCGCCGTGCTCGGAGCCGGCTGGCCGGAGGACATCCCCGCGGTGACCATCGACCGTCAGTGTGGTTCGTCGCAGCAGGCAGTCCACTTCGCCGCCGCGGGTGTCATGTCGGGTCAGTACGACATCGCGGTCGCCGGCGGTGTCGAGCTGATGAGTCGCGTGCCGATGGGTTCACCGCGGCGGGCAGGGTTCGGGGAACCGTACGGACCCAAAGCTCTTGCTCGCTACGACGGAATCGAGTTCAACCAGGGAGTGAGCGCGGAGACCATCGCCCGCCGCTGGGGTTTCAGCCGCACCGATCTCGACCAGCATGCACTCGAGTCGCACGCCAAGACCGCCGAGGCGATCGATGCAGGCCGTTTCAAGAACGAAATCGCTCCCATCGAGGTGACGGGTGAGGACGGAACGTCATCGGTCGTCGACACCGATGAGGGTGTGCGGCGCGGCGGCTCGCTCGAGTCGTTGGCCAAGCTCAAGCCGGCATTCTCCGAGGACGGAGTCATCACGGCCGCGAACTCCTCGCAGATCTCCGACGGCGCTTCCGCACTGCTCATCACGACCAGCGAACGTGCACGTCAGCTGGGATGGAAGCCGCTCGCACGACTGCACAGCTTCGCGCTGGCCGGTGTCGACCCAGTGCTCATGCTGACCGGTCCGATTCCGGCGACGGAGAAGGTCCTCGGTAAGGCCGGGCTGGGCATCGCCGACATCGGTGCATTCGAGGTCAACGAGGCGTTCGCGAGCGTATCGATGGCCTGGCTGGCCGAGACCGGTGCCGACCCGACCCGTCTGAACCCGAATGGTGGCGCCATCGCCCTGGGCCATCCGCTCGGCGCCTCTGGTGGCCGCTTGATGACCACGCTCGTCCACCACATGAAGGCGAACGGAATCCGATACGGGCTCCAAACGATGTGCGAGGGTGGCGGCATGGCCAACGCCACGATCCTCGAACTCCTCAACCACTGAACAAGCCGGAAAAGGACCACAGACCGTGCCCGACATCCTCTACGAGGTCTCCGACAACGTCGCATTCGTGACACTCAATCGCCCCGAGAACCTCAACGCAGTGACCACCGCCATGTGCGACGCACTCATCGACGCCTTCGACGCTGCCGACGCCGACGACTCGGTGCGCGCCGTCGTGGTGACAGGATCCGGGCGCGCGTTCTGCGCTGGGGCGGACCTCTCCTCCGGGGGGGACTCGTTCAACCGGACAAACGGCGAATCAGGTCCGCCCCGTGATACCGGTGGGCGAGTAACCCTGCGCATTTTCCGCTCCCTCAAGCCCGTCATCGCTGCGATCAACGGGCCGGCCGTGGGATTCGGTGCGTCACTGACTCTTCCAATGGACATCCGGGTCGCCGCGGACTCGGCGAAGATTGGGTTCCCGTTCACAGCTCGTGGCATCGTTCCTGACGGCGCGGCAAGCTGGTTCCTCCCGCGCGTCGTCGGACCGAACCGTGCCCTGGACTGGGCGATGACCGGGCGAGTGTTCCGGGCCAAGGAAGCTCTTGAAGCCGGGCTGGTGCGCAGCCTCCATCCCGCCGAAGAAGTCCTCGCCGTCGCCACCGAGATTGCGCAGGAAATCGCACGAAGCGCCGCCCCGGTATCCGTCGCGCTGACGCGCCAACTGCTGTGGCAGATGATGGGCGCCGACCACCCGATGGTCGCGCATGAGATCGAGTCCGCGGCGATCGCGTACACCGGATCGGGCCCGGACGCCGCAGAGGGAGTCAAGGCGTTCCTGGACAAGCGTACCCCGGTGTGGACCCTCAACCCGGGCTCCGACCTTCCGGAATGGTTCCCCTGGCGTCCCGAACCCGCCTACGAAGGCATTGAGCGTATACCTCCCAGCACGACTCGATACAGATAAGAACTCGAGTCATCGACCAAGACGGCTTCGTCCAGATAGTCACGGCAGTAATCGTATTCATACGCAAGCAGAGGACTTCGCCGCGACGAGGCCGACGCTATCGCCGAGTACATCCATTGCGGTGCCTCTGTTCGGGTGTGCCCTTCCCGAGGAGTACGGCGGGCATGGGTTGAAAATGCGAGAAGACGTACAGCTCGCAGTGGAATTCGGCCACTTAGTCCTCCGGTCTCTGTTCGGGACGAAACCACGGCATCGCGGACCGGAGGTGTAAAGGCCCTCGGGCAGATGCGGAACGCCCCCCGACCGAGCGGTTCCATCGCGATCCCCATATGTAACGCATCTACGAAGCAACCATGAAGTGCAGAAGCTGATCATCGGCCGAGCATGCTATGAGAAGAGGGTTTGACGAATGTCTGAAATTGCATTGGCTCCGGAATTGCTTGTCACAGAGCCGGGCTTGGTAGCAGGAAAGGTGGCCGTCGTCACCGGAGCCGCTCAGGGAATCGGTTACGAGATCGCCGCGGCGTTGTCCAAGCACGGCGCGAAGGTCATCATCGCCGATCTCGACCAGGCCAAGGCCGAGATCGCCGCGGAATCGCTTGGTGGCGGGGATGTGGTGGCTCTTGCATGCAATGTGACCGACGAAGACGCGGTTTCACGGGTAGCCGACAGCGCTGTGTCACAGTTCGGATCACTCGACATCTGGGTCAACAATGCCGGTATCACCCGCGACAACCGGATGGCGAAAATGTCGCTCAGCGACTTCGAACTGGTCGTCAACGTCCACATGACCGGCACCTGGCTCGGTGTGAAGACCGCCGGCGCGATCATGCGCGAGCAGGGGCGCGGCTCGATCATCAATATGTCTTCCCTGTCGGGTAAGGGCGGTAACTTCGGCCAGACCAACTACAGCGCGGCAAAGGCCGGCATCGTGGGCATGACGAAAGCATCCGCGAAGGAACTCGCGAGCAGGGCTGTTCGTGTCAATGCGATCGCGCCCGGACTCATCCGCACACCCATGACCGCAGCGATGTCTGCCGAAGCGTTCGCGAACCTGGAATCGACGATTCCGATGAAGCGCGCGGGGGAACCGCATGAGGTCGCGGGTACGGCACTGTTCCTGGCCTCGGATCTGTCGAGCTTCATGACGGGTGCAGTCCTCGAGGTCGGCGGCGGACGGCTGATGTAGGAAGGTCGGAGCTCCAAATCTGTCATCAGGCGGTCGAACCTCGGACACCAGGCGCCTCGATCACATGCTTGTCAAGCGCTTCGGAACAGGCGACGACATCGCCGCAGGAGCGGTGTACCTCGCGTCGGACGAGTCGTCGTACGTCACCGGTCAAAATCTCGTCATCGACGGCGGATGGCAGACATCGGGGAGTGGGATGGCCGCGAACCGACGTCCGGAACGACATTACGAATCCGCCAGCGTAATTCGTCAGCAGCTGAAAATCGCGATAACCGGCACCTGGTCGGACGAGTCTCACACCATCCGCTCACGACCGACCGGGCAGCGGGTGCCTTTGGGAGAATGGAAGACATAATGTCCGCAGGGATCGGCACGCCGCTTCGGCAGGCACACTGGACTCGAGACGAGAGCATCGATTTGCTCGACCACACCTCGGCCACCCTGCTGACAGCACAGGCAGGCCAGTTCGGGGACCGTCTGGCTCTGATCGGTAACGATCATCGCGGAGAGAATCAGCGCCTGACATATCACCAGATCCTCGAAAAGGCGCGGGCGATCGCCGCTGCTCTCCTCGAACACACCCGTCCTGGGGAACATGTCGCGCTGCTCGTGGCCAATGTCGTCGAATGGCCGCTCATCGAGTACGCGGCCGCGATGACCGGCCGGGTCCTGGTTGCCCTCAACCCGCAAGCGGGAATCGACGAGCTGCGATACACACTTGCAAACTCCGAAGCGACGATGCTTCTCTTCACGACGTCCTACCGTGACCGTGACTTAGGCGCCGTCATCGAGGCGATATTGCCCGATTGCCCACTTGTGCGAGCAGCTCACTCCCTGGATACCGTCGCCCGTTGGGCAACGGAATCGCTCGATCCCGCGTTCGAGTGGCCGTCCGTTGATCCCCACACTGCCGCCATGCTGCAATACACCTCGGGCACCACGGGGAAGCAAAAGGGCGTTCTCCTCGCACACCGGTCCATGGTCAACGTTGCACGCATCACGCTGCTGACCGCTGGCGTCGAACCCGGCTCGGTCATCCTCTCGCCTTTTCCGCAGTTTCACACCGCCGGATGCGTAACCTCGACCCTCGGAGCGCTCGCGGTCGGCGGCACCCTCGTCATCGTGGACCGCTGGAATCCGACGGAGGTACTGGCGACCGTCGAACGTGAGAGGGTCTCGACGATTCTCTTGGTACCCGCGATGTTGCATGGTCTCCTGCAGACGGCGGAGGCGGGTCATAGTGCACCCCAAACCATTCCCACCATCCTGGTCGGCGCCGCAAGCGTACCCTCCTCGATGATCGAGAAGGCTAGGGAATTGTTCGGTGGCACGGTGCTCAACGTCTATGGTCAAACGGAGCTATCGGCCCCATTGACCGCGACGCGACGCGACGACAGCGCGAGGGGCATCACCACAACAGTCGGCCGCCCGCTTCCGCAGGTCGAATGCCGCATCGCCGATCCGGTCACGGGGCATACGCAAGAGGTCGACGTCCCCGGAGAAATATGCGCGCGTGGTTACCAGCAGATGCTGGGGTACTTTCGAGACCCTGAGGCCACTGCCCGCACCGTAGACCTCGACGGATGGCTCCACACCGGCGACCTCGGATCGATGGATGAGCGTGGGATGATCACGCTCACCGGCCGGCTCAAAGAGTTGATCATCCGGGGAGGGGAGAACATCTCTCCGAACGAAGTGTCCGACTGCTTGAGCGGTCACCCCGCTGTCGCTCAGGTGGTCGTTGTCGGAATACCTGATCAGCGGCTCGGTGAGATCGTCGCAGGAGTGGTGGTGTGCAACGCGGCCACCGACCATCACGCACTTCGAGAGGATCTGGAACGGCACTGTGCGACGCATCTGGCGGAGTACAAGGTGCCACAGCGGTGGTACTTCACCGACACGCTGCCCACCACTGCTTCGGGCAAGGTTCGCGCCCTCGAAGTTCGCCAGATGATCTCCGACGGAACCCTGCGTTGCGAGACGGCCGCAGAAGCCTCTCTGGCTGATCGTCACCCACCGTCCCACCGTCGATAACGACTCGAGAGGTAGCGACATGTTTCCCGGTGTGCATGCTGTGACATCGCCTGACCGGCCAGCTGTAGTCATGAGCGAGTCGGGACGCACTCTGACCTATCGAGAACTCAACGAGAACTCGGCGAGGTTCGCGCGGGTTCTCCACGACCTGGGGCTTCGTAAGGGCGACGCGTTCGCTTTTGTGTCGGACAACGCGCCGGAGTGCTTCGAATTATATTGGGCTGCCCTGCGCTCCGGTCTGTACGTGACACCGGTCGATCGCAATCTCTCACCCGTCGACGCTGCCTTCATCATTCACGACAGTGATTCGAAGGTTCTCGTCGTTTCGGCGGGTGTCCGGGCACTTGCCGAAGCGTTGGTTCCGCTCACCCTGCAGATCGCGGACCGCTTCTGTTTCGGCGGTCAGATCGAGGGGTATCGGTCCTACGAGGACATGCGTGCGAACGTAGGTGTGCCGCTTGTCCAGTGTCCCCGCGGCTCCGACCTGCTCTACTCCTCTGGAACTACGGGCCGCCCAATGGGGATGAAATCGCCGCTGCTGCAGATCGAGGTCGATCAGCCGGGTGATCCCACCACGAGCGCCATCGGCTCTGCATATGAATTGACCTTTTCAGATGTGTATCTCTCGCCGGCCCCGATCTATCACGCTGCACCTCTTCGTTGGTGCGGTGCTGTTCACGCGTATGGGGGCACCGTGGTAGTGATGGAGAAATTCGACGCGGAGGAGGCTTTGCGGGTCATCGAGCAGCATTTCGTTACCGTCGCCCAGATGGTGCCGACTATGTTCGTGCGTATGCTGCAGCTGCCCGAAGCCGTTCGCGCGAAATACGACCTATCCAGTCTGCGCAGTGTCGTGCACGCTGCAGCACCATGTCCTCCCTCCGTCAAGAAGTCCATGATCGACTGGGTAGGAATGATTTTGAACGAGTACTACTCGCCCACCGAGGGAAACGGATTTACCACCATCTCGTCGGACGAATGGCTCACGAAACCCTGTTCGGTAGGTCGCAGTGTGCTCGGAACACTGCATATCTGTGACGACGAGGGGACAGAGCTACCCGCCGGCGAGGTTGGCACCGTCTATTTCGAACGTGAAGACCAGCCGTTCGAGTATCACAAGGACCCGGAGAAAACTGCTGCTGCTCGACATCCCGACCATCCCACCTGGACCGCAGTGGGTGACCACGGATTTCTTGATGCGGATGGCTATTTGTTCCTGGCCGATCGCACAGCAACATGACCACCTTCAGCAGAGTCGACCGCTGCCCGGAGGAGGTCGAAGACGTCTTGATGATGCACCCGGCAATCTACGACGTTGTTGTGATCAGCGTCGACGATCTGAAGCGGGGACAGCAGTTCAAAGCAGTCGTGAGGGTCAAGCCGGAAGTCCGCGAATGTTCCGACCTAGCTGCCGATATCATCGACTACGCCCGCGACCGAGTTGCGCACGAGAAGGCACCTCAGAGGGTTGACTTCGTCAACGACATACCACGCACTGCGGCCGGAGAGTTTGATAGGCGTGAACTCGAGCTGAGTTAGACCGAACAGTCCGTTCGGGTAACGCTTGTACTTCGCTAGCCCGCCCCGGACAGCGACGTCCGCCGCAGGATTCGACTGCTCGACGTGCGGGAAGTGATTGATGGGACGGTAGAGCCCAAGAAGGCAATGTGTTCTGCTCATAGGCGCGGATCCGGCGCCCGGTACGCCAAAGCATGACTTAATCTATATTAAGACAGGTCGATGAACGGGTTCGTCAAGTCAGTCGACAATCCGGCGGGGGCTACGACGGCCCGCGAACGAGCAGAAGTGACGGGCGCTGGGAGCACGATTGACAGAAGGCCGGTTCCGCCAAGAATATCGCCGCTGTATGTACCCACATCCCGAGATCTGCTGGCGAAGAATGCCGCACGGCCTCACCGCCCGCAGACATGGTGGCGGCCACGGAATGGCACCTGTCATCGAATGCGCCTAGATCAGACAACACGCGCGAGGAGGCTTCTCCTTGCCGACGAGAGGAACGGCGTGTCGCACGAGATCGTCAAGTTCGAGGTGAATGACGGCATTGCGTTAGTCGGCGACTTGTGGCTTCCTGACCATGTGGTGCCACCTCGCGGCTCGATAGTCATGCTTCACGGCGGCGGACAGACTCGCCATTCCTGGAGGGTCAGCAGCGCGCTGTTCGCTCGGGCGGGCTGGAAAGTCCTCGCATACGACGCTCGTGGTCACGGCGACAGTGACTGGGATCCGACCGGAGACTACCGGTTCGATGCGATGGTGAGCGACCTCAGTCGCGCATGTGCGCTCGTAGGCGGAGACCCGGTCGTGGTGGGCGCATCAATGGGCGGCATCGTGGCCATGCTGACAGCAGGTGAGGCTCCGGGATTCGCGCGGGCACTCGTTCTCGTCGATATCACGCCGCGAGTGGAAGAGTCAGGCGCGGCGCGCATTCGTGACTTCATGGAGGCCTCGCCTGATGGCTTCGCCGACCTGCAAGAAGTCTCCGACGCGATCCATGGCTACAACCCGCATCGTCCTCGACCCGCATCACTGGATGGGCTCAGGAAGAATGTCCGTCTGCATGCGAACGACCGTTGGTACTGGCACTGGGATCCTCAGTTTCTCACCCAGTCCGACGAAGGAATGAGCGTTGCTCACGTCGAGCGCCTTGCACAGGCGGCGGGAGCAATCACCGTCCCGACCCTGCTGGTCCGCGGGAAGCACTCAGACGTCGTCAGCGAAGCAGGCGTGCAGGAGATGAAGGCGCTCATCCCTCAGGCCCAGGTCGAGTCGGCAGACGCCGGCCACATGATCGCGGGTGACGACAACGATGTCTTCGCCACCCATGTGGTCGAATTCCTCGATAACCTCGGCTGAGGCTCGTCTGGCGGGGGGATCCACACCACGTCGGCTCGGGTCTCGTCGTGAGTGTCACCTCGGCCCGCATCCCGGATCCGCTTCTTCGTCATCGGTCCAAGCCTTCGTTGGTCGCCTTTGGCGAGTAGCCGCGCGCCCAACCCCGCCTCCCGAGTCCCTATCGAGTGCTAGCGGGTCTGGCCATGCGGCAGACTCGTGACCGGTAGCGGCGGGTAGGTGAGTGCTCTTCCTGCTGGACTTGGAGTCCTGGAAAATGATCGTGCCCTGCCGGTCCGCCGGGCAGAACGGAATCGCTGATGGAATGTCAGTGTCACTGAAGCACTGCCACATAGATTGCTGACAGTTCTTCCGCACGCTGACGGCAGGGAGTGGCGAACATGACGCAGCGAGACGCGCCGCTGATGTTGCTGTTTGTAGGAGACGTTTGAACTCAGGATCATCATGATCTCGAGCTGATGGGCCCGGCCGGACGGAGGCTGAGCAAGGCCGGCTTCCGGAAGGAGTGGACGGGATCGCGCGGTTGCATGCGCTGATCGGGAAACAGCTCGCCGAAGTGGTGATCGGGATCTGGACCGCTGGCCGCGGCGGACGGGACGTGCCCACCACTTCGGTATTTTCGATTTCACGCGAGCGTCGGCAACGCCGAGACGGGCGACCGATACAGCAGCGGTCGGTGGGACTTGCCGAACTTTGAGTCGGCACGTCGACCTGCACGCAGCGACCCGTGGTGGTCAATCCGCATCCGGGGCACCCCGCAGAAGGTCGACGCGAGGGCGTCTGCCGCGTCGCAACTACGATCGCGAAAGACTCAGGAATGGCGTCACCATCGCGCGGGAGTCTTCACGGCTTCTTCTCGAACACTATGCGACGCACCGTCATTCTTCGACACGTTTCGGAATCGATGAGGGGTTCGAGGCCGTGACGCGCCTCCGTTCTTCATGTAGTATACAGTTTTGAATCAAGTTTCAAAAGCATGCGCTCGTGTCGAGCGTATGAGGACGGGAGAATGCTGTGGATTTCACCCTCAGTGCGCAACAGCTGGAACTGCAGGAGCGTGCGAAGGCCGCTGGAGCCGCCCTTCGTGGCAGGTCGGCGGAATGGGATCGGTCGAACAAGGTGCCGTACTCCGAGGTCGTGGAGCATGTCAGGGCGCACGGGCTCCTTGGCCTGACGATGCCTACCGAGTACGGCGGCCAGGGACTGACCGCGATGGACTATCTGATCACCGTCGAGGCGATGTTCAGGAACTCGCAGTTCTGGGCGATCGGCGAGCCGCTGTTCGCCACAGCCGGACCGGGACCGTGCATGGTGATGATGGCCGAGTCGCAGACGACCCGGGACAAGTTTCTTCCGGACCTCGTCACCGGAGCAAGGCAGTGCGCCATTGCGCTCACCGAGCCGGATTTTGGGTCGGACTTGACCTCCCTCGTCACCACTGCAGAGCGAAGAGGCGACGATTGGGTCCTCAACGGCAAGAAAAACTTTGTGACCGGAGCAACGGTAAACCAGCTCTATGCCGTGTTCGTTCGGTTCGATGACATTCCGGGGCACCGAGGAATCGGCGCGGTCATCGTCGAAGAAGGCATGCCTGGTGTGACGATCGAGGCTGGCCCCGAATTCCTTGGGTGCCGAGGTATCCCTCACGGGGACCTGACGCTGGAGAACGTCGTGATTCCTGTCGAGAACATCATTCGGGGGCCGGGCAGCTTCGGTGACCTGATGACTGCCTTCAACATGGAGCGATTGCACAACTGTGCGTTCAACCTCGGCATGGCTGGCGCCGCATACGACGAAGCGGAGAGGTTCGTCCGCGAACGAGTCGCCTTTGGACGGCCATTGGCCGAGTTCCAGGCCGTCTACCACGCCCTGGTCGACATGTGGACGGACCTCGAGGCGCTGCGGCTGATGGCGCGAAATGCCGCGGCCTCGGCAATCGACGGTAACTACCCGCGGGCGTTGGAGACAACGGCCGCCAAGCTCTACGGCGCGCGAGTGGCCTCGCAGATCACGCTGAAGGCGCTGGAGCTCCATGGCGGCTACGGGGCGACCACGAATTACGCCATCGAGCGCATCCATCGAGACGTCGTGGCAACAATTGTGGCCGGCGGCAGCCCGCCAGTGTTGAGGAACGCGATCGCCGCGTTGATCCTTCCTGGCGTCAGCGTGTCACAGCGTTCTGCGGGCGCCCCCCAGATGGCTCCGGTCTCATGAGCAGCGCGATCTACGAGGACGTGCACGAGCAGTACCGCGACACGGTAAGGACTTTCATCAAACGGGAGGTCACGCCTCACTACGCCCGTTGGGAGGAGGAGGGTGGAATCGACCTGTCAGCCTTCACCGCCGCGATCAACGCTGGAATCTACGGACTGGGGATCCCGGAGAAGTTCGGGGGACCGGGCGAGACCGATGTGCGCTTCCGGATGGTGGTCAGCGAGGAGATGGCGCTGGCGAGAGCGACCACCTTCTCGATCGGCCTGGCGAACCAGGACGACATGGTTCTGGTCTACCTGCTGGACCTCGGTACGGACGAGCAGCTCGATCGCTGGATGCCTGGTCTTGCGGCGGGCGAGATTGTCGGAGCCGTCGCTATGACCGAACCGGAAGCGGGCAGCGATTTGCGGGGGATGTCAACGATGGCGCGCCGAGACGGTGACGAGTGGGTCTTATCAGGTCGCAAAACCTTTATTACGAACGGCACGATTGCCGGGATCGTCATCGTTGCTGCGCGCACGGTGAAAGACGATGGGTCTCTGGGCTTCAGTTTGTTCGTGGTCGAGGACGGCATGCCTGGATTCGAGCGGGGTCGCCCCTTGCAGAAGGTGGGTCTGCACTCGCAGGACACCGGCGAGCTCTTTTTCAACGATGTGCGTCTACCACTGGAGAACCTGCTCGGCACGTACGGGACCGGGTTGTCACAGCTCAAGAGGCACCTCCCACGCGAGAGGCTGAGCACGACACTTGGCGCGGTTGCGGATGCTCGCGCCATCTTCGACCTGACCGCTGCGTACTGTTTCGAGCGAAAGGCATTCGGTCAGCCGATCGGTGAGTTCCAGAACACACGGTTCGCGCTGGCCGAAATGGCGACCGAACTGGACATCGCGGAAACCTATGTCGACAGCCTCGCCGTCCGCCAGAACGCTGGGACCCTGACGGCCACGGATGCGGCGAAGGGTAAGTGGTGGACCACTGAGCTCCAGAAACGGATCGTTGACCGATGCGTCCAGCTGCATGGCGGCTACGGGTACATGATCGAGTATCCCGTTGCCCGTGCCTTCATCGACTCGCGCGTGCAGACGATTTACGGCGGTACGACCGAGATCATGAAAGAGATCATCGGGCGTGACATCGCCTCGTCATTCAGCGTGCACAATCCCTAGGTGCCACCGTCCTGACAACGGAGGTGCTCTATGACGACGTTGACATCCGGCTCACTGCTGGTTGACCAGACGGACGGCAGCTGTCGTATCACCTTCAACCGCCAGGATATCCTCAACGCGCAGAATCCCGACATGCTCGAGTCGCTGGGCGCGGACGAGCGAGTCGCGGCGGGTTCTCGGGGAGCGGATGGCACGACTCGCGGTGGGCGGATCAGCGGTCAAGGGGCGTTAGTCGTTCGCTCCTGATTCGACGCCGGCCGCCAACCTTGCCCGTCTCTGTAAGCATGAGCCGTTCCGCGAGGACTTCGCGGATAGGCGGGCTGCGATTTGAGGCACCACCCCGACGGGTGCTGTCCCGGCAGGTCTTCGGAGTGCAATACGTGCATTCGAGCGGTACCCGATGCTTGGTCTGACTATCCTCCGTCTGGCATGAGGTTATGTGAGAAGTGAAAGCAGCCAGCTCGGGTCCGATGCCTCGCCGTTCAAGAGGAAAGGCTCCTCCTACTCCTCGTTGATCCGATTGCACGGGGGCCGGAGGCTCGAATTTAATGGCAAAGCCGATGACGGACCTCAAAGCCTCTTCTCCAGCGGCCCATCGCTGAGAGGAATCCGCCGGCATGGCGCTCCTGCAGCCACCTGACGATCAGATATGGCGGTCTGTGCCGACCGTAGCCCGCCGACTCCGGTGTCTTGGACCGTCTTGGCAGCATCCAGAGGCTGAAGTACTCGCCCCTCACCGCCGACAGAGCCGTTCGGCGAGGCGCGATCGATGATGGCGCTGAATTGCTCGCTAACGACTAGCTCGCGGTGGCCACCCTAAAAGCGCGAAATGCCCTGAGCGGCCGTTATGTCGGAGGTCATGCTGCGCTCATTCTGAACTCGTCGTGTTGACACGTGATCCTAGCCAAGAGCATAATTAAATCAAGATTCAAAAAAGTAGATTCAAGACTGAGGAGCGATGAGCATGCAGCAAAGGGGAGTGTTCTGGCCCATGGCCTTCGAGGCCACGGTTCCGGAATGTCGAGTCATTGAGGGTCAGATCCCCAAGGACATCTACGGTGGGCTGTACCATAACGGCCCGACCGTTCGACGCCCTGCGCGTCAGGGGGTCGAGAGTGTCTTTACCACTGATGGCATGGTTCAGGGCTTGGTTCTCGAGAACGGAAAGGCGTCCTTCCGCAACCGGTGGGTAAGGACGCCCAAGTTCCTGGCCGAGGAGAAGGCCGGAGAAGCCCTCTTCGAGTGGGAGGACTGCGCGATCAGCCAAGACTGGCGTGCGATGGGTCTCGGTGACATCATCCGCAATGAGCAGACGCGTCTGCTTTCTCACAACACGGCGCTGGTGAATGCTTTCCCCTTCGCTGGCGACATCTTCGCGATTGGTGAGCAGGCCGGGGCTCCGCTTCGCATCGATCCAATAACGCTCGAGACCAAGGGTTTTCCCTCCTGGGGCAAGGACCTCTCACGGGGTATCCGTGAGCCCATCGACGAGAATGACGGCAATATGGCGCCGCACCCGAAGTGGGATGCGGACACGGGGATGCTGTATGCGTGGGGTTACAGCGACGTGCGCCCGTTCGTCACCCTTCACTGGATCAAGCCCAACGGCGATGTCCAGTCGCGTCCTATCCTCGATGCCCCGTACAACACCGTCGCCCACGACGCGTGGTTGTCCGAGAACTACTTCATTCTGCCGTTCCAACCGTTCACGCTCTCGAGCGAAAAGGCGAATAAGGGCCTTGGTGGGTACGGATGGGAAGTCGCCAAGCCGATTATGCTGGCGCTGATCAACCGCTTCGACATCAACTCGGAGATCATCTGGATCACTGCCGACTTGCCGCCGCAGTACATGATGCACATGCTGTCGGCTAACGAGATCGGTGACACGATCCAGCTCGACGCACCGTTGTTCGGGCGTCCGCCGTTCCAAACCGACGAGATGTCAGCACCAGGTGACCCTTTCATTCCGTTCTTCCAGGTTGCGCCGAGTGTGCTTGGCAGATGGACGATCAACCTCAAGACACGAACAGTCACGAGTGAGGTGCTCGACGATGTCATGTGCGAGCTCCCGAAGATCGATGAACGGCACTTCGGCCGACCCTACGACTGGGGTGTTCTCGTGGGAGGCTCGCCCAGCGATAGCAGGCCAGGCGCGATGCGGATGGACACGCTAATTCGACGCAACATGCGCAGTGGGTCGGACAAGCGAGTGAAGTTGACCGCAAATCGCCACGAGTCCCCGTTCGAGCCGGCGTTTGTCCCTCGGACTGTAGACGCCCCCGAAGGCGATGGTTACCTCATCGTTCCTGTGTCCAAGTTCAAGGAGCACCTCGGCGAGTTCCAGATCTTCGATACGGATGACATCAGCACTGGGCCGATCTGTCGCATCGAGCTCCCGTTCCACATGGGATGGACTCCTCACGGGCACTGGATGGACTTTCGCAGTGTTCCGTCACCGCACATGCTCTCCGTCGAGCTGGAGAGCTGAACTCCCAGCTTCGCTGGCGACGAGGCGGACGGCCACATCGAAGACCTGCGAGCCGACGCCCGAGGGAGCGGAGGGCGCGGCCACCCCGCGCCCTGCTAACGGAACACGTGGTGGTCGGTGGAGGCGGGTAGCTGGAAACCGGGGATCTCGTGGGCCGTCATCGGCCCGTGAGATCCCCGGCTTGTCATCGGGGGCTCAGTCGACCTCGTTATCGACCTCTTTGAGGAATCCTCCGTTGAGCATGCGCTTGGCGTTCTGGACCAAGGTGTCGACAGACTCTCCGCGTGGCTGCCACCATTCGGTGGACCAATTGAGCGAACCGAGGATGAGCATGCGTGCGAGCCGCTCGTCGACGCCTGGCCGAAGTTGCCCGGGAGTCGTGGACCGCATCGCTTCGGAGATGGAGACGCCCTCGTAGAAGTAAGAGGCACGCTCATCAAGCTGCTCGTAATCTCCTACCCGGTGTCCTTCCAATGCGTTCCGGGCCAGTAGGGCTCTTCGAACCGCTTGGTGTAGGTATTCGCCTTGGCCATCAACTCGCCCATCTGGGCAGCGTCATCGAGGATCTTCTGCTGGCGTGGTGTGGGCTCGAATGGCTTGCCCTTCTCGATGCCGAGGGGCTTGAGCGTCGCCATGAAGAAGCGGTCACCCGCGTGGACCGGCTCATTGGCGAGCTTTTCCACCAGACTCTCCCAATAGGCCATGCCGCGCGGCGGGGTCTGGCTCCACTTGGCGCTGCCGGCTGGGACCGCCTGCTCACTGGGCGGACTCTCGCGCTCGCTCCAGTCATAGGTGCGCATCTGTGGAATCAGTTCGCGTATCGCACGCTCCCGGTCGCGATCCAACAGGCGCACGCCGAAGAGCACGGTATTGGTCGTGGACCGGGCCACAGCCCTTCAACCTTTCGCCCTCTCTGCGGCGTGTGCATCCCCCCAACAGGTGAGACCTCTCTCGTAGTCGTCGAGGGTGCGTTGCTTCAGCCGCCCCTGCGCTACCTTCACCCGCAAGCTGTCCAGCCACGTTCGGGCGTAGTAACCGAACGGCAGATCACCGGCCTTCCGCTGCTCGGCCAGTGCGTTAGTGCCGCCGGTGTGCCTTGCGGCGTTCAGTTCGTCGGCTCGGGCCTGCGCTTCGTCACGAGTCGCGAACGACTTCTGCCGATTGCGGGTCTTCTTCCGGCCGTCAGAGCTCGACGGGTCTACCGGGACGGGCAGCCCGTAGGCGTCGCGCGCTCCTTCCTTACAGATTCTAATCAGTCGCTCCGTCGACGCGGCGCGCGCTCATCGGCTTCGCTCCAACGGGATACGGCCTAGGCCACGATGCCCCCGAGTATGTACCGGCGTACATACTCGCGCAGTTCAGCCTTGTCGTCGGTCAGTACGGCCGGATGGGTGACCAGCCAGAACATTTGATAGGTGATCCAGCGCACCGTGGCCGCGAGGTCGAGGTCCGAACGAACAACACCCTGTTCGGCATACCGGTGCAGGATCGGCTTCCAGGAGGCCTCCCGGACCGCCATGATGCTCGCCGACTGAAACAGGAGTTCGGCCGCACGTGGCGCGGTGCGGGGATCGAGCAGTTCGTGGAACAGTGGATATTTCGCGGCCACCTCGAGTTCGGTCAGGAAGATCTCGACGAGATTCTCGACCGAGGGGTGACGCCCGACGACATCGAGGAGCTCCGGCGCCTGGCGGACCTGCATATCCTCTATCAACATCGCGATGAGCAGTTCGTCGCGGCTCGAGAAATGCTTGTAGATGGTCTGGCGTGCGATGCCCGCGGCGCGGGCAACCTCGTCCATCGTGAATTTCGTCAATGTGAAGCGTAACAGCACATCTGGCGCGGCCGCCAGAATCCGCGCCCGCATGGGCAGCTTCCGCACCGCGGCATCGTCGTCGATGGTCACAGTGCTCGATACTACCCGTGCGGGGCGGGTGGTCCGGGGCGACCAGAGCGTGTCTGCTATTTGCGGACACGGTGATGGATAACGAGTGCGGCCAGGAGTACGCCACCGAGGTAGGTGGTGGCGTACTTGTCGTAGCGAGTGGCGATCGCACGCCATTGTTTGAGACGCCCGAAGCCACGCTCGACGACGTTGCGTTCGCGATTGCGGTCTTTGTCGAATACGGGTGGCCGACCCCCGGCGGATCCCTTGGCCTTGCGTCGACTGATCTGGTCGCTGCGTTCGGGGATGGTGTGCGAGATCCTGCGTTCCCGCAGGTGCTTACGGGTACTCGGATGCTAGTACGCCTTGTCCGCCAACAGTCGGAACGCTTCGGGGTCATGGGCGCGGTGAGCCCCGAGCAAGGGTGCCAGGTAGGGGTTGTCGCCTGCCTGGCCCAGCGAAAGCAACAGCGTCAGCGGGCACCAGAAGGTGTCGGCGAGGGCATGGATCTTGGTGCTCACGCCGCCTCGGGAGCGACCGAGCGCGTGGTCGGCGGGTTCGTGGGCCCGATTCCTGTCATTCGACCGAGCCCCCTGTGTGCGCATCGGTCCGTGCGCCGGCGGAGTGCTGGTGGGCGCGGACAATGGTCGAGTCGATCGAGAGCAGGCGTTCGAGCTGCGCGTCGTAGTCCGGCGCCGCCGCGCGCACGGCGGCGAACATACGCACGTAGGTGCCGTCGGCCGACCAGCGACGGTGGCGTCCCAAATCGACTGCCATGCACCGAAGTATTCAGGCACGTCCCGCCACGGTGACCCGGTCCGGAATCGCCAGGTGATCCCGTCCAGGGTCAATCGATGGTCGTTCCACGGACGTCCCTTGCGGCCGGATGGTGCAGGAAGAACGGGCTCGACCACAGCCCACAGGTCATCGGAGATCTCATCGGTTCGCAACACTCACGCAGCACCCCGCACCGGTCCTCGAACGTTTAGTAGACACGCTCTAGGTAGCTAAAACCCGGCTACGCCGCTTCTAGCTACCTAGTCGCTGTCATGTCCCGACAACATGTTATGCCACAATCTCATACCACAAGGGTGGATCCGGGCGACGACTGCGGGGCGTCCTCCGATTCCGGTCGGTTGATGGCCCGCAGTATGAAGATCATATTCGTTATGAACTGAAGGCCGAAGGAAATGGCCGGAACCCAGAAGCCGAAGATCCCACTCCAAGCGAACGGTCCTGACCGGAAGAACGGCACAATCACAACCGGGATGAACATTATCGGTACCCAGATATTCACGTACCCCAGCCAACGAGGGAACAGGGGCTGTTGCCGCTTGTCGCTGAAGATGGCGTAAGCGAACGCGAAGTTCTGCACCATGAACGGGGGGAACGGCATGATTATCAAGATCCAGCTCATGTCGTTGAGCATCATGGTCAACTCGGGCGAACGTTCCGGCCGGAACGCCGTGACGACGAACAGCAGTCCGGGCACCAGAAAGGTCAGGCACCCGAGCGTGCCACCGGCCAGCTGCGTGTACACGACGGTGGGATGCATGCCGGGGATCCGACGCATCTGCCCGGAAAAGACGGCCGTGAATGCCACATAGAACATCGAGGCCACCGCGACCAGAGCGGCGCCCGCACGGATAGCGTTCGCGTTCTCCCGGTAATGGGCGGCCACTTCGGCCTGCGACCACGACGTCGGCATCGGCGGCAGAAATCCCGCGATGACAAGGCCGGTGAACATAAACAGGATGCAGGCCACGCCACTCCAGGCGCATACCTTCTGGATAGCAGTGTGGTTCGTCGCTACTATCACATCGGCGTCATTGGGTTTGAACATCATTTCTCCTAACTCGACGAAAAGACTTGGTACACAGCGGGGGATCAAGCCCACAGATACATGCCGACGACCGCCGCGCAGACAATTAGGCAGTAGCCGTCGAACAGACCGCGCAACGGCAGCGGGGCATCCCGCAGTTCCATGAAATACATGCCGATGAATCGGACCTTGATAAAGGCGACGAGCAGAATCACGACGCCGATCAGTTCTCGGTAGGCGTCGGCACCGTGCGCGCTCTCGAAACCCAGCCACCACGACAGCACGGTCGCGGACACCAGTACCAACCACACGGCCGTTGCCTTGGTTCGTGCCAGCGCAGTCAATGTCGGAATCATCGCTACCTCACCAGATACAGCATTGGGAACAGAACGATCCACAGCAGATCGACCATGTGCCAGAAGCAGGCGCCACCTTCGAAGAAGGCGAATCGATGCTCGGTGATCTCGGGTTTACGTGCGAACACGTACAGCGTCACGAGTACTACCAATCCCACGATGAGGTGGAACCAGTGCAACCCGGTCAGCACGAAATAGAACATGAAGAAGTCATTGGTGGCCGGGGTGATCCCGTGACTCACTTTTTCGGCGTACTCCAAGACCTTCAACGCCGAGAAGAGTATTCCGCAAAAGATGGCACCGGCGATCAGGTGAGGCGCCAGCGGCATCCGTTTCCGCACCGCCCGGACAGCGAGCACAACCAGCAGTGAGCTCACCAGCAGCACCACCGTGTTGGCCGCACCGTAGTTCTGATTCAGCGCGACTTGCGACTGATCGAAAATCTCGGGCTTCTTCGCTCGGTAATAGAAGAAGGTGGCGAAGAGGACGGCGAAAATAACCATATCGCCGAATATGAAAACCCAGATGCCCACCTCACCTGGTACTTGGGGAACGGCACGAGGATGTTGCCGAGAATTTCTCGTTACTGTCGACATGATGCTTCCGCTCGAGGGTCAGGGGTTTCTACCGGTGTCTACTGTGTCCGCAGCCGTCTCGGAGTCGGCGTGCTGGGCGCGTCGGTACAGCAGCACGGTCCTAGATATGAATTGAATCACTATTAAGTATCCTGGCAGTCGACCGAGTAGGTGTCAAGCGTCACTTTTTGTCATCTGTCGTCTCCGAGGTCACACCTCGTCTACCGCGGTGCGTCAGGTGCGTCTCCGCGGAAAGCTGCCGGGCGTCGTGTGCGGCGCTAGGCCGTTGAGGTAACCCGTGCGGCTGTTGGCCCACCTGCACACGAGCGGGGCCTCCCCGCTCTCGTGGTTCCCGGCGAATGCTGGGTCTCAAGGTTCATCACGACGAAGGAGGCCCCTATGAACGAGTATGACGGAAATCAGCTCGTCGGGATCGATCTGCACCGGCAGCGGTCGGTAATCGTCCGCCAGACAGCGGAGGGTGAGCAACTGTCGGCGGTGCGGATCGTCAACGATCCGGTGGCGTTGGGTCTACAGATCGAGAAGGCCGGCCCGAACCCGGAAGTGGTGCTCGCGGCCACCTACGGCTGGTACTGGGCCGTCGACGCCCTGCAGGCCGCCGGTGCGACGGTGCATCTGGCACACCCATTGGGTGTCAAGGGATTCCGATACCGGATGGTCAAGAACGACGTCCGCGACGCCGGTGACCTGGCGGATCTGCTGGGGATGAACCGGCTACCCGAAGCCTGGATCGCCCCGCCTGCCACACGCGAGTTGCGGGAACTGGTCCGGTACCGGGCGAAGCTCGTCGCGCTGCGCTCCGGCCTGAAGGCGCAGGTGCACGCCGTGCTCGCCAAGGCCGGCGTCCTGATCCCCGTGTCGGACCTGTTCGGTGTCACCGGCCGTCAGAGGCTGGCCCGGGTGCCGCTCGGGGACGCGTACGCGCAGCGGGTGATCTCGCTGCTCGAGCTGATCGACGACCTCGACGCCCACGCGGCGCGGTTCACCGCCCGGATCGCCGCCGAGCTGCGTGGCGCCCGCGGGTATGCGGCGATCCAGACGCTGCCCGGCGTCGGTCCCACCCTCGCCGCGGTGTTCGTCGCCGAGATCGGGGACGTGCACCGGTTCGCCGATCCCGCGCACCTGTGCTCCTGGGCCGGTCTGACCTGCTTTCGGATGCACTCTGAGGAGTACATCGACTCTGCCGTCACCGTCGGTTCCCGGATGCAGTTCGGCAAGGTCACCAGCTTCAGCAGCAACCACAGCACCGCCGATAACTTCGCTGGCCACCCGCCGTATATGGCACTGGGCCGATCTGTCGCATCGAGCTCCCGTTCCCCATGGGATGGACTCCTCACGGGCACTGGATGGACTTTCGCAGTGTTCCGTCACCGCACATGCTCTCCGTCGAGCTGGAGAGCTGAACTCCCAGCTTCGCTGGCGACGAGGCGGACGGCCACATCGAAGACCTGCGAGCCGACGCCCGAGGGAGAAGACCTGCGAGCCGACGCCCGAGGGAGCGGAGGGCGCGGCCACCCAGCGCCCTGCTAACGGAACACGTGGTGGTCCGTGGAGGCGGGTAGCTGGAAACCGGGGATCTTGTGGGCTGTCATCGGGCCGTGAGGTCCCCGGCTTGTCATCGGGGGCTCAGTCGACCTCGTTATCGACCTCTTTGAGGAATCCTCCGTTGAGCATGCGCTTGGCGTTCTGGACCAAGGTGTCGACAGACTCTCCGCGTGGCTGCCACCATTCGGTGGACCAATTGAGCGAACCGAGGATGAGCATGCGTGCGAGCCGCTCGTCGACGCCCGGCCGAAGTTGCCCGGCCGTTCGCACGTCCCGGAACAGCTTCCTCCACAGCACCGCGTATTTCTGCTGCTCGGCGAGTTGCCGATCGCGCAGCTCGATGGGCATCTGGGCGGCATTGCGAATCGCGGCCATTGTGTAGTCGGACTCGGTCAGAATGAAGCGTAGGTGCTGCTCCAGTGCGATGTTCAGGCGTTCCGCGGGTGACACGCTGCTCGCAGCTTTGAGGGCCTTGCGCACATGGTCGTGCAAGTGTGCCATTCCCTGCCAGATGACCTCTTCGATCAGGTCCTCGCGCGATTCGAAGTAGTAGTAAATTGCCGGTGCTTGACACTCGGCGCGGTCGGCGATATCGCTCAGGCGAGTTCCGGAGAAACCTTTGCGGCACAAAATGTGCGCCGTGGCATCCAAGATCCGGGCTCGGGTCTTGGCGGACTTGGTAGTCGCTAAGGGAGCGCTGCTGGCATTGTTCGTCGCTAGGCGTGGCACAAACCCGATTCTAACTGCCCTTCTACGGTCGTGCCTGCGACACCCTGATTTTGTTGACGATCCCGGTCACATGCACCTATTATTTAGTCTGAATTAGATACTGCCGGGAATGTTGGTCCTCGTTCAGCTGGCCCGTAGCGCGCCGTGAAGTCGTGATGACGCGCGATGTGTTTCGTGTGCCGAACGATCCTTGAGTTTGGAGTGAGAAGAGAAGATGGTGGAATCGATGAGCTGGACGGTTGTCGGCGGGGCGTCGGGTGGTTTGGGTCGGGCCATCGCTCGTAGCCTGGCGGAGGATGGCCATGACGTCGTCGTGGCGTATCGAGGCAATCGTGCGGGGGCCGACGAGACGGCGGAGCTCGTCCGTTCGAGTGGTCGAAAGGCCATGATTGAGCAGGTTGATCTTGCGATTCCCGACGAGGCTCGGGCCTTTGCGAGCCGAGTCGCGGATGCCGGCGCCGTGCGAGGTGTCGTCTACGCGGCGGGCCCGGTGATTCCGATGTCGTTCATCGCCAAGACTGAGCTCGAGACCTTCTCACGCGTGATCGACAACGACCTCAAGAGCTGCTTCAACTTGGTGCAGCCTTTCCTGCCGATGCTCCGTGCTTCGTCGGGTGCAGTAACCGCCATCGTCACACCGGTGATCGAGCGGTACAGCAAGATGGACCTGATGTCGTCGGCCCCCAAGGCGGGGGTTCAGGCATTGATCAGGGGCATCGCCGGCGAAGAGGGGCGATTCGGCGTTCGCGCGAATGCTGTCGGCGCCGGCGTCATCGAGGGGGAGGGCATGTTCGACAAGTTGGTGAAATCGGGGGTCTTCACGGAACAAGGCCTGGCCTTGGCGAAGTCGGAGACGACCCTTGGTCGGTTCGGGGACGTGACTGACGTGGCCGAGGCAGTCCGATTCCTCATGTCAGATCGTGCCGGCTGGATTACCGGCCAGACTCTCAACGTCGATGGAGGGTACGGAGTCTGATCGCGATTCGCGTCGTGAGCATCCTCTGGTGCGCGATGCGTTCGAGTGTCACCGGTAAATCCCCGGCCGCGTCACACGGGACTCGGGTGGCTCGCGGTCGGGGGTGCGAAGACCTGGCCCTCTTTTCGGGCAACACCGCGCCGACCCAAAGTGAGCGGCCAAGGTCCTCCGACGGCGACCGTGCGGGCATCGCTGGTCCTGATCGGGCGCGTCGAAGATGTGGTTCAGATCATCGACCACGCGGTATTGATCGCGTGGGGGTTCGAACGAATGCTTCTGTTCGCCCAGAGTTTAATGTACAGTAAAATGTCTCGGGAGCTTCCCCGGTCCGCCGGAGCCCCCGCGCGAGGAAAGGCTGCCTATGTCGGAGGAACTGCACGTGTCGGTGGATGAGCACGTCGCCGTGCTTACGGTCGATCGTCCGCTCGCCAATAACTCACTCGGAGGGTCTCTGCTGAGGGAACTCTTGGACGTCTCCGCCGAGCTCGAACGTGACGACAGCGTTCGCGTCATCGTCACGACCGCGAACGTCTCGGACGGCGCGACGGCGTGGAGCCCCGGCGTCGACTTTGCCCAGCTGGACGGCAAGCTCGGTCCCGGCGCGGACGCGGATGTCATGTTTTACGGCGGAGTGATGCAGGGTGATCACGCCTCGCTCGGGGTCTCGGCTCAAGCTCGACGTTTCGACCCGTTGGGGCCGGGCCGATGGATTCTTCAGATGCTTAACAACTTTCAGAAGCCCACCATCGCGGCCATCAATGGAGCCGTGGCTGGCGGAGGCATCGGATGGGCTGGCCTGCACACTTACCGCATTGCGGGCGAGTCGGTGAAGTTCAAAGCTGCGTTCGGCACACTTGGATTCGGCCCCGACATGGGAGCCAGTTATTTCGTCACCAAGCTGATGGGACAATCGGCGGCGACGGACTTCTTGCTGCGGGACCAGCCGATGTCGGCGGAAGATGCGCACCGTGCAGGCTTCGTCAACCAGGTGGTCCCTGACGGCCAGGTGCTGGAGCACGCGCTGAAGGTTGCCAAGGATCTAGCGCAGCTGCCGCCACTCGGGTTGCGGGCGACGGTCCGTGCCTTGCGAGGTGCTGAGACGAATACCCTGGCCGAGCAGCTTGACCTGGAGTGGGACAACCAGCGCATTACCTTTGCCACCGAGGACGCTGCCGCGGCCTTCGAGGCATTTAAAACACGCACGAAGGGGACGTACGTCGGCCGTTGACCGGAGGTGATCCGGTCTTCATCCACGATTCGAAGGAACACCATGCAGGGCATTGAAGACATGGACGCCATCGTCGTACGATCGATCCGCGAGCGGCGCGCCGAGCCGTCCCGCGACGAAGTGCCGACGGCGCCGAGCATGCGCATCCCCAAGTTCGGCGCTGCTGCAGGCGCCGGCATACGGGATGCGGGATGCGGAACTCTCCGGTATTTGTTTGACCCGTCGAGGCCTCAACCGGGTAGATTCCAGGAGTCCTCGCGTGAATGAGGGATTCGTAAAGTCGCCATCTGAAAGGGTCGGCCGAGGGGCAAGGGACGGCGAGGACCTGGAGGGAATCGGCCCGGTACCAACGATCGCCTGGGGACCCTTGCTCGGTCAAGCGACAACTGTGGCAGAGCAGGACGTCCCGGGCGATCTCGTCGATAGACGACGCGCGGTCCGTGATCTCGGTCGGGCGCTCCGCGCCCTCGGGACCGCCTCGGTCATGTCGGAGGTGCCTACCAAGATCCTCTGCCAGGCGAGGCTTCTGGTCGCCGAGGCCACCTCGATCCTAGGCGCGACGAGCCGGCAGGCCGGTGTGCCCTCCTCGGTTGACGACCCGTACAACGGCGTACGAATGTTCTCACCAATGACCGGGGAGGGGAGTCCATTCGTTGCTCCGTTATCGTTCGAGACTGTCGACGGCGTGGCCAGCGCCACCTGTACGTTCGGTGAGGCATTCGAAGGCCCGCCGCACCACGTACATGGCGGGATCTCGGCAATGCTGATGGATCACGCGCTGGGGCATGTCGTGGCAGACTCAGGCAAACCGGGCCTGACCCGGAAGCTCGTCGTCCAATACTTGCGCCCCGTCCCCTCCGGGGTGGAGCTGCTCGTGCGCGGGCGAGTGGTCGCCAGCGGGGACGGCGATGTCTTCGCTCAGGCGTGGATAGCCGCCGCTGCTGAGCCGGGGACGCGACTGGTGGCGGCGGACGGGCACTTCCGCCTGCTGCGCCCGGAGCAGGCGGCGAAGCTTATGAAGCAGTTCGCCTGACTGGAATCGACTGGCTTCTGCTTCTTGCGAGCAGAATGACCCGGGACCTCCGCAGGATGCCCGCACAACTGGCCTTCGGCGTCGGAGCATTACCGGAAATCCGGTGGCACGCCTCGCCGTGCCACCGGTCCTCGGGGCCACGAGACGATCTCGAAGATTGCAGACGTCGTCTCGCTCAGGGAAAGCCAGGCCTGGCTCTATCGACTGCTCGAGAGTCTGCGCCGAACCGGCCAATCCGGTGGCGGTCGGCACGGGTTGCCTCGATCGCCTCCGTGAGGCCGGTGCGCCCCTCACTGCGGGGATCCACACGTCTCCGGACGCCGGCGTCCTGCACGAAGGTCAACATAGCTACGAATGCACGGTGTGGCCGACATCGCGATCGGAAACCGGCTGAGTCGCCTCGTGCTGCGGGATGTGGCGCTTCTGCGTCTGACCACCGACTGCGATCCGGGCGTACCTTCGCCGAGCAGATAGACGGTGTGATGTGCACGGCGCACCCCCAGATGCTGAAGGGAAGCCTCGAAAGAATTTGGCTGACGGTTGCCGGCCGCTCCGGAACCCAGCGACAGAACTGTCGGGACACAGCACCCAGCTACGACTTGTCCGTGCGCTTCCAGACGGGGCATCGGCCGGTGAAGGTCCTCGGAGTCGACGACTTCGCCCTTCGACGACGGCACCGGTCCGGGATCGTCCTGATCGACATGGCCACCGCCCTCCCCGGCGACGTCCTCAACGACAGGAAGGTCGATTACCTTCGCCGACTGGCCGACTGGCCGACCGCGTGCCCGGGCACGACCGTGGTGCCGTGTTGGCGCTGGCGCTTGCGTCGAAGGGGCGCGCACGGGGGCGCCCGACGCGATCGAGGTCGCCGAAAGCTGACAGCTGTGGCATAACCTGGCCGAAGCCGCGCGGAAAACATTGCGGCTCAGAGCGTTTGTCTCCGACTCAGGGCTGCAGACGATCCCGAACGGCACACCGAACTCACCGCCGCGGAGGACTTCCGGCGGACCGCCGAACAAGCGTTGACCGCGCGCCGCGAGCAATCCGTCCTCGTCGCCTCCACCCAGCGCCGCTATGAAAGCGGTTTCCGCGCTCGAGGCCCAGGGCAGGTGGATCAAACCGATCCAACGGGGCTCGGGCGCGCTGAGGAGAACCGTGCGTCGGCCGTTTGGCAGCGTCGCCAACTGCTGGCCGCCCCGCAGGCAGGTCGGCACTCGGGTTGGACGAGTCCACCGTACATCTGCACGGGCGAAAATCCCGAAGGTTCGGCGCGTCGCCTCGCGGATCCTGCACCGACCTGAGGGCATCACCGACGACGAGCAGCAAGTCCTCGCCAACTGCCAGCACGTTGAGACCACCGCCGCGTTCGTACCTCGTTCGCCCGAGATGCTGACCAGCACACGGCGACCGTGTCAACCTTGTAAGGCGGCCGTCTCCTCGAACGATCTGCCGAACCTGCATCGATTCGTCCGGGGATCGGACGCGACCGAGCCGCGGTCCTCAACGGGCTGACCACCTGCCCGACAACTCCGGCGCTGTCGAGGGAAACGTAAATCGAATCAAAACGCGCGAGCGGCAGAGGGATGGACGCGCCGGATTCGACCTCCCACACATGCGAATACACCTCAGCCACAGACATACTCAGGAACCATCACGGAGAATGAGCCAGAGCCATTCGAACCTGACACACGCACGCGGCCGCAGTCGCGCCTTGGAGTTTCCCGGGAGCGGTTGCAGCGACCAAGCCGTGGCCACATTGCTGTGACCGTCCATGACATCGAGGTGAAACGCCACCCGTGACTGTCCGAGTCTGAGTTCATCGATGGCGCTCACGACCGCAGTCGTGGACGTTGCGCCATTGTCGGCTGCAGCGCCGGACTCGGTCCCTCATCCTAGCCTTCGGCAACCCGGCTTTTTGTGTCAAAAAATCAGAGCAGCAATGACTTACGCAAAATTCTCGACTGTCACGGCTGCACCCCCGATCGTGCGTGTACATCAAGGCCGCCGGCCGACCGTGTGTAACTCGGGGAGCTCTCACCACCCTCGCCCGACGCAGCTAGCTTCACGTCCGGTCGGCGGCCGCGTTGACCTCCTACACCGGTCCCGGAGAGGGGCTTCACCGGCGTCGTCCGCTCCCGGCTCTCCCGGCCCGGCAATCGGCAACTTGTACCGAGCCCTGCGCACCACGGTCATCACCTCGTACTGTCGGACACGGTCGGTCGTGGTTACACGTGCTACCGCGCTGTGGGCACGAGTCGCCAGGACACGTTGCGCTGCTTGAAGACGGTTCCACCCTCTGCGGTGGCGGGCCGGGAGGGCCCTCGGGGACGATTCCGAATCTATTATCCTGCCCGGCCCGCGGACACCCCGCGCGTCGGTACGTCGGACCAGTCACGTCTTCCTCGTTTGAGGAAGACTGTGCGCATCACGCGTCCTCGAGCTCCACAGGCGAGGCGGCGCGTTCGAGAATTTCGACGATTCCAGAATTGCCGTTGACGCGAATACGGTCGCCCGTCTTGATGGTGCGGCTTCCGCTTCGGGTGTTGACGACGCACGGCACCCGAAGCTCGCGGGCCACGACCGCTGCATGGCTAAGTGCTCCGCCGATGTCCACGACAAGGGCGGACGAGATGAACATCACCGAGGACCAACTCGGGTCGGTCGTCGGGGTCACTAGAACCTCGCCAGGTTGAACCGCGGCGAAATCAGGCTCGTAAAGGACACGCGCGATTCCCTCAACGACTCCGGCGCTAACACCGATGCCTTCAAGAGTCATCGCTCCCTCGGCGGTCAGTCCGTCATCGGCGCCGACCGGCGTCGCCTCCGGCATGCCCTTCCACTCGCCCGGGATCGACAGCGCTGCGTACGCATCCCGTCGCTCGCGCCGTTTCCGCACAAGCGACTTAACGTCGCTAGGTATGTGTTCGACTTCTGCCGCGGTCAAGTAAAAGATGTCGTCGGGGTGCTCCAAAGTGCCAACTTCAACAAGCAGTGCACCGAGCCGCCGCGCCGCTGCTCGGGTCCCGTCGAGTCCTTGCACCAACGACCGCTTTGCCACACCGCGCAGCGGAATACGTTTCGCTGCGAGTTTCAGCAGGAACCGAACGGCTGGTCTTTGCCATCTCGGCGTCGCAGCAAGCAGCTGTCGCGCCGCCTTACCGGCCGCGATGTGGTGATCCGCCTCGCGAAGGCGAGGATCCTCAGCGTCGTCTTGGTGGGCATAGGTCTCGATCAGTGTGCGCAGCGGCTCAGGATTCTCGCGCCACACAACACTCGATATTTCGCCCTCCGACGGACCGTGCATTCCATGCCGCGCGACGACCTCGTCAAAGCTGAGCTCGTTGCGTGACGCCTTCCAGACGTCGGTGACGAGTCCCGAGACCTCAGCCCCACCGGAACCGCTCAATGCCGAGATGTCCACTCCAGCAGGCTTGGTCAGTCGTTCAAGAATGTCGTACACCGGAACGATGCCTGCAAGGGAGCTGACGATCTGGGTGTCCAGGGCTCGGTCGAAGTGTCGTTTGGCGATTCGGAAGTTTTCGGTCGCCTCGGCCACCGTCGACGCTCTGGACACGCGCTGAAGATGCGGTGCGTACCAGGCGTCGACCGCTTTGACAGTCTCCCGGACCTCCTTGGTGACGGCCATGAATGTCCAGGGGAATCTACCGGCGATAATGGGCCATCGACGACGTGTGGGATTAGCCTGCCAACCGTCGGGAACACGACCGAGGATCTGTGTGACGATGTCCTCGCTCGAGGTGCCAGGCATACGGTCGCCCATTGTGCCCATGTACTCGACCTGGATGGTGGGGCGGCCATAGAACGCGCGGAAGTAATGGCGGTCAACGTCATCAGTGAATTCCGACTCTGCTCGAGACAGGACACCGATACGGAATGCGGCCTTCAGTGCGGACTCCTCGAGCGTCCGGTGCCACAGCGTCCAGTTCAGGGGAGTGAGAACCCCGGGCATCGCCTCGCCGAGGTTAGACGTGGTCCAATGAAGGTTCGGAGCGCTTGGTGAGTGTAGTGGATCCCACCGCTCCGGTGTGATGACAGCCGAGTCGTTGGCAACACGGACCTGATTGCTGGGGGGGACGGGTAGCGATGCCCAGACTGTCTCCGGCCTCGCCTGCAGGAGCTGCACCTGTGAGGACGGTCCGGACCCGGCAACTGCCCACTCGACGTCCATCGGGGCGCCGAAGGCCGTCTCGATCTCTCGTCCGAGTTCGGCGATCCTGCACACTTCCTCGTTGCTGAGGGACCAGTCCGCACGCTCGCCGGGCGAGACTTCTACCTTGCGAACCTGCTGACTCGCCTCATCGAAGCGGTACGCAATCTGCTTATCCCCGATAACGCGCTTGCGTAACCCAAGAGTTTTCTTGTCGACCCAGAAGGAGTCCGGCGTGACCTCCCCGGCTACGACGGCTTCGCCGAGCCCGTAGTTCGATTCGATGTACAGCGCGTCGCGGTCACCGTTGGCCGGATCGAGGGTCATCATGACGCCTGCCGCACGAGCTTGTACCATCTCCTGAACGACCACCGCCATGGCTACATCCTCGGGCGGAACTCCCAAGCGGGCCCGATAGGCGATGACACGCGGGCTGAAGAGGCTTGCCCAGCACCGTACGATATGGGTAATAACCTGGTCTGCCCCCTGCACCCAGAGATAGGTGTCCTGCTGTCCAGCGAAAGAGGCGTCTGCACGATCCTCGGCGATCGCGCTGGACCGCACGGCGACGGGAGTCGGGGACAAGCCCAGCCCGCAGTATGCATCTTCGATAGTCGTGCGAAGCTCATCACTGATGAGCGCTTCCGTGAAGAGCGCGGAAATCACCTCAGACACGGCTGTGAGATCGCCCTCGGGGTCGGCTCCGCGAAGAGCGGCCTCGATGTGCTCGTTGATGCCCGCAGCCTTCACCGCCGCACGGTACGCGTCGGTGGTAACGACGAAACCCGGAGGTACGGTCATGCCCGACCGCATAAGCGCTCCGAGTCCCAGCGCCTTGCCCCCGACCTCCGATGCGACATCCTCTCCGCACTTCTCGAGCGGCATCACTGCGATGACGTCCATGAACCTCTGCCTTCTGTCTGAGTTAACGATTGAAAATGTCGTCGCGCGGTGACGTAATCTCACCTTCGCCGCAGTCGGGTGTCGGGCGCTACCGGAACGGCATGTCACCGCGGTGTCTTGGTGCGCTAATCACCCTGGGGTCCGCCAACTCCTCGCGATGCCGCGGAAGGTCGGATCTGCTCATACTGCTCAGCGAAAGCATAACCCAGAGGATGCGGCCAATCCAGGGTTTTTTCTATCTGACTTTAAATTGATGTGGATCGGCCTGACGAATGGTCGCACTGTAGGTGCGAACGATTTCCGCTCACGAACGAACCCGCTGCGCTTCAATATATTTCGCCGTCTCAGGCTCGGTCATGCTTGTTGCAGTTGCGCTACCCGCGGGAGCTTCTATGAAGTTGGGTGCCGCGGGCAACGAGGTGCCGGGGTACCTCCGGGCCCACGAACGCAGACCGCCCAGCCAGGCCGGCCCAGTCGGGGCTTAGGTATGTGTCAGTTGGAGTGCAAGCGCTCCAAAAGGGCCGCCTCGGTGCGTCCGGAACCAGCGGACGGCCGTCAGTTCGGCTGCGACTACGTGGACGTCCACCCTGGAGGGCCTTCTTGCCTCGTTCGCCAGCACTGGGCCGGCCCTCGCCGCGCGGGAAAGCCCGGATATTGCCTGGTGGGATTTGCGGAGGCCTCAGCATTGACACTCGAAAGTGAGGTAGCTAACATAACGGTATTACAGACAACGTAGTTTGTCTCGTCGTTCCACCTGGAGCCGCGTACGCGCTGTCCCAGGAGGATGCAAGAAGGAGTAATGGTTTGGCGCACGTTGTCACCCAACCCTGCTGCAATGACGCAGCATGTGTGTCGGTCTGTCCCGTCAACTGCATCCATCCGGCGCCGCATGAGCCGGGTTATGGCACTGCGGAGATGCTGTATATCGATCCGGTCTCCTGTATCGATTGCGGCGCATGTGTCGAGGTATGTCCTGTGAGCGCGATCGTGGCCGATATCGATCTGACGGATGAGACGGCTCCGTACGAGGAGATCAACGCTGCGTTCTATTCGAACAGGAGTTCCGAGGACGCGAATGTTGCTCGGGCACAGACAACGAAAGTAGATTCGGACGAAAAGCTCCGCCCGCTGAAGGTGGCTATCGTAGGTTCCGGCCCGGCGGCATGCTATACCGCAGAAGAGCTTCTCTTGCGCCGCGATCTCGCGGTCGAGGTGAACATGTTTGAACAGTTGCCCACTCCGTGGGGCCTGGTCCGTTACGGCGTCGCTCCCGATCATCAAGGGACGAAGGCGGTCGCCGGGCTGTTTCAGCGCACCGCAGGTCGCAGGGGTATGGAGATGTTTCTCAATGTCACTGTTGGAAAACATGTTACGCATGAGGAATTGCTGGAGTCGCACGATGCGGTGGTCTATGCGGTCGGTGCTTCCGGGAGCCGACGGCTTGATATTCCCGGCGAGGAGCTACCTGGTAGCCACAGTGCAACCGAGTTCGTCGCGTGGTACAACGGACATCCCGATTTCGCCGACAGTGTGTTTGACCTGTCCGCCGACCGCGCTGTTGTGATCGGGAACGGCAATGTCGCTCTGGACGTCGCCCGTCTCCTTGTCAGCGAACCCCAAGCTCTCGCTAAGACGGATATGGCTACCCATGCCGTAGATAGGCTCGCTGGGAGCAATATCAAGGAAGTAGTCGTCATGGGACGGCGAGGACCGGCGCAGGCGGCATACACGACTCCGGAACTTCTAGCGTTGAGTCAATCGTCGAGCTTTGATGTTCACGTAGACATGGACGAGTCCGAGCTGGATGCATACTCGCGCGCCGCTACCGAGGGGAATGACCCCATCGCGACGGTCAAGTTGGGGATTCTGAGGAAGCTCGTGTCCTCCGCTCCCAGTCCCGGCAAGAAGCGAATCGTCCTACGCTATCTTTCGTCCCCCTTGGAGGTATTGGGAGATGACCACGTAGAGGGATTGAGAATCGCACACAACGAATTGGTGTCCACCCAGGATGGACGTTCGCAGGTGCGGCCTACGGGGGTCGAGGAGGACATCGAGTGCGGGCTCGTTCTGCGCTCGATTGGGTACCGAGGAGTTCCAACAGGTCCGCTTCCCATTGAACCGGTCAGTGGCACGATTGCAAACCATGGCGGCCGTGTCACCTCGGAAAGCGGAGCCTGTCTGACAGGAGTCTACGTCGCGGGATGGATAAAGCGAGGCCCCACGGGCGTGATCGGCACCAACAAGAAGTGCGCAAAGGACACCGTCGAGAAGATCATCGAGGATCACCGCGCGGGGCGCCTCAACGCACCTGTTCGTGCGCAGGAAAACTTGCGACAACTGATATCTGAGCGACAACCGGACTACCTGAACTTCGCCGGCGCGAAATCCATTGACGCGCACGAGCGAAGTCTGGGGAGGGAACGAGGAGCTCCGCGAATCAAGCTCATCGATTTGAATGAGATGCTGCGCGTTGCGGAAAGGCCAAATGTGTGAATCAACGTGATGCACAGACGCCCGGTGTTCGTGACGGATTCAGCAGACTCTGTCAGTTCCCGGAAAAACTATAAGGAGGGCGAAGAAGTGAAGAGTGTGAACGAAATCGTCGAATCTATCGACTTGTACGATCCGGAACAGCGTCCGCATATGTTGGACGCGCTGCGTGCGGCGCGTGAAGGTGGGTGCCCCTTCCCGCGCGCCGCGGGCGACGGCGAATACTACGTCGCAACGCGATATGAAGACGTCAAGGCGATTGCTGAGCGACCCGACAGGTTCAGCAGTTGCGAACCTGCACTCAGGGGTCTCCCTGTCAGTTTGGCGCCACTGGATCTGGACCCACCGATCCACCGCGACTTTCGGAAATTTCTCAACAAGTATTTCTCCCGCAACTACCTTCTGAAGTACGAGGGCCAGATCCGTCAGGTCGGCCAAGACCTCGTCGCTAAAGTTGCGCGCAAGCTCGAGGAGCACGGCGAGTTCGAGTTCGTGCACGACTTCGCTATCCCGTTCACCGCCGGCGCGCTTGGTCGCGTGGTCTTTGCAACCGAGGACGCGGACCTCACCAAGCGCGCGGTCAGCGCCGTTGAGCGTGCCGCGACCGAAGGCACACCCGAAGCGTTCTTTGAAATCGCTCTGATCGCAGGTGAGCTTCTTGAAGAGGTCGAGAAGAATCCCGAATCGCGCGATGACGTACTCGGTGCGCTGGTCACTGCCACGGTGGAAGATGGTCGCTTGTTGACCGACGACGAACGCCTGGGCGTGGTAACAGCCCTGTTGGCCGGCGGACTCGACACCACTCGTAGCGCAATGTCGAATATCGCCTACCACCTCGCAACAAACCCTGAGGTCGAAGGCCGATTGCGTAACCCTGACTGGTGGAAGGTCGATCTCGACGAATTCCTGCGATTCGAACCCACGGTGTCCTTCATGGCTCGCACCGTCACCGAGGACACCACGATCGGGGACTGCGAATTCAAAAAGGGCGACCGCATTGCGGTGAACTACATGTCGGCCAATCGCGACGTCGAACATTTCGACAATCCAGATGAATTGGACTTCGAGCGTATGGGCACTCCGCATGTGGCGTTCGGTGTGGGGGTTCATCGTTGCCTGGGCTCACATTTTGCGAGAATTCAGCTGGCGATCGCCTACGAGGAGCTGCTGAGCAAATTTGAAAACTTCCGGCTGACGATTCCGAAAGAAGAAACGCCACGTCAGGTTGGTATCAGTTACAACTCGGTCGAAAGCGTGCCGATTACCTGCACGACGCGAAATGTTGTGAACGACGGTATTCAGGAGACAGTGTGACGATTCAGGCCAGTTCAACGGCTACCGCACCAGTGCAGTGCGGCGACGAACTACCGTTTGACGTGGACCGAGGTTCTGTTGTCGGTCCTGTCGAGCAACTCCGTGGGTGGGCGGCCGCCGATCCATCGGCGCCCTTCGTCAAATTCGGTGGGGAATGGATCACGGTCGGCGAACTCGACGGGAAGACCGACCGAGTTGCTGCAGGTTTGCTGAAACTCGGGCTTGTTAAGGGGGACCGGCTCGCCATCATGCTCCCCACAGCGGTCGAGTACGTCGAGCTCATTTTCGCGTGCGCCAAGCTCGGTATCGTCTTCGTGCCGATCAACGTCTTCCTGAAGGGCGAGTTCCTGAGGCACCAGTTGTCGACGAGCGGCGCGAGGGCGGTTGTCGGCGATGCAGCAGCAATGTCTCTACTGGGTGGCCAAGACTTTGCGACGACCTCGGTGCAATTCCTGGTAGGAGTAGACGGGAATGCCCCGGACCTTGATTCTCCGCCCATGTATGTCTCATACGCGTCGCTCGCCGAGCACGGTTCCGAACTTCCGGAAGTCAGTGTTCGACCTGACGACTTGATGAGTCTGATGTTCACCTCCGGGACGACCGGACTGTCGAAGGCCTGCAAGCTCTCGCACGCCTACTACTTCCAGGTCGCACGCATGTACATTGCCGCGGAATGGGTGGCAGCGGGGGACAAGATCGTCACGGCCCTGCCGCTGTATCACGCCGGCGGTCAGATCGCGGTCCTGATGTCGGCGCTGTTTTCTCGGTCGTCGGTCAGCTTTCTCGCCCAATTCCACGCCAGCACCTTCATGCGTCAGGTCCACGAGGAAGGGGCGACCACATCGTGGGGTGTCGCGGCGATGGCGGCAGCCGTTCTGGCCCAACCCGAATCGTCGGACCCTCCCATGCGCGGCCAATTACGTCTGGCGGTATGGATTCCGCTGGACATCCCGCGCCAAGAAGAATTCGAGAGACGCTTCGGTACACGTGTCGTGTCTGACGGGTACGGACAAACCGAAGCCACCGCGATCTGCCTGAACCCGGTGAGTGAGGAACGGCTCCCAGGAACCGTGGGTCGTGCAGCCAGCCTTATCGAAGTTCGCATCGTCGATGATCTCGACAATGAGGTGCCCGATGGCGAAACAGGGGAATTCGCGGTGCGACCCCTGGCGCCGGGTGCCATCTTCTCCGGGTATTGGGAGAACGACAGCGCAACCGTTTCGACGATCACCAACCTGTGGTATCACACAGGCGACTACGGCCGTAAAACTCCGGAGGGGGCATTCGCATTCGTAGATCGGAAGAAGGATGCGATGAGGCGACGTGGCGAGAATGTGTCGTCAATCGAGCTGGAAGTTGCCATCCGGCAGCACCCTCTGGTTGATGAAGTCGCTGTACACGCCGTGGCCTCGCCGATGACGGAAGACGACATCAAGGCGTGCATCGTCGCACGAGGGGAGCGCCCCGAGCCCAGCGAACTGTTGAAGTACTTCGAAACGCATCTACCGTACTTCTGCATCCCCAGGTTCATCGAGTTCTTTGATGAGCTGCCCGTTAACGGTGTTGGACGTGTTCTCAAACATCAACTTCGCGAGAGGGCATTGGGAGCCGGCACGATCGACCTGACCGGTGACAGGTATTCCCTGTCCAGGGAGAAGCGTCGCTAGGTGGAAGTGCTGTAGATCGGCCCACCAGCAATCTTGGTTTTGTCTCTTTAGAATAACGACTCTGGGAGTTTTCATGGAAATGACAATCGGCGGTCAAGGTGTCGCAGGAGGTGACTATTTCGATGTAGTCAATCCCGCAACCGGCGACGTGTACGCGCAGGCGCCAGTCTGTACCGCAGCTCAGTTGGACCGGGCGATGGACGCTGCGTCGAAGGCTCAACTCGAATGGCGCAAAGACGAGGACTTCCGCCGGGAAAGGCTGCAGGAGTTGTCTGCTGCGGTCATGGATGCCGCGCCGGAACTGGCCGAGATCCTCGCGAACGAAAATGGAAAGACGCTCGATCTGGGCGGCGTGGAAGCGATGTCGGGTGCTGCCTGGCTCGACTATTACGCCAATGTAGAGCGGCCACGAGAAGTGATCCGTGATGATGACGGTGCCCATACGGAGATTGTGCGGCGCCCCCTCGGGGTGGTCGCGGGAATCACTCCGTGGAACGTTCCCGTCGCGATGGCCTTCTTCAAGCTCGCGCCGGCGCTGCGTGCCGGTAACACGATGGTGCTGAAGCCATCACCCTTCACTCCCATCTCGACATTGCGCATCGGCGAGATCGCAAGTGAGATTTTGCCACCCGGCGTCTTCAATGTCGTTACTGGAGGGGACGAACTCGGTGCTTGGATGACTGAGCATCCTGTACCGAGGAAGATCTCGTTTACAGGATCGGTGGCGACGGGAAAGCACGTTTATCGCTCCGCTGCAGCGGATCTCAAGCGGGTCACTCTAGAACTCGGCGGAAACGATGCAGCGATCGTGTTGGACGACGCTGATCCGGCGGAGATCGCAGAAGCTCTCTTCTGGGGCGCGTTCTGGAACAACGGCCAGGGGTGCATCCTCATTAAGAGGCTGTACGTGCCACGTTCAATCTATGACGGTGTGGTCGAGGCGCTCTCCGAGATAGCTAAACAGATTGTCGTTGGTGATCCGCTCGGTGAGGAAACGCAGCTTGGGGCATTGGCGAATCGGCCTCAGTTCGAACGAGTCAGCGGGTTGGTGGAAGACGCTCTCAAGAGCGGTGCAAAGGCGACCGCAGGGGGAAGGCCGGTTGGCGGACCTGGAGTCTTCTATGAGCCGACCATCTTGGCCGGTGCGGTCGACGGCATGCGAATCGTCGACGAAGAGCAATTTGGACCCGCCTTGCCCGTCATACCGTACGACGATGTGAACGATGTGATCGCAAGGGTGAACGCAGGGCAGTACGGGCTCGGCGGGTCCATCTGGTCTCCGGATATCGACCGTGCCACGGCCCTGGCAAGCCAACTCGACGTCGGAACTGCGTGGGTTAACTCGCATGCGGTACTTGCGACAAACGCGCCCTTCGGCGGCGTCAAGTGGAGCGGTATCGGCGTCGAACACGGTCCCTGGGGGCTCAACGACTTGTCGAGCATCCAGGTGCTCCATTGCAACAAAGGCAAGACCGCACCGGGTGCGCTCTGAATCACCTACCTGGGACGACACGTTCAGCAACGACATCTATGTGAAAGGAAAATGCAATGCCATTGTTCTCATCTACTGAGGAAGCCGCGGCTACTCTCGGCAAGTTCATCGAGAATGTCGCCGTCGACCCCGAACTGAAAGCCAAATGGGTTTCATCGAATGTAGCGTTCCGCATGAACTACACGGACCCCGAGTTGGTCATCGTCCTTGACGCATCCCAGGATCCGCCGGTCGTGCGGCAAGGCGACGCTGCAAAGGCATCTGACGTCGAGATCGAGCTGTTCATGGACACTGACACCGGCCATAAGTTCTGGCTTGGTGATCTGAATGTTCCGATGGCACTCGCACGGAGGAAGATCAAAGTGAAGGGACCGGTGGGCAAGCTCCTCCAGTTGCTGCCGGCCATGCAGCCTGCCTTCATCAAGTACAACGAGTACCTTGCTGCACAGGGATTCGACCGGAAGTAGTCGTCAGGCCGGCGGGACAGGTCTCACATTGCTGGTGGCAACGAACAGCACTATCGGCCACCAGCGCCGTGGAGCGAGTTCAGGCGTCGTTCGGCGCAGGTGGGTTCAGTGCCGAGACCTGAGCATTGCGGGACTTGAGTTAGCTCATCTTTACGCAGGGTGTCCTATCGACACCACCCACTGTTGGAACCCTTAGACGAGGGCTGGGATCGGGCCGGAAAAGATCGGGTCTTGATGCCTGCTTGTGGACGTCGATGAGATCGCCAGCGTCGGTCCGGCTCTGGATGAACGAAGCAAGTATGAAGATGCGTTACAAATGTATGAGTGTCCGATGATTGCAAGGAGTATCCATGTCCTCTCAACTAAGTGCTGGCGCGGACACCGTGTGGGGTCCGCTGGCGCAGCCCATCACAGCTCCCGCTGACCTCCCCGAAGGATCTCCCCCGTGGCGCGACAATGCGTGGCTTCCTTTTTGGGACGACGAGAACGGGATATACGGCACCGTCCACGTCTCGACCTCGCCGAACGCCGGCGCGCGCCAGGCGCGGTTCAGTCTGCAAACACCGAACGGAACGATCGAGCTCATTGAACCTCTGGACCCGGGGAGCTTTGAGAGTAAATCCATCCGGCTGGATCTTGACACCGGTTTCACCATCTCTACCCCGGAGGTGACCGCAGAACTTCGGTTCATGCCTCAGTTCGCGCGGGCCGACTTCGTCGGCGACGCCTCGCCAAAGGCGTTCGGCGGCTACGCCGAGACGGGAGCTCTCAAGCACTACCAGCAGGCGGCCTCGGTCGTTGGCTCGGTCAACCTCCGAGGACAGGAATCCGCGGTTGACGGATCCGGATTCCGCGATCGAACCTGGGGATTTCGTGACGAGACGATCGGGATGTCCGAGTACTTCGGGTTCATGTGGAAATTCGAAACCTTTGCCTTGAGTGTGATGAGGTTGTACGGCAGTGACGGCTCTGATCACGCAACGGGATTCCTGCTCGGCGATACCGCGACGCCGGTGGCCGGCGTCAGTTCGTTCACACGCGACGGCAGCGGACTGTTCGTCGAGGCAGAGATCGAGCTGGACTCCGGCGATCGGCTCACCGTGGCCTCGGTAGGCCGGCCAGCCGGACAGTGGGTTCCGATGGGGCCTCCGCGGACGGGCGCAGTGATGAGCGCCTACGACGAATTCCACACGTTCAGGACCGCGTCGGGGGAGTCCGGTGGCGGAATCGTCGAGCAGGGGTATGTCCGGCGGGGCGTCTGATCGGTCCGGACGAATTCGACTGCCGTCACTGCACATGGCACCGGCACTCGATTCGCCGAGCAGCGGCATATCAGCTTGCGGTACGGGTACGCCCGCGTCGCACTCAGCTCGCCGACGTGACGCCGAGGGGCTAGCGGGATGGACTCGTCGACCGTCGCCCAGCATGGTGATGGCGACACAATCCCGTCGATGCGACCGGCGTGTGGCAGGGTGAGGGCAAAGCGGTACGAGGCGGATCTCGGCACGGGACTGGGCCGAGTCCGAGGCCAGGGCAGGTCCCGGCATCACTCGGTGATGGCACTTTTCGACGAGGGCATCACGTCAGCCTCGTAGAGGTCCCTAGCCGAAACGTCGTAAAAGTAGGGTTCACTCAACTCGGCGAGCGTAGATGGCGGGGTTCGTCGCTGGGGTGTGAGAGTGGGGCGGCGTGGTGTCGTGCCTCTTCCCGGCGGCGAACACCGCGGCGATTCCCCGAGCGTGGTCGAAGATGAATCGACTAAAGCGTACTGTTCTCGTGAATCTTCCGTTGAGTGTGAATAGTCGATGTAGGCACGCGGTGCGTTCTTGTAGGTTTGCTCGCTCATGAAATCCACTGCATGAAGGATTGTCAACTGTCCGGCGTATGGATTTCGCCGATTTCAGTCCCGCAGTAGCTCGTGTAGGTGAAGTCAAACTGGGAACTGGTCCCCTATTGCGGTTGAGTATGACATGGCGGTGATGCGGTGAAAATATTGCAGCGTGTCGGACGGTGTTCACCAGACGGCCACTAGGCAGTTGGGCTGCTTGGTCACCTCGCCGACCACACCCGTCCCATCCTCGATGCCTTCGATACTGTCCCGGCGACGGTTGATGAAGCTGGTTGTCAAATAGTGGATGTTTCGGACGAAACCGAATTCGTCTGGCGGGAAGAAAGGTCCGGGTGGCACATCGGTGGCTCGACCCGTTATCCACACCCCGAATGCGGTCGTAAGGCATTGGCGTCCAGCGTCGTTCATGCCGCAACTGAGTGTGCGTCCACCACCACGATTCATGAAGGTGGAACTTCCGGGCACCGCATGACGTGGGCACCGCTATGGCGTTGACACTCTGCAGTGAGGTAACTAACATTAACGACATTACACACAACGTACTTTGTCTCGACGTCTGAGTTTGGTTTCTCCTATGTCGTGGCTCTGCAGAACGCAAGTAGGCGTGTCGGTTTGAGGCAGCAACCCGTCTCTGCGCGCGGATTTAGCTGCGTATTGCGAGAGCTGACATTCAACGCCACATGCGGAGTCCCGAAGCGCTGCCCCGCGAGGGCTGGTAGCTCTCAGAAGTGATTCATTCAGTCGTACACAATGCTGCAACTTGAGTATCGGATGGAAAAGGAGTCAGGCTGATGGGAAGAGTTTCGGAAAAGGTAGCCTTTATCACGGGTGCAGCCCATGGCCAGGGCCGGTCACATGCACTGCGATTGGCGGAGGAAGGCGCCGACATCGTTGTAACCGATGCGTGTGCCCCTATTCATTCCTTGGTGGACTACAAGGCCGCGACACGGGAAGATCTGGAGGAGACCAGGGCGCTTGTCGAAAAGACTGGCCAGAAGTGTGTCAGCGCCGTCGCTGACGTTCGTGACCGTGCTGCACTGACGGGTGCCGTCGAGGTCGGTATCGAAGCGTTCGGCCGGATCGACATCGTATGTGCCAACGCTGGCATTATGACGGTGCACGAGCACAGTTGGGATATCCCGGAGGACGCTGTCGATGCTGTACTAGATACCAATTTGAAGGGTGTCTGGAACACAGTCGTTGCAACAGCTCCATACATGGTCGAGTCCAAGCGCGGAGGATCGATCATCCTTACGTCTTCAACGGCCGGCCTTCGCGGGCATACGCCGTACGCGCATTATGCGGCAAGCAAACATGGCGTGGTGGGCCTGATGAAGGCCTTCGCCAACGAACTCTCGCGGTACAAGATCCGTGTGAATACTGTTCACCCAACTGGCGTCCTTACCGAAGGTATGGGAACGTTCAGTGATCGAACGATGGCGATTATTGGTAGCAGTGTGACTGGGCTAGCGGGGGCCACCAACATCCTGCCTGACCTCGATGCGGATCCTGATGCAGAATACGCACCTGTGCCGCTATTGCTGCCGATTGAGATTAGTAATGCGGTGCTATGGCTCGCGAGCGATGAAGCTCGCTATGTCACTGGTGTTGCACTCGCGGTTGACGCTGGAAACACCGTAAAGCCCTGAGCTGTCACGCAGTGCGCCTAAGGCTGCAATTCAGGTGCGTCTTCCGTGTAAACGGAAGTCACCCTGATCCAATAGATTGGAAAGGAGTGAGAAATGCGAGTTGAGATTGACACGACCAAATGTCAGGGGCATGGCCGCTGTTATCTATTAGCTCCCGAAGTATTCGATATGGATGAAGAAGGCATGGGAATTGTGACCGACCTTCGGCCAGCCGTCGAGTACCTTGATAGCGCGCGGAGCGCGGTCGAAAATTGTCCCGAGACTGCAATTTCGATGAGGGAATGAACATCGACATCGCGGCATCACCATTACCTACACGGCCGGATGCCCCGCATCCGACCCCGAAACTATGAAAAGGTGACCCCTCTCGTAATCTGGCGGCCCGCACAGTGGACATCCTGCACGTTGTGGGCATGCTCGCAGAACTGCGGTGGCGCCCATTAGCAGGCGCACTGCGGCGAGCAACATTGACTCGTCGCGAAGTCGGACCCCGCAGCACGATCCCCTGCGGGTCGGTCCGGTTGAGCTTTGATTGCCCCGCCGACGATGTGAGCCTCGACAAATGCCGCGGGCAATCGAGATTCGCCGACATGTGTGACAATGCGGTGCTTGCGCGAGAAGGAAGAGAGATTGTATTGCGCGTAGTCGCGATCCGCGCCAGGATTCTCGTAATCCATTGCTGAACAATGCTTCCGCTTATGGCAGGCGTTGAACTAAAAACCGATAGTCGTGAGTGCACGACTATCGTACCGATCGAGTAGCGCGACGGCGTTTCACGACGTGGGGAAGACGACCCCGATCGAGGATCCGCCGATCCTGTTGGAGGACGATCTCCGCTCGCAGAGGTAGCGCGCTAAAACCGCGGTGCTCCAGATCTATGAGCACACGGGCTGCATGTTCCTCGGGGTGATGCGACTAAGGCCAGCTCGGGTGACGATGAATTGGCATCGGATTGCCGTCGAAGGGCGGTGTTCACTACGTGAGCGTAGTGCCAGGGCCTGTGAGACGGGCGGTGCGAGGGTGCATCCCGCCCTCCGGGGGTCATGTCAACCAGCGCCGAGGCGGTCCTTCGTGTTGTCGTTGAGACGACAAACGAATGTTGTATACTTGAAGCGTGGTGATCGTGCAATACGTGTACGTCCAGCCGTCGCGAACCGCTAGTGATTTATAGGCCACGCTGAATAGTTTGATAACCGAGTGGAAGCTCAAGGTGACATGGCGCGCAGGAAAGCAGGGAACGTCCTCAGCAAAGATGGCGAGGAAGCCCGCTCGCAGATTCTCCATGCTGCGCAGAAGGTGATCTTGCGCTTCGGTTTGGCGAAGACGACGATGGAGGATATAGCGACGGAGGCTGGAGTTTCACGTCCGACGGTATACCGGTACTTCCAGGATCGTACTGAATTGACCTCAGTGCTGATCGATTGGCGCGCTCGAGAAGTGCTGGAGGCTAGCAGGGAACTTCTTCAAAGGGAGGGATCCTTTGAGGATAATTTCATTGCGGGTCTGATTCATACCGTCGCCTTGGCGCGCGAAGATCCGATCGTGGCTATGGTTCTGGCCCCGGCAAATCAGCGAGGAGAGTCGTGGTCGGAAACTCTTGAGTTGGCTGCCGAGTTGACGGCCGACCTTTGGGAGCCTTTTCTGAAGGAGGCGAGGACCCGGGGTGAAATGAGAAGTGACCTTAACTCGTCGGAAGTCTACACTTGGCTCGCCCTTGTGCAGTTTGCACTGTTCAACAGCATGGAATCCATGGAACCCAGCGATCCTGCCCATGCGCGGATGTTGAAAACGTTCGTCCTTCCAGCCCTCGTAGCGCCGACCGATGGCGTCACGGTTCGCAGGGGTCGCCCCGTGTCTAAAAACCTGAAGCGCCAGTAAAAAGTCGCCTTGGCGCAGTGATTCGGAGGGCTCGGGTTGCTCAACACAGGAAGGTGCGCGTTGGCGATTGGGCGCTCAGCAGTTTTCGCGGATCGAAGCGTGCTGGTGTGACCGAGGTGGTTTGTGTTGGATAGAGTGACGCGTGGTGGATGGCCATATTGCGGGGCGCCTGCACACAATCACCTTCCTTGCATCTGAAGATCACCCGTGCTTCCCGTTTGCAGGACTGTGCCTTTGCAATCCGCCGCAGGCTTCGCGATGTGAAAAGGGGACGGCCGCTACGTCTACCGCCTGTGGCCGCGTCAACAGGCAGTCCAATTCTTTCAGCAAGCAAAGGGAATCTCGTCGTTTCGGCTCACCCATCCCGGACACCACATCGGTGGCTCCAGGCTTAGTAGCTGTCCCACCGAATGAGCCATCATCGGTGACTCGGCGCCATGTTGCTCGCCCTCGGCCTGATCGGGCTTACCCGCGACATCGTTGGGGATGCATGATTGAGGGGTGAAAGAAGCCCGTGCCTTTGCAACGTATTGTGTCGGATGAATCGATGTAGCCGATGACCGGTGTCGATCCATTCGCGACGCAACGCGACGTGTCCGGTTCGGTCACGGCGGAGTTGGCGGCGGCCGGATTCGAGGATGCCCAGGAGATCGGCCGCGGCGGCTTCGGGGTCGTGTACCGGTGCACGCAGGCTGCGCTCGACCGCACCGTGGCGGTCAAGGTCCTCACCGCCGACCTCGACGAGGGGAACCGGGCACGGTTCCTGCGTGAGCAGCGTGCGGCCGGCCGGCTGACCGGTCACCCCAATATCGTCACTGTTCTCCACGCCGGTGTCACCGAGAACGGGCGTCCCTTCATCGTGATGCCGTACCACGCCGGGGGGTCGCTCGACGAGCGGATCCGGCGTCACGGACCGCTCCCGCTGGACGAAGCGTTGCGACTCGGGGTGAAGATGGCCGGCGCGCTGGCGGCCGCGCACCGCCTCGGGATCCTGCACCGTGACGTCAAGCCCGGGAACATCCTGATCACCGACTACGGCGAGCCTGCGCTGACGGATTTCGGCATCGCTCACATCGCCGGTGGGTTCGAAACGACGGCTGGCGTCGTGACGGGTTCGCCGGCGTTCACCGCCCCCGAGGTCGTGGCCGGTGAGCCTCCGAGTCCGGCCGCCGATGTGTACGGCCTCGGCGCCACCCTGTTCGCTGCTTTCACCGGTCATGCGGCGTTCGAACGGCGAAGCGGTGAGCAATTGGTGGCACAGTTCCTGAGGATCACGTCCGAGCCGGTTCCGAACCCGCGCGAACACGGCATTTCCGAGGGGGTCAGCGCTGTCATCGAACGTGCCATGTCCTCCGAGGCCGGCGCTCGCCCCTCCGCTGTGGAACTGGGTCGGCAACTGCGTGAGTCCCAACTGCATCACGGCTTCCCGGTCGACGAGATGGCAATGCACACCGAACCGGCCGAGGTGCAGGGCGGAGCGTCAGTCCGGCCGTCGTGGTCACCGGCGGATTCGGGCCGAACGGGTGGACTTCCGCTGGAGCTGACCAGTTTCGTCGACCGCCGCACGGAACTGGCCGAGGCGACGAACTTGTTGTCGACGTCGCGGCTGGTGACGTTGACCGGAATCGGCGGGGTGGGAAAGACCCGGCTTGCTCTACGCGCAGCCGCCAAGGCGCAACGAAACTTCTCCGACGGTGTGACGTTGGTGGAACTGGGTGAGCTGCGCGACGATTCGCTGTTGTTGGGCCTGGTCGTGGCCGCGCTGGGGTTGCGTCACCAGTCGGCGCGACCCTCGCACGAGGTGCTCGTCGAGTTCCTTGCCCCGCGTGAAGTGTTGCTTGTGCTGGACAACTGTGAGCAGGTGGTGGCCGCGGCCGCGAAGCTCGCCGAAATTCTGCTCCGCGTGTGCCCTCGGCTGCGAATTCTCGCGACGAGTCGCGAACCGCTCGGGATCGGTGGGGAAACGGCGCTGCTGATCCCCCCGCTGCCCGTCCCGGATCCCGATCACCTGCCGAAGGGACTGCCCCGCAACGATGCGGTCACCCTGTTCGCGGAACGGGGCGCCACCGCAGTCCCGGGATTCGAGCTCACCGAGGAGAACAAGGTCACCATCGCCCGAATCTGTCAGCGGCTGGACGGGCTGCCGCTGCCGATCGAGCTGGCTGCGGCTCGGCTTCGCGCGATGACGCCCGACCAGATCCTGCAGCGCCTCACCGACCGCTACCTGTTGCTCACTCGCGGCAGCAGGGACGCGCCGTCGCGGCAGCAGACGTTGCGGATGTGCATCGATTGGAGCTATGACCTGTGCACTCCTGTGGAACAACGGATGTGGGCGCAGCTCTCGGTGTTCGCGGGCAGTTTCGAACTCGAGGCCGCGGAACAGGTCTGCGATGGTGACGACGTAGACGACCTTCTCGACACGGTGACGTTCCTCGTCGACAAGTCGATCCTGACGAGAGAGGAGTCGGGTTCCGCGGTGCGGTTCCGAATGCTCGAGACCGTCCGTGCGTACGGGCGGGAAAGGGCGCAGGAGAGGGGCGGCTACACGGAGCTTCGCCGTCGGCACCGCGACTGGTGTGAGCGGCTGGTGGTCGAGGCGGAATCCGAATGGATCAGTTCCCGGCAACTCGCGTTGATCGCAAAGCTGGGGCGGGAGCAGCCGAATGTCCGTGAGGCGCTGGAATTCTGTGTGTCCGACAGCCCTGAGTCCGGAATTCGGATCGCTGCCGCACTATGCCCCTTCTGGCTTTCACAGGGGTCGCTCAACGAGGGGCGCCGGTGGCTCGGTCGCCTTCTGTCCCGCAAGGTGGGTACCCTCACTGTCGAACGAGCCAAAGCGACATTTGCATATAGCCTGATGAGCGGACTGCAGGGTGACCTTCAGGGGTCGGCGGACCTGGTGGAAGCTTGTCGTACGCTCGTCGACCAGTCGAATAACCCCTTGATTCGCGCACACATCGACCACGCCACTGGATATCTCGCACTGTTCGGAGGAAAACTGTCCGATGGACGCTTGCATCTTGAAAGTGCGGTCAGCGTGTACATCGCACGGGACGACCTCTTGTTTCAGGTCCTCGCTCTCGACGGCCTCGGCATCACGTGCGAACTGCAGAACGACACCGAGCGGGCCATCGAATGCTACGAGCACGTGCTCACGATTACGGAGGCGCGAGGCGAATCCGTGCACCGGGCCCATACATTGTGGGCGCTAGCGGTTGCGGTGTGGCGAAAAGGCGATCGCACGCGAGCTACTCGCCTACTCGTGCAGGCACTGAAGACGGGCAGGAAAGTCAACGACCGAATGAAGACCAGCATGTGCATCCAAGCACTGGCGTGGATCGCAGCTGAGGAAGGGAACCCCAGCCGCGCGGTCATGTTGGCTGAAGCCGCCGAGCAACTCAGTCGCTCAGTAGGGAGTTCGACGGTGTTGTTGCCGGACATGCTCGTGTACCAGGACGAGTTCGAACGTAAGACTCGACAGGCGATGACTAAGCAGGCCTTCGCCGCGGCACACCGGGAGGGCAGTATGCTCGGTTTCGAGGCTGCGGTCGCCTATGCCCTGGGCGAGCAGATTCCAAAACTCCCTGCTTCAGCAGCTAGTCCATCGGTCACGCCGACCAAGCGCGAGCGTGAGGTCGCCGCTCTGATCGCCGAAGGACTGACCAACAAGGAGATCGCAGCGCGCCTGGCGATCTCGCCCCGCACCGCGCAGGGGCACGTCGAGCATCTCCTGACGAAGCTGGGGTTCAACTCACGCACACAGATCGCGGCATGGGTAGTGGAATCGGCGAAATCGAGCGATGCCGCACCGTAGCAACCTCCGCCGGAAAGTCGATGACACGGTTTTACGGATGTTGGAAGCATCTCTGGCCCACTGTGACCGTTTAGACCACTTCGGGAACGGGCCGAGTCGTTTCTGACGAGGTGGCGGAGGTTGAGCTTTATGCGGGGCATCGCCGTTCGTGACCAAATACGCCGGCTGCCCTGTGCTTCTTCCGTGGGTTCTCGAAAGTGAACTCTTCGAGGAAGTCGGGAAGGGGGAGTTCGGGTTTTGCGTCGGCGGGAATGGCCGCGGGTTGGACGAACACATATGCCGACCGGCATTGAGGGCGAGCATCAGTGGTTCGAAGCGGGGATCGCCAAGGTAGGCGCCTTCGTAGGCCGAGAGTAGGCCCACCCAGTCGAGGTGGAGGGTGTCGAGCGCGTACTCGAGTTCCCGGATGACGGCGGTGGTATCGCGCATCGGCAGTATGGCCAGGCCACCGAATCGGGTGGGATGCCGCTTGAACAGATCGGCGGTGTAGGTGTTGCAGTAGCGCGACATCTCGGCTGCTTCTGTTCCGGTGAGGAATTCGACTCCTGGGTCCGACACCGAGAGGGCTTGCGCCTGGATGCCGTAGCGGTCCATGAAGTCGATATGGACCATGAGTGCCCTCATTGGTCGAGCTGTTCGCCACTGAACGATCTCGCGGACCTCTGCCTTTGGCCGTGGGCGACACGATGTTCGGAGGCTCAGTCCGTTTGTAGGTAGTTCGCGACGAACCGTACGCGGTCGCTGCGGCACGACCGGTGGATGTACACAGTCGGGCTGCCGTCCTCGTCGAGGTTGAGGCCCTCGCGTAGCAGTACCGGTGCGCCCGGAGGGATTTCGAGTATCTCCGCCACGCGCGGTGACGCAGCCGCCGCGGCGAACGATCTCCAGGCGGCCTTCAGTCGCACGTCATAGACGTCGCGCCACACCGTGTACAGCGGGACGCCGTCCTGCAGGTGCCGTCCGATCCCGGCGAACCGGCGATCGTCCATCCACACCGAATTTGCGAACCAGGGTTCACCGTCGACCGCGAGCACGGAGTCGTCGCGACGCAACCGGCGACCCGGTAGGTACTCTTCCGCCTGCGGCGCACTGCCCCCGAGCACGATCTCACTGCTCACAGGGATCTCGCTGAGGGTGCGGCCGACGGAGGCGAAGGCCCCGCTGAGGCCGTCGGGACCATTGATGTAGCTGGCGGCGAGTTCGATGGGGAAGTGCTGGGGTGGCGGAGCCACGAACGTGCCCGACCCCTGCCGCGCCACCAGCCGGCCCGCGCGGGTCAGCTCGCCGATGGCCTGCCGGACCGTCAGCCGGTTGACCCGGAGTTCGGCGGCCAGGTCGGTCTCGGGTGGCAGCCGGTCTCCCGGTTGCAGCATGCCGCTGTCGAGTCGCTGCAGGAGGACGTCCTGCACCTGTCGGTAGAGCGGTACCCGGCCTGCGGACGTTTTGCTCGGCATGCGGCAAGTCTAGAGGACATTCGAGGATGTCTGCGCTTCGACCAACTTGCATATGACCTGTTCAGAACCCATTCACTTGCCGGACATCCGTGAGCGTGGTTTACGCTACTTGTCTAGATGAATATTCGGGGATCATCGTCGAATACTTCTCGGAAAGGCCCCGCCCGTGAGCATCCACCCGACCCTTCGCCGCACGCTGGCCGCCGCTGCCTGCGCGGTCACGCTGTGCGGTGCCGCCGCCTGCGGCGACTCCTCCGCCCCGGACGGCGCACCCGATGTAGTGAAGGTGGGGCTGCCGCCCGCGGAGGCCAACGCGGACCTGCAGGCGAAGTTCGCACCGATCACCTCGCTGATCGCGGACGGGACGGGCAAGTCGGTGGAAGTGAAGCCGACGAGCGATTACCTGTCGATCGTCGAGGCGATGCGGTCGGGCCTTATCGACGTCGCCGCATTCAGCCCCTTTCCGACGCCCCTCGCCGAGGCCGTTGCCGGTGTCGAGCCGCTCGTGGTCGCGAAGGGCGCCGCCTACAGCTCGGTGTTCGTGTGCCGCACCGGTACCGGCATCGACTCGATCGACGACCTCCGCGGCCGCAAGATCGCGTTCGTCGACGCCGGGTCCACCAGTGGCAACTACATTCCCAAGCTTCTGCTGAAGCGGGCGGGCATCGACCCCGACACCGACATCGAGGGCACCTACGCCGGCGGCCACGACACCGCCGAACTGGCGGTGAAGCAGGGCTCGGTCGACTGCGCCGCGGACGCCCGGTCCTCGTATCAGTCCATGGTGGACAAGGGTGTCATCGACGGCTCCGCGCAGAAGATCGTCGCCGAGTCCGACCCCATCCCGGTCTCCTTGGTGATCATCGCGCGCAAGGATCTCGACCCCGCGATCGAGCAGGGGATCGTCGACGCGTTCGTGGGCGGCGACAACACGGCGGCGCTCGGGGTGGTCGGCGCGACCAGCTTCGAGACGGCACAGGACAGCGATTTCGCGATCTTCCGCGACGCGGCAACCGAACTCGGTGTGAATCTCGAGGAGCTGTCGCGGAAATGACGACCACACGACACGGTGTGCCGCGGGTGGAGGCCGACGCGGTGAGCTACCGGTATCCGGACGGCACCACGGCCCTGCAGGAGGTGTCGGTGCGGGTGGCGCCCGGCGAGATCGTCGCGGTGCTCGGTCGCAGCGGCGCCGGGAAGTCGACGCTCATGCGCTGCCTCGCCGGTCTCGCGGCACCGACATCGGGGCGGGTGCTGCACGACGGAGTCGATCGCGGCGGGCTGCGTGGCCGCGCCAAGCGTCGTGCCCACGAGAGAGTCGGGTTGGTGTTCCAGGAGTTCCAGCTCGTAGAACGTGCGACGGTGCTGTCCAACACGCTCATCGGGCGTCTGGCCTGTCAGCCGCTGCTGCCCAGCCTCGTGCACTTCGTGCGGCGCACCGACCGGGAGATCGCCGTCGAGGCCGTCCGCCGGCTCGGACTCGAGGATCAGTTCCGCAAGCGCGCGGACGCACTGTCGGGTGGGCAGCGTCAGCGCGTGGCGATCGCCCGCGCGCTCGCGCAGCAACCCGACATGCTGCTCGCCGACGAACCCGTCGCGAACCTCGATCCGGTTCTCGCCCGCGGCGTCGTCGACGACATCGTGCGACTCGCGCGCATCGAGGGACTCACCGCGGTACTGAACCTGCACGACGTCGACCTGGCGCGAGATGTCGCAGACCGGCTGGTGGGATTGCGCGCCGGACGCCTCGTCTTCGACTGCCCCACCGCATCCGTCACGACCGCCGACCTCGACCTCCTCTACGCCGAACCCGACCGTGCGCTGGCGGGGGTGCGGTGACCATGACACTCGACACGAAGCCCGCCGAGCAGACCCCCTCGACCGCCGACCTCGCCGCGCTGCGACGGCCGTCCTGGCAGACCGGCGCCGGCGTCCTCGTCGCCGCCGTGGTGATCCTCTGGTCGGCGCAGGCCACCGAGTTCTCCGCCGCTGCCCTGCTCGACGGGATCCCGCACATCGCCGACTTCGTCGGCCGCATGTTCCCGCCCGACCTGTCCATCCTCCCGACCGCGGTCACCCTGATGGGCGAGACCCTCGCGATCGCGGTCATCGGCACCACTATCGGTGTCGCCCTCGCGCTGCCGTGGGCGCTGCTCGGCGCGCGTTCGGTCTTCGGTCAGGCCTGGCTCCACCACCCCGCACGAACGTCGATCAATGTCACCCGGGCCATCCCCGAACTGATGTGGGCGCTACTGTTCGTCTCCGCTGTGGGCCTCGGTCCGCTCGCGGGCACCCTCGCCATCGTCATCGGATCGGCGGCGGGCATGGCCCGGCTGTTCGCCGACATCTTCGAGACCATGGACATGCGGGCCTGGGAGGCGGCCGCCGCGGCCGGTGCCACCCGCTCCCAGCGCATCAGCTGGGTGCTGCTGCCGCAGAGCGTGCCGACCATCGCCAGCTACACCCTCCTCGTGCTCGACGGGAACGTGCGCGCCGCGTCGCTGCTCGGCATCGTCGGCGCCGGTGGCATCGGCATGGAGCTCACCCAGCAACTCCGGCTCTTCGAGTACGGAAATGTCCTCACGATCGTCTTGGTCGTGCTCGTGGTCGTGGTGACCCTCGACCGCGCCGCCTCCTATCTCAGGAAGAAGCTCATATGACGGTGACCGACATCGATGTTCTCCCCAATCTCCGCGATCTGGGTGGCCTGTCCGCCTCCGACGGGCGCCGGACACGTCCCGGAGTGCTGTATCGCAGCGCGCTGCCCGCGCCCGGTGACACACGCCCCACCGTCGTCGCCGAATGGCCGGTCCGGACCGTCGTCGATCTCCGCAGCCCCCGGGAGTTCGCCACCCGTGCACACCCGTTGCAGTCCGACGGCACCGCCGTGCATCTGATCTCCCTGCTGACCGACACCGAAGTCACCGCGCCCAGTCAGGGTGCCCGGCTCGCCGACATCTACCAGGGGATCCTGATCAACGCGGGGAAGCAACTCGCGGACGTCCTGCAGGTCGCGGCCACCGCCCCCGCACCGGTGCTGCTTCACTGCGCCGCAGGCAAGGACCGCACCGGAATCGCCGTGGCCCTCCTGCTGCGCATCGCAGGAGTCGAACCCGGCGACATCGCCGCCGACTACGTCTCGACCAACGAGCACATGCCGGCCATCCTGGCGCGCATCACACGGTTCGCCCCCGAACTCGGCCGGGCACATCCCCACGACCGCGATCTCCGCGGTGCCGTACCTGAGGCCATCGAAAGTGTCCTGGCTCAGTGGGACGCCCACCCCGGCGGCGTGCGCGGGTGGGTGCGTTCGCTCGGTGCCACCGACGAAACTATCCGGCTCTGGTCCGCGCGTTTCACCGAATGACAGGGCGACAGGTTCAACGCCGGTGATCTGGTCGCGGCGTCGTTTCCCATATTCAGGGATCAGCCGTCCCCGGGCAAGGCCGCACTGCCCTCTTCGGGACGTTGTCCGCGGCCGTTGTATGGGCGAGAGGATTGCGTGCTGAACGACGGTGCCCGCATAGACCGCCGCCCACTTGTCGCGGTCCGGGTCTGTCGTCACTAGCGGTACTCGTTGCTCGATGTCCCAGGTTTCGGACCACCCAACACCGATCGTGAGATCGAACCGAATCTCCTCGGGAAGTACCGACCGGACTGGTTGATTGAGGTTGTCAGTCAGGCCGTCAGGACGGTGTAAGCCCATCGTTGGGGGCGAGAGCGGTAGTCAGCGCGGTCATCTGTGACTGGAGGTAGACCCGTGCGATGCCTGTCTTCGTTTCGACCAGATCGAAGCCGTGGTAGGCGCCGGGCGCTTGGTGGAGTGTGCGAGGGGAGCCCGGCGTCTCGTAGTCGGGTGGCGTAGGCGACGTCCGAACCGGCGCAGACCGGTCGGATCATCGAGGACTACGCCGAGCTGACCGACACCGAGGAGCGTGGGCATGCCTGGGCTCCGGTGCATCGGTGGGCTGTCGCCCTCGACGACGGTCGCCTGGTCTTCGCCGACACCGACGACCTCATTGCCGACCCGAGCACGCCAGGGAAGCCATGCGGGAACGATCGCGGGCGAAACTCCCGTCGACACAACACGGCCACTTTCTGGGGAACGTTCGGCGTTGGCCGTCTTCGACTTTGATCGTGCCGTCGCTGTCGCGGGTGGCGCTGACAGCTTGCAGGACGCCGTGCTCGCGGATGCTGTCCACTAGGGCGGTGAACGCAGCACTGTCGGTGTCGACGGTGTCGCGGACGTTGCGGTCCAGTTCGAGCGTGGTCGGGTCGAGCATCAGCAGCTCGACGCTCGCGCCAGTGTTGTTTGCATCAGCGCTGGTGGTGGTCACGGTTGTTGTGGTCATTCCGGTGGTGTCTCCCTGTCGTGTTAGGTTCGGGGTGAGACACCGGGCAGCTAGGTCCTGCCCGGTGTCTTGCCGTCAGTGCTCGGTAGCGAATGCGGTTTCGAGTGCGCGCTGGATCGCGCGGAGTTCGTCGGCGGTGGCGGCTGCCCAGGCAGCGCCGTAGGTGTCGAATGCGCCCGCTCCGCGCTCGTGCGCAGTGCTGACGCGGGCCGCGAGGTCGGCGGCGTTGGTCGCGGCCGCAGTGGCCGCGCGGATCAGTGCGGTGTGCGCGGTCGCCAGAGTGATCTGACCCTCGTCGGTGTCGCGGGCGGTCGCGAGGACGAATCCGAGTGCGGCGGTGACGGACCGCGCGACCAGTGGGGCATGCCCGCTGATTCCGACGCGCGCGAAGTCACGATCTGGTCATTCTCGGGGCGATTGCACGAGCTGTGACCGACGAGTGATCGTTTCGACGCCGACGGCACGATCATCGAGTTCAACAAGGATGCCGAGAAGATTCTCGGGCGATCACAGTGGAGGTTGTCGGCCCAGAAAATGGTCGACATCCTCGTTCCGCACCCGCTTCGTCGCCAGAATGAGTCGCGCGCCATGTCGCGGCCTCAAGGCGCATCGCTCACCGTTTGGATACTTATTCCTCTGGAGCGAAACCGTGGGGCGGCACGGACCGGCCGAGGCCGGCGGCGTCGAGCAATGTGGTGGCGGTCGCGACGGCGAGGCCATCGAGGCTGTGCGCTTGCACGACCGATCGGGCACTGGCTCCGTCGAACACGAGGGTCAGCTGCCGGGCAAGCAGGGCGGGGACGTGCGCGCCGCCGCGTTCGGCCTCGTGGCGGAAGAACGAGGTGAGCCCGTCCTTCTGCCGACGGGCGACCAGACTCGCCGGGTGTTCGGGTGACTTGAGTTGGACCGCCACCGCGACATAGGGGCAGCCGCGAAAATCTTTAACCGGTTCCAGATGCTCCAGTCGCTCGAAGACGTGCAGTATCCGCTCGCGTGGCGACCGACCATCATCGGCGGGCGGAAGCAGGGCGGCCTGATAGTCCGGCGCAATACGTTCCAGGCCCGCGGCCACCAGCTCGTCTTTGCTGTCGAACAGCTTGTACATCGTGCGCTTGGACACACCAGCGGCTTTGCACACCGTGTCGACACCGATGTGAACGCCCTGGTCGTAGAACATCTGCGCGGCGGCATCGAGCAACCGGTCGCGGGAGGAAGCGGCAGGTGCCGCCGGCGGCGTCTGGTCGGTCATAGATCTGAGACTACCCATTCTCTTGCCTTTTGGAAACCGATCTGTATACCCTGTGGAAACAGATCGGTTTCCTCGAAGGGATTGGGTATATGACAAGCATCAAAGACTCGGTGGCACTCGTCACCGGCGGCAGCCGCGGCATCGGCAATGCACTGGTGGAGCAGCTCTACGCACGCGGTGCCGCCAAGGTCTACGCCACCGCTCGTGACCCGCGGACCATCACCCACCCGGACGCGATCCCACTCGCGCTGGAGCTCACCGATGCGGACGCCGCGGCGGCGCTGGCCGAGCAGGCCCCGGACGTGAGGATCCTGATCAACAATGCCGGCACCGCGCTGGGCTCCTCGTTCCTCGACTCGCCGATCGCCGACATCCGCCGCGAGTTCGACATCAACTTCTTCGGAGCGCTGCACGTCACCCGCGCTCTTGCTCCGATTCTGGAAAGCAACGGCGGCGGCCACATCCTCACCATTCACTCGGTGCTGTCGTGGCTCGCAACCCCGGGCGCCGACGCCTACGGCGCGTCCAAAGCGGCCCTGTGGTCGCAGACCAACGCGCTGCGACTCGCGCTGCGACCGCGCGGAATCAACGTCACCGGACTGCATGTCGGCTACGTCGACACCGATCTGACCGCAGCAATCGTCGCCCCCAAGTCCTCCCCGCACAGCATCGCGGCGCAAGCCCTCGACGGTATCGAGGCCGACGCGCTGGAAGTCCTCGCCGACGCCCTGACGCGACAGGTCAAAGCCGGGCTCGCCGCCGACCCGGCGCTCCTCTACCCCCAAGCCGTCGCGAGCAGCTAGCCGGGCCCCGACAGCCGCCTTCCGCGGCGGCGCACGAATCGAATTACAGCACACGCAAACCCCCGCAGTCAGGAGTTCACAATGACCACCTCACGCCCCGTAGCCCTCGTCACAGGCGCATCCTCCGGAATCGGAAAGGCGGCCGCACTCGAGCTGGTCACGGCCGGCTTCCAGGTGATCGGAACCGGCCGCCGCACCGCAAATCTCACCCCACCCGACGAAGTGACCCTGCTCGACCTCGACGTCACGAGCGACCAGTCGGTGACCGCGCTGGTCGACCAGGTGATCGCCCGCTACGGCCGGATCGACGTCCTGGTCAACAACGCCGGCATGGGCTCCGCCGGCGCAGCCGAGGAGAACTCGGCGGAGCAGGCACGAAACCTCTTCGACATCAACGTCTTCGGCGTCATCCGGATGACCAACGCGGTCCTGCCGCACCTACGCGCCCAAGGCAGCGGGCGCATCGTCAACATCTCCTCCGTCGTCGGAATCATGCCGCAGCCCTACATGGCCGTCTACGCCGCCTCCAAGTACGCGGTCGAGGGTTACACCGAATCCCTCGACCACGAGATTCGCGAATTCGGCGTCCGCGCGCTGCTCATCGAACCGGCGTGGACCGCTACAGCGTTCGGTACGAACAGTGTGCGGCCCGACCAGCCCCTGCAGGTCTACGCCGAGCATCGGCAGGTCTTCGAGGAATATGTGGCCGAGGCGGTCAAGGCGGGCGACGACCCGGCCCTGGTCGCCAAGGCGATCGTCGCGGCCGCCACCGACGCCAAGCCGAAACTGCGCTACCCCGTCGGCCTGACCGCTCGCGTGAGCACCATGCGTCGTCTCGTTCCCGCCCGCATGTTCGACCAGCAGCTGCGCAAAATGAACCGACTGCCCGCCTGAGCATTTCACTCACCCCACCGCAACAGAAAGCGACGCTCACCATGGGCACCTATCTGTCAGACACCGCCGAAAACCTGATCGCCGTCGGCCCGTCCGCCGCGTTCACCTACCGGCGCATCGGCCCACGCGGCGCCGTACCGCTGGTGTTGCTCAACCGAGTACGCGCAACCATCGACTGGTGGGACCCGCAGCTGCTGGACTACCTGGCCGCCGACCATGACGTGATCGTGTTCGACGACATCGGCGTCGGCTACACCACCGGTGAACCTCGCGACTCCGTCGACGGATTCGCTTACAGCGCAATCGAATTCATCGAAGCACTCGGCCTGACCCGGGTCGACCTGCTCGGCTGGACCCTGGGCGGCACCGTGGCCCAGCGGGTGGCCGTGCGGCGCCCCGACCTGGTCCGTCGCCTGGTCCTGGCCGCCAGCAACCCGGGTGGTCAGACGCCCGGGCAACCGGCGCCGAACCCGAAGATCCTGGCCACCATGACCAAACCGGAGGTTACCGGCGAGGACCTGGTGTACCTGTTCTTCCCCGAAACCGACACCGGCCGCACCGCCGGGCACCAATACCTCGCCAGGGTCGCCACCCGGTTGGCCACCGGCGGTCCCGGCGTATCCGAAGCAGCGGGCAAGGGCCAGATCACCGCGATCGGAAAGAACGCGGCAATCCCCTTCGAGCAGGTACGAGCAGACCTGGAGAACATCACACAGCCGGTCCTGTACGCCACCGGTCTGCACGACGTGATGACACCGGCCGTGGTGTCCTACACCGCCGCTGAAAACACCGGAAGCGCCACCCTCGTCGGATACGGCGATGCCGGGCATGGCTTCCTGTTCCAGCACGCCGAAGCCTTCGCCATCCAGGTAGCCAACTTCCTGGATAACTGAAGAACACCGGCCGCAAACAGATCTCCGCAAGCCCATCCACGCCAAGTACGCAGACGAGATCGAGGTGTTGTTCGACTGAATACGTCGCCCCCTCTCGTCGAGCATCGTGGGGACGCCGCGCTCATCGCCATTATCGATGACCTCCGCGCTGGCGCATCGTGCTCAGGTCAACATGACGGCCGACTACATCGGTTCGATTCGTCCGCAGCGCAGGCCCCGACGCCGCGCCGTCGACGAGGCACAGCTCAGCATCTGGTAGCCGGGGCAGACGGCAGATGTCCGTTCTCATCCAATCTGAGCATGGCAAGGCTTCCACCTGCGGTGCGTGCACTGCCACGGGTACTCATTGGTGTACTCGACGAACCGCTCCACATACCGGATGCGTCGGTTGATCGTGGAGCGCGAGGTTGCGGCACAGCTACCATACCGGAAGCGGCGCGGTCCCGTTGTGTCGTGCGAACGCATCCTTGGAGTGAAATCGATCGACACGAGCGGTCTCACCGACCAGCTTCGCTGCAATGAGCGGTCCGCACCCAGGAATCGCTAACAAGGAAGGGGCTAGCACAGCGGTCCGGGAAGTGATCTCCCCTTTGAGTTCGTCGATCTCGACTGTGAGGCGGCGTAGGTGCTCGACGGGCCGCTGCTTGACAGAGGAGCAAGTGATAGTCCCGAACCAGAGTGGAATGGAAGCACTCCGCATCCTCAAACGCAGACTCTCGGACGGCGTCTGCCGAACGGACTCGCATCATCGCACGACTGCGCTGGCACCTTCACGAGCTCGACCCACGCCGTCGAGGCGGGCTTCGGGCAGATCGGGCTCACGCAGGGCCGCGCGTGCGACTGCGAGCGCGTCGATCGGATCCGACTTGCCGTAGGTGCGGGCGCCGTCGCGGACGTTCGCCATCAGTTTCGGCGGGACCCGAACTATTCGTTCGCCGGCGGCGATCAGATCGCGTTCGAGACGCCGACTCAGGTGACGGCAGTCCTCGATAGCCCATAGTCGATCACCAGACTGTTCAGTCGCCCAGCGCAGCAGCTGAAGGTGGTCTTTGCTCGTCGTACCAATGGTTTTCGTCGACAGTTGTCGTCCCGTCTGATCGACCCCGACGGCGGTGTGGGTGCGCTTGTGCGCATCGATTCCGATGACCATCAATGGTGGTATGTCTCCTGCCCAGGTTGCGGGTGGGTGGCATGGACCGGTCGATCGGCATATCCCAGTAGGGGCGACGCCACGCTCCTCTCAAGCCAGGTCGGCCGGTCCTTGTGGTGTCGGCCAGCCGCAAAACTGACATAAGCCACGGAGGCGAAACAACGGTGGAGCGAACCGGCCAACACGATCCATCGTGACACTGGGATATTCGGTGGATCTGATTCTGGTGCATCGGTGAGGCGTCGCCCGTGCGCGTGGGGTGGGGGAGGTGGTCAGGGGTGGGGTGTGAGGTGGTTCCATGCGGTGCGGACGGTGTGGAGGGCGTCGGTGGCGGTGATGGTGAGTCGGGTTTGGCTGGCGAGTTGCGTGTGCCATTCGTTGTCGCTGGGCGGGCGGGTGAAGACGTAGGTGCCGGGGTTTTTCCCGGTCGGCCCGTGTTTGCGGAACAGTGCTGCGGTGTGGGGGTTGATGGCGCCGATGTTGGCCAGTGCCCACAGGTCCCAGAGGTCGCGGGCGGCGGCGCGGTCGCACCAGGTGGCGGTTTTGGAGGCGGCGAACGCGGGCAGGGTGGGCACGAGGAGCCGGGCGGGTGGGGCGTCGCTGTAGCGCTGGATGAGGGTGCGGGGTTCGGTGGGCTAGAGGGTGCGGTCGGTGGAGGCGAGGAGTTGGATTTTCACTGCGAGGCCACTGGTGGTGTGGAGGGTGGCGGCGTCCACGCTCGATCCGGCGCTGAGCGGGGGCGCCCATTCGAGGCGACCGTAGGCGCGTTGCAATGCTCTCGGGAGCGCCGCGTCGAGGTCGGCGGCCAGGGTACCGCGCCGTGGGTCGAGGGCGATGAGGTCGATGTCCTCACTCAATCTTCCATTGGGGAAGTGTGTTCGGGCGAGGGCGGTGCCGCCGAACAGGTCGGTGACACGGTCGCGTTCGTCGAGGTTCACGAGGCTGCCTGCACCCAGGTTTCGGCGCGGGTGAGGGCTGCGGTCAGTCCCTGCTCGGCGGCGAGGGTGTTAAGGCGTTCGCGGTCGCTGCGCCGATAGAGCGAGGTGACGGCGGCGGGGATTTCGTTTTCGGCGTCGCCGAGGGCCGGCCAGCGTGCCAGGTCGAGGACGGTCTGTTCCGGGGTGGTCACCAGTGCCGGCCCGAGGGGGGTATTAAGGCGTTCGGCGTCGAGTTCGGGGGTGTCGCGGCGGAGGAACCGGATGGTGGCGGTCCTGTCGGTGAGGGTGATGGTCCGGTGCCGGCGGGGGACGGCGACGACCGCGGTGGCCAACGCACGAGGGATCGCGTGGTGGAGGCGGGCGGCGCTGATGCCCATCACGATCGCGTGATCGGGTCCGTAGATCGCGGCGGCGATTCCGGCGGCGGTGGCTTCGAGGTTCGGGATCCAGGGTCGCCCGGCCTGTTCCGGGGGGATCACGATGTAGTAGCCGGGGGCGGCGCGGTGCAGGACGCCGCGTGTGACCAGGCGGGCGAGTTCAGGGCGGGGGTGGGCGTAGACGTCGGTGGCGTCTTGGGGGCGGAAGGTGCGCAAGGGCCGGCGGGCCAAGGCGGCGGGTACGGCGGTGCTGTGCGCGGGTGCCACGACCCCACCTCCTCTGCGTGTGCGTTTCGTAGGGTTAAAGCCTACGAAACGTCCAGTACGAAAGCAAAGGGGAGGGCACTCAGTGGGCGGCGCGTGCTCGGAGATGCACCTCCCTTATCGCTGGCTCGTCGCGGCGATCGTGTCGGTGATCTGCCCGCGCTGCTCGGCGGTCAGGTCGCGGACCCGGGCGTCGGCGGCGATGCCGGGCATGACCATGACTCCGGCCGGCCGGTCTGTTCGTTGGGTTCGGGTGTCGGCACTGGGGTTCCTCTCGGTCGGCCGGCGGCTTGCCGACCACGTCACCTACGACCACCACGCGGCCAAGGCACCCGCACACGGTGTCGCCCCGGTGGTAGTCGGGGAGTCGCCGTTGGTCGTGATCCGTGCGGACGTCGAAAGTGGTGCCTGTCGACGTTGACGGGCGGAACCAGCGTGCCTCCCGGAGCGTGTGAAATCCCTGGTCATCCAACTCCAGAATTTCTATAGTGGTGACTGTAGACATTGAGGGGATGCTGTTGTAGAGTTCCTCTCGTCGCAAGGAAAGAGTTCACGAGGTGCGGGAGAGAATGAACTGCCCGCAGAGAAGTACCGCAAGACCAGGATGTGCCGGGCAAGGGTTGATGTGAGTGTGTAAGGCCCCGGCACTTTCCGATCGGCGGCCGGCCAGCACTAAGGCCCGGCAGCCGGAAGAAGTGCAGTGAATAAGGAAGTGAAACCCGCTCCGGCCCCCGGTGCCTCACGGCGCCGGGGGCCCTGTCCGTTGGAAAGGTGTCACCCCATTCCGGAAGATTCGCCCGACCGAAGCGCGGCCGGGAAGCTCGACGACGAGGACTACCCGGCCTACAGCATGGGTCACGCCGCCGAGATCCTCGGCGTGACACAGGCATTCCTGCGCAGCCTCGACGCCGCGAAGCTGCTCACCCCCGGACGATCAGACGGCGGCCACCGCCGCTACTCCCGTTACCAGCTGCGTCTCGCCGCCCGAGCCCGCGAACTGATCGACCAGGGCACCGCGCTCGATTCCGCGTGCCGCATCATCATCCTCGAAGACCAACTCGCCGAGGCCCGACGTATCAATGCTGAACTCCAGCACCCCCACCGCCCCAAGTCGGACGGGCCCGGCCCCGTAATCAGCTGAAACACCGTCTGATGAATCAGACAGATCGATAGACGATTCGTTGTCACCGGTTGTCGATCCCTATCCGGAAATACCAAGTAGGTGGCGCAAGGGGCCTGGCAGGCCAATTGGTCGACCCTCGCGGCGAATTCATTGGGCGCGTAGCTTGATCGGCGCGGTGACGTCGCGGGGAGCACTGTCCGACTTGACGGCACGCGCAAACGTGAACTGGCCCTCGACCTGCACGCGATACAGGTCGAAGCCAAATCCGGACAGGACATCTCGGAGTCGCGCCTCATCCGAACCGATGCTGGAGGTCGGCTCACAGAGCCACAGATGCCCCTCGACCGGGAGAATCCGGTGCGTTTCGCGGACGTAGTCGGCGTGGTTCTTGCCCATCAGTGCCAACGACAGGATCGCGATGTCGGCGGATGCGTCGTCGAGCGGGACGGCAGCGATATCGCAGACAGTCACACGGTGGTCGAACGCGACATGGTCAAACCAGAATCGTGTGACCGCTGCTCAACCGGTCGGCGAGCAACATCTCACCGCACCCGAGGCTGCCCGAGCCGCGCATATGTGGGGTGAGCGCGTCCTCGACGAGAAGATCGCATGCTATGGGGTCACCGGGGCGGTCGAACAGCGCAGCGATCGGGAGGTCACCCGAGAGCAGATCATCGGTCCGCTTCCGGCGCACTGCATCCAAGCTGATGACCCGTGGGTCGGGGTCGGGGGATCGACATGGTTCTCCTGCCTGTCGTAGGTGACGGCGGTCTCTCGGTTGCGTTCTCCGGCGCTCGGACCGGCGGTGAGGTCATCCCTAGTTCACCACGCAAGACGGGGCTGGCTGGGGTGGACCTGACCGGTGCTGCGGCGGGTCGTTGAGGTTGAACTTCGCCGGTGGGGCGCCCCGAGGATGCGCGGCGAAGCCGGATACGGTCGGCAGTGGAGGCGCACGAGACGCGGGGACTGTTTCCCGCCGTCCCACGCAGCGGTTATGCCGTTGAGACCGGTTCGGAGAATTCTCGGCGGAGGTGATGGTCGTCCTCGCCGGGTGTGTCCGAGCTGCCGGTCAGCTCGTCGAGGAGGATGTATCCCCCGTAGCCGAGGCCGGCGACGGCGAGGACAGCGGCGTACAGCCGGTCGAGCATCAGTTTCTCCGTATCGTCTGCGGAAACCCCCGAGCCGGCCAAGTATGCCCCCGGACCCGCCGGTCCGGGTACTACCCGACCGGACGGTTCGAAGCCTGTCCTTGACAGACCTCAAGCTAAGGAAACCTTGCAATTGGTGTGTGATTCTGGTCTCATTGTGGGATGTCCACCTCTGTCGGCGGCCCAGCGTCTGTCTCTCTCGTCAGCCGAGACGTCGAAGAGGCGCGTCACGTGGGTGGGCGACTGTTCTACCCGCACTCCGTGGAAGTTCTCGGGGATCAGCAGAGCTTCGGCATACACCTCGATGCCGCCGAGTTGGGCCCCGTCACGATGGGCTGGCTGTCTTACGACACCGAGGTCGAGATCGAAACCGGCGAACTCCAGGACTGGTACCAGGTCAATGTGCCGGTGAGCGGCCGGTTGAAGACGAGTTCGGGCGCCGACCGGATCATCGCGACCCCGTCGTGCGCCGCCGTGTACCGCGCGGACCGCGGATCGGTGCTCCAGGGCTGGGGGCAGGAGACCCGGCGGATCCTGGGAATGAAGATCGAACGCCGCGCCGTCGAGGAGCAACTCGCGCTGCTCCTCGGACGCCCGATCCGCAACCCGATCGCCTTCGACCTCGCGTTGGACATCACCACCGGCCACGGGCAGCAGTGGTGGTCCGTGATGCAGGCCCTGTCGGTGCAGCTGCGTGACACCGACGCCCTCTTCCGCCACCCGCTACTGCTGGCGCCGCTGACGCAGAGCGTGATCGTGTCGCTGCTCCTGGCATCGCGGCACGACTACAGCGAGCAGTTGGCGGCAACCGTCGCCCCCGCCTGCCCGGCGGCCGTCGAGCACGCCAAGCAGTACATCGAGGCGCACGCGGACGAGCCGTTGACCGCCCTCGAGATCGCCGGCGCGGTCGGGGTGAGTCTGCGGGCGCTGCAGCACGGCTTCCAGACGTCGATGCAGACCACCCCGATGCGCTATCTGCGGGACCTCCGGCTGCGGAAGGTCCGTGGCGACCTGTTGGCGGCCGATCCCGAGTCGGCAGGCGTCGCCGAGATCGCGTACCGGTGGGGTTTCAACCACCTGGGTCGCTTCGCGGGACAGTACCGCGAGATGTTCGGTGAAAGCCCTTCTGCGGCACTGCGTTCGATTACCTCTCGATGATCAGAACCGGAGGACCGGTTTGATCGAGGCACCGCTGGTCATGTCCGCGACGGCGGTGTTGATGTCGTCGAAACTGTAGTGGGTGATGAGGCGGTCGATCGGCAGTCGGCCCGACTTGACGAGGTCGACGAGAACGGGGATGAGCGTCTGGGTTTCGCTGTCGCCCAGCGTGAGACCGACGAGGGTGCGGCCCGGGATCATGGCGTTGACGTCGACCGGCACCTCGGTGCCGAATGCCGGTGCACCGACGATGACGGCGGTGCCGCGAGGTGCGAGCGCGTCGATCGCGGTCCGCAGCACCCCGACGTTGCCGGTGGTCTCGACCGCGCCGTCGACGCCGCCGGGAACGATCTTCGCCAGTTCCTCGGCGGTGTCGACCTCGGCGGCGTTGATCACCTGGGTCGCGCCGAGTTCGCGGGCGAGATCGAGCCGCGCCGGAACCCGGTCGACGACGATCACCTTCGACGCCGGGGTCAGAGCGGCGGCCATCACCGCCGACAACCCGACGGCGCCCGCCCCCGTGACGAGCACGGTCTGGCCCGGGCGGGGTTTCAGTACGTTCCACACCGCCCCGACTCCGGTCTGCACACCGCACCCCAGCGGCGCCAGGATGTCCAGTGGGGCGTCCGGGTCGACCTTGACCGCACTGCGCGCGTCGACGACGGCATGGTGCGCGAAGGAGGACTGCCCGAAGAAGTGCCCACCGATTGCCTCGCCGCCGCGGCTGACGGGGCTGGTGCCGTCGGCGCGCCTGCCCCCGATCAGGTTGAGCGGCAGCCACGTTGCGCAGTAGGCCGGATGCCCGTCGCGGCAGTTCCCGCACGAGCCGCACGAGCTGAACGACAGGAGGACGTGATCACCGACGTCGACCGTCGTCACGCCGGCGCCGACCTTCTCGACGATCCCGGCTCCCTCGTGCCCGAGGACGCCGGGCAGCGGGAACGGCAACGCGCCCGAGGCGACGCCGAGGTCGGTGTGGCACAGGCCCGCGGCGACGAGACGAACGAGGATCTCGTCGGGGCGTGGTTCGTCGAGGTCGACGGTGGACACGGTGAACTTCGCTCCGCCGGTTTCGACGACGGCGGCGGTGGTGCTGGTGGGCATGGTTGCTCCTGAAAGGGGGTGCGCTCTAGGCGAGGGAGATGACGACGGACTTGACCTTGGAATACGACTCGAGGGCCTCCGGGCCGTATTCGCGGCCGAATCCGGAGTTCTTGACGCCGCCGAACGGGACCGCCGGGTCGAGCATCGCCCAGTCGTTGACCCACACGATGCCGGCCTGCAACCGGGCCGCGACGCGGTGGGCCCGTGCGACGTTCGGCGTCTGCAGCCCCGAGGCGAGTCCGTATTCGGTGCTGTTGGCCAGCGCGATCGCCTCGTCCTCGGTGTCGAACGGTTGCACGGTGAGCACCGGTCCGAAGATTTCCTCCTGCACGACGCGGGAGGTGTTGGGCAGGTCGGCGATGACGGTCGGCTTGTAGTAGTAGCCGCCGCCCAGGTCGAGTCGTTCGCCGCCGGCGAGGATGCGGCCACCGTCGGCGCGGGCGATCTGCATGTACTCCTCGACCTTCCGCACGTGCTTGTCCCCGGCCATCGGTCCGACGACGGTGGCCGGGTCGAACGGGTCACCCACCGGCACACCGGGAACGGCCTGACCGAGGATCCCGAGCACCGTCTCGTAGAGCGGGCGGGCGACCAGCAGCCGCGGCCCGCCCATGCAGAACTGTCCGGTGTTGAACACGAAGCCCTTGATGATCGCGCCGATCGCCTTGTCCACGTCGGCGTCCTCGAAGACGATGTGCGCGGCGTTGCCGCCGAGTTCCATGGTGACGGGCGTGAGGTTCTCTCCCGCGACGCTCGCGGCGTGCCGGCCGACGGCCGTCGATCCGGTGAACGCGATCTTGTCGATCCCCCTGTGCTGCAGCAGGGCCTCGCCCACGGTCGACCCCTTGCCTGTGACGACGTTGACCACGCCCGTGGGAACCCCTGCATCGGTGAGGATCTCCGCCATCAGCAGCGCGCTGAGCGGAGTGTCCTCTGCGGGCTTGTGGACGACGGTGTTCCCGGCCGCGAGGGCGGGTGCGATCTTCGACGTACTGAGGATGAGCGGGAAGTTGAACGGGGTGATGGCGCCGACGACACCGAGGGGTTCGCGGCGAGTGTAGGCGTGGGCGTCGAGTGGAGTCTCCCGGTTCGAGCCGCCCGCGGTCTGCGCGAGCGCGGCGCAGTACTCGTACTGCTCGGCGGTGGTCATTACGTCGACCGGTCGGCACAGGGAGACGGGTTTGCCGACGTCGACGCTCTCGACGGCGACGATCTCGTCGGCCCGTTCGCGGACCAGCGCCGCGACGCGGAGCAGGATCCGGGCCCGTTCGCGGCCCGGCAGTCCCGACCAGCGGCCGTCGTCGAACGCGGCACGTGCGGCGCGTACGGCGGAGTCGAGATCGTCCGCGTCTGCCTCGGCGACGGTGGTGACGGGCTTCCCGGTGGAGGGGTCGACGATCTCGAATCGTTCCCCGGCACCGGCCTCGCGCCACTGCCCGTCGATGAACAGCTGGCGTGGCCCGATCTGCGGGCGGGTGATGACGGCGGTGTCGTCGGTGACTGTCATGTCGCTGCCTTCGCTTCGTGTGAGCTGCCGACCGTATTCGGCAGGGTTCCTTGTGTTCGTTGTTGCGGTCGAACCCGGCTCGGGCGACCTAAGATAGTCAGGAAACCTGAGGTCCGAGTTCGTGGGCCTCGAGCTCGAGGCGCGGGGAGAAGTGGACGATGACGGTGGACCTTCCGGACGAGATCGACGAGACACCGCTCGACGGGGAGTACGCGCACGACTCCTCGCCGACCCTGCTGTACGCGATCAAGCAGGTCGAACTGGCGATCCGATCCCACATGGATGCCCTGCTGCGGCCGATGGGCATCACCGCGCTGCAGTACACGGCGCTGACCGTCCTGCGCCGGCGCGACGGGTTGTCGTCCGCCGAACTGGCACGAAACTCCTTCGTCACCGCGCAGACGATGGGCGAGATGCTCTCCGCGCTGGAGCGCCGCGGACTGGTGACCAGGCGCGTCGACCCCGCCAATCGTCGCCGCATGCTCACCAGCCTCACCCCGGAGGCCCTGGACCTTCTCGCCGAGTACGACACGAGCATCTGCGGGCTGGAGGAACAGATGCTCGCCGACATGAGTGTTCGTCAGCGCGAGGCGTTCCGCGGTTACCTCGGCCGCTGCCGCATCGCCCTGGCCGAGACGCCCGCGCACTGAGGCGCGTGGCGTGTCAGAGGTTCTGGCCACGGAACCGCTGCGGCCACACACCGGACTTGCCGGGCGCGATGATGCCGTTGGGGTCGAGGGCGTCCTTGATCTTCTCGTGGAACTTCAGCAGCGCACCGTCGCCCCAGTCGAACGTCGCCATCACGTCGTCCATCAGGGCGTTGTGGGTGCGGTATTCGCCGTAACCGGCTTCGGCGGCCTCGCGGACGAGGACCTTCGTCATCTGCAGGATTTCCTCACGAGCATCGGGGATCGCCGTGTCGTAGATGAACAGGCACACGTGGTGCATCTCGCGGAGCCCGATGATGAATTGCGCCGCGTAGTCCTTGGCGTACTCGTCGGCGCGAGCGCGCACCATCTCGAACTGCTTCATCGCCTCGCGACCGTCCGGCGCCGACACCGGGGAGAATCCGATGTGCCCGCCGTTGGGCACCCAGTCCAGGAGTTGCAGTTCGTCCAGGCTGGGGATGCCGTTGTTGATCTTGTGCCTGTCCTGCAACACATGTCCACCGCGGTCGTCGCGTTCCTCGTGTGTGAAGAAGCGGGCACCGGGAATCTTGCCGAACGCCTCCTTGATCATCCCGTAGTACATCTCGATCAGCGGCGGAGGTCCGTACAGGGTGCCGTAGAAGTTCCAGAACCCGAGATCGAGATCCTTCTTCATCCTCTCGATCGCCTCGGCCGGCATCGGCCCGTCGCCATCGAACCACTCGGTGCGCTTCGACACCGCGGCCGCGTCCATGAAGATGTTGCGCAGCACCGGAACATTCTGCAGCGGAGCCATATTGATGCGCAGCGGCAGCATGATGTCGACGATCTGCTCGAGATCCTCCTCCTTGTCGAACGTGATCAGGAACGACTGCGACGCGGGCGGCCGCTGCATCAGGGCGATCCCCATCTTGGTGACGATCCCGAGATTCGACTGGGTGAACATGCCGTCCGGGAAGGGGCCGAACCCGTAGGGGAACAGTTGCCACGCGTCGCTGCCGGGCAGTGCGCCCATGCCGGTGCGCATCACATCACCTTGGGGCAGAACTACTTCCAGTCCTGTCTGCCACATGAAGTGATCGCCGTACGGGGTGTACCCGACGCCGCGGTCCAGAGTGTTACCGACCACGCTGCCCCATCCCAGATCGGGGCAGTCGAGCATCAGTCCGGAATCGTGGCTCTGCAGGTACTCGTAGAGGTCGAAGTAGGTGACCCCGGGTTCGAGCAGTGCGTAACCGTACTTCTCGTTGACTTCGAGGATTCGGTTCATCCGCTCGCCGGTCTTGACGATCACCGAACCCGACAGCCTCGGGGCGGCGCCGCCGTAACCGTTGTTCTTTCCGGTCGAGACCGGGGAGAGGGGGATGGCGTACTCGTTGGCGATCCGGACGATGTCCTGGACCTGCTCGGTCGACTCCGGTGAGACGACGGCCGACGGCATGTTGGCCTCGGCGGCGCCGACCGGGTACGGGTCGCGGAACGCTTCGAGTTCGTCTGCGGTCGACAGGACCCACTTGTCACCCACGACGTCGCGGAAGCGCTGGAGCGCCGCGTCGAATCGCTCGTCGGAAACGCCAGGGGGAAGGGTTCGCGTCATTCTTGACTGCTCCTCGTTCGGCGGCCGCCTCGATGCGGCCGGGTCGTACGCAAGACCTGCGACAGCTGATCGCTGAATATCAGGTTTCCTTGCTTACAAGTGTGAGGGGCGTCACTGCGCTGGGCAATCCGCTACACGCCGAGAGTGGGACGTGGATTTCGACGTATCCGTGCTGGTCAGGGGGATGCTCGCGCGACGGTCTATCCGGTTTGCGCAAAACGGCGGCGGTGGCCGGGCCACCCGTCACGGGATCCCGGCCACCGCCGCTTGCGTCTGCGTCGTTCAGGGTTTGAGCTGGATCTTCACCGCCCCGTCCTGCTTCTTCTGGAAGATCTCGTAGGCGTGGGGTGCCTGTTCGAGGGGGAGTTCGTGAGTGGCGAAGGTGTCGACGCCGAGCGGGTCGTCGTCGCCGAGGAGCGGCATGATGTCGTCGACCCACTTCTTGATGTTGGCCTGGCCCATGCGCAGCTGAATCTGCTTGTCGAACAAGGTGAGCATGGGAATCGGGTCGGCCATGCCGCCGTAGACGCCGATGATGGAAATGGTGCCTCCGCGGCGAACGATGTCGATCGCCGAATACAGCGCGCCGAGACGGTCGACACCCGCCTTCTGCATGAGCGGCGCCGCGACCGCATCGGGGAGGTACCCGACGATCTGCTGGGCGAGCTTGCCGATCGGTGAACCGTGCGCCTCCATGCCGACCGCGTCGATCACCGAGTCGGTGCCACGACCGTCGGTTGCGTCGCGGATGACGTCGGCGAGATCGCCGCCGTGCTGGTCCAGGTCCAGGGTTTCGATGCCCCGGGACTTCGCGCGAGCGAGACGTTCGGGGACGTTGTCGACCGCGATGACCCGTGCACCCTTGCGGTGGGCGATGCGCGCCGCCATGTCTCCGATCGGGCCGAGGCCGAGAACGGTGACCGACCCGCCCTCGGGGATCGAGGCGTACTCGACGGATTGCCACGCCGTGGGCAGCACATCGGACAGATAGACGAAACGGGAATCCGGCGGGCCCTCGGGCACTTTGATGCGGGTGAACTGGGCTTGCGGAACACGCAGGTACTCGGCTTGTCCTCCCGGCACTTCGCCGTAGAGCTTGGAGAAACCGAACAATGCCGCTCCCATGCCCTGCTCGCGAACCTGCGTCGTCTCACACTGCGTGTACAGCTGCAAGTTGCACATGAAGCAGTCGCCGCACGAGATCTGGAACGGGATCACGACGCGGTCGCCGACCTTCAGGTCGCCCGCCGCCGTCCCGACCTCCTCGACGATCCCCATCGGTTCGTGGCCGAGGATGTCCCCTTCTCCCATGAACGGGCCGAGCGTTTCGTACAGGTGCAGATCGGAACCGCAGATGTTCGTTGTCGTGACCTTGATGATGGCGTCGGTCGGGTGTTCGATCTTCGGATCGGCGACGGTGTCGACGCTGACCTTTCGTTTGCCTTGCCACGTGACTGCTCGCACTGGGAACCACACCTCTCGTCGGTCGATGTCCGTAGTCGGGTGCCCGACGGGAGATGGAGGTAAACCGTGCTCGACGGGGTGTGCCTACTTGACGGCGATGACGTCGACGGGACGAATATCGGGTCGGTGGCGAGCAGTTCAGGGCCGACCTCGCCCAGTGCCTGGGGGATGGCTCCGGTCAGGTGCGCCTGCCGGCCTTCCTCGTTCTCGAACGTGTCGAAGATGCCGTACGTGGTGTCGCTGACCTTGAACGCGTACCAGGTGACGGTGCCCCCGTTCTTCTGCCGCCAGGGCGCGTCCCTGCTCCAGGAACGCGGCGAGTTCTTCGCCCTTGCCCGGCTTGGCCTCGAGCAGTGCCAGTAGTCCTCGGTCGATCGTCATGATGTCTCCTCGATAGGGTTCCGACGTGGTCTACCCATGACGTTGGGAGCGCCGAGCCGCAAGCGGAATGGGTGTCATCCGGCGCGGGCCGCGACGAGGGCGGCGAGTCCGTCGAAGATGCGGGCCAGGCCGAATTCGAGCGCGTCGTCCTGCCCGGAGGTGGCACTGGCCGACGCGAACGCGGCCGTCACCTGGGGGTAGCGGTCGGCGTGGTCGGCGACGATTCCCGTCATGATCGCGTTCAGGGACTTCTCGGGTGTGTCGGTTTCGGCGCCGGGTGCCGTCGTCTGCTGAGCGAGGCTGCGCACGTGACCGGTGATCAGGGCCACCGCGTCGAGGCGTTCCCCGCCGGTGAGTCCCGTGTCGCGCAGTGCGTCGAGGCCGGTTTCGAGCCAGTCCAGTTCGTTCGGGCCCATCACTCGCGGACCGACCGCGACGTCCACCACCCACGGATGCCGCCGCAGGCCCGCCCACATCCGGAGAGCCCACTCGTGGAGCACAGCGCGCCAGCCGCCGTCGATCTCGGACAGGTCGGGCGCGGGTCCGAGAGCGGCATCGAGCATGAGGGCGGTCAACTCCGCCTTGCCGGGGGTGTAGCGGTAGAGGGACATCTTGGTGAACCCGAGGTCCTCCGCGAGGCGTTGCATCGACAGTGTGGCGAGGCCCTCGGCATCCGCCATCGAGATCGCGTTGGCGACGATCTGCTCGAGGCTCAGCGCAGGTTTCGGTCCCCGCTTCGGTCTCTCCGGCGATCCCCACAGCAGCTCGGCGGTACGGGGCTGGGTGACCATCTGCGCTCCTCCGGACGACTCTTGATCCGGAATAGTATCTACCATACACTGATTTGTGTCCGTCAGACACAATTACTCCGCGGAGGCTCCCATGCCGAACAGAACCGTCCTGATCTCGGGTGCAAGCATCGCCGGTCCGGCACTGGCATTCTGGCTCAGCCGCTGCGGATACACCGTCACCGTCGTCGAGCGGGCACCCGACCTTCGGCTCGGCGGCCAGGCCGTCGACTTCAAGGGGGAGGTTCACCGAAAAGTGTTGGAGAGGATGGGAATCCTCGACGACGTGCGCCGCAGGCAGACCGGGAAAACCGACCTCCTGATCGTCGACGAACGCGACAGGCACCTGGCGACCATCCCCGGGGAATTCGTCGGCGGCGACATCGAGATCGCGCGGGGCGACCTCACCGAGATCCTCTACCGGCGCACCGCGGATTCGTGCGAGTACCTCTTCGGCGATTCCGTCACCGCACTGGTCGACACGGACTCGGGTGTCGAGGTCACGTTCGAGAAGTCGGACGCACGCCGGTTCGACCTGGTGTTCGGCGCCGACGGCATCCACTCGGCCGTCCGCCGCCACCGGTTCGGGCCGGAGGACGAGTTCGTCCGATACCTCGGCTACTACTACGCCGTCGTCGGGACCACCGGCTCGGCGAGTGACGCCTCGCCGGACCGGGAACGCGGGACGGGACTGATGTACAACGAGCCGGGACGGATGGCCGTCGTCGGCGGACCGAAGGCTCCGGAATTGTTCGTCTTCGCCTCCGATCGGATCGAGTACGACCGCGCCGACATCACCCAGCAGAAACGAATGCTGACCGCCGCGTATGCCGATGCGGGGTGGCGCGTGCCCCGGCTACTCGCGCACCTGGACGACGCGCCCGACTTCTACCTCGACTCGATCGCGAGGGTCGAGGCCGATACCTACACCGCCGGCCGCGTGGCCCTGGTCGGTGATGCCGCGTACGGAAATGCGCTGGGCGGCTTCGGGACCGGCCTCGCCCTCGTGGGTGCGTACGTCCTGGCGGGTGAGCTCGCCGCCGCCGACGGCGACCACCGCGTGGGGTTCGGACGCTACAACGAAAAGATGCTCGGGTACGCGAAGATCGCCCGCAAGGGAAGTGCCGGACCGTTTCTCGCGCCGAAATCGGCTACTCGAATCAGACTGCGCAACTGGACGTTCAAGTCCACGTTCCTGTTCGGCCTGATGATGAAGCTGACCGACTCCTTCGCTACCGACATCGATCTGCAGGACTACCCGGCGCTGCGATCAGCCCGGTGTGCCGGCGATGTTGACCATCCATGAAATGCCGAACTTGTCGGTACAGGCGCCGAATTCGTCTCCCCACATCTGCTTCTCCAGGGGCACGGACACGGATCCGCCGTCGGCGAGTTTGGCCCAGTAGCCGCGGAGTTCGTCGCCGTCGTCTCCGCTCAGGCTCACCGCGATGTTGGTTCCCGGGTTGTGTTCCATACCGGGCGGGGTGTCTGCACCCATGAGCGTGTAGCCGGTGTCCGACTCGAGCATGGCGTGCATGATCTTGTCGGCGCCTTCGCCTTCCGGCGCACCGTATTCACCGAACGTGTTCAACGCAAGGGTGCCTCCGAAGACGTCCTTGTAGAACTCCATTGCCTGCCGCGCGTTGCCGTCGAAGCTGATGTAGGGGTTGAGCCGAGAGGTCATGGGACATGCTCCTTCTTCGTGCCGGAACCGACAGCAACGACGGTACAACGACCGGCCGACACGATGTGGGGAACGGACGGCCGAGGCGGATCAGTGGGTGGAGACCGTCGCGAACGCCGCCCACAACACCGGTGAGTGCTCGATCGTCCGCTCGTCCCGCCAGGCGGCCACCCGCTCGCGTTGCCAGTCGCAGAGCGCGCCGACCGCGTCGGGCAGTTCGTGCGCGGCGTCGATCGAGCAGATGGCGTCCTGCAGCGGACGCGCGTGTGCTGCGGTGCCGGCGATGCGCTGGAACGCGAGGTCCGTGGGCAGGGCCCAGCGGCTGGCCGTGACGAGTTCCGCCCCGCCGGCGATCATCGCGGAGACCAGCCCGAGCGCCTCGCTGAACCGCAGGTCGCCACCGCTCTCGCAGGCGATCAGCGCCACCCTGCTCGGGATCGGCCACAACTCCGCGCCGCGGATCGGCTCGGCCGTGAGCGTGTGCGTGCCCAGCAGGAGGTCCTTCGCGGACAACGGCCGGTGAGCACGGGTCGGCTCCGCGAACCCGACGGAGTCCGCGGCGCAGGCGAGGTGCAGTTCGGCGTGCTCGCTCTGACCGGATTCGGGTGCCGCCGCGGTGACGTGACCGACATACATCAGCCGGCCCGCACCCTCACGCAACGCTGCGCCGAGCCACTCCCGGTCCACGTCTTCACGGCGGAAGCAGTCCGTCGGTCCGTCCACTTCGGGGAGCAGCCGGCCCTCGCCGGCGTACGTCGCGACCCGCTGCGACAGCGGACTGTCCGCGGCCATCCGCCCCAGGACCGAGCCGAGTTCCGAATCCGCACGGAAGCCCGGCACCCGCGGGTCGAGCACCGCGACGACGGGGAGTTGCCGGGTGTGCGTCCACGTTCGAACCGGCCGGCCGGGCGAGTGGACGATGCTGAGCGGAGCCAGCAGGCTGACATCCGCGATGTCGACGAGACGCAGCCCGGCGTCGGGTGCGATCAGTTCCCACGGCACCTGCGCGACGCGGGGCGACGGTTGGAGCCGGAGGTGCGGCCGCACACCGCGGGTGAGCAGCTCGTGCAGTTGCTGCGCAAGGCCGAATGGAAGAAATGTGCGTGAAAGGAGCTGAGCCAGATCATGCTCCGACTCGTAGGCGGAGAAGCCGCCCGCCGTCAGCGCGTGGTGCAGTCCCTCCGGATCGGTGAGGTCGGGCAGAGCCCGGGCCAGCGCGGCAAGGGCCGCATCCACCTGCGCGGCGGGTGCGACGCCGACACCGCCGGGGTGCGAGTCGTGGGTCCACCGCCACGACGTGTACAGATCCCCGGCGTCGGCCATCCGGACGATCGCGGTCGGTGGGTGACACGGATGAGTCGGCACCGTCCCAGCATTCCCTACCCACCCAGGTTGTGGCGCGAGTACCGGCACCCGGGTCGATCCGAAAGCCGAAAGCCGTGCCTGACGTGCAGGCACGGCTCGTCGACCTCGGCCGAACTACGCGACCGTTGCGGCGGTGGACTCCTCGGCGGGTACGCCCGTCCGGATGAGCCGATCGAATGCGCTCAGCGCTGCCGTTGCTCCGGCACCGGCGGCGATCACGATCTGCTTGTACGGCACGGTGGTGCAGTCGCCGGCAGCGAACACGCCGGGCACCGACGTCTGGCCGCGGTCGTCGATCGCGATCTCGCCGCGGTCGGACAACTCGACCGACCCGGCCAGCCACTCGGTGTTGGGCAGGAGGCCGATCTGGACGAAGACACCCTCGATGTCGAGCGTGTGCGAGGTGTCGGTCGTGCGGTCCTGGTAGGTCAGGCCGGTGACCTTGTTGCCGTCCCCGAGGACCTCCGTCGTGAGCGTGCTCAGGAGGATGTCGGCGTTCGGGAGGCTGCGCAGCTTGCGCTGCAGCACCTCGTCGGCGCGGAGCACCGAGTCGAACTCGACGAGGGTGACGTGTTCGACGAGTCCCGCGAGATCGATTGCGGCCTCGACGCCGGAGTTGCCGCCACCGATCACGGCGACGCGCTTGCCCTTGAACAGCGGTCCGTCGCAGTGCGGGCAGTAGGTCACACCCTTGTTCCGGTACGCGTCCTCGCCGGGCACGTTCATCGAACGCCACCGCGCACCCGTCGACAGGATAACGGTGCGCGCGAGAAGAGAAGCACCGCTTTCCAGTTCGATCTCGACGAGACCGTTCTCGGTGGCGGCAGGGACGAGCTTCGCGGCCCGCTGCGTGTTCATGATGTCGACGCCGTACTGACGGACGTGATTCTCGAGCGCCGACCCGAACTGGGGTCCCTCGGTGTAGGGAACGGAGATGAAGTTCTCGATTGCCATGGTGTCGAGCACCTGACCGCCGAAGCGCTCGGCGGCGATGCCGGTGCGAATTCCCTTGCGCGCGGCGTACACCGCGGCCGCGGCGCCGGACGGGCCGCCTCCGACGACGAGCACGTCGAACGGATCCTTCTGCGCGATCGCGGCGGCGGCGCGGTCGGCGGCACCGACGTCGAGCTTGCCGGCGATTTCCTCCAGGCTCATCCGGCCGGAGCCGAAGAGTTCGCCGTTGAGGAAGACCGTCGGGACCGCCATGATCTGGCGGCCGTCGACCTCGTCCTGGAACAGGGCGCCGTCGATCGCGACGTGGCTGATGCGCGGATTGAGCACGCACATCAGATTCAGGGCCTGCACCACGTCGGGGCAGTTCTGGCAGGACAGCGAGAAGTAGGTCTCGAAGTGGAAGTCGCCGTCGAGGTCACGGACCTGCTCGAGCAGTTCGGGAGCCTCCTTCGACGGGTGGCCGCCGACCTGGAGCAAAGCGAGTGCGAGCGAGGTGAACTCGTGGCCGAGCGGGATGCCCGCGAAGCGGACCTCGATGTCGGTTCCGCTGCGGCGGACCGCGAACGACGGGCGTCGCGTGTCGTCGTCGCGGCGTTCGTAGGTGATCTTCTCCGACATCGCCGCGATCTGGGTGAGCAGTTCGGCGAGTTCGACCGACTTGGGTCCGTCGTCGAGTGAGGACACGAGCTCGATCGGCAGGGTCAGCTTTTCGAGCAGGGACTTCAGTTGGCCGGCAAGCGAGGCTTCGAGCATGAGGATCTACTCCATCGGTCGGGAGGACAAGGGGATCGGAAACCGGAAAATTCTGGTTCAGGTGGTCCGGAAGGTGTTGGTGCGACACCGATTGCCCCCACGGGAGCTGAGCACCGGGAACCGCCCGCACGGGCTCAGGAAACCTGAGCCCGTGCCTGCGGTACGACTGGGCTGCGTCAGATCTTGCCGACGAGATCGAGCGACGGGGCGAGGGTCTCTTCGCCCTCTTCCCACTTGGCCGGGCAGACCTCGCCCGGGTGCGACCGGACGTACTGAGCGGCCTTGACCTTGCGAACCAGCTCGGCGGCATTGCGCCCGATGCCTTCTGCGGTGACCTCGGTGAACTGGATGACACCGTCGGGGTCGACGAGGAAGGTGCCGCGGTCGGCCAATCCTTCGTTCTCGCGGAGGACCTCGAAGTTCCTGCTGATCTCCTGGGTCGGGTCACCGATCATGGCGTACTTGATCTTGCCGATGGTGTCGGACGATCCGTGCCATGCCTTGTGCGTGAAGTGCGTGTCGGTGGACACCGAGAAGACCTCGACGCCGAGGCGCTGCAGTTCCTCGTGGTGGTCGGCGAGGTCGCCGAGTTCCGTCGGGCAGACGAAGGTGAAGTCGGCCGGGTAGAAGTAGAAGACCGCCCACTTGTCCTTGATGTCGTCCGCGGACACGGTGATGAACGCGCCGTCCTTGAAAGCGTTCGCGGCGAAGGGCTTGATCTGCGTGTTGATCAGGGCCATGGAAACCTCTATTCGGTGGAGACGGGGAAGCCGACAGCGACGAGGCTATCCAGCACATTGGAATAGGTCCAATCTATGAGACCTATTCCATAGATTGGGTGGGGCTATCAATGGTCGCCGAATCGGCAGCGCTGCAGGTCAGTGCCGCACTCCCCCCGCACCACCCGAGGTGGTCCCCGGACGTGCAGTGTGACGACCGTGACACCTGGGAGAGGTCACCATGCAGGCACTACCCGGCTGTCCCGGACCGCGCGTCGGTAGCGTTCCTCGGCGACCGCGATCGAGTTGTCCAGCGCAATTCGCCCATCCGACGTCAAGGCGAGCCGTGGGGGAAGGGGCACCGGCAGACCGGCGCCGGCCGCGACTCCGGCCAGTGCGGCGCCGAGCAGGAACGACCCCTCGGTGTCGGTCGTGCCTGCCGGGGGAAGGTCCGGCAACTGCAGGGGGAGCCGCGCCGGGATGCGGTGCCCGGCCCGGCCGACGTCCACCGTCGTCCCCGCGCACTGCGCCTCGACGAGATCGGCCACCAGGCGCGCGTCACCCGAGGCGTACGCGAGCCGGAACGCCAATTGCATCGCCGGATCGGCGATCTCGCGGTTCCACTGCTCGCGCTGACGCCCGTTCGGGAGTGTGTACCGCACGGCGTCGATGGCGATCGCCGCGGGCACCGCGAGCGCGGTGGCTCGTGCCGGCACCGCGCTGTCGGGAGTTTCGGAGGCCGCGAGGGCGGACTCGAGGAGGGCTGCGTGCCAGAAGTCGACCTGCGCGCAGTGCAGCCCGAGCCCCAGCGCGCGGTACGTGTCGAACGCGGCGGCGAGCAGTGTCTCTCCCTCGTCGGGTCGCCCTTCGCCGAAGGCGACGGTGGCGAGGCGGGTCTGAACGTCCGCGGCGTCGAGTACCGCTCCGGAAGTCCGGAAGTAGTCGAGGCTGCGGCGATAGAGCGTCGCCGCGCGTTCGGTGTCGCCCCGGCCCTCGGCGAGAAAGGCGAGCACCTTCGATCCGATCCCCGCCCGGTGGCCGATCCCGGCGCGCTCGAAGTACGTCTGGCTCGACAGCACCAGCGGTTCCGCATCGTCGGATCGCCCAGAGCGGACGTGCATGATGCCCAGGTTCTGCTGCGTTTCGGCGACCGCGTTGACGTCGCCCGCGGTCTCGAACGCCTCGAGCGCCTGCCCGGCGAAGTCGTCGGAGAGGTCGAAGCGCCCGGTCTCGAAATGGATGGCGGCCAGGTTCATGAGCGGGTGTCCCGCCAGCTCGGGGGTGAAACGCACCGCCGCGTCGAGGGACTCGGTGGCGATGTCGGCCGCGTGCGCCCACTGCTGCCGGTGCATCGCGACCGCGGTCAGTGACAGCAGGCACGCGACGCGCAGGTCGCCCTGATCGTCGGCTGCCGCGAGCAGCCCCCGCGCCTGCTCGAGCGCGTCCTGCGCGCCGTCGAGGTCGCCGAGGTGCTGCAAGGCCTGCGACAGGTTGACCAGCGCCGCGGGACGCATCCGGATCGCGTCGGCCGGCATCTCCGCGAGGGCTTCCCGGTAGAGGTCGACGGCCTTCGTGTGATCGCCCAGCTCGTCGGACATGCTGGCCGCGTTGATGATCGCGCTCGTCCGCAGATCGCCGGTGGTCGAGCGGGCGACCCGCTCGAACGTCCGGAGTGCCTCGGCGACGTCTCCGCGGGAGTACGCTGCCGCGCCGGCCGCGAGGAGGTCACGCCCCATCTGTTCTCCCACGTCAGAAGTCCGAATCCGAGGCGGCCGCGGCTATCTCGGCGAGCAGGGACGCATCCGGCCCGTCGTCGGGTGCCGTCTCCGAAGCCCGGCGCAGCCGCCCGCGGACCAGGGCCCGAACGCGCTCCCGGGCCTCCGGGCCTCCGTCGTCGGCCTGACCGTTCACGCCGAACCCGGGCAGGTACACGTCCACGGACACCCCCGATTCCGAGCCCGGTGGTGCGGCCGACTCGCCGGACCACACATCCCCCGACAGCTGCAGCGCGACGTCAGCGGTGCCCGATGCGGTGCCGATCAGCGCGTGTGGACGCACATGCGCCGGCACGGGTTGGGAAAGGCCCGGTGCCGCAACCGCACTCACCCGCACGGTCGTGTTCCCGGCGGCGCGCACCACCTCCCACGACACCGCACGCTCGGACGCGTCGACGAGCCCGGGTGGGTACCGACGCCAGTCGGATCCGGTGGTACCCCGCGCCAGGACGAGCGTGCTCGGCAGCGTCGCGACCGCCGCGCCGGCCGCGAGGGCGTAGTCGTCTGCCCGGCGGGGCCGGTCGGCGGGCGCCGGGCCCGTCGGCACGACAGCGTCGTCTCCGTCGACGAGTAGATCGCATTCCTCGACGAGGGTGGCGATCTCGCCGTGCAACAGCCCCTCGTCGAGCGGGGGGATGGCGTCGATCGTCGAGGCCGGCCACCACCGCGCAGCCCAGTGCGCGTACGCGAGTCGCCTCGCACCGGCGGCCACCCGCGGTCGCGCCGGCTCGACCGTGACGTCGCGCCCGGAGCCGGCGGCAACGGCGAGCGCGACTTCCTCGCCGAACACGGCCCACACCCAGTTCTGCGCCGACGCGACGTCGTCGAGCACCGCGACCGGGACCGTGTGTTCCGTGAGCACACTCCACGACAGGTGCCCACCCAGCACTTCCAACACTGCCACGTCGATGCCCGCGGCGTCGTCCAGGACACTCGGTGCGTCGTCGGGGGCGATGACCCATACCCCGTCGGGCGCGCGCTCGATCCGCACCCTGCCGGGGGTCAACTCGCCCTCGATTCGGGAGCGCCCGCCGCATCCGTCATGGGAATTGCACTGAGCGCCTGCTTGACCCGCATACGGTGGTCGAGGATCACCGATCGTGCCACCCCGTCGAGGAGGTCCCAGACCTCGTCCGGTTCGTGGACCGAGAACTCGCGCACGTCGCGGCCGTGGAGGCGGACCCACAGGCGACGGAGGTAGGGGCGCCACGGCTCGAGGAGTTCGGCGGCGATGGCCGTCAGCGGATTCGCTTCGGGCAGCGACGCGGCGTCGGCGCTCACCGTGAGGCGGCGTGCCTGCAGGACGTACGCCTCCCGTTGCCAGCGGCCGTTGATCACCCGGACGGCGGTGGTGTCCGTGCCCGCAGGAGAGGGCGCGGTACCGATCGGACGGAGACCGGTCGCCAGCGCGGCGCCCGTCGTCGCCGCAACCCGCAGGGATTCGTCGAGAAGCGCCCAGGGCGAGCAACTTCGGGCGATCTCGGTGGTGACCAGTTCGCGGATCGGTGGCAGCTCCGCACGGTCGGTCGACGCGCGGAGCACCGTGAAGACGCGTTCGTAGACCGACCGGTCGAACGGGAGCCCGAGGGTCGAGGTGGACGCCGACGCTCCCAGACGTGGCGGCGCGGGCACGGGATGCGCCGTCAGCCCGAGCCGGTGGGCCGAGACCTCGGTTGCCCAGAGCGCGATCCCGCGGTGGGTTCCTGCGTGGCCGGCGACCAGGCTGTCGAGTGCCTGCCGTCCGTCGTCGCCGTCCTGGTCCAGGCGCGCGCCGGGACACGCGTCGAGTACCACGTCGATCGCGTCGGCGTGGTCGACGGTGGCCGCGCCCGACAGCGGTCGGCGGCCCCACGCGACGTCGATCAGGGCGTTCAGCTCGCGTGCCCGTTCCGGGTCGGTGACGTGGGCCTTCAACGCCTGAGTGGTGCGGCCTGCGGCGACATCGTGCACGTCGCGCAACGTGTCCTCGGCGACGGATTCGCTCCGGAGCGGGTCGGGGGTGCCCGAACCGGTCGCGAGTTCGAAACAGCGCTGGAAATACAGGTCCTGGGGATTGCCGTCCGTGATGCGCAGCGCCCGGCGAACCCGTTTGAGCAGCGTGAACCAGGCGGCGGTGGCGCGGAGCACGTCGGCGGAGGCGTGCACCCGGGTGGCGAGCAACTGCGCCCCGTCGGCCGTGACGATCGGACCGGCGCACAGCGGGTTCTGCACCGGGCGGATGACCAGCGGATCGAGGATCAGTTTCACGGTGCGGCTCAGGGGTCCGCCGTCCGGCCCACTGAGCGGTTCGACCCCGTCCAGCTCGCGCCACACCTCGTCGAGGACCATCGCTCGCGGTCGCCGAGCAGCCACTGAGCTCCTCGATGCCGTCCGCATTCGAGCAGGCTACCGCAGGGATGCCCGGTCGACGGGGCGACAAATCTGGGATCGGTAGGGCGCGAGACGTTCCTACCTTTCTCACATCGGCTCCAGTCCGCGAGCCGAAGGAATCGACGACGGGCGCCGAGCGCCCCTCACGAAACGTGAAGGACGGATCATGAACAAGATCGTTCGGACTCAGAAGCGCGTCTACACCGCCGGCATCGTGGCGGCGGCCGCTGTCGCCCTGCTCGTCTCGGGCTGCAGCGACACCGGTGACAGCAGCTCCGGCGGCGGAAGCTCCGAACAGTCCCCGGCCGCCGCGAACCCGGCGGGCGCGTCCTCGGCCGCGGTCGACGGAAAGGCACTGGAAGCCGACTTCGACGCCACCTGCGCCAAGCACGGCGACACCCTCGCGTTGGCGCTGGCAGACACCGCCAATGCGACGTACGGCGACCTGGCGGTCTCCGCGACCATCACCGGCGCGGACACCGTGCAGGCCGTCGGAATCGCGGGCAGCAAGGGCGGGTCGAACGGCCTCCCGTACGCCCTCGGCTTCGGGCAGGGAATGCCCGGCGGATCCGCGACCGTCGTGAAGGACGGCGACACCTACACGATCAGCGGCGAAGGCGTCGGCGCGCCCGACATGAGCAACCCGACCGCGCCGAGTTCGTCGAAGTTCGACATCACGTTCGCATGCTCGACCGTCGTGGGCGGCTGAGCCGGCTCACCCGGGACGCGCGCGGAGTCGCGGCAGTCGAGTTCGCGCGCGTCCCACCCGTTCTTCCCCCCCAAGTTCAGGCACGGAGAGGACTCATCGTGAAGAAGATCGTGCGTACCGCCGCCCTGGTGTTTCTCGTCGGGTCGGTCGGCTACTACCTGTGGTACGGCCTCGGCGATCGGGGACGGTCGAACTACGGAATCGACGCCCTGTCGTGGGTCGGCCCGCAGATGATCTGGCCGATCGTCGCGGTCAGCGTGGTCGTGGTCTGTTTCGCCCTCACCGGCGACAGCGTGCTGGCGGCGTTCACCGGGCGCAACAGTGCCGCGTTCCGGCAGGGCGCCGTCGGGATCGGGACGGTGCGGTCGGTGCGCCAGACCGGCATGACGCTGAACGATCAACCGGAAGTCCGGATCGACCTCGGCGTCGAGGGCGCCGACGGCGAGACCTTCGAATCGCACGCCAGGATGATCGTGCCGCTCACCGAGTTGGCTCTTTTCCGCCCGGGTGTCGTTCTCCCCGTCCGCTACCTGCCGGGCCGCACCGACAAGGTCGAGATCGACCGCTCGGGCGACACGTCGACGGCGCAGGACGCGTTGAACCGATCCATGATTCGTCAGGGGCTCACCACCCCGGGCAAGCTCGACATCGCGGCTCACGGCGTTCCCGCGCAGGCGGTGGTGCAGTCGCTCAGTGTGCCCGGCGAGATCCGCAACGGGAATTCGAAGGTCGAACTCGGGCTGGCGGTCACCCGGCCCGACGGCACGACGTTCACCACCCGTGTCGAGAAGTTCCTGCCGCCGCGCAGCGTCGGGCACGTTCAGGTCGGCCGGGTGGTGACGGTCCATTATCTGCCGGGGAACGAGCGGGAGGTCGTCATCGCCCTGCCTGCGAACGTGTGACGACGACGATCAGTCCCGGGGCGGAAGTCCCAGCGACCGGACGAGGAGGAGGAGTTGTTCGCGCAGCGGCCCCACGTCGCCGACGGCGGCGGTGAGGGCCGCATCCTCCTTCTCCAGGGTCAGCAGGCGGCGGTAGATCGCGCGACCCGGCTCGGTGATCGCGACCCGCTTGCGCCGCTCGTCGAGCGGGTCGGTTTCCCGGGTGACGTACCCGGCTCGTTCGAGGCGGTCGATGGTGCGACTGATGGTCTGGTCCGTCACCCGCGAGGCCTTCGCGATGTCCCGCTGCGAGGCAGGCCGGTCGGCGATCGTGTGCAGGCAGATGAGGCCGGCGTGGGTCATGTTCTGTGACCGGAGAATGTCCTCCCACGAGTGCTCGACCAGCCGCGCAGCCGTGGACAACAGCCGTCCGGTGGGCCACTCGTCCATGCCGTCGCTCGTCATTTCCTCGCCTCCATTTGCAATTTGCTCAGCAGGCTGAACAAAATAGGAACATCGCAATCCGGACATCCGGTCGTCGAACCGTCCAGCATTGGAGAGCACGTGACCACAACTGCCCGCCCGCGCCCGGTTCGTCGCCTGCGGTGGATTCTGCCAGCCCTGCTGGTGATCGTCTGGCTGGCCGTCGGCGGTTTCGGTGGTCCGTTCGCCGGCAAACTTTCCTCGGTCCAGCAGAACGACAGCACGTCGTTCCTGCCCGCGTCCGCCGAGGCCACGGAGGTCTCGGCGCTGCAGAAGGGCTTCACCGACACGCAGTTCGTGCCGGCGATCGTCGTCGCCGAACGGACGTCGGGGATCACCGCGTCCGACACCGAGTTCCTCGCCCGCACCGCGAACTCCTTCGCCGGTTCGGAAGGATTCGGTGACGAGGTGTCGCCGCCGATCCCGTCCGCCGACGGCCGGGCACTGCAGATGTTCGTGCCCGTCGACAGCGCCGGCGAGGTCGGCGACAGCGTCACGGAACTCCGGGACGCGCTCGGTGCCGCACCGGACGGTCTCACCGTCCTCGTCACCGGGCCCGCCGGACAGGTCGCGGATCTGTCCGCGGCGTTCGCCGGAATCGACGGACTGCTGCTCCTGGTGGCGGGTGTCGTCGTGATCCTCATCCTCATCGTCGTCTACCGCAGCCCGATCCTCCCGTTCGCGGTGATCACCTCCGCCGTCTTCGCGCTGGGACTGTCGAGTCTCCTCGTGTACCTGCTCGCCGACACCGGTGTGATCGCGCTGAACGGTCAGAGCCAGGGTATCCTGTTCATCCTGGTCTTCGGTGCCGCGACCGACTACGCACTGCTGCTCGTGTCCCGCTACCGCGAGGAACTGCGGATCGAGCAGGACAAGTACCGTGCCATGCGGACCGCGTGGCGGGCGACGCTCGAACCCGTCGCCGCCTCCGCGGGCACCGTCATCGCCGGCGTGCTGTGCCTGCTGCTGTCCGATCTCAACTCCAACCGCGGACTCGGGCCGGTGGCGGCCATCGGTATCGCGGCGTCCTTCGTCGCGTCCATGACGTACCTCCCCGCGGTGCTCGTGCTCCTCGGCCGGACGGCGTACTGGCCGAGCAGGCCCGCCTTCGACGCGCGGCACGCCGAGAAGGACGAGGCCGCCGACCACAAGTTCTGGGCCGCGCTCGCGGCACGAATCGGTGCGCACCCGCGCCGTTTCTGGGTGGCGTCCAGCCTGGTGCTGGTGCTCTTCGCGCTCCTGATGCCCCAGTTCGAGGCGAGTGGGGTCGCGGAGTCGGAGACGTTCCTGCTCGACGTCGATTCCGTTGCGGGCCAGCAGATTCTCGGCGATCACTTCGACGCCGGCTCCGGTTCACCGGCGGTGATCATCGCGAACGAGGGCTCCCGCGATGCGGTAGCCGACGCTGCCCGGATCGACGGGGTCGGCGACATCACCGTTCTGTCGGCCCCCGGCACGCAGGACCCACTGGTGGTGGACGGCCGGGTGGCGATCGAAGCCACCCTGACCGATCCGGCCGATTCCCTCGCGGCCGAGGACACCATCATCCGCCTGCGTGACGCCGTCCACCCGATCGACGGCGCCGACGCCCTGGTCGGCGGCACCACCGCCACGGACCTCGACACCAAGACCACGTCGACGCGTGACCGCACCCTGATCATCCCCGTCGTGATCCTCGTGGTGTTCGCGATCCTGTGCCTGCTGCTGCGTTCGCTACTCGCGCCGCTGCTGCTGATGGGAACGGTGGTCCTGTCCTTCGCTGCGACGCTGGGCATCTCGTCGTTGGTCTTCGAGCGCATCTTCGGGTTCCCGGGTGCCGATCCCGTCGTCCCGCTGTTCGCGTTCGTGTTCCTCGTCGCCCTCGGAATCGACTACAACATCTTCCTCATGACCCGGGTCCGGGAAGAGGCCCGGCGCATCGGCACGCGACGGGGAGCGCTCCGCGGCCTGACCGTCACCGGCGGAGTGATCACGTCGGCGGGAGTGGTTCTGGCGGCGACCTTCTCGGCGCTCGCCGTCATCCCGCTGATCTTCCTCGCGCAGATCGCCTTCATCGTGGCGTTCGGTGTGCTCCTCGACGCACTCCTCGTGCGGTCACTCCTGGTGCCCGCCCTCACCGTCGACATCGGGCAGAAGATCTGGTGGCCGAGCAAGCTCGCCTCGGCACCGGAGCCCGACGAGAACGTCTCTGCGGAGCCGGAATTGGATTCGAGTCGTACGTGAGCGCGCTCGGCGAATGCCGCAAGCGTGATGCCTGCCTGTTCGCTCATGGTCGCGCAGCCGAGTCTGGCTCGATTAACGGCACAGCGGGACTGCGCGGTACAACTGGAATGTCGGTGCAGTCAGTAGGGACGCGACCACGGCCGGTGATCGTCTGGAGGTCCAGTTCTGCGACCCGGGCACGACCTCGGCCGCCGATCCGGCCCGTCCTGGCCTACCTCGACGAGGTGACGGCCGTGGCGGAAGCGGGATGCGTGAGGTCGCTTCTCGAGCTCGAGAGTTATCGTCCCCTGGTTGGTTGACCTCCGCACAGGACGACTTCGTTCTCGTCGGGGACGTTCCATGTTCGGCGTCGGTAGACCAGTGTTTCGAGGAGAAGATGCGGGCGCAGTTGTGGGCGGCCAGGACGGGTGTGATCGGGGGAATCTGTCGGCCACTGCGGATCGCTCGTGGTCGACCTGCCAAGCACTACGCGATTACGGGTTCGTGACCGTGGGCTCGCCGGAACGTGCGCGGGGTAGCCGGGCGATCGCGGTGGCGACGATGGCCAGCGCGGCGGCCGTCAGCGCGGCGATGGCGGCGGGCTGTGAGGTGGAACCGTCGCCAGTGGTCCGCGCGACGGCGATCCATACGAGCCCCAGACGATGGCTGCTGTGACGGTGAAGCGTCCGTGACCGGCGACGGCAAGGACCACGGCGACTACGGTGAGGACGAGCACGGCCCAGGTATCGGCCCCGAGAGCGAACGGATCGATCTCGGCGGCGGCCAGGGCGGCGGCGATGTTGGCGACCACCGCGACACACACCCATCCGAGGTACACGAACGCGGTGGCGTCGACCACGATCGCCTCGACACGACTGGACGGCTTCATGCTGGTCAGGATGTCGAACACGACAACCAGCACTGCGAGTAACGCGAGAATGGTCAGGACGCTGAGCCACAGCAGTTCGAACTGCACGCAGACTGTCCACGCCGCGTTCAGGATCATCGCCGCGGCGAGCCACCACCCGGCGCGGCGTTGCCGAGGATCGGTGCGGTGCGCGGGCAGTGCCTGCCAGATCGCGAGCGCGAGGAACCCGAGGTAGATCAGGGTCCAGATGGAGAAGGCGGGCCCGCCGGGGGCCACTGCGGTGGCGTCGGCGGCGAGGGCGCCGTCGGCGACCTGGGAGATCGGGGTTCCCACCAGCGCCCCTGAGCCGATGATCGAACCCACGACCGCCACCACCGCGGAGAGGATCACGACGAGCACACGGGCCTCGTCGTTCGGGGATGATTCGATCGATCCGCTCATGGTCACTCCTTTGCGGGAGAACGTCCGTTGTCGACGATAGGGACTTCAGGAGTGCCGTCGGCCGGTTTGTGGAGAGACGTTCGCAGGTTCCGGTGCGGAGCCGTGCCGGGGTATCGATGTCGTGTTCGTCACGTGCGCGAGCAGGGAGAGCGGTGGTGGTGTGGTGCCGGAGCGTGTGTGGCGTCGCGGTGGCGGGCCGGGACGCGGGTGCGTCGGGTGTGGCGGGTGCGCTCGGTTTCGGACATGCCACCCCAGATGCCGTAGGTCTCGGTGGCGGTGAGGGCGTGGGCTCGGCACCGTGCGAGTACGGGGCAGTCCTGGCAGATCTGTTTGGCGGCGCGCTCACGTCGGGCGCGGTCGTGGCCGCGTTCACCGTCGGGGGAGAAGAACAGGTTGGTGTCGGTGCCGCGGCAGGACGCGCGGTGTTGCCAGTCCCGGTCGGGGGAGTGGTGGAAATGATCAGGCACAGCGGGGTGGGTCTCTTTCGGAGGGGACCGGTGGGCCGATCCGTCGGTATGGGCGGAGCGTGCGTGGCTGGCGGGCCTGGGCTTGTTGCCGCCTCCCGGGAAACAACCACGGCGTAGTGCTTTTCATCCGAAGGTGTTGTGCGACAAGACCCCTCGACACATCGCGGTGTCACTTCTGATGCCCGGGAGGCGGCGGTCGGGTAGCGGTAGCGACAGACCTGAGTCCGGGACTGTGATCGGCGGGCACCACGTCCGCAGGTCGTGTCGGTGCATTTGATGCCTGGGCTCGACATCGGTGGGACCGGGACGAACCCGGATGATCCACACTCGATCACCTCTGACGAGGTGGTAAACGGTGTGCAATTGATGGTAGCGACACCGCGAACGTTACCGAAGGGTATCGCTCGAAAGTAACTGGCATCACATCCGCCGTCTCGTTCTGTAGCGTCGTCGGCGACCGGTGTGGGAGCCTGATCCGCCACGTCCGGGATCGAGATGTTGCCTGACTGGCCGGACGGAAATCCGGCGCTTCTCCGGCGGTGTTCGAGGGCAGACATCGGGCGACGGCGTCGGCGGATACCCGACGAGAGGGCTTCGGGCGGGTCGGCGTGAGCGGCATCGACGGTCGAAAAGATCGCCCGCGATGAACCCGGCCTTCTGTGACGATCGTGGTGTTCACGCCTGTCTCCTCACGTTCAGATGGACGCCGGAACTCCGGTGCGCCCGACCTGCGCGACGGCCACATGAGCGGTCGAGCGTCCTTCGTGAAACTCTTCGAGCGTTGTTGTGTTGCAGCAGAGGTAGAGGGTGTCGAGGTTCTCTCCGCCGAAGGCGCACGCCACTGCCCACGTGTCGGTGACCTCGACCTTATCGGTGATCTGGCCGCCTTCGACGACCCGATAGAAGCCACTGTCGGCGCCGAGGGTCAAGGCGTTCCCGAACCAGAGGCCGCCGTCACTATCGAGGGCGATGCCATCGGGATGAAACGATTCGTCGAGCTGCGCCCATACTCGGTGGTTGGTCAGACCGCCATCTTCCGCCATGTCGAACGCGCTGATGCGGTGCGGGAAGGTTTCCGCGACCAGCAGGGTGCCACGGGGGGTACGTGCGCAGCCGTTGGGGAAGATCAGATCTCCAGGAACCTGCGAGACGCTGCCGTCGGCCCGGATGTGAACGAGGTGAGTCGGCTTCGGATCCTCTTCACCGAGCGCGAATCCGAAATTGCCGGCATAAGCGTCGCCCGCCGGTGACACATACAGGTCGTTGCCGATCCCTCCAGCCAGTGCGCTGAAGTCGGCATACTGCTCGAGCTTGCCGCCGGCGGTGATGCGATACACCGACCGCTCGTTTTGCGAGACGACAAGGGGGGTCCCGTCGGGTAGGAAACCGAGTCCGGACGGTCGACCGGGCACTTTGGTTATCGGCGTTGCGGTGCCGTCCTCGGCGAAGGTGAGCACCTGTTCGCTGAAGAAGTCGCTGGCCCAAAATTTTCCGTCATGCCAGCGAGGTGCCTCGAGAAACTGATGCCCGGTCGAGAATACTGTGGGTTGGTAGGTAGCCATCGCGTGAACTCCTTAGTCCGTGCGGGTTGAGGTACTGGACTGGGTCAGCTCCTTGCGGAGAGGGCGGTCGAGATACTGCTGGAAGTCGGCTTCGTCCTGGAAATGGGCAACCAGTGCGTAGCTGACGTTGTTCGGTCGCTGTCCGAGGTCGATACCGTGTCGGACATTGCGCGAGTACGGTATTTGGTCGCCGAAAAATTCGAAATTCTTTTGGAATTCGTCGATTTAACTGGTCGAGATGGACGGCTTTGAAGGTGAATGTCACGACATGAATGAGCATGTCTACCCTCGGGTTCCGATCGGGTGGCTGGCCAGGTGAGTTCAGACGAGTTCGAACTGCTCCTGATATCCACCGGCAGCAGCCTTCTCGAGGATCTCGAGGTATACCGAAAGACCGCCGGGATACATGAGCATTTCGACGGTTTTGCCGGGCACGTTGGCGCCCATGTACCAAGACTTGGCCAGCGGGAACAGGGTGGCCGAGGTCAGCTCTGCGATATGCGCACCCCAATATTGCTGGGCTTCCGGCTTGGCCTCGATACGGGTGTAGCCGTTGTTCCGCATGTGCTCGACGATCTGGATCAGATGTTCGCCTTCAAGTTCGGCGCATGTCGGACCATTGCAGAATGCGTTCGGGCTCTGGGGTCCGTAGACGTACAGGAGATTCGGGAAGCCTACTGTCGCCTTGCCTAGTGCTGTACGGCTGCCGCCGCGGAACACCTCCTCGAAGGTCTCATTTCTGGTGCCGCGAATATCGATGGCAGTCAAGCCTCCGGTGACCGAGTCGAAGCCGGTGGCCAGCACGATGACATCGACTTCGTGTCGGGTACCGTCCGCGGTGACGATGGCGTCACTGGTAACCTCCCGGATCGGATCGGCAGAGGTATCGACGAGCTTGACATTGTCACGGCACAGGATCTCGAAGTAGTTCTGCTCCAGGGAGACACGCTTGACGCCCCAGGGATGGATCGGCTCAGTCGGTGCAAGCAGTTCCACCAGCTCCGGCCTGGTGATACGTTGACGTGTCTTGTCCCGCCAGAACGCGTACAGGATGTCGTTGTCGTCCTTGTCGAACAGGACATTCAGGAAGCCACCCAGCCACGGCTGCAGTCCACCGTTGGTCCAGAGTTCCTCGAGTATTTCGTTGCGACGTTCCTCGGTCAGATCCTGGAGGTTCTCTTTGAGGAAGTCATAATCGAAACCGGCCCAGGTGTTCTTGCGATTGGCGAATCGCTCCGGGTAGGTCTTCTTCATCTCGGCATTGTCCGCCTCGCCAAGCGCCCGCTGATTCATCGGAAGCGCGGTGTTGGGGGTGCGCTGGAACACCGTCAGATGATCTGCGACCTTCGAGGCCTCCTGGATTACCTGGATGCCGCTGGCTCCGGTGCCGATGACGGCGACCCGCTTGCCCGCAAGGTCGTAGCCCTCCAGTGGCCAGCGTGCTGTGTGGAAGCAGTCGCCCCCGAACTTCTCGAGGCCAGGGATGTTGGGGAAGAGGGGCTTGGAGCCGGCACCGAGACACATGATCACGAACCGCGCCTGGGTGGTGAATTCCTCACCGGTGCGCTCGTTGCGGGAGACCAATGTCCACGTATGGGTTTCTTCATCGAATCGGCCTGCCAGGACACGGGTCTCGTAGCGGACGTCTTTGCTCAGGTCGAGCTTCTCGTCGACGTATTCGAAGTAGCGAACCAGCTCGTCACGACCGGGGTACATCTCGCTCCAGTTCCAGTCGCGCCAGAGCTCTTCACGCGAGAACTGGTAGACCGGCGCCCAGGTATCGACGCGTGCCCCTGGATAGGAATTCCAATGCCAGACGCCGCCGAGTCCGGTGCCGGCTTCGTAGATCTTGACGTTGTAGCCGAGGGTGCGCAGCCGGTCGAGCTGGTAGACGCCGGAGAAGCCGCCGCCGATGACGAGGACGTCGAGCTCCTCGAGAAGTGTGGTGTTCACAGGATTTCCTTCCGGAAGGGGTACGAGGGAGATGGGGAGCGCGATCAGACAGCGTTGTCGGAGGTCAGAGCGTCCCGGATTCGGTCACGCAGGACGAACTTTTGGATCTTGCCTGTCGCCGTCCGCGGTAGTTGTTCGACGACTTCGAGCCGCTCGGGCAGCTTCTGGGTAGCCAACCGATGTTCGCGCAGGAACGACGTGAGCTCGTCCAGCGCAGGTGGATGCGCCTGGTCGCTCGGTACCACGTAGGCGCAGATGCGTTCGACCATGATCGGGTCGGGCATGCCGATCACCGCGATGTCGGCAATACCGGGATATTCGAAGAGCAGGTCTTCGATCTCCTTGGCGGAAATGTTCTCCCCGCCCCGGACGATGATGTCCTTACGCCGACCGGTGATCTGGATGTACCCGTCCTCGTCGATCACCGCCAGATCACCGGTCCGAAACCAGCCACCCGAGGCGAAGGCATCCGCATTGAGTCTCGAATCGAGGTATCCGGTGAACAGGTCAGGGCCGCGAACCTGCAGGTCGCCGACCGCGCCCGGGGGGACCGGAGTGTCGTGCTCATCGACAGTCCTCGCTTCTGCGGACCCGATAGGACGCCCGTCTGTGGTGGCGCGCTTGTCCAGCGGATCGCTCGCGTTTCCGCCGGACAGAGTCGGGAATTCGGTCGATCCGTAGATGCGGGTCGCGGTGCAGCCCAGCTGCTCCTCGGCCTGCCGGATCAGTTCGGGGGGTACGTCGGCGCCACCGCAACCAAAAACCCGCAGGGCGATGTCGTACTCGGCGAGATCCGGGTGGTGTACCAGTCCGTGCAAGAAGGGTGTGGCACCGATGACGAACGTGCAGCGTCGGCGTTGCAGCAACTCCAGGCCGGCGCCGGGGTCCCAGATATCTTGGAACACGACATGGCTGCCGAGCATGAACGGCAACTGCAGTCCGTACAGAATTCCGGTGATGTGACCGACCGGTGAGGGCATGTACACGATGTCCTCGCCGGTTAGATCGAAGAGTTCGATGATGCTCCGGTTCTCGTAATCCAGGCTCTCGTGGGTGTGTAGAGCACCCTTCGGATCGGAGGTGGTTCCGGATGTGTACAGAAGCAATGCGATATCGGTGCTGGCGTGCTCGACGGGATTGTCGAGTGGAGTTGCGCCCGAGAGGAGGTGGTCGAACTCGTTGTCGGAACCGCGAACGGTGATCACATGCTCGAGGTCGGGAAGCGTGGGCGCCAGCTCGTCGAACATCCCGCGGTGGTCGAAGGTGCGGAACATGCCGGGCACAAACGCGATACGCGCTCGCGACTGCTTCAGAATGAACTGCACTTCGCGATGTCGATAGATCGGGATGATCGGGGTGGAGACGGCGCCGATCCGCAGCGCGCCGTGATGTACGACGATCGCTTCGAGCCAGTTCGGCAACTGCCAGACCACCGAGTCGCCCGGCCGGATCCCACGCTCGAGTAGCACGCCGGCCAACCGGCGGATCATGGCGTCGAGTTCGGCATAACTGACCTGACGATCGCCATCGACCACAGCCAGCCGATCGGGGTGATGGTGTGCATACTCGGCCAGAGCAGAATCGATCGTGCTGTGGCTCCACTCGCCGCTGGTGAGGTAGCGGTCGCGGCGCGCGGAATCGGTGTGAGTTGCGGTGATCATCGGTCGACTCCGTCGGTCAGGCGCCGCGAACCGATGAGTGCGTGGAGTTCGTGCTCGTCCCCATACCAGGTCCGCAGGGCGAGGACGCGCCGGTAGTACCAGTGTAGGTCGTATTCGGTGGTGAAGCCGATCCCGCCATGCAACTGCAAGGCGTCCTCGACCACCTGTCGTCCGGCGCCGGCGGCATAAGCCTTGGCCGTCCACGTTGCCATCTCGATGTCGAAATCAACCTCAGCAGAGGCAATATCGGAAACCGTTGCCTCGCAGAGCGCCTCCATCGAGATGGCCGCCTGTGCCATCGACGCCGCAATGTGTTTCACGGCTTGGAAGGATCCGACGGGCTTGCCGAATTGCTGGCGCTGCGCGACGTACTCGACAGTTTTCTCGAGCATGCGGCGGGCGATACCACTGATTTCGCACGCGGTGAGAAGACGGAACCATGCCCGGATCTGTCGTAGGAGTGTGGCCGCTTCGATTCCGGTGGCGAGGATCTCGGCGTCGGCGACAGTTCGCGATGCGATCTCCAGGCGCACGTAATGCGATGTGGGATCAGAACTGGTGATCGGCGTGAGCACCAGCGCCGGGTCACTGCCCGGTAGGAGCAGCAGCGCCGGTCCGTCCGGGCCGTCGACTGCCAGTACCAGCGAGTCGGCCTCGCCGCCGAAGCGTACGAGTTCGATCGTTCCCTGGATCTGCCCCGATTCCATGTGCACGGAACCGATCGAGGATGCCCAGTCGAGGGTGACGGCAGGGTCGGCGAAGGCGACGAGCGAACCGTCGGGAACGTCGAGGTACGCCGGCAGGATCAGTTGCTCGACCAGGGGGCCGGGTACGAGCCGATCACCGACCAAGGCGATCAGACCGGCGACCGCGGTCAGGTCGATTCCTAGACCACCGCGGTTTTCGGGGCGGGTCAGCTCGGACCAGCCGAGGTCGTCGAGTTCGGCCATCAGCTCCGGGTCCCAGCCGCCGCCGCTGAGCAGGGCATGGCGGTAGTCGGATGTGACACGGCGGTCAAAGAATTCGCGGATCGGGGTGACGAGGTCCACGTCAGCTGCGGTGAGACTCATCATCAGCTCCTGGGTAGGCCGAGCAGTCGCTCGGCAACGATGTTGCGTTGGATCTGTGATGTACCGCCGTAGATCGATGCGGCACGCGAGAAGTAGTGATCGTGAATCAACTGCGCGGCGTTCAGCCCGAGAGGTTGTGATTCGGTGTCGAGGCGGAACGGTCCGAGGAGATCGGCGAGGGCGCGGCCGACCACCTGCTCTGCGTCGTTGAGGACGAGCTTGTCGATCGAGTCGAGCGGATGTGGTCCCTCTTCGTCGATCAGGCGTTGCACAGTTCGGCGGATCTGAGCATCCAACACCCGCAGCGCCACGTGTGACTCTCCGATGGCGGTGCTGATCCGACGATTGGTCGTCGATTCCAAGGAGGTGCCTCGTAGTCCGTCGATCGTCTTCTCGACACCCCAGCCGATCTCCACCTGTCGGCGCATTGCATAGTTGCCACGTTCCTGAGACAGGGTGTCGAGGGCAATTCGCCAGCCGTCGTTTTCCTTGCCGACCAGGTTGCCGACCGGGACTTCGACGTTGTCGAAGAAGACCTCACAGAATTCGGCATCGCCTGTCATCTGGACGAGTGGACGGACGGTGATTCCGGGGGAACTCATGTCGACGATGAGGTAGGAGATGCCGGCGTGCTTGGGTTCGGCGTCGGGGTCGGTGCGGCACAGCAATGCGCACCAACTGGCCTGATTGCCCCAACTGGTCCAGACCTTCTGTCCGTTGACGACGTACTTGTCCCCGTGGCGAAGAGCGCGGGTCCGCAGTGATGCGAGGTCGGAGCCGGCAGAGGGTTCGGAGAACCCCTGACACCAGATGTCTTCGCCCGCGAGCAGCGGTGGCAGAAAACGGGAGCGCTGCTCGGACGAACCGTACCGGTGGATCGAGGGGCCGACCACATCGAGGCCGATCAATCCGATCGGGGCGGGTGCATGAGCGCGCGCCAGCTCCTCGGAGAAGACTTGCTGGTGCCGCGCGGTGAGGCCACGTCCGCCCGCTTCACGTGACCATCCCAGCCCCATCCATCCGGCATCGAATAGTGTGCGCTGCCATCGACGAAGGACGTTGTACCGTTCCTCCAGCTCCAACGGCACGGTGGGGATCTCTGTTTCGGCAAGCCACCTCCGAGCCTCGCGCCGCAGATCGGCGATCTCGGTGATCTGCTCGACCGGCACAGGTGAAACAGCATTCATCTCAAGCTCCCGTGTAGGCCGGTGCGCGATGCTCGAAGAATGCTGCTACGGCCTCTTTGGCGTCTGAGTAAGCGGACAACTCGCCGGAAAGACCCTGCTCGAACTCGTAGCCGCCCTTGAGGTCCTGGTATTCGATCGCGTTGAGGCTGCGCTTGGCGAACCGCAACGTGACCGGCGAGTGCCGGACCATCTTGGCCGCCACGTCGTAGGCTACGTCGAGTAGCTGATCGGGATCGACGACTTTCAAGACGCCGCCCTGCTGCGCGAGTTCCTCGGCAGACAGCGGTTCGCCGGTGAGGTGCAGATAGCGGACCAACTGCTGCGGTACCAGGCGTGAGGCATGTTTGGCGCCGCCCATCACACCGACGTTGACCTCGGGAAGCGTGAAGGTGGCGCCCTTGGCTGCCACGACCAGATCACACGACGCTGCCAGGGCCAATCCGGTGCCCACGGCCACTCCGTGGACAGCTGCGATCACCGGCAACGGGCAATCGTAGATCGACCAGAACGCTTCACGGACCGCAAGCATGCGCTCACCGGCGTTTTCCGGCGTCATCGTCTGGAATTCGGTGAGATCGTTGCCGCCGCAGAAGTGCTTGCCGGCGCCGGTCAAGACGATCGCCCGAGCCTCGGGGAGGTACTCCTCCGTGTGGGTGAAGAACCACTTGATCTCTGCGTACATCTCGCGGGTGACCGCGTTGACCGGTGGGCGGGTAAGCCAGACCGTGCCTACCTTCTGATCGGTCTTCCATTGCAGAAATTGCAGATCCTTCATCGAGGTTCCTTTGTTCGAACGGGCGTAAGCAGGAGCTGTGACCGGCCGGGTGCGGATGGTCGCCTCCGTGAGGCGGCATGTCCTTGATCCCTAGTGGTTTGCGCCACGACCGGGTGTGCTTCTACTCACATTAGTAGGCCCCACTCCCTAGATATGTCAATAGCTCGTATCTGAAAATGTGAAACTGCTCAGAGCTAGAGAGTTCTGAGGATGCATGGTTGATTTTTCGTCCATTCGGAAGCATATGACCTGTTGAGGCCGCAAATGCCGCGCAGGAAGAGCTGCCGTTCCGCTAGTGAACCGCGGCAATGCGAGGGGCGCATCGCTAAGTGTTGAGCCGAAAATGTCAGGCAAACGTATCTTTCATCGAATCAAGCACGTAGCATCATGTAACGGAAGTTGTCCATGACTCTTATCGAAAATTGTGCATGCTGTTCGGACTGCGGCCGTAGTGGAGACTTCACCTACGCTCGTACGCAGTGCGCCTGCGCCGCCCCGCGTAGAAGGAGGCATTGTGTCCGATCGGCCCTCGAACGGCGGTAGTGCGGGGTACTGCGGGGGGACCGTCCGCCGCCGGTATATCGTCAGAAGGCTGTATCAACGGCTGCGCCGCCAGTCCGGACATCGTGTGCATCCGTATGGGCCTCGAGGAGGAAAAGGGGCGTCGTGACCGCATCGCAAACTGTGAAGACGTCCGCTGCCACGCGCCGGCGACCCCGTGACCGGCGTGCGCAGATACTCCACAACGCCAGTGAATTGTTCACGAAATACGGGTTTCACGCCGTGCGGATGGAAGACATCGCCGAGGCAACCGACGTCACCGCACGGGCGATCTACCGGCACTTCGCCAACAAGCAGGATCTACTGTCGCAGGTGGTCCTCGAAGACCAGGACCGACTGCTCATGGCAGCCCAATCCGCCGAGCGCTCCGAAACCGGCGTCTGCAGCTTAGAGGAGTTATTGACGCGGATGGTCGAGGCATCACTGGAGAGCCTTCGACTCGGCCCCCTATGGCAGCGAGAAGCACGGCACCTCACCGCCGATGACTTCGAGCGAGTGCGCGAGGGTACTCGTCGCATCGGAGGCGCGGTGCGAAGGGCCATTGAAAAAGCCGATCCCTCCAAGAGCAGATTCGGTGCCGACGTACGCGCGTGGATGGCGGTGAGCATCATCACCAGCCCAGGGCACTACGACCGGTCACTGTCACAGCGTCGCCTGTCCCCACTGCTGGTGTCTGCTGCGTTGGCAGCCATCAATACCCCCGAATGCGCGTCAGCGTCACCCGAGTTCCGCGATGCGCCAGCGGCGGAGGCTCCAGTCGCAAATGAACGACCAGGTACATCACGTCGCGAACAGATCATCGCAGCAGCGGCGCGCGCGTTCCGGGAGCGCGGTTTCGGTGGAGTCAGCCTCGACGAGTTCGGCATCGCAGGCCCCGCCGTCTACCGGTACTTCGACAGCAAGGCCGACATCCTTTCCGCCATGATCATCCGAGTACAGGAATGGATGGCCCTGGAGAGCTCCAGGGCCATGCATCACAGCGCCTCCGATGAACAGGTCATCGACGGCCTCGTGAGAGGTTATGTTCGTATCGCAACCGAAGCAACGGATCTGTTCGCGGTTTCAGTTACCGAAGCCCTCAACCTCCCCGCTAGTGCTACCGAGCGTGATCGGCGAATCCGCCAGGACGACCTCGCCGAATGGGTCAAATGGCTACGAACCTCGCGTTCAGAAGTCACCGAGGCAGACGCACTCGCGCTGGTGAATGCGGTTCGCACAGCACTCAACGATCTTGTCCGTATTCCGCACCTCTCACGACACGCCGAGTTCCCCGACGAGCTTGTTGCGTGCTCGATGAATGCTCTTCTAAATACCCCGATGCCATCGGCACGATCGGGTCGGCGGCGTGATGAATAACCGAGTAAACGCCGGCGATGGTTGCGATCGCGACAAGAGCGCTGGTACCTATCGCGGCTTTCCTCACCCTCATGATCTAGGTATCGCCCCAAGTCGACGCAACGTGACAAGCGCGTGCAACACCGACTCCCTGGTTTGCTCTCCATCATCGATCGGCACTCCGCAGGTTTGAATATCCCGCATTACCAGTAGCGTCGTACGCTCCGAGGATCAGCACGGCAACCGACCGGCTGCAGCCGACGAAGCCGATCGCCAAACCGAACTGCGAGTCCGGATTGCGTGCTTGATCCAGGCTCGGCTCCGCTGGTCCGGAAGGTAGATCGATGTCGACCGTTTGGCCAAAATTCCCCTCCATTCCAGCACTGTTCGCGGCATTTAGCATGATTCTGCTGCTCTGATTTTCCCAGTGCGGGGGGACGGTGATGGGCAGGCCGCCGACGTTCTGGATGATCGACTCCAGTTCGGCCAGCTCCGCCCGCCGATCCAGGTAGGACGCGCTCATGATGTGCAGGTCGTCGAACGCCAGGACGTCAAAGGGTAAGAATGTCACAGGGATTCGTCGTTGAAACGGCTTCGTCGCGTGTGCAATCCCCATGCGCCGCTGGAGCAGGCCGAACGAGGGCTTGCCGTGATCGAGTACGACGACCCCGCCGTCGAGAACGATGCGTCCGCGGCCGCCGATCTCGGGATATGAGGTGTCACCACGTTCATGGCGCGGGTCCACAGCACCGGCTCGCAGCCGCCCACCGAGGCCAGCATCCGGCACCCGTCGTACTTCATCTCGAAACTCCACGGACGGTCCGTGTTGTCCGGGAGTGTGCCGGCCGTGGCCAGCATGGGCGCGATCAGACGCATACGCCCGGTTAAGCCCGTGACCTGGCCAAAGACGGTCCGCTTATTCCGGAACAGCGGTGATGTGGTCCGCCATAGTCGTGTCAGCTGCGCGCGGTAGGTACTGGGTCAGTGCCAGGAGTTCCACCAGAGAACGATGGGCACCAGCCAAGGTGTCCACACCATCCAGCTGTCGCCCAACCCGTACGGGGGATCGGAATCACTGTCATCACCTCCGGGGTTAGTTGAAGCATTCGATCAATGCCGCGATGGCACGCGCAATGTCCTCCGGCTCGGTTGGGTCAGGCGGTGATAAATCTGCTCGTTCGTGGTTCTCATACTGAGCTCGCGGGCGGCTGGGCGGTCATTCTCCGGCGATACCGCCCCAGCCTCGAGCGATTCAGGTGCTACTCACCTGTGAAGGAACCCGGACGCTTCTCCATGAACGCGCTGACGGCCTCCCGGTGGTCGGCGGTGTGATGGGACAGCGCTTGCATGGCAGCGGACAACTCGAGCAAACTATCGAGACTCAGATGCTGGGATTCACGCAAAAGCTTCTTTGCCATCCGCACCGAGTTCGGCGGATTGACCGCTACGCGCTCCGCCAGCCCGCGCGCCTCGTCGAGCAGCTGCTCCGGGGCGACGACCCGGGAGACCAGCCCCCATTCCAGTGCAGTCGCCGCGTCGACGCGGTCCCCGGTCAACGTCATCTCGGCAGCGCGGGCAGCGCCGATCGCGCGTGGCAGCAACCACGCTCCACCGTCCCCGGGAATAATGCCCAGCTTGACGAAGCTTTCTGCGAAGAAGGCCGTGTCGGAGGCGATCCGCATGTCACACATGAGCGCGAGATCGCAGCCGGCGCCCACTGCGGGGCCGTTCACCGCCGCAATCAGGGGGACGTCGCAGTTGTACATCGCCCGAGGTATACGTTGAATTCCCTTCCGATAGCCCTCGCGCTGCTGGTGAGGCTTGCCTCCGAAGAGCCCGCGGCCTTCCGCCATGTCCTTCACGTTACCGCCCGCCGAGAACGCGGAACCGGCGCCCGTCACGATGACTGCTCTGGTCTCATGGCTGGCATTGACAGCGGACACGCACGCTACGAGCGCGTCGATCACGTCCTCGCCGGAGATCGGGTTGCGTTCTTCGGGCAGATTGATTGTCCAGGTCTCGATAACACCGTCGCGCTGGACGAGAACGGGATCATCCATGAAAGTTGCTCCTTGTGTGAGGGTCAATCAGTCACGATGACTGACTTATAGTTGTCGGTCCCGACTTCGGCTGCAGTCCGCAGATTGTTCAGTATCGGCACGGCCGAGATCTCGGAATCAAGGACGGCAACACCGACTGCGCCGTTTCCGCAACATTTGATGGCATCGACGAGTTTCTCGACGTGGTGCCCTCCGCTCACCTGCTGAGCGGAGGGCACCACGTCCAGTTGATCGGGGGCGCCGACGTTCAGTGAGAACCGAGGGTGGGTTCCGGCCTCTCGCGCGACCGAGGTGGCCGAACGAGAAGTCGGAGTCGCTCGCCGAAAGTCGGTCAGGCCGGCTTCGAGGCTCGTTCGGTCAGAGTCTCGCCGCCGATGGCCCAATCGTCCTTCGACACTTCTTCGATCGTCACCCAGACACTTGCCGGTTTCGCTCCTGTCGCGTCCACGTATGCAGCGGTCAGCTTTTTCAATAGCTCACGCTTTGCTTCGGCGGATTGGCCGGGGGTCTGGGTCACATGCAACAGCGGCATAGCGTGCTCCTTGAGGGTTTTTGTTGGGGAAAGGCACTCGACAAACCACTTCGCTAATCGAGATCAGTTGATCGGTGGGAACCGTGCCACGGCCAAGGGTAACAGCCTTGAGTATCGATTAAAAAGGGTTGGGGTGCAACGAATATGATGATAAATGGTTGGTGTGTCGTGTCACTTAGCTTGCAGTAAAGCAAGTGTCAGATAGCCATTCTTCATGGTGGATGAGATCATCCGTGGAATAACCGCGTTGACGACGCGTCGGTAGTACGGTGCCTGGAAGGCGAGCCCTCCGGGGCCTTCAGAGTTGATGGGCGAAAGCGCGCGGTACGAACATGAGTTTTCTGAGCAATTGTGAAACACCATTACGAGATTGGGCGTGAATCTATGATCGAACTCGATCGCGACTGGCCGCGGCTTCACGTGGTGGCCGCGACCGCCCCGCCGCACTGCGCGACGACGCCGAGGCGCTGCGGGAGTGGCCGACGGCGCGACTTCTGCGAGTCGACGGGCTCGGGCAGGTTCGTCTCACGGAGAAGCATGTGCTGCTGGAACCGGCCTCCGACCGCTACTTCGAGCCTCCCGAGCATGCGGTGCTGCTCGGTGTCTTCGACGGGGACCACGAATGGGCAGTGTGGGGCACCGAAGGTTTCAATGGTCGCTTACTTCCGGGCCGGTGCGATGGCTCGCTTGGATCGGGTTGGACGAGGCGTTCGCGCTGTGGGGTGGACCGCCGCTGATGTTGCGGATGGACAACGGACCGGAGTTCGTATCCACTGTGCTGCAATCGGTATGCCGTCCTCGGAACGCTCCCGAATGACGGATTTCACGGGTGTTGCGGCCCCGCTACTCCGGCAATACCCCGGAGCGGCGTAGAGACGCAACTTCGTTCTCGGAAAATCCGAGCTCGTCGAGAACAGCGTCGGTGTCGGCGCCGCGGTGGCGAGGGCCGAATCGCACCGAACCGGGGGACTCGGACAGCTTTACTGGTACGCCGACACCTCGGTACCCGTCGCACTCGATCACCATCTTTCGGTGCCGCACCTGCGGAAGGTTGAGTGCCTCCCCGACGTTGTTCACGGCCCCCGAGGGAACACCGGCCAGTCGAAGCGCGGCGGCCAGGGCCTCGCGCTGCCAACCGCCGATGAGTCCGCCGAGGACCTTGCGCAGCTGTACTGCGTTCGCCATACGATCGGTATTCGTCGTGAACCGTGGGTCCTCGGCGAGCCCGGGCGCGTCCAACGCGTTGGCGAGCGACCGGAACTGCCGGTCGTTGCCGGCACCAATGAAGAACGGTCCGTCACTGCAGATGAACGTCTCGTAAGGACAGATGGTGGGATGGGCGACGCCGGTGCGTTCCGGCGCGACGCCGGTAGCGAACCATTTGCCGGCGTGTGGGTGCAGGATCGACACCGCGCTGTCGAGCAGCGCGAGGTCGACAAGCTGCCCGCGCCCGGTCTCGCGCCGCACGTGCAGCGCCATGAGGATGCCGTTCATCGCATTGAGGCCGGTGATGATATCCACCAGCGGGATCCCGATCCGCATCGCCTCGCCGTCAGCTTCGCCGTTGATACTCATAAGCCCGGACAGTGCCTGAAGCACGGCGTCGTACCCGGGCGCGCCACCAAGCGGCCCGTCGGTACCGTACCCGGTGATCCGGCAGTGTACGAGGCGCGGGAACTCCGCGGCGAGTACTTCGTCGCCCAGGCCCCACCTCTCGAGCGTCCCGGCCTTGAAATTCTCGATCACGACGTCGGCCTCGGCGAGCATTCGGCGCAGGAGTTGCTGTCCTTCCTCGATTCGTAGGTCGACGCTGATGTTGCGCTTGTTGCGGTTGAGCCCGTCGAAGTACGTGCTGTGGTCTTCTCTGACGAACGGCGGGCCCCAACCGCGGGTTTCGTCGCCGGCTGGTGGCTCTACTTTCGTTACGTCCGCACCGTGGTCAGCGAGCATCTGCCCGCACAGTGGTCCGGCGAGCACCCGCGACAGGTCGACGACGCGAATGTCTGTGAGCGCGCCAGTCCGCGGAGGCAGCGCGGCTGAATTGGAAGAGGCGTCCCAGGCGTCGGCCGAAAGGGCGTTGACTGTCGAGTTGGTCATGGCTGCTCATTCTGGTGGGTATTGAAGGGTCGGGCCGGCCGAGGGGGAAGGTAAATCATGAAGCCTCTAGGCATCCAATTGAACAGGGAGTGGGGTCGGAAGGCTCCGAGGCGACTAGACATAGATGGACCTGTATTCAAGATAGTAATCCAGCGCCTCAGGGCCGAATTCTCGCCCAATTCCGCTGTGCTTCACGCCACCGAAGGGGGAGCCCATGTCGATCGAAAAATAATTGATCCCCATTGTGCCAGACCTGATCCGTGACGCGATATCTAGGCCATGCTCGTGATCGTCAGTAAAGACGACCCCGCCCAAACCGAAGACGGTGTCATTTGCGATACGAACGGCCTCATCCTCGGACCCGTACGGGATAACGGAGATGACAGGACCGAATATCTCCTCCTGTGCCAGTCGACTGTTATTGTCCACGCCTCCAAAAATAGTAGGCGAAACAAACCACCCTCGCGTTAGGCCATCAGGCGGCTCGGCGCCGCCACGGACAAGCTGGAATCCCTCAGACTCCCCAAGCCGGATATAGTTTCTAACTCGCTCTCGGTGTCGATCGCTCACCATCGGGCCCAAAGTGACCGCGTCGTCAAGCGGGTCCCCCATCGCCAGATCATCCACATAGGCAGCCAGGACATCTAGAACTTCCCGGGAACGACTATGGGGAACCAAGATACGGGAGTTTGTGGTGCACGTCTGCCCCCCGTTCTTGAACACAGCGTCGTCCAGGCTCCTAGCGAAGACATCCAGATCCGCATCAGGGAGCACAACGGCCGCCGACTTGCCACCGAGCTCGAGCGATACCCTCTTAAGGGACCGGCCTGCCGCCTCGCCTATCGCCTGCCCTGCAGCCGTTGACCCGGTAAATGCAATCTTGTCCACACCCGGATGAGCCACAAGGGCCTCGCCCGCGCGAACGCCACCAGCAACAATGTTGAGGACTCCAGGCGGTAGACCTGCATCTTCCGCTGCTTCCCCGAGCACATAGGCGTCAAGCGCAGTTTCGGGGGCTGGTTTCAAAACGATAGTGCACCCAGCGGCGAGAGCAGGAGCGATCTTGGCCATAGCCAGCAACTGAGGATAGTTCCACGCAACGATTGCACCAACAACACCGACTGGCTCTTGCCGCACAATGGTGTGCCCCTTCTTGCTGGGGCGGCGAGTCTCAAAAGTCCGTGCCTCGGCGAGCTCAGCCATTGAACGCAGTATCGCTACCGGGGCCGCAGCGTTACTGATAATCGATAAAGGCCTAATCATGCCATTCTGCTGACTGACCAAGCGCGCGGTGGATTCTCCTCGGCGCTCGAGGCTATCGGCGAACCGCCGCATAGTCTCGGCCCGTTCGTGCGGGGTGGAACGCCCCCAGGGGCCGTTGTCGAGTGCCGCCCGCGCGGCCAAAACAGCTTCGTCAATCTCCGAAGGACCACCCATTGCGGCAACGCCCAGCGGCCGCTCGGTTGCTGCTTCTGCAATAGTAAATAACTCTGGGTCGACAGCCTCTCGCCACTGGCCGTTAATATAAAACTGTCTGCGGTCGGCGCCACCGGCTGGGGGCATAATGTAACCTCTCTGAAGTGGTCATATACCTTGTCTTCCAAGGTTGCTTACGAAAGACGATTACGGTCAATACGCTGCCGCAGCCAAACGAAGGGCAAAGCGCTGGAGCGTCTACAGTTGAAGCGAATGACTAGATGACTGCTCGGCACCGTACCGATCGGTCCGTCTCGGGCCCGATCGAACTCCGACGGCCCACATCTAGGGAGATCAGGCCGGCCTACTGTGCGACGCCACGTCGATTCACCTGCGCGGTGCGGACGGTGCCTTGTGACTTACCTTCACCGAACTGCTCGAGAGTGGTCGCATTGCAAAACATGTACAGCACATCCAGGTCTGATCCGCCGAACGTGCACGCAACAGCCCAGGCGTCAGGCACGAGAACGGAATCGGTGATCTCGCCGCTCTCCTCAACGCGATAGAAGCCGCTCTCCGGACCGTTGGTCACGCCATTGCCGAACCAGACGCCACCTTCGGTGTCCAGTGCAATCCCGTCAGGGTGCATGCTCTCGTCGAGTTGTGCCCACACTCGGAAATTAGTCAAGGAACCATCGGCGTTTACGTCAAAAGCATCAATCCGGTGACCGAAGGTCTCCGCGAGGAGCAAAGTTCGACCGTCCGCACTAAGAGCAGCTCCGTTCGGGAATATCGCATCGCCTTCAACTCTGCTTACGTTGCCCTCGGGTGTTACGTGGGCCAAAGTTGTTGCCTTCGGATCCTCAGCCCCGAGGTCAAAGCCAAAGTTGCCAATGTAGGCATGTCCGGACGGCGATACCAGCATGTCGTTTGCCATTCCGCGGGCGATATGCGCGATATCGGCGTACTCGCTGACGGATCCGTCGGGCGCGATTCGCACAACCTTCTTCTTCGTCGGATCCAAGAGGACCACTAAGACCGATCCATCCTGTAGGAAACCGAGCCCAGACGGTGACTCTTCGAGCGTCGCGAATGCAGTGTGGCTGCCGTCCTCTTCGAAATGAAGGATGTGCTTGCCAAAAAAGTCGCTGGCCCATAGTCGACCATCGTGCCAGCGTGGTGCTTCGAGGTAGCCATGCCCACTGGATATTGTCTGCAGTGAATGGTTCTTCATTGCCTGCCCTTTCGGTGGTAGATATGGCGATTGCAGCTTCGAGTTAACGCATCCTAGGCGCTGGTCACGCCTCAAATTGCACTACGGTGTATTTCGCCGCGAGCTTGGAGAGCAACTCCTTTGCGCGAATATGAGTAGGATGCACGTCGTACTCGGCATAGCCTGTTGGATCATGAAACGCAGCGGAAATCCCGTAGTCGCTGCTCACGTCGCGCGAACTGATGTCTCTTCCATGAGCGTAGGCATGTAGCAGTTCTGTACATTCGGCGGACAGCTGATCAAGCGCAATTGCGAAAGCCGATATATTCGAGTCATCGATCGACCGGGTCCATGATATAGCGACCAAGTGATGAAAAGTCATGACACGGTCAGCCCATCGGTATATCCGGACTCCTTTTCCTTCTGCCAGAACTGCAAGTATGTCGGTACGCCGTTTAGATACTGCAGCATCTGCATTTTCTTGCCCGGAATGTTGCCCCCGTTGTACCAAGACTTCGCCCGATTGAATAGCGCCGTGTCGTCGGTCTCGTTGATGTGCGCGGTCCAAGCTTTGTCCGCTTCAACTGTCGATTCGAAACGGGTGAGTCCGTTTGACCGAAGAAATTCGAAAAAGTCGACCATGACCTCGCCCTGAAGCTCGGCGTTCGTGGACCCGTTCGCAAATGCAGCAGGACTCTGGGGGCCGTAGACGAAAATGGCGTTCGGGAACCCGGCTGTGACTGCTCCGAGGTACGCGTCTACGCCCTGGCTCCATTTGTCACGTAAAGTGACGCCATTCGCGTTCTGAACGTCGATCGAGGTTAGTGCGCCGGTGTTGTTGTTGAAGCCTGTAGCGAGAACGATAATGTCAAACTCGCCGTGCTCGACTCCGTCGGCTGTGCGAATCCCAGTTTCGGTGAATCCGACGATCGGGGTCTCTTTGGTGGAGACAAGAGAGACGTTCGTCTGATTCATCACCTCATAATAGTTTTGATGGAGGGCCGGCCGCTTGGCTCCGAAGGGATGAGGGGCGATTTCTGGGACCAGCAGCTCTGCTTTGACTGGGTCTTTGATCTGGGGCTTGATCTTGTTCTTCCAGAACTCATATGTCAGCGCATTTGTTTTGTCATTGAATAGATAGTCCGAGAAATTTCCCAGCCAGAATGCGAATCCGCCCTGATTCCATAGGCGCTCAAAGACAGCATTGCGCTCGTCCTCTGGGGTTTCGACACCGCTCCGGGGGTCAAAGTCGTAGTCGATCGCTGCGTGGGTTTCGCGACATTTCGCGGCAACCTCGGGCATTTTGTTCTTCAGGGCGGCTTGTTCCTCATCATCCAAGTACTTCTGTTGCATAGGCAACGAAATATTCGGAGTGCGCTGGAAAACCGTGAGGTTTTCGACTACTGGGCCTGCTTCCTGCACTACCTGAACAGCGCTTGCGCCAGTTCCGATAATCGCGACGCGCTTGCCCGTCATGTCCAGGTCGGAACGCCATCGGGCGGTATGAACCAGTTCTCCTTGGTACGCATCCATATCTGGGATGGATGGTGTGTAGGGTTCCGTGGTCGACCCTGTCGCGAACACCACAAACCTTGCCCGGAAAGTGGCTCCGTCCTGTGTTTCGAGGTTCCACATCCGCTGCTCTTCGTCGAACGTTGCGCCCACGACCTTAGTGTTGAATCGACTGTCCTTGCTCAGGTCCAGTTTGGAATCAACATAATTGAAATAGCTACGCATTTCCTCATGATCGGGGTACATCTGCGAGAAGTCCCAATCCTTCCAGAGGTATTCGTCAGTGAACTGATATACCGGTGCGTGGCTGTCCACCCTTGCTCCCGGATAGCGATTGAGGCTCCATGCCCCGCCGAAACCGCCACTGGCTTCAAGGAGGATCACAGAGAATCCCCGGTCCCGAAGATGGCGTAGCTGATAGATGCCACCGAAACCACCCCCGACAACGATGACGTCATAGGTAGGTGTTTCCGCAGACTGTGCCAGGTCGTTCTTTGGAGCGTGGATTGCGGTCATCGATTTGGACCTTTCGAACGCTGAGATGGGGCAGGGTTGCCGCTCGCTGTAGCCCTCTGATCAGAGGTGATTAGAGGGCCGAACGAGCTGGAGGGGAGCGAGATCTGGAACCTGTGTGACTGCGACCAAGTCTCGCTTGGGATGTGGTGTACACCATAGGCTTCAGGCTTCAAGTCCGCAACTAAAGAGAATAATTCATAACTACGTAAAACACGGTCGCTTCAGTAGTGTTTTGCTGCGTTGGCCGCGCGGCGCGGGCGGGCGATGGCTGGAGCGGCGAGCACGATGGTCGGGTACGCCTCGATCGACTCGCGGGTGCGGTGGAAGACCGGTCGGGCCTTCAGTTCGGACTCGGTGAGGCGGAAGAACTGCTCGACTTTCCGCAGGTTGTGATAGGTGGCCACGACCGCCTTTCCGACCATCGCGGTCGGCTCGATGTCGGTGACGTAGCCCTTGTGGCCGGCGGACTGGCGGGCCCGCTCGATTGATGCCTCATCCAGGATGACGCTCTGTCCGGTGACCTTGACGGATCGTTACCTTCGTAGTGGTTCTGCCAGGTCGCCTACGCGCTGGGTGCGGTCGATCTGCGCGTTAGTGGTGCGCCGGTCGCGTTGGGCGCGCTGCCACTTTTAGTGCCACACCACCCTGCGGTCGCGCCGGTCAGGGCCCTGGCCCATCGAGCGGGTCAGCTCCGCGGTGTCACCTTCGGCGATAGTGTTACCGCGGCGGCCGAAGTTATCCTCGAGTTTCCCTGGGGGCCTTGGAGGTTCGGGAGGCGACGATGAACGACGGCCCCGCAGGTTGGCGTCGATCGTGTTTCGGGGCGTGCCTGGACGCCGATGTCTTCGAGCGCCCGGTCGTGTCGAGTTTGCCGTTCGGCTCGATCAGTCGGGCGCACACTAGCGACTTTGAATGTCTCATCGCCGATCTCATCGAACCCCAGCGCCTAGTACGTCCCGGCCAGGTCGGCCCACAGGACCTCGTTTGAGTGCGAGCGCACCACCGCATCCCCGCCCGCGCAGACCTGCGACTCCGGCTCCAGCTCCAGCTCCAGCTCGAGACGCGTCTGATCAGTGTCGATCCTGCCCCTGGTCACCGCCATCAACGTCGTGAGATCGCCCTCGGTATGAGCGAACCCGATGTGCTCCACTAACGGGAACGACCCCAGTGGCACGAAGCTCTCCTGGTGCGGGAGTCTCAGCACCAGCCGTTGGAGTCACTGCTCTCGAGCGGTCGGCCGCTCCGTGGGCGCTCGCGCATCACTCCGAGGTCCACCGTGAGGCGCTGACGGCGTTCGCGGGCAAACGCGCCGGCAAGTATCAGGGGCGTTGACACGAGAGATCGCGTTCGTCCTACATCTTGTGAGAACGTTCGTGCACTCGGCATTCGCACGGAGTCGCGCGCCTAGCGGTCAGCGAAAGCCCCACTCCTCGGCGTGCCGGAGACAGATCTTAGCGAGCTCGTCGCGCCGCTCGATGATCGTCTCGCGAACGCCGACCACACCGAGTGTGGCGATGGTTCGGCCGCGTTCCCGGAGAGCCACCGACACGCCGTCACCGCGTTCGACAGCCACGCCTGGGGCTGCACACACGCCGGTCGCCCGTAGTGCCTCGAGGGCGTAGAGGAACTGCTCGATGTAGTCGGCGTCGGCCACCGGGCGGGAGTTGAGGTAGGCCCAGATGTCGCGCTGCTCGCGGTCGGCCAGTAGCAGCCACCCCGCGGACGTGCGCAGCAGGGAGCGCCGCAGGCGGTTCTCCGCCAGGTACGCGTACTCCGGTTCAGAGGAGACGTGGTCAACGTAGAACAGGTCGTCGCCCACCGAGGTGGACAGCGCGATGGTCAGTCCGGCCTCGGCGTGCACTTGCTGGAGCTGTTCGTGACTTATCGACGTGACCGGGGGGCGTCCCGCGATGACGTTGAGCAGGTAGGGCGCTGTACCGAGGGTGTAGATACGGTCGCGCTCGTCGAGGTAGCCGACGGCGACGAGACCGTTGAGCAGCCCATGCACCGAACTCACTGGGGCGTTGAGAGCCTTTGCCACGGCCGTGAGGGTGAGACCGGCACCGGAGCGGGCGACGAGTTCGAGGATTGCCGCGACCCGGTCGATCATGCGATGGCGGGGACGCTCGGGAACCTGCTCGAAAGGTACAGCTCCGGCGGCCGGAGAAGTTTCCGTCATTGCGAAAGCGTAGCAATGGCATCCACGCTCACTAGATAGCGTATATACGTAACCTGCTTCGCTATTGTGTATCTCTAGCGTTTCTGGAACACTTTCCAAGTGATGCGGGGCATCCTTCGCGGCAGGGCGACCCGCGGTCTGGACTGACCCTTGATTTGACTGTGCGCACTCCCCGAACAGCGGCACAGTCGACCCCGATCGCCCGGGCGCCGCCCGGGCAGGACTCATCAGGAGGCCCCATGAGTTCGACTCTCGCGCCACCGACCACGGTGGCGACCGATGAGATGAACGCCCTGCGTGCCGAGGTACGCGCGTTTCTCGCCGAGGAGGTCGACGCCGGGCGGCTCATACCCTGGATCGACACCTGGCTCACCCGCTGGGACGAGGACTTCACCCGACGCCTCGCCGAACGCGGCTGGGTCGGGATGACGATCCCCACGGAGTTCGGTGGCCGCGGCCGAACCCACCTCGAGCGCTTCGTCGTCACCGAGGAACTGCTCTCCGTGGGCGCCCCCGTCGCCGCGCAGTGGGTCGCCGACCGGCAGATCGCCCCGTCCCTGCTTCGCTACGGTACCGAGGAGCAGAAGCACGATTACCTGCCCCGCATCGCCGCCGGCGAGTGCTGCTTCGGCATCGGCATGTCCGAACCGGACGCCGGCTCCGACCTGGCCAGTGTCCGCACCAAGGGCGTTCAGGTCGACGGCGGCTGGCGGATCACCGGGACCAAGGTGTGGACCTCCGGGGCCCAGCACGCGGAGGCCTTCATCGCGCTGTGCCGCACCGAACCGCTCGACACCTCGTACCGTCACGCGGGTCTGAGTCAGTTCATCGTCGACCTGCGCAGCGAGGGCGTCACCATCCGGCCGATCGTCTCCCTCTCGGGGGACCACCACTTCAACGAGGTCGTCCTCGAGGACGTTTTCGTGGCGGACTCAATGGTCTTCGGCACCCTCGGTAACGGTTGGGAACAGGTCAACTCCGAGCTCGCCTTCGAGCGCAGCGGCCCTGAACGGTTCCTCTCCTCGTTCCGCCTGTTCGCCGCGGAGATCGGTGCGATCTCCACCGGAGCCCTGCCCGAGCGCAGCGACCTCGGCCGGACCGTGGCCCGGATGGCCGGACTGCACAACCTCAGCCAGAACATCGCCGGCGCGCTGCAGCGCGGTGAACCCGCCGACACCCCGGCAGCCCTCGTCAAGCTGCTCGGCACCGCCACCGAGGGTGACATCGTCGACACCGTCTCCACCCGGCTCGGCGACGAGCTGGCACCCGGTTTCGCCGGCACGAACGGCACCGCCGCGGTCGCCGAGATCCACGGCCTGCTGCGCGCGGGCCTCCACCAGCGCCCGGGCTTCACGCTCCGCGGCGGCACCAACGAGATTCTGCGCGGCGTCATCGCGCGGGGACTGGGGATGCGCTGATGACCACCGCCACGACCGTCGACCTCTCCGTCGACGAGGACCTGCAGGCGATGCTCTCCGACGTCGTCTCCGGTTTCTCCGGCCCCGACGTCCGGCCCGACGCCGACGCCGTGTGGTCGACACTGCGGGAGGTCGGCGTCGCCCGGCTCACCGCGCCCGAGGACGCCGGGGGCAGCGGAGCCGGCTGGGCCGAAGCCGCCGCGCTCCTGCGCACCGCGGCTGCCGCCGGTGTGGCCGTCCCGTACGCCGAGACTGACCTGCTGGCCGGGCCGCTCCGGCGCGCCGCCGGGATCGACGACTCGTCCGACTCCACCGCCACCGTCGCGCTGCTCGATTCCTCGGGGACCGCGCACGGTGTCCCGTGGGCCGGTGCCACCGCCACCGTCGTGTGCGTGCGCCCCGCCGGCGATACCCATGAGCTCGCGGACGTGCCAACCGACCGCTTGACGATCACGACCATTGAGGGCATCTCGGCAGTGCCGACCGGCTCTGTCACCGTCGGTGAGGGCATCTCCTGGTCACCCGTACCCACCGCGGCCGTCGAGGCGTACGTCCTGCGCGGCGCGCTCGCCCGTGCATTGCAGTGCGTCGGCGCGATGGACGGCATGCTCGCCTCGGCGATTGAGCACACCACCGCCCGCAGCCAGTTCGGTCGCGCCCTGGCGAAGTTCCAGTCCGTGCAGAACCTCGTCGTCGACATCGCCGCCGAGTCCGTGCTGGCCCGCGCTGCCGTGGACACCGCGCTCGCCGACGCCCTCACCGACGACCTCGACGGCGAGCTGTCCCAGTTCCGCGTTGCGGTCGCGCGCAGCGTCGTTTCGCAGGCCCTGGCCGTGGCGGTGCGCAACGTCCACCAGGTGCACGGCGCGATCGGGACCACCCACGAGCACACCCTGCACCGGGTCACCCTTCCCGCCCTGCAGTGGCGCGGCGAGTTCGGGTCACCGGCGTTCTGGGAGGGGTTCCTCTCCCGCGCGGCCATTGTCGGCGGCATGGACGGTGCGTGGCCGATGGTCGCCGAGGGCGCCCGCGTCGAGGACGCCGCGAGCCGGTACCTCGACGCCGTGATCGCAAGGTCCGTGTCATGAAAACGGAACCGCCACGATCTCCTCCGTAGCCGAGCCTTCAGCTCCCTACTCGAGGCCGAACACAGAAACCGACCACAGAAACCGACCACAGCCGACACCCTCACACCTCCGCCCACCCGTGAGGCTCGGCGGTTCGGATCGTCACCGGCGTAGCCCGGCCGCCGTGGTGGTCAGCGGCCGCCCGGGGTGCCGGGGACATGTCGTGCCGTTCTGTGAGCCCGAGGGGGGTCATAGTGGAACGTGATGTGAACACGACGAAAGGAAGATCGTGGACCATAGCGCGCTGTTGACCGACGCCTTCGATCGCATTCAGGAGACCGTGCATTCCACGCTGGCCGATCTCCCCGCCGACGCCCTGACGTTTCGGGTGGACGCGAAGGCGAACACGATCGCCTGGCTGATCTGGCATCTGACGCGAGTGCAGGACGACCACGTCGCCGGTGTCGCGGGCACCGCGCAGGTGTGGACCTCCGGCGGGTGGGTGGAGCGCCTCGACCTCCCGTTCCCGGTTGCCGACATCGGTTACGGGCATTCCGCGGACGAGGTGGCGAAGGTTCGGACCGGCGCCGGCCTCCTGCGGGAGTATCACGATGCCGTGCACGACCGCACCGTCGATTACGTCCAGTCGATCGGCCCGGACGACCTCGACCGGATCGTCGACGAGAATTGGGATCCGCCAGTCACTCTCGGTGTCCGGTTGATCAGCGTCGTCTCCGACGATCTTCAGCATGCCGGGCAGGCGGCGTACGTCCGCGGCATCTACGAGCGCCGCTGAGCCCGCGACGACGTCTCGTTGGCGGCGAGCCACGCCTCGACTCGTCGCCGGGAGCGTCGGCCGACGCGGTCACGGACCGCCGGACTCACTCTGGCTGCACCGTGCAGCGTCCCGTTCCCCGCCAGTGCCAGCGGAACGAACCAGGCGGGCACGACCGGCAATCCGAGTTCCTGCATGCCGCGCTTGCCGGAGAACAACCGCTGGATGCTGAGCAGACGCTGGCGGTTGAGCCGGCGTCGCAGGGACTCTGCATGCGGGTAGTGGAAGGTGGCCCACGACTTCTGCAGTGAGTCGGCCAGCACCCTGGAGTTGTCGTCGGGACCGGGAGCGAACATCCCGATCTGGCACATGTTGCGGCGTCCGGTGTTCTCGTCGTCGACCAGCCAGTGCTCGTCGATGCCCATCAGCCAGCCGATGTACCGCCACAGATGCATGACGTCGCGGCCCTCGTCGGCGGAGACCCACACCCCCAGCGACCGGAGTCCGACGAGGAATGTCGTCGAGAAGAGGGCGAGCGTCCCGGCCTGATCCGACTGGTTGATCGGCATGCCCCAGTCGGACACGTCCCAGTTCTCGTCCTGCAGCAGGGTCAGGTTCACGAACGCGTGCATCAACCGGACGTGCACGGACAACTGCCAGCCCCGGCGGTCGCGGTCCATGCCACCGGGCAGGACGCACTCGTACCACCACCGCACGGTCTCGGCCACGCGCTGACCGGCGCCGTCCCCGACGAGCCTGCCGGTGGCCACGAGTTGGCGGGAGGTGGCGGCGCTGCGGTAGCCGTTCATGAGGGAACCGGTCGCGAGCAGGTCGAGTCCGGTCATGCCGCTGCGCAGGCAGACGGCGGCCCCGTGCTCGAGGCGGCGGTCGTCGACCCACGACGGCCGACGGTCCACTGCGTCGAAGAACGCGACCAGCGGTTGCGCGGCGTCGGGCACGCTGCCGATGCCGTCGGAGAGTGCCCGGGAGTACTGGGCCATCATCACGGTCTTGTCGACGAGGACGGCCCGCGCCAGAGCGGCACCGATCTCGTCCTGACCGACCACCGCCCGGGCGTGGAGTTCCCGCTCCGCCGGGGTGGGCGTCGGGTCGCCGTGCACGAACCGCGACAGCGTCCGCATCGAGCGGCGACCCCACTCCGAGTCCATGTCGAACCGCCGCGGCGGCGTGAAGTCGGAGAAGCCGGGCGCCGACTCCCGGGACTGGGTTTCTGTCATTGCGGTGCACTCGATTCGGTAGTCGAGAAGGGGGCGTCTTTGTGCCTCAGCCCCGGCTCGCGGGGCTGTGAGTTACAGTTCACCCCACCGAATCGGACGGGTACAAGTCGCATTGTGAGGCAGACCGGGAGGGTTCAGCGAATGGGCACTGGCCAGCGGAAAGACCCCTCCCAGCAGCGGTCGCAGGAGACGGTCGCGCGCATCTTGTCGGCAACTGGTCAGGTTTTGCGGGCCAAGGGTTACACCGGCTGCAGCACGAACGCCATCGCGGAGGCCGCCGGCATCTCGAAGGGGTCGGTGTACCAGTACTTCGCGAACAAGGACGAAATCATCGAGGTCCTGATCGACAAGATCATGGAAGAAACCACCGCCACGTTCGGGACGCAACTCGAGCAAGCCGTCGCGAAGGGCACGTTCCTGAAGGACGCGGCGCTGCAGTCCCAGCTCCTCGCCGTCCTGGACAGGTATCGTGACATCCTCGGTTCGCTGCTCAACGACGCCCCGCACCTTGCCCTCACCGCGCACCGTTCGGTCCGGATCGAGGAACGGTGCCGCGACCTGTTGCGTACGTATGTGACGTTGAATCCGTCGGCGATCGGTCCGGATGTCGACCTCGAAGCCCTGCTCCTGGTGCTCACCGTCAGCTACCGCGAGGTGAGCCTCGAATATCTCCGCCGCGACCTCCGCGAGCGGCGAAACGAGCTGGCCACCGTCCTCTACGACATGACGATGGGCGGCCTCGCCGGGCGCGCGAAACGCGGGGTGTAACGCCGAGGGGGCTTCGAGAGAAATACACAGTGAGCCCATGGCGCTGTCGGACCCCGACCCGGCAGCGCCAGGGGCCTTCTTTTTTGCGACGGCCGCTCCTACCGCCGCCGCCTGGTCGGCGACCCCGGCACCTCCAGCCACACGACCCTCTCGAGCGCACGCAGATCGCTTTCGATCCGCCGGAACAATTGATACACGGCGATGAAGGCGAAGATGCCGCCCAGACACAGCGCGCGCACCGTCGCGTTCACGGCGTCGCCGGTGCTTCCGCCGACGAAGCTGAGCCCGGCGACCCCGATCAACGGGACGGCCGCGGCGACGGCGAGGTACCGCGGCATGCTCCGGCCGAGGGCCCGGATGTTGCGTCCGTCGTTTCCGCGCAACTCGCCGTGCGACAGCAGGATCGGGCAGAGGCATCGCACCGCGTAGAACGTGAGGATGAAGAACGGGTAGGCGAGCGCGACAGCCCCGCACACGGCGAGGGACGCGAGGAGTTGCGTGTATGCGCGCAACGGAATCCCGCCGGCGGTGATCTCCAGGGCGACCGGGTAGGCGACACCGGCGACGACCCACAGCCCGAAGCTGACCACGACCGCGCGGTGGCCGAGCCCGAGCGTCGTGGCGCGCGCCTTCTCCAGCACCTCGGAACTGTAGGTTCTGCCGTTGCGGAGACCGCGCGGCACCGTGAGCGCGAGTCGACACCAGTAGACGATGAGCACTGCGCCCAGCGGGAACGCGATCCCGCCGATCACCAGGTGCACGAATTCGAGATCCTCCTGCGCCTCGATTGGCAGCGTCGCGATGATCAGCACCTTGTTGTAGTAGTAGTTGTATCCGGCTGCCAGCAGGTTCGGGATGCCGACGGCGGCGATCACGATGGGAAGCGCCCACCGCCACATCGTGGACCGCACGCTTCCCGGCGCGGGGTCGACGAGATCGCGGGCGTGCGGGTCGAGGCACAGCGCGAACTGCCGTGTCAGCTTCCGGCCACTCGACCACCGATCGTCCCGGTCGGGTGCGAGCGACTTCACCAGGATGCGCCGCAGCGCGGCGGGACAGTCCTCGGGAAGCGCGGATCGTTCCGGGTCCACTCCCCGGCGTCGGGACTCGAGAAGGACCCGAGGCGACGGCGGTGACGTGGTTCCGTCGTCGTCCGGGAACGGCCGTGCCCCGGTCAGCAGTTCCCACAGCATCACGCCCAACGCGAAGATGTCGCTGCGGGTGTCGAGGTCGGACGCGGTCCGGTGGATGGACGGGTCGATCACCTCGAGCTGTTCGGGCGACATGTAGGCGACGGAGCCGCCGATGAATCCGCCGGCGCCGCGATTCTCGACGCTGTCGCTCGAACTGACGTTGAAGTCGGCCAGCTTGGGGATGCCTTCGAGCCCCAGCAGCACGTTCGCCGGTTTGATGTCTCGGTGCAGGACGCCGTGCTCCTCGGCGTAGTCGAGCGCGTCGGCCAATCGCAACCCGATCCACGCGACCGTCTCCGGCCACGACAGTGCCGCGATCTCGTCCCGCACACTCGAATACTCCGGCTTGATCTCGCCTCTCTCCGCGAGGATCCGGTCGACCGAATCGAGCAGCAGCTGTCCGGATCGCTGCTCCGGCGGGGTCTTGCGGACCAGCCGCACCACGTCGAGGAGCGTGCCGCCGGGCACGTATTCCATGAACAGCACCCGCAGCCGGCGGTCCTCCAGCACCCGCTGGTCGTAGACGCGGACGATGTACGGGTGGTCGAGCTGCGCGAGTGTCTGCGGCTCGTTGCCGATGTTGCGGGAAATCTTCAGCGCCACCCAACGCTGCATCGAACGCTGCCGGGCGAGGAACACCCGCGCGAACGCGCCGTGACCCAGTTCCATCATCAGGTCGAAATCGTCGAGGCGTTCACCGACGTCGAGGTCGTCGCCCGGGCCGAGTTCCGCAGTGATGGTCCGCCGGTCCATGCGGCGGTCGTGTTCGAGGAGGGTCTCGAACCGGGCCGCCTGCTGCGGGTATTCGGTGACGTACTCGGCGGAATCCACGTCGGCGCCACTTTGACGGCGGACCCGGTACTCCAGGTAGACGAGTTCCGGTGGCAGAGGTTCGGCGAGCAGTTCCGGGAACTCGAGGCAATAGTCGGCGATACGCTTCGGGTGGCCCGACCGCAGCCACCGGTACTCGAGGTCCACCTTGATCAGCTCGATCAGCGCGGCCCGCCTGATCGCGGCCGTGTCGGGGAGATACTCGGTGAGCTCGGCCGGTGAACCGGACGACTCCCAATCCGCGACCAGGCGTTCGACGCCGCTTTCCACGACGAACACCGATTCGGCGCCCGACGTTGTCGACGGCGGCAGCTGGGTGTCCTGACCCAGTTCGGTGGGCGGCCCAGACGCGACCGTCGAATCACTCGGCGGGCGATCGTTCATGGCGGTCCGATTCCGGGCGTTGCAGATTCCGGGAGGTGCATGGGGGCGTACTTGCCAGGGTATTCCTGACGGTGCGCGAAGGGTACGGAACAGCAGGCCGTCACGCGCTCCCGGCGGGGCCGGAACCAGTGCGAGGGGTGTTCACCTATGGCGGGCAATGATGTGGTCCTTGGTACCTCCACGAACTGAACGGGCAGGTAATCACGACGTCGGCCCAGCCGGCGGGAAGGTCGCGGCCTTCTTCACGGCCGGGACCTCGCCGCCCTCGACGATCTGCACGTGCCAGCCGTACGCCTCGTAGCGGGCGGCGGTGTCCTCGGACAGCGCGATGGCGGTGTCGTCCTCCGGCGGCATTGCCGTCGAGTCGTCCCGACTTGACGGCACGGGCAAGGGACGACTGGATACGGTCCGCTGCGGCATTGGCCGAGGCGGTGTCGCGCTCGAGGCGCATAGGTATGGGTGTCGGTGAAGAAGTCGTACCGCGGCGCACCAGGCGATGGCGACGAACGGCCCAGGTGAATGGTTGGGAAGCAATTTCCAACCACTCCTGGGACCGAACACCAGGTGCGCCGCCGACGGACACCACACCGTCTATGGCTGGACGTGTGCGGTGACAGTCACCGCGGTGTCTGGCTGGACGGTGTTGATGAGGTCGCCGTGGCGGAGCCGGTCGAGTACGGCCGCCGCTGGGCGAGGAGAATGGGGACTGGTCTTACGGCGTCCCGGACCGCTATCTCCGTGGGCTGGGTCGCCTACTGTCGCGACGGCTACGAATGGCGCAAAGGCAGAAGCCGCCGTCAACGCCTACGAGCACCATCGCGTTGTCCTTCCTGGAGTGAGTCGGTAGGTCTCTCGAAGAGTCATGCGATGGCCGCCTTCGCGGGTTTGCGACACGCCGGTCAGATCCGATTCCGTTTCATGAATCATCATCTTCAATGGGCAGCCAGTGTTGCGAAGTAGGACACGAGTCACCTCATCCGTACTTCTAACCTTCTCAGGTGCGCAATCCGTGTGCATGTTCGGAACCGTTTCTTTCCCCCACTCGAGGAGTGACCATGGCCTTGTTTGCTGTGATCTGGTCGTATACCACCGATGCCTCTGTCAAAGAGGCTGCGCATGCCGAACACCTGATTTTCGTCAAGGATGCCGCTGCCCGAGGCATGCTGCAGGAGGCCGGCGCCTGGGCCGACGGCGCCGGAGCCCTACTGGTATTCCAGGCGGCCAGCGAAGACGCTTTGCGTTCCTTGCTTGCGGAGGATCCTTACGTCAAGCAGGGTGTCGTCGTAGAGCAGCGCATTTACCAATGGAATCCAGTCATAGGCCCTCTCGTCGGCATCTAGTGACAGTGGGGCACGCTCATACCCTGGTGGCTCGGTGTCGAGGTATCTTCACGGTTTTCCTTCGGTAGGTACCTGGTCGGCGGTGTTGGTCCAGACGAACGGCGCGCAGCGGGTGTTACATCCGTTGATGAAGGCGCGGATCTTGGTGGTCAGCTCCTTCACGGAGCCGAAGGTCCGCGGTGGACGGCCTGCCGTTCTCATTCCGAACCAACACCTCCACAAGCTTCATCCATGATGCCGAGTGGCGATGTCCGTGGCGGAGAACAGGGTGAAGGTGCGGTGTCGGGCGTAGTCGTGAGTGTGCTTCCCTCCCGAGCCGATCCGCATCGACTGGGTCGGCGTGGTCCGGTCCAAGGCCTGAATCTGCGATGTTTGGTCCACACAAGCACGATTGCGTTCAACTGCGAACAGTGAGTTTCAAGCCGCGGCAGTAAAGTCACCTCTCCGTCTATGACGGTTGATCTCTCTGTGGCTCAACCTACGCTCCCGACTTGTGCTGTAGCTCCAGCGAAGGTGACCGCTGCCAACCCGCACCCTTCTCGCTTGACAACGACGTCGGAACTGCGGTGACGGGCATGCCTGCTTGTGAAGTCCAGTTTCGAAGTCTCTGCGGTCAAGACAGATTGGCGCGCGTGCGTCCCCAAGAATATGTTGCGCAAGGTTGTAAGGGGGCGCGGGTATGCCGCCAGGATCGACCATCTATGCCGCCCACCACTTCGATCCCGCTACGTTTGTCGTGCATCTTCCCGCTCGGCACGAGCCGGCCGAAGCGTCAGGCAGCAGCGAGTCTGATGCCTGTGAGTCTTCAAAACGCGCTGAGTGCAGGACATTTGAGGACAAGGAAGCGAATTTCCAATTCCTTTCGACTGCAGAACTGCCGAGAATGGTTTCGTACTGGCACGCCTGCCGCGCAGCACGGACGGCTGATCAGGCGATTCAACTCCGCGCCGGATGGTGAACTTCCAAACCAATTCTGCGCCTATATAGATCGGGGAACAAAGATGTCCGTAAACGTGGACCACCCAGCATTGCCGTCATCGATCGCTGACGGGAGAACGCTGTATATCGCAGGCCGATGGAGCGCTGCCACCGACACTTACGAGCGGGTAGATCCCTCCGATCTCCGCCGCGTGACGGGAATCTACGCTTCGGCGACTCCCCGCAATGTCGAGGCTGCCTATGCGGCCGCCGGCAGTGCTCAACCAGCGTGGTCCGAGACAACAGCGATTCAGCGGTCGGACTTTCTTCGTTCTGCCGCTGACCTTTTGGAAATCCGCGTTCACGACGCTGCCCTGACGATCACCGCGGACATGGGGAAGGCGATCCGCGACGCACGCGCCGAGGTCCTGCGAAGTGTCGCCATTCTCCGCTACTACGCCGGTGAGATCCTGCAGCCCAGTGGAGAGACATACCCCAGTGCTGATTCACACACGATGCTGATGACGGTGGAGGAGCCGCTCGGCGTCGTTTGTGCAATCACACCGTGGAACTTCCCCTTCGCGCTTCCGGCATGGAAAATCGCGGCGGCAATAGGTTTCGGGAACACAGTTGTGTGGAAGCCTGCAGAACCGGCCTGCGGATCCGCAGTGTTTCTGACGCGGATCCTCGCAGAAGCCGGGTTGCCCGCGGGGGTCCTCAATCTGGTGACGGGCAGCGGTAGAAAGCTTTCGGGGGCACTCACCGGGAACGCGCGACTCGCAGCCTTGACGTTCACCGGTTCGGGTGCAGTCGGGTCGCGACTGCGTCAGGCCGTCGCCGATCGCAACGTGAAGGTCCAGCTCGAGCTGGGTGGCAAGAACCCGTCCATTGTTCTCGCCGACGCCGATGTCGAGGATGCAGCGCAACAGATCGTGAAGAGCGCGATGCTCCACACGGGACAACGCTGCACAGCGACGAGCCGGGTCTACGTGGACCGCGCCGTCGCTCCCAGACTACGAGAACTGCTGGTGAAGCACGCTGACGCGCTCGTCGTCGGTGATCCGTACGACGAAGCCACCGACATCGGGCCCCTTGCCTCGGTGGAGCAACGTGACACGGTGGTCGGATACCTGCGACTCGCCCGCGACGAGAACGCCGAGTTCCTTACGGGAAGGGAGTTCGATTCCGACACTTGCTATATCGCACCAACAGTCCTGGCCGGAGTATCGGAGGAGAGCAGGCTCGTCAGGGACGAGATCTTCGGGCCAGTCGTGACCGTGCAGGAGGTCGATGGATTCGACGGTGCGCTGAAGGCCGCGAACGACACGGACTACGGCCTGTCCTCTGGAGTGTTCACCAGAGACATCGCGACGGCGATGACCTTCATCCGGCGCACACAATCGGGGTTGGTGCATGTCAATCGCGAGACGAGCAGTGTCGAGCCACATGTGCCGTTCGGTGGCCTCAAAGGCTCGAGCAGCATGAGTAGAGAACAGGGCAAGGCCGCACGTACTTTCTTCACAACCACCAAGACTGCGTATGTCCGCTGGACCTAGAAGCTGCACCGGACGAGCTTTCCCGCAATCAGTTCGTCACTTTCTGCGACACAGAGCGGAATCGACAAACCCCAAGTAGCCCTTGACATCAAGAGGAGGCCAACATGAGCAATGCCGCACCAGCCGTGACCGAAGTACTCGACGTTCTCGTTGTAGGAGCCGGATTCGCCGGGCTGTACCAGCTCGAAAATCTGCGGAGTCGAGGCTATTCGGTGAAAGTAGTCGAGGCGGGTGAGGGTCTGGGCGGAATCTGGCACTGGAACCGCTACCCGGGTGCCCGAGTGGACAGCGAAGGTCCGATCTACCAGTTCACGCGCCCCGACCTTTGGGATGAATTCGCATTCTCCGAGCTCTACCCCGGAGGTGACGAACTGCGCCGCTACTTCAAGTACGTCGACGCGAAGCTCGATCTGAGCAAGGACATCTACTACAACACCCGAGTCGCTTCCGCCGAGTTCGACGAGACGGCGAACACCTGGACCGTGACCGCGGAGAACGGAAGCGCTTTCGTCTGCAAGTACTTCGTTCTGTGCACCGGATTCGCGGCAAAGCCGATCTTTCCGAAGCTCCCGGGAATGGACAGCTTCGCAGGGATCAGCCACCACACCGGTCTGTGGCCTGAAGGCGGAATCGATTTCGCAGGAAAGCGAATCGCCATCATCGGTACCGGCGCCAGCGGCGTGCAGGTCGCTCAGGAGGCGTCGAAGGAAGCCGCACAGCTGACCGTCTTCCAGCGCACCCCCGTTCAGGCGCTCCCGATGCGACAGCGCCAGCTCACCGACGAGGACAACGCGAAGATCAAGTCCGATCTGGCGGACAGATTCAGTCGTCGTTCGGCGTCATTCTCCGGCTTCGACTTCGATTTCATTCCCAAGTCAGCCCTCCAGGTGAGCGACGAGGAGCGAACCACCACTTATGAGCGATTGTGGGAGTACGGTTTCGAGTTCTGGCTCGGAACGTACCAAGACGTCTTCGTCGACGATGAGGCAAACGACACGGCCTACGAGTTCTGGCGTGACCGGACGCGTGCCCGGATCAAGGACCCGGTCATCGCCGAGAAGCTGGCGCCGATGAAGAAGGCGTACCCCTTCGGCGTGAAGCGTCCGTCGCTGGAGCAGACGTACTACGACATCTTCAACCAGGACAACGTGCGCCTCGTCGATCTGCACGAGGACCCGATCGAGACGATCACGCCCACCGGGCTGAAGACCACATCGGAAGAGCACGAGTTCGACATCATCGTCTATGCAACGGGCTTCGACGCCGTCACCGGTGGACTGACCGCCATCGACATTCGCGGCACCGACGGTACGTTGCTCCGGGACAAGTGGTCGAACGGTGTGCGGGCAAACCTCGGGGTCGCAACGGCAGGATTCCCCAACCTGCTGTTCCTCTACGGACCGCTGAGTCCGTCGGGCTTCTGCAACGGGCCAAGCTGCGCCGAGATCCAAGGTGACCTCATCGTGGACACCATCGACTACATGCGGGACAACGGATTGAACCGCATCGAGTCCGAGGCGGACGCGGATGCTGCCTGGTCCGATCACGTCGCCGAGCTGACGGCCGAGGCGCTCTATGACAAATCCGACTCCTGGTACATGGGTGCCAACGTCCCGGGTAAGCCGCGGCAGTTGCTGAACTACCCCGGTGGTCTTCCCCTTTACCTGGCCAAGTGGGACGAGACCGTGTGTGCGGGATACAAGGGCTTCACGCTTTCCTGAGCAGTCAATTTGCCTCCCTCGAGTAGTGATGAAAGTGAGCAAAACATGTCCGTGAGCAAAGAATCCCTGTTCCTCAACGAGCTGTACGCTTCGTGGCTTACCCGGTCCGAAGGAATGGACCTCGCCAGTCAGCGAGATATGTTCGAAGAGTGGCATCTTCCGACCATCGAACCCATCGGCGTCACCTATGAGGAAGTGACAGCCAACGGTGTGCCGGCAACATGGGCCAAGCCTTTGGGGGCCGCCGAGGACCGCGTGATTGTCTTCACCCACGGTGGTGGGTTCGTGACAGGTTCACGGTTCTCACACCGCAAGCTCGCAGCACACCTCGCCAAACTGGCGGGTGTTCACGCCCTGATCGTGGACTACCGGCTCGCACCGGAGCACAAGCACCCGGCCCAACTCGAAGACTGCATGGCCGTCCACAAGTGGCTTCGCACGCAAGGTTACAAGGCGGAGAACACGGCGACTGTCGGCGACTCGGCGGGTGCGAATCTCGCGATCTCGACAGCATTCGAACTCGCGAGCGTGGAACTACCCACTCCTGCTGCCGTCGTCACGCTTTCGCCTTGGCTCGACATGGAGATCAAGGGGTTGACGGTCGAATCGAACGACGCGGTCGACGTATTGGCCAAGAGGGCGGTTCTGGAAATGATGCGGGAGATGTTCCTCTCCGAACCCGCAAATGCAACGGACCCGCGCGCGAACCCACTGCTCAACGACTACACCGACTTCCCTCCGGTGTACGTATCGGTCGGAGGCTTCGAGACGCTGCTGGACGACTCACGTCGGTTGGCCGACTTGATCGAGAAGGTGAGCGGCGAGGTCGTGCTCGACGTGGTCGATGAGCAACAGCATGTATTTCACTTCAACGCGGGACGGGCACCCGAGGCGGATCAAGCGTTGAGCCGGATTGCCCAGTGGCTGCGACCCAAGTTGGGCCTCGCCTGAACTGCGCCCGCGCCGCGTGCGTATGAACGCGAAGGCTCTCGGCGGCAAGAGGTGAACGTGCTCGTCGACGGCGGTCTGTCTGGACCGCCGCCGACGAGTTCGTTCGCGTGCCGGTCGGGTATCAGTTGAACGATCGATCCGCAGTGAAGATAAGGGAGATACACCCATGGATAGTCCAGTCCTCGTCCAACGCGACGGGTTCATCGAGACATGGACGATTAATTTACCCGCGCAGAGCAATCCTATTTCCGGGATGGAGGTGGTCGACGCATTGGTCGCCTGCGTCGAGGCCGTCAACGCCGACTACGGTGTGCGAGCTGTCATCGTCACCGGTGCCGGATCGACGTTTTCCGCCGGCGGCAACGTCAAGGACATGGCGAATCGTCGCGGATTGTTCGGGGGGAAGCCTCACGAACAACGGGATGGCTACAGAGCTGGGATACAACGGATTCCGCGGATCATGTACAACTGCGACGTGCCTCTCATCGCAGCAGTGAACGGCCCTGCCATCGGTGCCGGATGCGACTTCGCCCTCATGTGCGACCTCCGCATTGCCAGTGAAAAGGCATTCTTTGCGGAGAGCTTCGTCAAGCTCGGAATCATCCCGGGTGACGGTGGCGCGTGGCTGCTGCCCAAGGCCGTCGGGATGGCGCGGGCAGCAGAGATGATCTTGACGGGCGACCGTGTCGACGCGATCAAGGCACTCGAGTGGGGATTGGTCTCCAGTGTCGTTGCGCCGGAGAAGCTGCTCGACGAAGCTCGCGCGCTCGCCGGCCGGGTGGCCGCCAATCCGCCACATTCGGTACGGATGGCCAAGAGGCTCCTCCGCGAGGGACAGCACCAAAGCCTCGACAGTCTCCTCGAATTGTCCGCTGCCATGCAGGCGCTGGTTCAGCAGACGACCGATCACACGGAGGCAGTCAACGCCTTCATGGAGAAGAGAACTGCCGCCTTCACCGGCGAGTGACGTTCCCGAGAAACCGAAGAACTCCGTGGATGCGAATTGGATGCTTCCACGGAGTTCTTCTTTCAGGTCTGCTCGCGAAACTGGTGCCCCTTCTGGTGACGCCTGGGCACTTCAGCGGGTGATGAGGCCCCAGATATTCTCGCAACCTGCTTCGAGAGCGGCGGTAGTCAAGGTGTCGTCCCAGTAGTGGACGGATCCGAATTCCGAGCGCCACGCCAGGGCGGGTTGGGTGAATTCGTGCAGCCTGTGCTCGCGGGTGGTGCCGATCGCACCGTGTACCTGGTGTGCGTTACGGACGACGACCGATGCCGCGTGTCCAGCACACGACCGGGCGACGGCAATGAGGAGTTCGAGGTTCTCACTCGACCACTGTGTGCGGACCGCTTCCGTCAGTGCTGCTTCGGTCGCTGTTCGGGCGAGGGAAGCTTCTGCTGCCATGTCAGCCACCAGGTTCTGCACGGATTGGAACCTGGCCAGTGGGCGTCCGAATTGCACTCGTTCGGTGGTGTGGGCGACGGAGAGATCGAGGATGCGGTCGAGGGCGGCACACACCTGCAGCGCTCGGATGAGGGCGCCCCGCAGAAAGAGTTGTCGGATCACCGAGTCCGACACTGCGGTGCCCGACAATGCGATCGTGTCAGCGGAAACGACGTCGCGGGGTTCGTCGGCGAGGTTGGACCCGGAGGTGATGTCGAAGAAGGTTGACTCGAGGTCGGCGACGACGTACGTGTCGTTCTTCCGCCAGACCGTGACGATCTTGTCTGCCTGGGTCGCCCACGGCACGCCGCGGGCGACGCCTTTCTCGTCGAGTACGCATGCGGTGAGGCGCGCATCGTCCATCGGTAGGCCGGCCTCTTCGAGAAGCCAACCGGCGAGCAGGTCGTGTTCGGCGAGAGGAACCCGGACCCCGTGCGATGCCGCGGCGCGCACGAGTTCCGCGGCCTCGTACCAGCCTGCGCCGCTGCCGCCGGTCTCTTCGCGGCCGGTCAGCCGGACAAGACCCAGTTCGTCGAGTTGTGCCCACAGGGAGGGATCGCACGTGGCCATACCGTTCTCGGGCCCGTTCCGTTCCCGGTGGGCGGAAAAGACCGCGGACATCATGTCGGTGAGGTCCGCGTCGACCGTGGTTGGTGCGTGCATCAGCGCATCCCCAATCCCCGCGCGATCACGCCGCGCAGAACTTCGTTGGTGCCGCCCCGCAGAGTAAATCCTGGGCGTTGGACGATGGCGTCCTCGAGCATCGAGGCGTAACCAGTAGTCGAAGATTCATCGGTGAGGAGGTCGGCAAAGTCGGCTATGTCGCCTTCGGTGGACGTCCCGAGGACCTTCACCACGGCTGCGGCGGTGTCGGCGGGCTCGTGGCGCTCGAGTGCGCCCGCCACTGCGGTCGACATCTGGTGCAGACCGGCGATCCGTCCGAAATACCGGCCCAGATTCGAATGCCGCGGCAAGGTTCCCTGCTTCATCTGTTCGGCGGTCTTCGCGAGCAGGACGAACGTCGACAGGAATCGCTCCGGGCCGCTGCGTTCGAAGCTGAGCTCCGAGGTGACCTGCTGCCACCCGTTGTCGATGGTGCCGAAGACCATCTCGTCCTCGACAAGGACCTGGTCGAGGAGGACCTCGTTGAAGTGGTGCTGCCCGTTCATCGACACGATCGGCCGGATGTCGACTCCGGGGGCGTGCAGATCGACGATGAACTGGCTGAGGCCATCGTGTCGATGTGCCGGATCGAGTTGGGCGGTGCGGGCAAGGCAGATGAATGCGTCAGCGCGATGAGCACCGGAGGTCCAGACCTTGACTCCGGTAATGGACCACCCTCCGTCCACTCGGGTGGCCTTTGTGCGCACACTGGCCAAGTCGGACCCGGAATCCGGCTCGCTCATACCGATACCGAAATAGCATTCTCCGCGCGTGATCGCCGGCAAGAACTTGTGCTTCTGGACCTCGGTGCCGTACTTCAGCAGCGACGGGACGATCTGCCGGTCGGCGATCCAGTGGGCGGCGACGGGGGCGCCGGCGGCGAGCAACTCTTCGGTGACGACGAACCGTTCGAGGTGGCGGCGACCATGGCCGCCGTACTCGGCCGGCACGGTCATGCCGAGCCATCCGCGGGCGGCCAATGCACGTGTGAAGTCTTCGTCCCAGCCAGTCAACCAGGAGTCGACCTGTCGGCCGATCTTGCCTTCACTGAGTTGCTCGGCAAGAAACTCACGGACTTCGGTCCGCAAGTCGTCCATGGCGTGTGGGTCACTGGAGACCGGGGGCACCAATCTGAGGTTGGTCATGATGGTTCTTCCATTCAGGAGGAGGTGGCCTGAGGCGACGTCGCCGTCACGACGGATGCATCGGCCAGCGCATGGACGCGGTCGGCGGAGAGTCCGACGACCTTGTCGGCGATGACGTATGGGGCATAACGAGGTTCTCCGTCGATGAGTTCCGCGAGTTTCGCGGCGCCGGACGCGGCTTGCACGATGTCGTCATAGGCGGGGTAGTCCCGGAAGGCGGTCTCGGAGCCGTACGCCTGTGCGGTGCAGAGGATCAGTCCCGGATTGACCTCCGAGAGTCGCTCGTAGGTGATGCCCAATTTCTGCCGGGAGCGCGGCCATAGATTCGTCACCAACACATCCGCGTTGCGCACCAGATCGTCGAGGATCTCGCGGCCCTCCGCGGAGGCGAGGTCGATCGCGATGCTGCGCTGTTGCGCTGAAGGTTGAGTGTCAGAGCGCTCATACCGTCATGGCGGCGGGCACCTACATCTCGGCTCATGTCACCGTCGAGACTCTCGACCTTGATGACGTCTGCGCCCATGTCGGCGAGGGTTGCGGTGGCGAAGGGGCCCATGATCACGGTCGTCAAATCGATGACGCGCAGACCGTGAAGAGCGCCGGGTGTGAGTTTCACTGAAACCTCTTTCGCTGCGACAGGAAGCACTTCATGGACTATGTCAGTCTCAACAGATTTCCGCAATAAGGGTGTGAATTACATATATAAGTAAGATAGAGTGGTGGTGACCGCTCGGATGGAGCAGTGCCCGTAGGGAGAATGTGCCGTGATGCAACCAGATGACGCCCCCAATGTTCGAGGCCGCAGTCGCCATCGAACCGTGGACCGCATTGCTGCGATTCTCGAGCTCGTAGCCCGATCCCACACCGGACTCACCTTGAGTGGGATGGCCAAAGAGCTTGACGCGCCGATCAGTTCGACGCAAGGTCTCGTCAACGGCCTCGTTGCGACGGGTTATCTCGAGGAGCACGAGCGACGGTACTCGCTCGGCAGTGCCCCGTATCTACTCAACCGCCTCGCTGGGCGGCAGCCCGTCTCGACGGTCACGCACGCCGACCTCGAAGACGTCCACGCGAGTTCCGGCTTGACGACCGTGCTGTCGATCGCCGTCGGTCCGAACATCTTCTACGTCGACTACTGCTCTTCCGACCCACGGTTCGCGTACCTCGCCGAGAACTACGTGAGGCGATCGCTCATCCGTACCTCCGGCGGCTGGATACTGCTTGCCGGGATGGAGAAGCGTGACCTCTGGGCGTACATCCAGACTCTGCCCGACGAGGATCGCGACACTGTCGAGCGGTTCTTCGCTGCCCTACCGGAGATCGAACAGACCGGAATCTGCGCCTCCCCCAACGAGTCGACCGACGGCGACGGTGTCTCGGTCGCGGTTCGTGAGAACGGCAAGACCGTCGCCGCCGTCGGTGTCATCGCACCACACACCGTGATCACGAAGGAGCGCGACAGGCTGGTCGCACTCTTGGAGCAAGGTGCCCGGAGTTGGTCCGATCGCAGCATACGACCGTAATGCAGCCGACCCGGGGCACCGTGGTCAGCCGGCGAACTGCTTGCCGAGGAATTCGACGACGGCGCCGTGCAGTTCAGCGCTGCGCGGAATGGCACCGGTCATCCAGTACACGGCGTGGACAAGGCCTTCATACAATTCGACCTGCACGGGGACGCCCTGGTCGGCCAACCTCCGGCCGTAGTCCACGCCCTCGTCCCGAGTGACCTCGTATTCGTTGAGCAACAACAGGGTGGAGGGAAGCCCCGACAGATCCGCGGCCTTGGCCGGGGAGGCGTACGGATTCTCGGCGTCTTCCGGGGTGGCCAGGTACTGCTCCCAGAACCAGTCGATGGCTGCCGTGGTGACCAAGTACCCCTCGGCGTTCTCCTCGCGCGACGGGAATCGTGCCGTGCCGTCGATGACCGGATAGATCAATACCTGAGCGCGCAGTGCCGGGGCGCCGGTGTCGCGTGCCCGGAGGGCTGTGACCGCGGCCAGGTTGCCTCCGGCGCTGTCACCCATGACGGCTACGCGCGTGCCGTCGCCACCGAAGTCGGCTGCGTGCTCGACGACCCAGTTCAGTGCGGCGAACGCATCTTCGGGTGCGGCAGGAAACTTGTGCTCGGGAGCCAGCCGGTAACTCAGTGCAGCCACGATGACTTTCGCATCGGCGGCGAGCGCGCGACATGGCTGCTCGGTGACGTCGAGGCTGCCGGCGACCCAGCCACCGCCGTGGATGTACACCACGATCGGCAGAGGTGTTTCGGACTCCGGGATGTAGAGACGCACTGCCTGGTCGCCACCGGGGCCGGGGTAGACCGTGTCGACGACACGAGCGACGTCCGCGTTCGGTGCCTGGAGGTCGCTGAAGGACTCGACGACCCCACGGACTTCAGCAATGCTCATCTGCTCGAACGACTTCAGTCCCTGCTCGTTCAAAGTGTCTATCAAATTCTTGACCGCAGGATCGAGTGCCATGGTGTTCTCCTTCATGTCATGAGCAAGTCTGTTCAGCCGACAGGTGGAGCCACACTATGGGTGCGTTCGGCGCGGGGAGTGTCCGAAAATCACACACGCACCCGCGCCCCGGTGTCACAGGCGTGTGTTTCACAATCGGACACACCGACGCCCTGCGGTTCTAGTTTGATTCGGAGTGATCAACAGACGGCTGGAATTTCAGCGTCGCCGACAGAGAGGAACGGCAGTGAACGCGATTGCAGCGATCGAAGGAAGCGGTGACCATCGGATCCTGGTGTTGCACGGCTGGGCGCTGGACAGCAGCGTATGGCTTACCGCCCGAGCCCGGACGGATCAGTCCCGCTTCACCTACGCGTACCTCGACTTTCCGGGATACGGGGTCAACCGGCCCGAAGCACCGGCCGACGGAATCGACGGGATGGCCGCGGTCGCCCTCGACGCCGCCGATCAGCTCGGATGGTCGACCTTTTCCGTTCTCGGACATTCGATGGGGGGCACCACAGCGCTTCGGGTGGCGACCCTCGCACCTGAACGCGTGACCTCGGTCGTCGCCCTGACGCCCGTCTCCCCGGCAGGTACCCCTCTCGACGAAGCGACCTACGGTTCCTTCGCCGGGGCCTGGGCAGACCCGGGTGCAGCCATCCGTGGCGCACTGGCACCGCACATCGACGAGACAGATCTGAAGAATCTCGTCGACCGCAACCGCTCGACGATGGACCAGGCAACCTGGGAGTCCTACCTGAAGAACTGGACCAGTCCCGACTTCCTCGACCGGATGGGCACCTACGAAGGGCCTACCACCCTGATCGTGGGTGAGAGCGACCCGTTCGTCACCGCCGAGTACCTCGGGGACACGTTGGCGGCCTTGAAGAACGGGAACCTGAAGACCGTTCACGGCAAAGCCGGGCACTACCCCATGGTGGAGAACGCTCCGGAGACGGTGGCGTTGTCGGAGCAATCTCTGTACTGATCTGACCGGGAACGCAATCCGGGTTCCGACCATGCCACGTTCGAATCACGAATCCAGGGAGGATTCTCACCATGTTGAATCACGTTGTGACATTCAAATGGAAGCAGGACATCAGTGACGAGCACATTGAGTCCTTTCACGAAGCTCTGAGCGCAGTCTCGGAGAAGATTCCGGAGGTCGTGGAATACCGTTACGGAAGGGATCTGGCCCTCAAGCCCGGCAGCGGCGACTACGCAATCTCCGCGACCTTCGAAGACGTTCCCGACTTTCGCACATACCTGGCACATCCCGATCATGTGCGCCTCGTCCAGGAATTCATCTCGGTGATGGCCGAATCGTATTCGTCCGTTCAGATCGAATTCGCCTCGCGATAGGCGCGACCGGACCGTCGTTCGTCGAACGGCGGTCCGGTCGACAGTGTCGCTCGTTTCCGAAAGTTGTGATCCAGTGGTGAGTGTCGAACACACCGGGCAGGCCCCGTCACGTGGTGCCCTGAGCCGTCCCGTCTCGGTCCGTGACGATGCGGCTGCGTGGGTAGAGGCGTGGCCGGATGCCCGAATACTTCGCGTGAACGGTCGCGGTCAGGTCCGGCTTGTCGACAGACAACTGATGCTGGAACCGGCCGCCGACCTCTACTCCGAGCCTCCCGCGCGCGCCGTGCTGCTCGGCGTCTGTGGCACGGTTCACGAGTGGGGGGTGCGGGACGAGTTCCTCGCTGACAATTCCTCTGCGGGAACCGAGGTCGAGCTCGGTGACCTGCGCTCACACGGAGCACTCCTCGATGCTGCTGACGCCGACCGGTATGTCACAGCGTTGGCATTGCTGACGTGGCAGGACGACGCCCATTTCTGCGCGCGGGATGGGGCGTCGACAACGATCACCTCGGGTGGTTGGATGCGCGTGTGCACGGCGTGCGGCCGGGAGGAATATCCGCGTACCGATCCCGCGATCATTTGTCTGGTGCACGACGGGGCGGACCGAGTACTGCTGGCACGTCAGGCGAACTGGCCGGCACGGAACTTCTCGACGCTGGCGGGCTTCGTCGAGGCGGGTGAGTCTCTGGAAAGCTGTGTGGCACGGGAAGTTGCGGAGGAGGTTGGTCTCGTCGTCTCCGACGTGGTCTACGTCGGAAGTCAGCCCTGGCCCTTCCCGCGCTCCCTCATGCTCGGATTCCATGCCACGGCCGATCCCCGAGAAGAGCTCGTCTTCATGGATGGCGAGATCGGCGAAGCTCTCTGGTGCACCCGCGCGGAGGTACGGGAGGCTCTGGCTGTAGGGGATTGGACGAGCTCGGCGGATGCGCACGTGTTGTTGCCCGGCGCAGTCTCGATTGCGAGGCGCATGCTCGAGGCCTGGGCGCGAGCCGGTGATTGACGCTCTGTCTCGATCGGCACGGTTCCGTCATCGACTGGCACTACTGCGGAAGGAACCGGCTTCCGTCGATTCCCAGGGCGCGCATTTTGCGGTAGAGGGTGGAGCGAGCTACCCCCAGGCGTTGCGCAGCCAGTAGTTTGTTGCCGTCGGTCTCGACGAGTGCCCTGAGCAACGCGTCACGCTCCGCCAATTCGAGTGAGGTCGAGGCATTTCGGCGGCGTAGATCACCGTCGCGGTATCCGTCGGGCAGATGCTGCACTCCGATGTCGGAGCCCATCGACCGCAGGAGCGAGGACGCCAGAACCGATTCGAGCTCTCTGACGTTTCCCGGCCAGTCCCGCGCGACCAGCAGTTGCAGAGCAGTGGGTTGCAGTCGCAGGCCGTTGCGGTCCGGGGAGTGCTTACGTAGTAGGGCGACACTGATGTCGGCGATATCTTCGGACCGATGTCGCAGTGGATCGATCTCTATGCGGCGCATGAAGTGATCGCACAGTCGCCCGGCGGGGCCTTGACGGATCCCTTCGCCGGCGGTGGCAATGATGTGAGCGCGATTGTCGACGGCCTCGCTGAGGATCGCGCAGACGTTGGAGACCAGTTGTTCCGGCAGGAGATCGAGATGCCGGATGATGAGGGCTCCGTCGACCTTGTTCCAATTGACCAGTCCGGCAATCCACGCGTCGGGGTCGACGGAGGCGGTACCAGCGTCGAACACGGTGAAATGGCCGTCGGCATCCTGCATCCGGTGGAGGGCGCTCGCGGCAAAGAACTTGCCGGCGCCGGGTTCTCCGGTGACGAGCACAGGTGCGTCGATCGCGGCGAGTCGCTCGAGTTCGGTCTGCAGTCGCTTCGTCGCCAAACTGCGGCCGGGAATCTTGACAGTCTCCGTGCGCCTTTCGACGGAGGAGGCCGACGCCAATTGACGGGCGGGCGACTTCTTCGTATCGCGGGGATGTGGCCGCATCTCGATGACGATGCCCGCCGGCGTTCGGGAGTCTCCGACTCTACGTGCAGTTGCGGAAACCGTGACGTTGTCGGCGAGTCTGACGTCCCCGATGAACTCGTCGCGGCCGGCCAGCATTCGGCATGCCCAATCCCACAAGAGCGCCTGGTCGGACGTGTCGACGATCCGCGCGGCCATCGGAGTGGTCATGATGACATCTTGATTCAAGGACACCACTGCAGAGGAGCCACGTCGAGAGGCCTGCAGGAAGGACTGGAGAAGCAGTTGCTCGCGATCGGAGGACTCGGCGTAGAGGCGCGACTGAATTTCGCGCACGGCTGATTGCGCCAGGGCACCCATCAGCGCGTTGGAGTCCGACAGGTTGGAGGTGATGTCGAGGATCCCCTCCACGGTGCGGGTGATCGGATGGATGATAGGAACACCGACGCACGCCAGGCTCTGCAGCGCCTCACGGAAGTGCTCACCACCGCTGACTTGGAACGGTCGTCGCTCCTCCAACGCGGTGCCGATCCCGTTGGTGCCGGTGTCCTCCTCGGCATAGCGGAAACCGGGTGCCACGTAGGCGCGGTCCAAACGCGCTCGCAACCCTGCGTCGCCCGCCCTGCGGTCGACGATCTGAGCGGCGGAATCGGCCAGCAGGATGGTCGCGGGCGCGTCCTGCAGGTGTAGGACGAGGTTGTCGATCACGGGATCGGCGGCTCTCCTCAACCGGCTGTCACGATCCACGTCCGGCGTGTAGGGAAGGTCGCCATCGCCGGACGAGACGCCGATAACTTCACACCGCCGCCATGACGCCTCGATCTCGGGTCGGAGGGTGCTCAACTCCTGGCTCTCTCGTGATGGCGCTGATGTCCAGAATCGTTCACGTTCGTTCAATGGCTCGCGGCCCGCCTTGTTGATACTCATAACCACCTTACATCACTGGTCAGGGGATTTTCCGAGCTGACCCTCCTTTCAATGTAACCTGGCTCACATCTTTGGGTGTGTCCCGTTTTGCTACAGCCCGCTCGCTGTCCCGGACCTGGTGGGGATGACTGCAACGCTGTGATCGCCACCATCGGAGATGGTGCTCGCCTGGTCCGTCGATGTGGGCTGACCTGTGGTTTCCCGATGCTGTCGTCTGATGTCGGCTTTGTCGATCTTGCCCATTGCAGTCTTGGGGATCTCATCGACTCTCACGAAACGATCGGGCAGCCAGAACCGGGGGAGGGTTGTCGCCAGGAACGTCCGGAGCTCCTCGTCGGTCACGTCGGCGTCCAGCCGGAGCCACGCGAGGGGGCGTTCCTGCCATGTGTCGTCCGGCACGGCGATGACGGCGGCCTCCGAGACAGCAGGATGAAGCATGAGCGCATTCTCGAGGTCCACCGAGGAAATCCATTCCCCGCCGCTCTTGACGAGGTCCTTTTCACGGTCTTTGATCTGCAGGCCGGCGTCTGGGTGAACGGTCGCCACATCGCCGGTGCGCAGCCAGCCGTCTCGAAAGCTGTCCGGCGTTCGGGGATCGTCCAGGTATTCCCGGGCGACCCACGGCGAACGTACTTCCAGTTCGCCGACGGTCTGACCATCCCAGTCGTGTGGTGACCCGGATTCGTCTACGACGCGGAGCTCGAACAACGGCAGTGGCCTGCCCTGCATCGAGCCGCCGGGGGAGAACGTGCCCATCGGAGATGTCTCGGTCATTCCCCATCCATTTACGACGCGGGCGCCTTGCTCAGCCCACCACCGCGCCAGCGCGACCGGCGGCACCTGCCCGCCGAGCCACATCGTCTTCAGCTCCGAGAGGTCGTAGCCACAGTTACGGCGTAGGTGCTCGTCGCGCATGAGGGCGGCGACCGTCGGCGAGCCGACGAAGGTGTCGGGCCGTTCGCCATGGATCAAGTCCAGGAACCGCTCGGGTGTGGGGTGCGGTCCGGGCAGCACCAGACGTGCGCCCTGGAGCGCCGCCGCGTAGGGGACACCCCAGCCGTTGACGTGCGACATCTGGGTGGCGAGCAGGTAGGCCCGCTCCGCGTCGATCTCGACTCCGCCCTTGGTGCTGATCGCCATGGCGTGGAGCACGATGCTCCGGTGGCTGTAGACGACGCCCTTGGGCAACCCGGTCGTGCCCGAGGTGAAGCAGATCGACGCCGCAGTGTTTTCGTCGATCTCCTGGAAGGACCCGTGGGTGGATGCACGTGAAACGAACTGATCATAGGGAATGACCTGGTCGAAGCCATCGATCGCACCGGGTTCGCCCACCACGACGAGGTGACGAACCGTGGGAATCCGACCACGCATCGCCTCCACCGACGGGAGGAGATCCTCGTCGACGATCAGAACCTCATCTGAAACATGGTTGATCGTATAGGCCATGTGTTCGACCGGCATGCGGTGATTTACCGTGTGCAGGACGGCCCCGAGCGCTGGGACCGCGAAGTAGGCCGCCAGGTGCTGACGGGTATTCCACGCCATGGTTGCGATTCGGGACCCGCGTTTCACGCCGATCGATGCGAGCGCACCGGCCAGATCCCTCACGTCGGAGACCAGGTCCCGGTACGTGAAACTGCGAACCCCGTCCGAAGTCCAGGCCGTGTTGATCCGAGCGCCATTCACGTTCTCGGCGCGCCACAGCAGCCTCGCCACCGACAATTGACTACTCATCATGAGCCCATCCACCGGTCCCACCGCCTTTCATCAGATCGCTCCAAGTCGGGTCCTCGATGGATGCCAACTCTGCGACCACGTAATAGGCCGATCCTGTACCCCCCGTCAGGCACACGGTGTCCTATAACGAGTCATCCCTTGCCCCAACGTGGTGTTGCATTTTCGGACATTCGTTTGATCACTCAGCCGACAACAGTGGTGGAAACCGCGGGTTTGAAATGCCGAGCCCGAAACGACTCCAAATCTAAAGGGGCACAACCATGACCGAATACACGCTGCGAACCATTGTCGATGGCTACTCGTACCTCGAGGGCCCCCGCTGGCATGACGGACGTCTCTGGTTTGCGGACTTCTACACCCACACCGTGAATGCCGTGAACGCCGACGGCAGCATCGAACTTGTCGCGACGGTCCCGCACCAACCCTCTGGGCTCGGTTGGCTGCCGGACGGGCGGCTGCTGATCGTGTCGATGAAGGACCGCAAGGTGCTGCGTCAAGAGTCGGACGGCACACTCGTCGAGCATGCCGACATCCGCGACCTATGCGGTGGCCATGCCAACGACATGGTCGTGGACGCCCAGGGAAGGGCCTACGTGGGCAACTTCGGATTCGACCTCATGGGTGGGGCGCCACACGAGCACACCACTGTCGTCCTCGTCGACACCGACGGAAGCGCCTCGATCGTCGCCGACGGACTGTCATTCCCCAACGGCATGGTCATCACTCCCGATGGCTCAACCCTGCTGGTCAACGAATTGTTCGGCAATCGGATCTCGGCATTCGACATCCACCCGGACGGTACGCTCGGCGAGCGAATCGAATGGGCCGGCTACGGAGATCTCGGTGCCGAGCCCGACGTCGGCGCACGACTCGAGGCCGCCACGATCGTGCCCGACGGTCTGACCCTGGACGCCGAAGGCGCCGTGTGGATTGCCGATGCCGGGAACAACCGAGCGGTGCGGATCGCCAAGGGCGGCGAAATCCTCGACGAGGTCAGCACCGCACCCGACGGGGTGTTCGCGGTCGCGCTCGGCGGCGACGACGGGCGCACCCTGTTCTTGTGCGTCGCACCGAATTTCGACGAGAACGAACGCACCGCAACCCGGCTGGGGCGCATGCTCGCCACCGAAGTGGACGTACCACACGCCGGACGCCCCTGATCCTCCGGATCCCGCGGCGGAACCGTCTCCCGCAGCGGGTTCGGCGTTGATCTCACATCTCAACTGACCAAGGAGCCCCGGGGTGTTCACTACCTCCTTCACACGGATCTTCGACGTGGAGCATCCCGTCGTCTGTGGCGGCATGACTGCGGTCGGCACTGCCGACCTCATCGCCGCCGTCGCAAACGCGGGTGCTCTCGGATTCCTCTCCGCTCTCTCCCAGCCGACACCCGAAGCCTTGGCCGAGGAGATCGCAAGATGTCGGTCCATGACCGACCGACCCTTCGGTGTCAATCTGACGATCCTGCCAACCCTCAAACCAGTTCCCTACGAGGACTACCGCGCTGTCATCATCGACTCCGGCGTGGGCGTCGTCGAAACGGCGGGTAGCAACCCCGCTCCCCATCTGCACGCCTTCGCCGCCGCCGGCATCAAGGTAATCCACAAGGCCGTCTCCGTTCGCCACGCGCTGAAGGCGGAGCAGCTTGGAGTCGACGCGGTCAGCATCGACGGGTTCGAATGTGCCGGCCATCCCGGAAACGACGACGTCCCCGGTCTCGTCCTGATCCCTGCCGCCACCCGCAAATTGTCGATTCCCGTCATCGCCAGCGGCGGATTCGCCGACGGTGCCGGCCTGGCGGCGGCTCTGGCATTGGGGGCCAGCGCAATCAACATGGGAACCAGATTCGTCGCCAGCACAGAGGCGACGGTCCACGAGAACGTCAAACGCCAGATCACCGTCAACGACGAACGATCCACGCAACTGGTGTTCCGAGAGTTCAACAACACCGCCCGCGTCGCCCGCAACTCCATCTCGGAGAGAATTTCCGAGATCTCCGCGCTTCCGAACGCAACATTCGACGACGTCGCCGATCTGGCCTCCGGGGTGCGCGGTCGCCAGAAGGTGCTGGCCGGCGGTGAGGTGGATGCCGGCTTGTGGTGGGCCGGGCAATCACAGGGACTGATCGACGAGATCCTCACCTGCGAGGAGATCGTGACCAGCACGGTCAACCAAGCCCATGATCTGATCGTGAACAGACTTCCCCAACTTACGGGTGCCATCCGATGATCCGCACCGTGGATGCCGAGTACGAGACGATCGCCCTCGAGCTGCGCGACGGCGTGCTGATCGTGACGCTGAATCGACCGGAGTCGCTCAACGCCTTCACCATCACCATGGCTGATGAGCTCGAGCACCTCTTCCGGGCCGTCAATGACGACGACGAGGTCAACGCCGTGGTGGTGACCGGCTCGGGCCGCGCGTTTTGCGCCGGTATGGATCTCACGACCGACGGCAACGTGTTCGGCCTCGACGAGACGTTGGAGCCGACCCTCCACGATATGGGTGACTTGCAGGACCCGGTCATTGCCCGCGGCGTCCGCGACACCGGTGGTCGGGTCACACTTGCGGTGTTCGACTGCCTCAAACCCGTGATCGCCGCCGTCAACGGCCCCGCTGTGGGCATCGGAGCCACCCTGACCTTGTCCATGGATGCCCGACTCGCTTCCACAGCAGCACGACTCGGATTTGTCTTCGGACGCCTCGGGATCACACCCGAAGCAGCCTCGACCTGGTTCCTGACGAGGATCGTCGGACTCGATACCGCGCTCGACCTCGTGTACTCCGCCGACATCCTCGACGCGGCCGACGCGGCCGAGATCGGCCTGGTTCGCTCGGTCCACCCGCCGGACGAACTTGTCGATGCGGCGGTTGCACTGGCACATCGCTTCACTCGCGATCGGTCGCGTGTCGCGACCGCCCTGGCCCGGCAGATGACGTACCGCAACGCGCTTCTCGATCACCCCGCCGAAGCTCACCGCATCGATTCACTCGCGATGTTCTACACCAGTATCGGAGATGGAAAAGAAGGTGTCCAAGCATTCCGAGAGAAGAGGAAGCCCCAGTTCAAGGGACGCGTATCCACCGACCTTCCTGACTTCTACACCGACTGGATAGAGCGGTAGCGCCGCTGAGACATAGGCTGTGATGCCGCTCGCGGAATACGGGTAGCACCTTTCGTCGTCACTGCGTACCGGTCAGCGAATCCCAGCAGTGTCGACGAGCCCACGGGTGCCAGATGGCTCGCTACTGATCGTCTTGCCCACCTCATCGACGAAGGCATCTATGTCGCCGACCCGGAAGTCCGTGGCAACGCGGTACCAACGAGAACACGAACGGCATGGTTCGCCAGTACTTTCCCAAGAGCACCGACTTGCGCACCTACGCCATCGACGACCTGCGACGGGTCTAGGACCTTCTCAACAATCGGCCGCGCAAGAGTTTGCACTGGGCCACACCGGCAACGGCTTTCGCCGCTCGACTGCCACAATGATTACGCAAGCATTGCGGCGGCCACTCGAATCCGCCCGGTCGTCTTCAGTGACCAGATTTGATCCACCCGATGTCTCGGTCATGTCGATCGCAGCGAGCATCTCGCCACTGCATAACCTCGGGAGCCAGTGCTGTTCTGCCCCTCACTGGTGAGGTGGGCAAGTACGGTGCCATGAGGTCGGGTGGATGCCGACACAGAAGCTGAGTTCCATGCTCTACGTGCAGAGTTGGGCAGAAGTGTCCGGATTCGCTACAGGTACTGTTCCGGTCAAAGATGTTGCTGCAGTTGCAGGGTGGATGCCGGCTGATGAATTGGCCGTTCGCCCCGCGAGGCGTGCGTGCACGTGTGCCTGGCGCCCTCCGGGTGTCCGGTGGATCGATATCGGACAGTCCCAGGTTCTCGAACGACCCTAGCGTATGTGATGTCGGTCATACGAACCGGCCGGACCGGCACACATCGATCTGCTCCTCGGCGCGGGTCCCAGGCATTTCACTCAAGGAGGCAACATGGCCACGATATCGATCCATCCAAGGGAACTCGACGAGACGAACGGCGTCTTGGACGTCCTCGTCGTCGGAGGCGGCTTCGCGGGTCTGTATCAACTCGATCAACTTCGTTCACGCGGATTTTCGGTGAAGGTCGTCGAAGCCGGTGACTCGCTTGGGGGCATCTGGTACTGGAATTGCTACCCGGGTGCTCGAACCGACAGCACCGGGCAGATCTATCAGTACTCACGCGAGGACCTGTGGAAGGACTGGAGTTACGATGAGCTCTACCCGTCGTGGTCCGGTGTGCGCGACTATTTTGCCTACGTCGACGGCAAGCTCGATCTCTCTCGAGACATCATCTTCAGTACCCGGGTGACGTCTGCGGACTTCGACGGCGAGCGGAACCAATGGACAGTGCGCACCGATACCGGCCGGACGCTGCGTGCCAGGTCTGTGGTGATCTGCACTGGATTCGGTGCCAAGCCTTACATTCCCAACATCAAAGGGCTCAACAGCTTTGCCGGCGAATCTCACCACACCGCTCTGTGGCCCCAAGAAGGTCTGGACATGGCCGGCAAACGCGTGGGGATCATCGGCACCGGGTCGAGCGGCGTTCAGGTCACCCAAGAGGCCGCCGCAGACGCCGAACAGATCACCATCTTCCAGCGGACGCCCAACCTTGCGCTTCCGATGCGCCAGCAACAGTTGACAGGCCAGCTCAAGGAGAAGCTGAAGGAGCACCTTCCCGAGCGATTTGCCCAGCGCCGGAGGTCGTTTGCCGGATTCGATATGGACTTCATCCAGAAGAGCGTGTTCGAAGTCTCGGACGAAGAGCGAGCTGACACCTACGAACAGATGTGGGCTACCGGCGGTTTCGAGCTATGGCTCGCCAACTATCAAGATATTTTGCTCGATGAACACGCGAACCGCACCATGTACGATTTCTGGCGCAACAAGGTCCATCAGCGCGTCACCGATCCGGTCAAGGCCGAGAAGCTTGCCCCGAAGGATCCGCCCCATCCGTTCGGGACGAAGCGACCCTCGCTGGAGCAGAACTTCTATGATGTGGTGAACCAGGAGAACGTCGACATCGTCGACGTCAACGAGGATCCGATCGAGCGGATCTCCCCGACGGGGGTCCAGACCAGGTCAGGTCTACGCGAGTTCGACATCCTGGTGTTCGCGACAGGTTTCGACGCGAACCGCGGTGGCATCACGTCGATCGATATCCGAGGCACCAATGATCAACTTCTGAGCCACAAGTGGTCCGAGCGGCTCGATACCTTCATGGGACTCGCCACTGCAGGATTCCCCAACCTGATGTTCGTGTACGGCCCGCAGAGCCCAGCCGGATTCTGCAACGGGCCCACTTGCGCGGAGGTGCAAGGAGAGATCGTTGTCGACTTCCTGACCCACGTTCGCGACGGCGGATACCAGCGGTTCGAGACCAGCGAGGACGCAGAGCAATCATGGACGGCGCACGTGGAGGAAGTCTTCCACATGTCGCTCTTTCCGCGGGCCAAGTCTTGGTATCACGGGGCAAACATTCCCGGTAAGCCGAGCCAGATGCTCAACTACTCTGGCGGCCTTCCTTCCTACTTCGACCACTGGGAGGAAAACGTCGCGGCCGGATACAAGGCATTCACACTGTCCTGATCACGCGCGCGAGCCGCCGGCCCGACGATCGTCCGGCGGCCGCTCGTCGGCAATGGCCCCAAAGCGGCGCAACTGCTGTTAGAGCTTGTGGATGCACGAGCTCGAGCGCCGCGGTTTGTCGGCGGAGCGCGGACGACCACGCCCCTGAACGGACCCCTCAACCATGACCGGAAACTTCCGGAACGAGCAAGGACGGACAGCGCGGTGGCCGCTGATGCTCAATCATCTATGGAAATCTGCACCGTACGATCACACGGTGTGGTGGTCGGCGACCGGTAATACGTGACCTCGGACGAGTTCCTTACGCGTTCCGGCGATCTACTGGTTTTCCGGACCGCCGGTCCGGGGTCAGAGCAGTAGATGGAAGATGTCGAAGGCGACGTTCCATTCGGCGGTGCCGGGGTTCTTGCGGTCCGGATCGACCGTGACGAAGGTATGCGCCAGTGCCACGCTCAAGCCTCCGGCGATCAGCGGCAGTCGCTGCTCGGTCTCCTCGGAGAGAGCCACGTCCAACGGCGGGCGGGCCGTCAGTTGATCGAGCAGAGGTTGAAGTTCGATCTCCTCGTCCAGTTTTTCGAACCGGTGGATGCTCTCCTGCAGCCCCTTGGTGATCGGCAGGTCCCACGGTTCGATCACGTCACGCAGGTTTGCCTTTGCCGAGGCTTTGCCGATGAGGATCAAATCGTAGATCTTGTCGTCGATGAAATCCGTATAGCGCTTGAGGTCGTTCCGGTCGACCTGTAGTCCAGCCGCTGCCCGGAAGAACCGCTGGAATTTCACGGTGCCCATCACTGGCATGTCGTCAGCTCCTTTCGAAGTATTCATGGATTTGGCGTACCGCCATCGCTCCTTCACCGACTGCGGATGCGACTCGTTTCACCGAGCCGCGGCGGACGTCGCCCGCCGCGAACAGGCCGGGCAAGCTGGTTTCGAGCGTCCTGGACAGCCCGGCGCTGATCGGCCGGTTGCCGTCTCCTCGGGCGTGGACCGCGTCCATGCCCGTGAGGACGAAGCCGTGGTCGTCGAGTGCGATCGCGTCGGCCAGCCACCCGGTGTGCGGCGTCGCCCCGATGAAGACGAACAGGGCATGTACCCGGATCGTGTCCTGGTCGCCCGTGCGATTGTCCTCGACCACGATTTCGTCGAGGTACTTCTGACCGTGGACCGCACGAATCTCGGTGTTCCGGTGCACGGTGACGCGCGGGTGGTGCTCGATCTGGTCGACCAGGTATCGGGACATGCTCTTTCCGAGGTCGTCGCCGCGGATGAGCAGGTGGACGTGGGAGACATGGTCGGCGAGGAAGACGGTGGCCTGGCCGGCGGAGTTTCCGCCGCCGACGATAGCCACCGGGTCGGTGCCGCACATCCGCGCTTCCTGATGGGTCGCGGCGTAGTACACGCTCGTCCCCTCCAGTTCCTCGATCCCCGGAACGGCCAACTTGCGATACCGCGCCCCGGTGGCGAGCACGACCGCCCGGCCGCGAACCGCGCCGCCGTCCGCCAGCCGGAGCACATGGTTCCCGGCCTCGGATCCCAAACCGGTCACCTCCGCCGACACCAGGATGCGGGCGCCGAACTTACCGGCCTGGATTACGGCCCTCTCGGCCAATTCGGAGCCGGAGACCCCTGCCGGGAAGCCCAGATAGTTCTCGATCCGGGAGGAGGTACTGGCTTGGCCGCCGGCGGCGATCGACTCCAGTGTCACCGTGTTCAACCCGTCCGAGGCGCCGTACACGGACGCGGCCAGACCGGCTGGTCCGGCACCCACGACGACGAGGTTGCACACGTCCTGGGCTGCGTCCGGGACCGAGTCCGGGACCGGAAGCCCGACGATGCGTGCGAGTTCCGCATTCGTCGGATTGCGCAGCACCTTCTCGCCGTGCCAGATCACGACGGGAGTGTCCTCGGGGGCGACGTCCAGGCTGCGCAGCAGCTGCTCCGCCCGTTGGTCCCGCTCCAGATCGATCCACCTGTGGGGCAATCGGTTTCGCATGGCGAACTCGCGAAGCCGCAACGTGTCCGGCGAATAGCAGGAGCCGATGATCCGGAACCCCGAGCCGAGCCCGATCAGTAGGTGCCGGCGCACCAGGTAGGCGCGCAGGATCAGATCGCTGAGCACGGGATCTTGGGCCACCAGCTCGCGCACCCGCTCGCCCGGGACGACGAGGACCTCGCCGTCCTCGATCGCTTCGGCGGTGAAGAACGCCACCTGGCCTTCCAGCAGTCCGAGCTCGCCCAGGAAGCGGCCTGGACCGTGCACGCGCAGTATCCGGCGTTCGCCGTCCCCGTCGCCCTCGTCGATGACCGCGACCTTGCCGGAAAGGATGACGAAGAAATCGTTGCTGGGCGCGCCCTCTCGGATCAGCACCTCACCGGCGCGAACCGATCGACGCGTGCCACCGGTCTCGAGGCTCGCGACCTGGTCGTCCGTCAGCCGCGGAAATGCTCCGACCGCATCCGGAGTCTCGTCGTCGACCGGCGGACTGTTGCCGACGCGTGCGGCGTCCTCAGACGAAGTTCTGGTCGACATAACACCACCGCCAATCTTCACCTGGCTCCATCGACTGGACGATCGGATGGCCGATGGCGTGAGCGTGCGCGCTCGCGTGCTTGCCCGGCGAAGAGTCGCAGCAACCGACGTGTCCGCACGTCAGGCACAGCCTCAGATGCACCCACGGGGTGCCGAGGCGAAGACATTCCTCGCAGCCCTGCGGGGTCCGGGGCACCACGTCCCGGATCGCGGTCACGTGTGGGTCGGCATGGACATAAGTCATGACTTCGCCTCCTTGCCTGCATCTTCCGAGAGCGCCTGATCGAGCCACGTGCGCAGCTGGGGTACCGGAGCTGCGCCCGCCTGACGAGCGAGGACCTCACCCCGGTCCATCACCAGCAGAGTCGGTACGGCGCGGACGGTGAACCGTTCGGCCGTCTGGGGCGCAGCATCCACGTCGACCTTGACCAGCTTGATCTGACCTGCGCGTTCTGTGGCGAGCTGCTCGAGCGCCGGGCTGACCATGCGGCACGGGCCGCACCACGTCGCCCAGAGATCGACGAGCACAGGCACCGAGGACTTCTCGGCGACCTCCGCGAAGTCGCCGTCCCCTGCCGAGGCGATCCAGGGCAGCGGCTCGTGGCAGTTCCCGCAGCGGGGTCTTCCGTCCCCGGCCGCCGGCACCTTGTTGATCTTGCCGCAGTGCGGGCACTTCACCTTGTCGGATCCCATGACGACACCTCTTCTCAGGCCGCCGCGACGGCGGGTTCCGCATACGCGACGGCGAGCTCGCCGCCGTCCACCGTGACACTGATGGTGCCACCCGGTGCGATTTCGCCCCGCAGCAGCGCACGACCGATCTTGGTCTCGACCTCGTGGGCGATGTACCGCCGCAGCGGCCGCGCACCGTAGACCGGGTCGAAACCGTGTTCGGCGATGAGCCGGCGTGCTTCCGGCGTGATATCCAGGTGTATCTGGCGCTCCGACAACCTGTTCCGAAGATCGGTGAGCTGCAGCTCGACGATGTGCTCGATCTGGGGCAGCGTGAGCGGGGTGAACAACACGATGTCGTCGACCCGGTTGAGGAACTCGGGACGGAAGTGCCCGCGCAGTTCCGCCAGCACCCGCTCCCGGGCGTCCGGCTTGATCTCGCCGTCGGCTGTGACTCCCTCGAGGAGATGCTGGGATCCGATGTTGGAGGTCATGATGATCACCGTGTTCCGGAAATCGACTTGCCTGCCTTGAGAATCGGTGATCCGGCCGTCATCGAGCACCTGCAGCAGGGTATTGAAGACGTCGGCGTGGGCCTTCTCGATCTCGTCGAAGAGCACCACGGAGTACGGCTTGCGGCGCACCGCCTCGGTGAGCTGGCCACCCTCGTCGTACCCGACGTACCCGGGGGGCGCACCGATGAGCCTGCTCACCGTGTGCCGCTCCTGGTACTCGCTCATGTCCAGGCGCACCATGTTGTCTTCGCTGTCGAAGAGGGCACTGGCCAGCGTCTTTGCGAGCTCGGTCTTTCCCACGCCCGTCGGTCCCAGGAAGATGAACGAACCGATCGGCCGGCGCGGATCACGGATACCGGACCTCGCCCGGATCACCGCGTCTGCGACCAGTTGCACCGCCTCGTCCTGACCGACGACCCTCTCGTGCAGAATCTCGTCGAGCTTCAACAGCTTCTCCCGCTCACCTTCCTGCAGCCGGGCGACCGGGATACCCGTCCATGCGGCCACGATCTCTGCGATCTCGTCTTCGGTGACCACTTCACGCAGCAACGGATTCCGGCCCTGCCTGGTAGCCAGTTGCTCCTCCGCCGCCTCGAGCCTGCGCTCCAGCGCGGTGATCTCGCCGTACCGCAACTCGGCGGCCCGATTGAGGTCGTAGTTGCGTTCCGCCTCCTCGGCCTCGTGGCGCAATCGTTCCAGCTCTCCCCGCAGCTCCTGCACCCGCCGGATCGCCTGCCGCTCCGCCTCCCACTGAGCGTGCCGGGCGTCGGCCTCGGCCCGTAGATCGGCCAGCTCCTTACGTAGCTCTTCGAGGCGCGTCTTGCTGGCCGCGTCCGTTTCCTTGGACAGCGCGGCCTCTTCGATCTCCAGCCGGGTCACCTTCCGGGTGAGCTCGTCGAGTTCGGCGGGCATCGAATCGATTTCGGTGCGTAGCCGGGCGCACGCCTCGTCCACCAGATCGATCGCCTTGTCCGGAAGGAAGCGGTCGGTGATGTACCGGTGCGAGAGGGTCACGGCGGCCACCAGTGCGCCGTCCTGAATCTTCACGCCGTGAAACACCTCGAGGCGTTCTCGAAGTCCGCGCAGAATCGAGATCGCATCCTCGGCGCTGGGCTCGTCGACGAGAACCGTCTGGAAGCGACGCTCCAGTGCCGCATCGGATTCGATGTGCTTGCGATACTCGTCGAGAGTGGTGGCACCGATCATGTGCAGTTCGCCGCGGGCGAGCATCGGCTTGAGCATGTTGCCGGCGTCGAGAGACCCTTCGCCGCCGACTGATCCCGCACCGACCACTGTATGTAACTCGTCGACGAACAACAGGATGTGCCCCTCGGCCGCCTTCACCTCGGACAGCACCGCCTGCAGTCGCTCCTCGAACTCGCCGCGGTACTTCGCACCGGCCACCAGGGAACCCATGTCGAGCGAAAAGATCGTCTTGTCGCGCAGGCCCTCGGGCACGTCGCCGCGGACGATCCGCTGGGCGAGGCCCTCGACGATCGCGGTCTTACCAACGCCGGGGTCGCCGATCAGCACCGGATTGTTCTTCGTCTTCCGGCTCAGGATCTGCGTTACCCTGCGGATCTCGGCATCTCGGCCGATGACCGGATCGAGTTTGCCTGCCCGCCCCTCGGAGACGAGGTCGCGTCCGTACTTCTCCAGCGCCTCGTACGCCCCTTCCGGGGTGGCCGAGGTGACGCGCTGATTGCCGCGCACTTTCGTCAGCGCCGTGAGGAAGGCGTCTCGTGTGACCCCATGACTGGCGAGGACCCGTCCGGCCGCGCTGGCCGACCCCTCCTCGGAGAGGGCCATCACGAGATGCTCCACCGACACGTAGGAATCCTTGAGTCGCTTCGCCTCCCGTTCCGCGGCGTCGAGCAGCTTGGCCAGGCGCTGGGTGATCGTCACCTGACCGGGTGTCGCGCCGGGGCCGCTGACCTTCGGCCTACGCGACAGTTCACGTTCCAGATCGGATCGCAGGGCATCGACGTTCGCGCCGGCCTGCTCGAGCAGTCGGGGTACCAACCCTTCCTGCTGATCGACCAACGCGAGCAACAGGTGCTCTCCGTCGACCTCGGTGTGACCCATTCTGGTCGCGACGTTCTGGGCTTCCTGCAGGGCTTCTCGTGACTTTTCAGTCAGGCTGCCGGTGTCCATGGGGGTGTCCTCCTTCTGCGGGAAGCTGTTTCGAGTTTCTCGATTCGATCCAGCAGATCGAGCACGAGCCCGATTGCCGAGTAGTTCAGGCCCAGGCCGGTCCGCAGCCGTTGGATGCGGGCGGCGTGGACCACTTCGGATGGTTCGAACGACATCTCGCCGCCGGCGTCGCGGTGGGCGTCGAGCAGGCCGAGAGCCACAAGCTTTCGTGCCAGGTCGGGGTGCAGCCCGGTACGTTCGGCGAAGGCATCTGGCGACAAACCGGCACGGCGAACCAATACGTACTGGGTGACCGGGGTCGGGGTGCTCATGTGTCTTTCCTCGGATCGAAGTTCGATTCGGTGGCCAACTGCTCGAACAGCTCGCGTTCGCGTGCTGTCGGTTTCGGCGGCACCATCACCTTGATTTCGGCGTAGAGGTTGCCGTTGGCGCCCCGCGGATTGGGCATTCCTTCTCCGCGCAGGCGAAGCTTCCTTCCCGTCGACGAGCCCGGCACCACTTTGACTTTCGCCTCGCCACCCGGGGTGGGAACGACGACGGTCGACCCGAGGACCGCCTCCCATGGCGATACGGGCAGGTCGACGTAGATGTCCCGGCCCTGGACGCGGAACCGGGGATGCGGCTTGATCCGCACCACGAGGTACAGATCCCCGGGCGGCGCGTCACCGTTGCCCCGGCCGCCTTGCCCGGCCAGCCGGATTCGCTGTCCGTCCAGGACACCGGCCGGAATGTCGACGTCGTACTGCCGGCCGTCCAGTCTGAGAGTGCGTTTGCCGCCCCGATACGCCTCTTCCAGGGGCAGTTCCAGTTCCGCTTCCTGATCGGCGCCGGGGATCGGCCCGTACCCGCCACCGCCGCCGAACATCTGCCCGAAGAGGTCCTCGAAGTCGACGCCGCCCTCGCCACCGACACCGTGACCGAAGTGCACCCTTCTGCCCCCGCCCCCACCGCCGTACCCGCCGCCGCCGAACCCGCCGCCGTACCCACCGGCGCTTGCCCGGACCCGTTCGTCGTAGTCCTCGGGCACACGCCGGAAGTCGTCACCGAATCGGTCGTAGCGTTTCCGGGTGTCCGGGTCGGACAACACCTGGTAGGCCTCGTTGGCCTCCTTGAACTTGTCCTCCGCAGTGGGGTCCTTGTTCACGTCGGGGTGGTACTTGCGGGCCAGCTTGCGGTAGGCCTGCTGGATTTCGTCGGTGCCGGCGCCCCGCGGGACCCCGAGCACTTCGTAGTAGTCACGCGCCATCGGTGCTCACCCCTCGGGGCGGCTGACGACCACCGCGGCGGGACGCAGTTGCCGCCCGTCCTCTCCATAGCCCGGGCGCAAGACCTCGACCACGGTCCCGGAGGGAAGGTCGGGTTGGGCCACCACACTGACCACTTCATGGAGCTCCGGGGAGAACGGCACACCGACCTCGTCGTGGCGCTCGAAGCCGAACCGTGAGAGCACCTGCACCGCCTGATCCCGGATCGCCTTCACACCCTCGACGACGGTCTGAGGATCGCTGCCCGCATGGGCCAGCGCAAGCTCCAAATTGTCCAGTACCGGCAGCCACGCCGCGGAAACCTTCGCCACCTCCGCGGCGCGTTCACGATCCAGATCCTTGGCATACCGCTTGCGCAGGTTGTCCAGATCTGCGAGGGCCCTGCGCCAGCGGTCCTCGAGTTGAGCCAACTCGGCCCCCGTGTCGGTGCGATCCGGCGCCGTCTCGGTCTGATCCCCGTCGGTACCGTCGGTAGCCGGCTCGGTCGTCGAATGATCTGCAGACCTTTCCATCGTGTGCCTCAGCTTCGATCGAATTCGGCGTCGATCACGTCGTCGTCATCCGACGACGCAGCCTCTGCGCCGCCGGCCTGGTGTCCGTCGCCGCCGTCCTGGACTGGCGCGAGCCCGTAGAGCAGCTGCTGGAGCTCCGAGGTCAGGGGCTCTACCTCCGCGGGTGAAGCACCGTCTTTGACGGCCTTCCTGGCGTCGGCGATCAGCATCTCGGCCCGCGCCTTGTCGTGCGGTGGCGCACTGTCACCGAGTTCGGCGAGTCGCCGTTCCACTTGATAGGCAACCGAATCGAGCGCGTTGCGTGCGTCGACCGCCTTGCGCAGCGCCTCGTCCTCACCCCGGTTCCGTTCGGCCTCTGCCAGCATGCGCTCGACGTCACTCTGGTCCAGGTTGCCCTGCTCACTGATCGTGATGCTCTGCTCCTTGCCGGTGTCCTTGTCGCGGGCGGTGACGTTGAGGATGCCGTTGGCGTCGATATCGAAAGTGACTTCGACTTGGGCCTCGCCACGTGGCGCGGGGCGGATGTCTTCCAGCCGGAACCGGCCGAGCACCCGGTTGTCGGCAGCCCGTTCGCGTTCGCCCTGCAGCACCACGACGTCCACGGCGGACTGATTGTCTTCCGCCGTGGAGAACACTTCGCTGCGCCGGGCCGGGATCGTCGTGTTGCGCTCGATGATCTTGGTCATCACCCCGCCCTGCGTCTCGACGCCGAGGGACAGCGGGGTGACATCGAGCAACAGCACATCGGAGACCTCGCCCTTGAGCACGCCCGCCTGGACTGCGGCACCGAGCGCCACGACCTCGTCCGGGTTGACGCCCATGTGGGGGTCCTTACCGCCGGTGAGCCGGCGAACCAGCGCCTGCACCGCCGGAATACGTGTCGAACCACCGACCAGGATCACCTCGTCGATGTCGTTAGCGGTGACCTTGGCGTCACTCATCGCCTGCTTCACGGGGTCGAGGCAGCGTTCCACCAGATCCGCCGTCAGATCCTCGAACTTCGATCGCATGATCGTGGTGGTGAGGTGCTTGGGACCGTTCGCGTCAGCGGTGACGAAGGGCAAGTTGACCTGGGCCTGTGTCACCGAGGACAACTCGACCTTGGCTTTCTCCGCGGCCTCGAAGAGGCGCTGCAATGCCTGCGCATCCTTGCGCAGATCGATATTCTCCGCACGCTGGAATTCGTCGGCGAGGTAGTCCACCAGGCGTCGGTCGAAGTCGTCGCCGCCGAGGTGGGAGTCGCCGGCCGTGGAACGAACCTCGACCACTCCCTCGCCGACATCGAGCAGACTCACATCGAAGGTGCCGCCGCCGAGGTCGAAGACCAGTACGGTTTCGTGGGTCTGCTTGTCCATGCCGTACGCCAGTGCCGCAGCGGTCGGCTCGTTGATGATCCGCAGAACCTCGAGGCCAGCGATCCGGCCGGCGTCTTTGGTGGCGTTGCGCTGCGCGTCGTTGAAGTAGGCCGGAACGGTGATGACCGCTTCCTTGACCTTCTCACCGAGGAACTTGCTCGCGTCGTCGACGAGCTTGCGCAGCACGAGGGCGCTGATCTCCTCCGGCGCGTACTTCTTTCCCCGCACGTCGAATCGGGCCTCACCGTTGTCACCCGGCACGACGTCGAAGCTGACCGCTTTGGCCTCCTCGGAGATCTCGTCGTAATGACGTCCGATGAAGCGTTTCGCCGAGTAGATCGTGCCCTTCGGATTCAAGATCGCCTGCCGTCGGGCAAGCTGACCCACCAGGCGCTCGCCGCTCTCGGTGAACGCCACCACCGACGGCGTCGTCCGCGCTCCCTCGACATTGGAGATCACCACCGGCTCGCCGCCTTGCCAGCTTGCGATGACCGAGTTGGTGGTGCCCAGGTCTATACCCACAGCAGTCGCCATGACTCATTCCTTTCGATCGGTCCGGCCGGTGAGCAAGCGGACGGCTTCGTCCGCGACCTCGACATCGGCGAGGACTTCGTAGTGACGTGGTTGTAATGACTGGATTGAGGTGAAGTCGCGCCGGCCGCCCTGCAGCGCATACATGAGCAGGCCGAGCAGAGCGCCGACAACGGCACCGAATACCAACCCGTAGAAGGCGAGCGCGAGGCCCGTGAGCAGCGGCTGGACCCAATCGAGTAACCCGAAGATCCAGCCGAACAGCGCACCCGTCAGCGCGCCCGCGGCGGCGCCGCGCAGAGCGGCCCAGCCGTAGTTCAATCGGCCGACGATCTGCTCGACCAGCTCGATGTCGCGACCGACGATGGCCAGTTTGTCTACCGTGAAATGCTGGTCGGAGAGGTAGTCGACGGCGCTTTCAGCGTCGGCGTAGTTGTCGAACGTTGCTACAACCTGGTGGGCAGGTCGGTTCGGACGTACCGCGGAGGTCCCGCCACTGGACTCTGACATCGCGCCCCCTAGGCGTCAATGACTCGGAATTCGCCGAGCCCGCGTACCAGTTCGGCGTTCGGTCGATCAGTCAATCGTTTGAGCTCACGGAGGCTCAACCGCCTGAGAGTTCCTCATCCGCCTCTGGGCGTCATCAAGATTCGCCTAATGGGCGTCCACACAACGGGGGGACAGTGGCGCCCACACCCCACCCAGGGCATAGATGTCCGCCGGAACCCGCTCGAGGCGGCCGGTACGCGCACTCCGGGCATCAGCCACTGCTTCGGGAATTCCATGAGTAGAACGCCCGAAATCAAATTTTCGCAGCCGAAGGAGGTGGGTGACTAGGGCCCAGCAAGTCGAAAGCAGGACGCCGATTCCACCCTGACAGTACAGTCGCGGGAGCACTGGGAATGACAGCTTCTTCATCCTCACGTAGAGGATCAGGCCCTCGGTGGTGGGACATAATCCCGTGGTGCAGAATTGAACCAGTGTCAAAACCCACTTTGCGGCTGTTGTATCAGCCCATCCAGTGGAGCCGATACAGTCGGATTTTGCTGTACCGCAACCGAATCGGTCGGAACCCGGGAAGCTGGCCTGAAAGTAAAAGTAGTACAACAGTATACGACTCGTCGCCGCAGCAGTTGAGGCACACGCACTGTAATCGTCGATGTAGATTTTCCATCGGTAAGTGACGTGGGTCGGGAGTCGCCGACCACGGGAGCAGGGAGGGGTATGTTGATCGGGTGGGCCCGCTCGCGGCAGGTGCAAGTAGGAGACCGATTCCTCACGGAGGCGGTCGCTGATGCGCGTACCGTCGACCGCGCTGATGCGCGTACCGTCGACCGTACGTTCCTCGATCTGGGTGCCGCTGGTCGCGATCGTGGTCCTCCTCCTCGCGGGATGCGGCGCCTCGGCTCCCACCACCTCGACGCCCTCAGCGGGGCCTGCCGTAGACCTGCCGGCACTGGTCCGGCAGGTGGAGGCCTCGGTCGTCACCGTGCTCACCGGGTCCGGCGTGGGCAGCGGCATCGTCTACAAGACCGACGGCACCATCGTCACCAACGCCCACGTGGTCGAGGGTGCCCGGCAGGTGAGTGTGGCCTTCGCGGACGGGCAACAAGTGTCCGCGAACGTGCGTGCCGTCGATCGTGTGATCGACGTCGCGGTCCTTCAAGCGGACCGCACGGATCTGACTGCGGCGACGTTCGAGACAGCGCTGCCAGAGGTCGGCGCGCTCGCCGTAGTCGTGGGCAGTCCGCTGGGGTTCGAGGCCACGGTCACCTCGGGCATCATCTCAGGACTGCACCGTCAGATCCCCGGGTCGGCTTCCACCGGGGCGCCGCTGGTCGACCTGATCCAGACCGACGCCGCGATCTCGCCGGGTAACTCCGGGGGTGCCCTGATCGACGGACAAGGGCGGGTCGTGGGGATGAGCCAGGCCTACATTCCCCCGTCGGCGGGTGCGGTCGCTCTGGGTTTCGCCATCCCCGCGGCGAATGTCGTCGATGTCGCGGACCAGCTGCTGGCCTCGGGAACCGCCCAGCATGCGTACGTCGGCATTCAGCCCGGCACGCTGACCCCGCAGATCGCCGAACAATTGGCAGTCGACCGCACCAGCGGTGTCGTCGTCCTCGAGGTCGTCCCGCTCGGTCCGGCTGCGACCGCGGGTATCCGGCCGGGTGATGTCATCACCGCGGTCAACGGCCACGACACCGAGTCGGCGGAGGACTTCATCGCGGCGATCCGTGCCGTCGACCCCGGCGATCGAGTCGAACTGACCGTGCTCCGCGGCGGCGAGACCCAGCAGATTTCGGTTACCGTGACAGACCGCCCCGCCAGCTGAACGACGATTCCAAGAACGACCAACACGGGCGTGGACAGGATCTGTGTTGCGGCCCGGCACGTTGCGTTGGCTAGCCGGTTGTAGTCGTGTCGACGGTGCGTCCTCGGCCGCTCGTGGTGTCTACGGGACAGAGGCGGCGGAGATCCGCGGCGGCGCCGTGATCGACTCGCAGCCACTGCCTGGAGTTTGGGGGCAGACCGGGCGGGTATGCGAAGGCGTGAACGAGCATCTGCAGGGAGGGCAATCCAGTGCGGCCGGTGAGCAGGTCTCGGTGCTGTTCATCGCGGATCCGGGCACGCCTGCGGCTCTCGCGGAACGTATCGCGGAGTACCTGCCGCAACGCTTGCGAAGCCGTGATCGCCCCGAGCGTCGGTGGACGACGTGCGTGCGCCGAAAACCGTACCTCCCCGACGAGCAAGCAGACTTCGCAGATGTGATCGACACAGTCGATCCGTCCTCCGAAGCGGAGGACATCGTCGTGTACCTCACCGATCTGCCGCGACGCGAGGACACCCTGCCCGTGGTGGCCGACGTCAGCGCCGACCACAAATTCGCGCTCATCTCCGTCGCCGGAGTGGGCGGCGTCAACATCGAGCGCCGCGTCCGCACCGTCACCGAACTCGCGATCGCCCGCATCCTCGGGGAGCCGGAACTCATGCCACCCGGTGCGGCGCGACGGTTCCCGTGTGTGCAGATTGAGGACGGTATCCGGTACTTCGCGCCCTCGGGACTGCGGCGACTGCGACTGCTGTCGGGGATGGTGCGGGTCAACCGGCCGTGGCGACTGGTCACCGGACTGTCGAAGGTGCTCGTCGGCGCGTTCGCCACGGGTGCGATCGCCCTGGCCACCGAGACGATCTGGTTGTTCGCCGACACGATGGGCCCATGGCGTATGAGTGCGGCGACGGTCCTGTCGATCGTGGCGATGGTTCTGTGGCTGATCCTCGATCACGAACTGTGGGAGCGGCCGAAGTCGCCGACGGAACGCGATCGTTCGGTGCTGTACAACACCGCGACCGTGGCCACCCTGGTCATCGGCGTCGTCATCCTCCACGTGGCCCTGTTCTGCCTGCTGCTGTTCACCACGTGCCTCGCTCTTCCCCCGGAACTGCTGTCCCCCGTTCTCGGGCGCGCGGTGAACTTCTCCGACTACCTCACGCTCACCTGGCTGCTGGCGTCCATCGCCACCATCGGTGGGGCGCTCGGGTCGGGTCTCGAGGACGACGCCGCCGTCAAGGAGGCGGCGTACGGGTTCCGGCAGCGGCAGCGCATCGAGGAGACCCAGAGTCAGTCGAACGAGGCGTGATGATCGCGGCCTACGAACCCGCGACCCAACTCGCGAACGCTGACGAAGTTTGCGATATACCGTCGACCGATCCATCACCGGAATCGATCGCCTTTTAAACTCAATCGGCGAGGGCGCCCGACGGCCGGCCTTGGCGCGTCCGGTGACCGATCGCCTTACGGGATAGCGACCGGGATGCGGATTCCGGCAAGTTCGTGAGAATCATGCACTTACACGACGTTGAGAACACCGAGCGTTCTTTGACCCAGGTGAGCATGGTGGTCGCGGAGGATGTCCCGAGTTCCGTGGAGTTTGGTGGGGCCCGGTGACGGATCAGGCTGCGCTCGCCTCGTCGTTGTGCACCAAGATTCGACAGGTTGGGCGGACTCGCGTGTCTCGGTTCGGGTCCGCGTGGGTGATGTCGGTTCTGTCGAGCTTGCGGGCGGGCTGTTTCCAGTCGGTGGTTCAGAGCTTGTCGGCGAGCACGTCGAGGTTGCTGATTTCGGGCGGCGCAGCGAAGAGTTCGTCGGCGCGTTCACCGAGGGCCTTGCCGACCGGCCCATTGAGATGTGTTTCACGGGCGGCCTCGTCGGGGAATGCGTCGATGATGCCGAACGTCGAGGGACCGAACCGTACCGCCAACCAAGGCTTCGTGCCGGGCTCCTGCTCGACGAGCGGCAGCGCGGATCGGAGGAATTCCTCGACCGCGTTTTCCTTGCCGGGTTTGGCTTCGAGTCGGACCAGCAGCGCCTTGGTGGCCATGTCGGGTCTCCTGTTCGAGGTGGTGGACATGGTCCAGCATCACACCATCGACCGGTAAAGGGAAGAAGCCCGCGAGCCCACAAATCAAGGAAACCGATCTCACCCCTAGTAATCGTGGAGCCGGAAGAGGAGACTCCATGGTGGACGGAATGCGACGCCTGGAATGCACCCGCTGTTGTCGGCTGTGACGCGAAACATGGTGGCGCGCAAAAGTTTTGGTTTTGCTTTCAGTTCCGTTCGCTGTCGCGTCTGCCCCAGCAGCACGATTCATTCGGTCGCTCACACGTAACCGCCTGTGGCCGCCGGGCCGGGATCCACCGGAAAACGCAGCATCAGGGAGTCGAGATGAAAGCGCTTGTGTACGACGGGCCACGTGAGGTTCATGTGAAGGATGTGCCCGATGCGAGGATTGAGCAGCCGACCGATGTGCTGGTAAAGATCACCAGCACCAACATTTGCGGGTCGGATCTCCACATGTATGAGGGCCGCACCGATCTGGAGCCCGGGATGGTCCTCGGTCACGAAAACTTGGGGATCGTCGCCGAGGTGGGCAATGCGGTGGTCAAGGTCTCACCCGGGGATCGGGTGTGCCTGCCGTTCAACATCGGCTGCGGTTTCTGCCGAAACTGCGAGGAAGGATTGACCGCGTTCTGCCTGACGGTGCACCCGGATCCGAAGATGGCCGGCGCCGCATACGGGTTCGCCGGGATGGGCCCGTTCTGGGGCGGGCAGGCGGAGTATCTGCGGGTGCCGTTCGGCGACTTCAACTGTCTGCGGCTGCCCGAGGATGCCCAGGACAAGGAAACCGACTACGTGATGCTCTCCGACATCTTTCCCACCGGCTGGCACTGCACCCGCCTCGCGGACATGCGGCCCGGCGATTCGATGGTGGTGTACGGGGCCGGGCCGGTCGGGTTGATGGCGGCGTATTCGGCGATGATCCAGGGCGCGAGCAAGGTGATGATCGTCGACCGGCATCCGGACCGGCTCAAGCTCGCCGAGGAGATCGGCGTCATTCCGATCGACGATTCGAAGGGCGACCCGGTCGAGCAGGTCCTGGAACAGACCCGCGGGCAGGGTGCCGACAAGGGTTGTGAGTGCGTCGGGTATCAGGCGCACGACCCGCAGGGTCACGAGGACGCCGCGATGACGATGAACCGGCTCGTCGACTCGGTGCGCTTCACCGGCCACATCGGGGTGGTCGGCATCTTCCTGCCCCAGGACCGAAACGGCCCCGACGAACTCGAACGCCACGGCAAGATCGCCTTCGACATGGGCAAATTCTGGTTCAAGGGGCAGAAGGTCGGAACCGGGCAGGCCAACGTCAAGCACTACAACCGGCAGCTGCGCGACCTGATCCACCAGGGCCGTGCCAAGCCGTCCTGGATCGTCTCCCACGAACTGCCACTGGCCGAGGCCGAGTCCGGCTACCAGCATTTCGATGCCCGCGACGACGGATGGACCAAGGTCGTAATGCATCCGTGAGGCGGCCCGGACCGAGAGGAGCACAACGATGGCAATGACACTGCAGGGCAAGCGGATCGCGATACTTGCTGCCGACGGGGTCGAAAGAGTCGAACTCGAGCGACCCCGCGACGCGGTGCACCAAGCCGGTGGGCACACGGAGCTGCTGTCGCCGAAAACCGGCGAAATCCAGGCACGCAACAACGACCTCGACGCGGCCGGCACGTTCACGGTAGATCGGGCCGTGTCCGATGTTGCGGTCGACGACTACGATGCCCTGCTGCTGCCGGGCGGCACGGTGAACCCGGACAAGCTGCGAATCGAGGAGGCGGCGGTGTCGTTCGTGCGCGACTTCGTCGGCTCGGGAAAGCCGGTCGGGGTAATCTGCCACGGTCCCTGGACCCTCGTCGAAGCCGGTGCGGCCAAAGGCAGAACGCTCACCTCATACCCGAGTCTGCGGACCGACCTGCGCAACGCCGGCGCCGACGTCGTCGACGAAGAGGTCGCGATCGACGGGAACCTGATCTCGAGCCGCTCGCCCGACGACCTCCCCGCGTTCTGTCAGGCCATCGTCGCGCAGTTCGCGAAGCCCCGGACGGGTGCGTCATGACAGTGAACCAGACTTCGGTGTCCCTCGACGATGCGCAGCGGGTGATCGCCGCCGGGCAGGCCAAAGCTGACGAGATCGAGTCGCCGTCGAACATTGCGGTGGTCGATGCCGGCGGCAACCTCGTAGCCCACGTGCGGATGGACGGTGCCTGGATCGCCAGCATCGACATCTCGATCAGCAAGGCGTTCACCGCGCGGGCGCTGGACATCTCGACCGAGGACCTCGCGGCCGACGCGGGTCCGGGCGAGCAGTTCTACGGGATACACGTGTCCAACGGTGGGCGCATCATGATCTTCACTGGCGGTGTGCCGCTGCGGCACAACGGCCAGGTCGTCGGGGCGGTCGGCGTCAGCGGCGGCACCGGGGAGCAGGACAAGACCGTCGTCGAGGCGGCCGTGGCGGCGCTGTGAGCAGTGAACTGCGTCGTCAGGGAACTGCGACAGTGCGACATCGACAGGGCGACGTCGCGGATGTGAGCGCCGAAGCGGTCGGAAAGGAGGCGCACTGCTGGTGCGGATCACCCCCGAGAAGGTGTATCGGAGAACAACATCACTGGTGAATAGCAACGGGCGATGATCATGACCACTGGTCGACGATGACGGTCGACGACGGCAACGCCGCCGGGGGATCCGCCGGCCGCGAGCCCGACACCGACGGATCGCAGGAGTCTGATAGGCGGTCGGTGGGCAACCTGGAGTTGTTCTTCGACCTCACCTTCGTGTACGCGATGTCACAGGTCACACACCTGATGCTCAGTGACATCTCCTGGCAGGGTTTCGGCCGGGGTGTGCTCGCGTTGCTCGCCCTGTGGTGGGCGTGGGTGTGCTACGCCTGGCTGACCAACACATTCGAAACGGCGCGGGTGACGCACAAGACTTTGATCATCGTCGCGATGGCGGCGATGCTCATCGCTGCGATCGCACTGCCGACCGCATTCACCACCGGGGCCCTCGTTTTCGGGCTCGCATTGCTCGCCGTCCGCCTCATCAACGTCGGTATTTTCCTCGCCGCGTCATCCCGAGACGAGGATGGATTGGCGTCGGCGATCCGCCGACTGGCGCCGGGCCTGCTCGTCGGGCCGGCCGTGATCGTTGCCGCTGCTTTTGTGGCCTCCCCCTACCGTGAGTTGCTGTGGGTCGCGGCGGCGGCGGTCGACTTCGGCAGTCCCCTGATAGCGGGAATCAGCGGACTTCGGGTCGTACCTTCGTATTTCATCGAGCGCCACGGTTCGGTCATCATCATCGCGCTGGGCGAGACAATCATCGCGCTAGGGGCGGGGGCAACCGAAAACCTGCGTCGTCCCGCTGTTCTCGGCGCTGTGGTTCTCGGGGTGCTGATCTCGGCCACCCTGTGGTGGACCTACTTCGGCCTCACTGCCGGCGCCGAAGAACGGATGCGGCGAACACCCAGTGTCGATCGGGTACGGTTGGCGCGCGACGCCTACAGCTACCTGCACCTTCCGCTCGTCGCGGGGATCGTCTTCTTCGCCCTCGGGGCACGGGTTTCGGTGGAACACATCGACGAGCCGCTGGCGCCGCTGGCCGCCCTCGCCCTCACCGGTGGGGTGGCACAGTTCTACGCCGCCGAGGTGGCCTACCGATGGCGTGACCATCATCAGCTCACCGTCGATCGGCTCCTCACCGCCGTCGCGGCCCTCCTAGTTTTTCCGGTGGCGACTTCCGTCCCCGCCGTCTTGACGCTGACCGTTCTTACCGCGATCGGAGTCCTGCGACTCGCATGGGAGCTGTGGCGGCGCCCGCAGATAGGCACCGGCATAGCGGGAGCCGTACGGTGAGAACGACTCCGCTGACGTAGTACGGGCATTCCGCGTATCCCGGATGATCTCGAGCTCGCGCCGGCCCACCCTCTCGTCTGGCATTCGACGCGCACGAGGTGCTCGAGGCCGCTGGGAAGAACTGTCCGGACGACGAGCGGATGCTGTGGCAAGGCCTGGACCAGCTCATGGTCGGCATCACCCACGTCCGGCGCGGCAATGTGGAGGGCGCGATCGCCCTGCTTCGCCGGGCATCGGCCGTCCTGCCCACTACGAACTGGCCGCGCCGTACGCCATCGACGTCGCAGGTTTGGTCGATAGCCGCCGCGCTGACGGCCCTGAAATGTCGCCACCCGTCGCTGCTCTCGGCTGGTGGGTCGACGCGGCCGCGGTAGACGAGTATCAGCGATGCGCCGGGGGAACCGTAGACGGAATACAAGAACTCGATCACCACGGGAGCGCCGATCTCGTCGCTGGCCGCACCCGACAAGGTCACGTCACATAGGCCTTCGGCTGGATGCTCGGACCGCGCGAGCAGCCTGCTCCATCTCCTCGGACTCGGTCCTCGCTCACCTCTCTATTGTGTCCGCGGCTCAGTCCGATGTGTGGTAGATCCGCTACTTCGAGTCCGACAGATTTCCTCGGCGATCGGGCCCACCAGGTCCCAGATCGCCTCGCCTCGCCTCGCCTTCGCGGACGAGCCCCGGAAGATCCACCGTCCTAGAGTCGCATCGAGCCGGACTCCAGGTACCGCTGGTGGAACGAGAACGCCTCCCCGAGCAGGTGCGGCGTCTGGCCGGCTCCCACAGTTGCCGTCGCCCGCTCGACGTAGTCGGTGAGCAGCGGCCGGAATTCCGGATGCGCGCAGCGCTCGATGATCACTCGTGCCCGACGACGCGGCGACAACCCCCGCAAGTCGGCAAGGCCCTGCTCGGTGACCAGTACCTGGGTGTCGTGCTCGGTGTGGTCGACGTGCGGGGTCATCGGGACGATCGACGAGATCGCCCCGTTCTTCGCTGTGGACGGGCTGAGGAACATCGACAGGTACCCGTTGCGCGCGAAGTCCCCGGATCCGCCGATGCCGTTCATGATCTTGGTGCCCATCACGTGCGTCGAATTGACGTTCCCGTAGACGTCGGCCTCCAGCATCCCGTTCATCGCGATGATTCCCAATCGGCGGACCACTTCGGGGTGGTTGCTGATTTCTTGCGGACGGAGCCGGATGTGCTGCCGGTAGAAGTCGATGTTGGAGGTCAACTCCTCGATCCCCGCCTCCGAGAGTGCCAGCGCGGTAGCCGACGCGAACCGGACGGTGCCGTGCTTGATCAAGTGCAGCATCCCGTCCTGGATGACCTCGGAATAGCAGGTCAAACCCCGATACGGGCCGCGATCGAGGCCGCCGAGTACGGCATTGGCCACGTTTCCGACGCCAGCCTGCAGTGGCAGCAGGGTGTTCTCCGGGAGCCGGCCACGCCTCACCTCGTGGTCGAAGAAGTCCAGCACGTGGGCAGCGATCGCCTCGCTGACCGCATCGGGAGCGGTCAGCGCGCTCGCACTGTCGGGGGCATTTGTTTCCACCACCGCAACAACCTTGGCCGGGTCTACCCGGTAATGCGGTTGCCCGATGCGGTCCTCGACGTCTGTGAGTTCGATCGGCCGGCGGTGCGGGGGCAGAGCTGTGCCGTAGTAGATGTCGTGGATACCGTCCATCGCGTCCGGGACCCACGAGTTGACCTCGAGAATGACTTTCTCCGCGACGTCGAGCCACGTCTTGTTGTTTCCGACCGACGCGGAGGGGATCAGCTCGCCGGTCTCGGTGATGCCGGAAACCTCGACGACCGCGACGTTTACCACGCCGTAGTAGCCCTCCCACACCTGCTGGGCCACGTGTGAGAGGTGGATGTCGACGTAATCCATCCGCCCCTGGTTGATCTTCTGACGCGCCGTGGATTCCGCCTGGTAGGGCATCCGCAGGGCGATTCCGTCGATCTCAGTGAGCATCCTCTCGGTCTCCGTCGACACGGACGCCCCGGTAAGCAGGTCGATGGTGAAATTCGCGCCGGCCGCGCGGGCGGCGTGAATCCGGTCGGCCAAGGCCGGGATGACCGCCTTGGGTGTCCCGGCACTGGCGAAACCGCTGACAGCAACGGTGTCACCCGGACCGATGGCCTTCACCGCTTCCTCCGCCGACGTCACCTTCTGCTGGAACGCCGAGTGTCGAATCCGGCTCGACTGCACCGGGGATGCGGGATCACTGATCTGGAGGCTCACGGCGGCCAGTGTAGGAGTGGACGACGTGACGCGACCACCCCGAAAGATCGTGATGTTCACCGGATCACATCCGGTGTTCACCACTGTCCCCCGTCCTCGACCGTTCGTCGCGGCGGACCCGCCGCTCGTCGGCTCCGCGAGGTCGCCCGCCGAATCGCGCCCGAATGCGCGTCGAATCGTGATCCTGGTCACTGCCCGGGCGCTTCCGTGAGCGGGCCGGGCGATCATGACGCCGACAGGTCTCGATTCCTGCTGCCGACGGCGGTGGTCCTCGTTACGACCTGGCCGGCGATTGGGCTGGAACATGCCACGACGTACTGGGAACTCCCTCCCTACTCGTTGGACCGCGGCGGCCGTTCAAGAAGTCTTCGATCAGCATCTGATTGACATATTCGGGACAGCGGCCCGGCCCATGGTGCTTCTGAATTGCCCTCCAGAGCTGGCGACCGCCACATATCTCCAAGGTGTTCTCGGAACGTCTTCCCCTGGCCGGTAAGGTATTTGATTCGGACATTTATAAATCCCTGTTTCGTATGACGTTGCGCAGCCTCGGTGATTTTGATTCTCGATCCATGCCGCGGGCAATGGGAACAGGGCGATATGTTGGTGCGTGGGCAATGTTTTTTTGCTGTGGCTCATGAGCTTGTCCACGCTATCCTGCATCGAGCCGAATTTCTCGAGCTGTTTGGACGGCTCCACGGCCTCGATATGACGGCCGGTTGTCGATCGGAGAAACCCTCCGGGAGATGGCCGTTCAAAGGCTTTCAGATCCACTAATACGTCAGGAGCTGATTTGTGGCCTGAACGGCGACTGCGGAACAGATGCACAGGTGGGCCCCATACATCGTTGCACTGGCACACGGACAGCGGGGCGCGCCGTGATCGACTCGCACCCACTGACTGGGGTTTGGGGGCAGACCGAGCGGGTACGCGAAGGCGGTGAAGGCGAACGAGCATTTGCAGGAAGGGCGCTCCGGTGCTGCGGGTGAGCAGGCCTCGGTGCTGTTCATCGCGGATCCGGGCAAACCTGCGGCTGTTGCCGAACGCATTGCGGAGTACCTGCCGGAACGCCTGCGCAGCTCTGACCGGGTCGGGCGTCGGTGGACGACGTGCGTGCGCCGCAAACCGTACCTGCCCGACGAGCAAGCAGACTTCGCTGATGTCATCGACACAGTCGATCCGTCCTCCGAAGAGGAGGACATCGTCGTGTACCTCACCGATCTGCCGCGACGCGAGGACACCCTGCCCGTGGTGGCCGACGTCAGCGCCGACCACAAATTCGCGCTCATCTCCGTCGCCGGAGTGGGCGGCGTCAACATCGAGCGCCGCGTCCGCACCGTCACCGAACTCGCGATCGCCCGCATCCTCGGGGAACCGGAACTCAAGCCCCCCGGCGGGGCGCGACGGTTCCCGTCTGCGCAGATTGAGGACGGCATCCGGTACTTCGCGCCCGCGGGACTGCGGCGACTGCGACTGCTGTCGGGGATGGTGCGAGCGAACCGGCCGTGGCGACTGGTCACGGGACTGTCGAAGGTGCTCGTCGGCGCGTTCGCCACGGGTGCGATCGCGCTGGCCACCAACACGATCTGGTTGTTCGCGGACACGATGGGCCCATGGCGTATGAGTGCGGCGACGGTCCTGTCGATCGTGGCGATGATTCTGTGGCTGATCCTCGATCACGAACTGTGGGAGCGGCCGAAGTCGCCGGAGGAGCGTGATCGTTCGGTGCTGTACAACACCGCGACCGTGGTCACCCTGGTCATCGGCGTCGTGGTGCTGCACGTGGCGCTGTTCTGCCTGCTGCTGTTCACCGCGTGTCTGACTCTTCCCCCGGAACTGTTGTCCCGTGTTCTCGGGCACGGGGTGAACTTCTTTGATTACCTGACGCTCACCTGGTTGCTGGCGTCCATTGCGACCATCGGTGGGGCGCTCGGGTCGGGTCTCGAGGACGACGCCGCCGTCAAGGAGGCGGCGTACGGGGTCCGGCAGCGGGAGCGCTTCGAGGAGACGCGGAGGCGGTCGAACGAGGCGGGATGATCCCAGCCCGCGAAGCGTACAACCCGGCGTCCAGTGAGCCTTGTGGTCAGCGTCCGTCATGGGTGTGCAAGGCGGGAAGGCGTTGTGGCGTCCAGGAACAAAGATGGCACTGGTGACCATGACCGATGAGCGGAATCGACAGCGGTGCCGGCGGCGCGCGACATTGCGATCTGCAGCAGGCTGGCAGCTCCGCCGAAGGACAGGCCCCAAGCGGCACTGAGGTAAGCGCGCGCAGGCGATGGTCGATCGATGCTCCGGTGCCGACGAGGCTCGCCAGCGACGCGACACCGAAGGACAGCACGCACCAACAGCGCCGCTCTCTACCTATCTCGATGCGCGCGCCGTAGCGTATGCCGACGACCTCCTGCACACCGAAAGCCCCAGCGGGTGCCGGCGCACGATCACCCTGTCCGACTTGGACTACCTGCCCGGATACCGTTCCAGCACGGCACCCTCGCTGGGTGAGAACACCGCGTCCGAGTCGGACCGCGGGCCCCCAGGTGAGCGCAACGGGCCCATGGGTGAACACCTCATCGGGCCGTGAGGAAGGGTGCGTGATGTCATTCCCGCCTCTCTCCGGCGCGAACGTGCACCGACGGATTCGGACGTCCACCTCTGCGGCACGCGGGTGTCCGGATCGCTACCGATTCGTACCGAAAACCGTTGACGGAGCGCCACGCGCGTGCAACACTGAACTTGATGGTTCAGTATCCGATTCTCGACGCCACGTTCGCCGCACTGGCAGACCCCACGCGACGTGGGATCCTCCGTCGGCTCGGCGAGGGCGCCTGCTCGATCAGTGACCTGGCCGAACTCTTCGAGATGACGCTCACCGGCATCAAGAAACACGTGCGACTGCTCGAAGAGGCGGGGATGGTCGTGACCGAGAAACGTGGCCGGGTGCGGTACTGCATGTTGGGGACCAATTCCCTCGAGCGTGAGGTGGCCTGGATCCGCGACTACCAGCTGTCGCTCGAAGGGCGCCTGGACCGTCTGGACGAATTCCTCAATCGAACGGAAGGCACGTCATGAGCACCTCGCAGACCCCCACGACCGCGACCGTCTCGACGCCGACGGACCGGGAGATCCACGTCGAACGCATCTTCAACGCTCCCCGCGACCGCGTGTGGGCCGCATTCACGAGACCGGAACTGCTCGCCCAGTGGTGGGGCCGCGGAAACGAACTCGACCTCGAACGCTGGGAATTCGAGCGCGGCGGGCACTGGCGCTTCGTCGAACATTCGGACGGCGAAACCCACGGCTTCGAGGGCAGATTCCGGGAGATCACCCCGGAAGAGCGCCTGGTGTACACGTTCGAGTGGGACGGCATGCCCGGCCACGTCATCGTCGAGAACAACACCTACACCGACCTCGGCGACGGACGCACCAAGCTGTCCGTGGTCAGTCAGTTCCACACTCCCGAAGAGCGCGACGGCATGCTGCAGTCCGGTATGGAAAGTGGCATGAACGAGAGCTACGCGGCGCTGGATGCGGTCCTGGCGCAGACGAGCTGGTGATCACTCGACGAGCACGCAGCGCGCTCCGCTGAAGATGGTGGGCATGCACTTGTTGCAGTGGATGCACAACGACTGGGTGCGGGACTCGGACCGGATGCGGTTCACCAGGTCGGGTTCGCGCAGCAGCGCCCGGGCCATGGCGACGAATTCGAAGCCCTCGGCCATGGCGGTGTCCATTCCCGCCCGGTCGGTGACTCCGCCGAGCAAGACGAGCGGCAAGGTCACCGCCGCACGGATCTGGCGTGCGTGCTCGAGCATGAACAGGTCGCGGTACGGGTAGGCGTGGATCATCGACTTCCCGAGCAGTTGCACGCCGAGGCGGACCGGCTGCGGCATGGCGGCCGCGAACTCCCGCACCGGCGCGTCACCCTTGAACAGGTACATCGGGTTGAGAAGTGAACTGCCCATAGTGAGTTCGAGGGCGTCGACGCTGCCGTCGTGCTCCAGCAGTCCGGCCACCTGGATGGCCTCGTCGAGCCAGAACCCGCCGGGGACGCCGTCGTCCATGTTCAGCTTGGCGAGGATCGCGACCCGGCCGCCGACGGCGTCGCGCACGGTCCGGGCGACGCCCCGCACCACCCGGGCCCGGTTCTCGAGTGATCCGCCGTAGGAATCGGTGCGACGGTTCAGCTTCGGGCTGAGAAACGCACTGGCGAAGTAGTTGTGGCCGAAGTGGATCTCGACGGCGTCGAGTCCGGACTCGACGGCGAGCCGCGCCGCGGTTCCGTGGGCGGCGGTGATCCGGGTGATGTCTGCGGTGGTGGCGCTGCGGATCATCCGCATGCTGAGCGGGTTGAACGACCTAGAGGGTGCGAGCGCCGGCAGTCCGGTGGACTTCTCGTTCGCGACGGGTCCGGCGTGCCCGAGTTGGGCGGATGCGGCCGCACCCTCGGCGTGGATGGCGTCGGTGAGCCTGCGCAGCCCGGGCACGGCGTCCGGGCGCATCCACAACTGCCCGCGTTCGGTGCGACCCTCCGGTGCCACGGCGCAGTAGGCCACCGTCGACATCCCGACCCCACCCGCCGCGGGTCGGCGGTGGAATTCGATCAGTTCGTCGGTGACCAGCGCTTCGGGAGTGCGGCCCTCGAACGTGGCCGACTTGATGACCCGATTGCGTAACGTGATGGGGCCCAGCGTGGCCGGGGTGAAAACGTCTGGATGTGTGGTCATTCCCGGCCCTTCGTCGTGTGCGTTCGACGGTAGGCGGCGGGAGGGTTCGGCGACCGGAACGTGTCCGCTGAGCGGGAGACCACCGCGGCCCCACGGATGACCCCTCGACATCCGTGAGACCGCGGGTGTCGTCTCAGCCGACGGTCTCGGGCGTCTTCTCCGGCGTGGAGTCGGCGGCCGCACCGCGTTGCCTGCGTCCGAGCACCCAGCAGGCCAGTGTGATCGCACACGTGAACGTGAGCGTCGCGAACAGCTGGTTGCGTGCCGCGTCGTCGAACAACGCCAGCACCGCGACCGCGGCCAGCAGCGCGAGGGCGACGTACGACAGATACGGGAAGCCCCACATCTTCAGCGGCAGATCCGTCCGGCCCGACTTCTCGGCGCGCCGCCGCAACACGATCTGCGAGACGGTGACGAACGTCCAGAGCACCAGGATCGTCGAGCCAACCGCGTTGAGCAGCAGCGGCAGAACACGATCCGGGGCGAGGTAGTTGAGGACGACGGTGACGAACCCGAACGTCACCGACGCCAGCACCGCCACGCGGGGAACGCCGTTGCCCGACACCCGGCCGAACACCTTCGCCGCCGCCCCACGCTCGGACAGCGAGTAGATCATCCGGGAGCCACTGAACAGCATGGCGTTCAGCGACGACAGCAATGCGATGACCACGACGACGGTCATGACGGCGCCGGCTCCGGGCACGTGCGCGGCGTTCAGGACCGCGACGAACGGTCCCGTCGCGAGTTCGTCGGCGGTCCACGGCAGCACCGCCACCATGATGAGGACGGAACCGACGTAGAACACCAGGATCCGCCACACGATGGACCGCACCGCCCGGCTCACGTTGCGTCGCGGTTCCGACGTCTCGGCGGCCGCGATGGCCATCACCTCGGTGCCGCCGAACGCGAAGACCACGATCAGCAGGCCGGCCGCGATGCCGGTGACACCGTTGGGGGCGAACCCGCCGTGACCGGTGAGGTTCGACAGGCCGGGCGCGTCGAAGCTGGGAATCCAGCCGAGGATCATCGCGGAACCGACCGCCAGGAACGCGACGATCGCGACGATCTTCAGTGCGGCGAACCAGAATTCGAACTCGCCGAAACGGGAGACGCCCGCCAGGTTCACGGCGGTCAGCACACTCATGTACGCGAGGGCTGCCAGCCATTGCGGCACTGCGGGTATGGAGGCGGCGGTGATCGCCGCCGCCGCGGTCGCTTCCGCGGCCACCACGATGACGACCTGCACCCAGTAGAGCCAGCCGATCGTCCGGCCGGCGACCGGGCCCATCGCGTTCTCGGCGTGGACGGAGAACGCGCCGCTGTCGGGGTCGGCGGCCACCATCTCGCCCATCATCCGCATCACGAGGACGACGAGGAATCCGGCGATGAGGAAGGAGACGAGCACGGCGGGCCCGGCGACGGCGATGCCGGCACCGGAGCCGACGAACAGTCCGGCGCCGATCGCGCCGCCCAGGCTCATCATCACCAGCTGGCGTGGTTTCATCGCCTGCTGCAGGCCAGAGGATTTCGGTGGGTCGTGCACGGTGTTCATGGGGGCTCCCGGCCGTCAGACGAGCTGATCGAGTGCGATCTCGAAGGCGGTACCGGCGATTCCGGTCGGCTGCGACGATCGCGCGAAGCACCGCTCGAGCGCCGTCGCAACGGTGGCGGAGACGTCACCGAAGATCGCCTCGTCCGACACATCGATGTCGCCCTCCATCAGCAGCGCGAACGCCCGGGCCATACCGCAGTTGGCGATGAAGTCGGGGACGACCGCCACACTCTTGTCGGCGTACTCGTAGATGGGGCCGTAGAAGATCTCGTCGTCCGCGAACGGCACGTTGGCGCCGCTCGCCACCACCTCCAGGCCACCGGCGATCAGCCGGTCCACCTGGTCGCGGGTCACGAGACGTGATGCGGCGCAGGGGAGGAAGATCTCGGCGCCGGAACTCCAGATCGTCTCGTTGATCTCCTCGAACGGCACCGTGCCTGCCGCGCGCAGTTCGTTGCCCTCCTTGGCCAGGAACAGGGCGCGGATCTGCTCGAAGTCGTAGCCGTCGGTGTTCGACAGCCCACCGTTGCGGTCGAGGATGCCGACGATCCGGGCCCCGGACTGCGCCAGGTAGTACGCGGCGGTGGCGCCGACGTTGCCCCAGCCCTGCATGATCACGCGCTTGCCGGCCAGTTCGCCGCCGTAGACCCGGTAGTAGTGCCGCACCGATTCGGCGACACCCCAGCCCGTGATCAGGTCGGACACCGTGTACTTCGCGTGCGGATCGGGAGTGAACCGCGCATCCTCGACGACCTTCGCGACACCCAGGCGCAGCTGTCCGACCCGCTGGACCCGCTCACGATCGCTGGCCGCGAAGTGCCCGTTGACGACACCTTCCTGCGGATGCCACAGGCCGTAGCTCTCGGTGATCGGCACGACCTCGGCCATCTCGTCGACGTTCAGGTCGCCGCCGGTGCCGTAGTACGCCTTGAGGAGCGGGGTCACGGCCTTGAACCAGCGTCGCAGCACCTCGTCCTTGCGCGGGTCGGTCGGGTCGAAGTCGATGCCCGACTTCGCGCCGCCGATCGCCGGACCCGAGACGGTGAACTTGACCTCCATGGTCTTCGCGAGCGACTCCACCTCGCGCCGGTCGAGACCGCGACGCATCCGGGTGCCGCCGCCGGCAGCGCCGCCACGCAGCGAGTTGATCACCGTCCATCCGCGTGCGGAGGTCTCCGTGTCGTGCCACTCGAAGACGATCTCGGGGGCCTTCTCTTCGAATCGGGTGAGCAGATTCTTCATGGCTTCTCTCGGTTTCTCGACTGCCGGGGGCTCGGGGCGACCCGGTCGGTGTTCCCGACCGCTGCCCGCGCTGTTACGGCGATCACTGTGTCGGGCACCACTCGTGCGCCGCAACCGGCCGGGCGGCACATAGCCACGATGAACATCACCGAGAAAGAAGTTCCAGGATTTTCTATTCAGTTTGTGCAGCAGAGCCGATGATCGTGTTGCTAATCCGGTTCCGAGGAAGCTGTGCGGTAGGCCGGGGCCTTCGCTGAGCGCGGCCGGTCGAGGGTCCGCAGGAGAGGCATCGACCGGTACGGGACGATCACCGACAGCACCATCACGCTGGTGGACCGGGCGACGACGCTCGACTTGTTCAGATCGATCAGCGTCTGCTGCAGCCCGAGGTGGGAACCCGCCGCGATGCGGCACAGGATGTCGCCCGAACCGGTGGTCGCGAAGGCCTCGAGCACGCCGGGAATCGACTCAAGTTCCGACGTCACGGAGTCGAGCGCGCCCTGCGCCGTCTCCAGCGTGACGAACGCCTGCACGTCGAACCCCGCGGCCGCGATGTCGAGACGCGGCTCGTACCCGGCGATCACGCCCGACTCCTCGAGTTTGCGCACCCGCGCCTGAACGGTGGCCCGCGCGACCTTGATCCGGCGCGACAGCTCCAGCACGCCGGCCTTCGGGTCGTCGTGCATGGCGTCGAGAAGGGCGAAGTCGAGCTCGTCCAACTGCACTGCGTCCTTCATGGCCAGACCTCTCCGGGCGGATTCAACTAGTCCGACTGTATAAGAAAAGTGGTTCCGGGGTCGCCGAAGATGGCACTGTGGCTAGCTTCTGCTGGCCCGGTTGCCTATGTGGGCGGGGTGGGTTTTCGTAGTGACCCAGGCAACAAGCCACACCCCGTCCCTCGAACCAGGAAGACAGCGATGACGATCGAGCAGACTCTCACCGACAAGGAACGCCTGGCAGGTCTCGACCTCGGCCAGCTCGAGCAACTGGTCGGGCTCGTCGAGTACGACGGCACCCGCGACCCGTTCCCGGTCAGCGGCTGGGACGCCGTCGTCTGGGTGGTCGGCAACGCCACCCAGACCGCCCACTACTTCCAGTCCGCGTTCGGGATGACCCTGGTCGCCTACTCCGGACCCACCACCGGCAACCGCGACCACCACAGTTTCGTCCTCGAATCCGGCGCCGTCCGCTTCGTCATCAAAGGCGCCGTGAACCCGGACAGCCCCCTGATCGAGCACCACCGCACCCACGGCGACGGCGTCGTCGACATCGCCCTCGCCGTCCCCGACGTCGACAAGTGCATCGCCCACGCCCGCGCCCAGGGCGCCACCGTCCTCGACGAACCGCACGAGGTGACCGACGAGCACGGCACCGTCCGCCTCGCCGCGATCGCCACCTACGGCGACACCCGCCACACCCTCGTCGACCGCAGCAACTACACCGGCCCCTACCTGCCCGGCTACGTCGAGCGGGCGTCGTCGCACACCAAACGGGACGGGGCACCCAAGCGCCTGTTCCAGGCCCTCGACCACGTCGTCGGCAACGTCGAACTCGGCAAGATGGACCACTGGGTCGACTTCTACAACCGGGTCATGGGCTTTACGAACATGGCCGAGTTCGTCGGCGAGGACATCGCCACCGACTACTCCGCCCTGATGAGCAAGGTCGTCTCCAACGGCAACCACCGGGTCAAGTTCCCCCTCAACGAACCCGCCCTCGCCAAGAAACGCTCGCAGATCGACGAATACCTCGACTTCTACCGCGGCCCCGGCGCCCAGCACCTGGCGCTGGCCACCAATGACATCCTCACCGCCGTCGACCAGCTGACCGCCGAGGGCGTCGAATTCCTGGCCACCCCCGACTCCTACTACGAGGACCCCGACCTGCGGGCCCGGATCGGCAACGTCCGCGCCCCGATCGCCGAACTGCAGAAACGCGGCATCCTCGTCGACCGCGACGAGGACGGCTACCTGCTGCAGATCTTCACCAAACCCCTCGTCGACCGGCCCACCGTGTTCTTCGAACTCATCGAACGCCACGGCTCCCTCGGCTTCGGCATCGGCAACTTCAAAGCCCTCTTCGAAGCCATCGAACGCGAACAAGCCGCCCGCGGAAACTTCTGAGCGAGAGGATCACTCCGCGAGACCGGTGAGGGCGAACCTTCGTCGACGATTGTGCAGCGACTTTCCCGCGCGATCGGTGCCGTCCCGAATACGATGACGCCATGAGCCCTACCGAGGCAGTGGTGGCCGGTGCCGGTCCGACCGGGCTCACGCTCGCGCTGGAACTGGCGCGTCGGGGTGTGGAGGTGCGGATCCTCGACAAGTCGCCCGAGCCGTTCGCGGGTTCGCGGGGAAAGGGATTGACCGCGCGCAGCCAGGAAGTGATGGACGATCTCGGCATCGTCGACGAGATCGTCGAGGCGGGGTTCCGGCACCTGCCCAGCCGGGTCGCGGTGCGCGGCCAGGTGGTGCGCGACAGCGACCCGCACGCGGACCTGAGCCCCACGCCCGATCGGCCCTACGACGGCGGTCTGATGATCCCGCAGTGGCGGACCGAGCAGATCCTGCGAGAAAGACTGTCGGAGTTCGGGATCGACGTGGAGCGCGGTGTCGAGGTGGTCGGCTTCGAGCAGACCACCGACAAGGTGACCGTCCGGCTCGCTGGCGGCGGGACCGTCATGGCGCGCTACCTTATCGGCTGCGACGGCGGGCGCAGCGCGGTGCGCAAGGCGCTCGGGGTGACGTTCGCGGGGACGGGCGGCATCGAGGGCATGCTCCTCGGCGACGTGTCCGTCGACGGCCTGGTCCCCGATCGCTGGTACCAGTGGACGCACCCCGAGCGGGGGTTCGTCGCGTTGTGCCCGTTCCGTGGAATCAACTCCTGGCAGTTCCAGGGCGTGCCGTTCGCGGACTTCGACGAGGAAGGCAACCTGCCCGAACCGTCGCTCGAGTACTTCCAGCGGGTTCTCGACGACATCGCCTGCGGCCCCGGCGTGCGATTGTCCGAACCGACGTGGCTGTCCACCTGGCATGTGAACGTGCGGATGGTGGACCGCTTCCGCGACGGTCGGGTGTTCCTGGCCGGGGATGCGGCCCACGTTCATCCGCCGTCCGGTGGGCTCGGGATGAACACGGGAATCCAGGACGCCTACAACCTCGGGTGGAAGCTGGCTCTCGCCCTGGCCGGCTCCGCGGACCCGTCTCTCCTCGACACGTACCAGGAGGAACGCTTGCCGCTCGCGCGCTGGACGCTCGGGGTGAGCAGCGCGGGACTGCAGAAGGTGGCCTCGAACCTCGGGCGCGAGGACTCCGAGGGGTTTGCGGGCGCGGTGACCGAGGACGGTCAGCAACTCGGTCTGGGCTACCCGTGGAGTTCGCTGTCGCGGGACGGGGACGCGACGACGGGTCTGCGCGCCGGAGATCGCGCACCCGACGCGCCCTGCCTGAGCCCCGACGGCACGCCGCTGCGGCTGTTCGACGTGTTCCGGGGGACGCACTTCACGGTCCTCGGGTTCGGCGGCGGCTCCCGGCACATCCTGCAGACCCTGGCGGAAGACGCGCCCGACGACGTGACGTACGTGGTGGTGGGCGATTCCCGAGGTCCCGGCGTGGACGTCGTCGACGACCGCGGTTTGGCGCGCAGCGCATACGGGGCACACGGTGGCACGCTGGTGGTGGTGCGCCCCGACGGGTACGTCGCGCTCACCGCCGCGGCCACCGCGGCCGACGACGTCATCGACTATCTCGGTCGACTGGTGGGGAGGTCGTCCTGAGGAAAGGCTGAACGATGCGACACAAGGACGAGGAACGGGACTACGACGAGGCCGATCTCGAGGTCGGGCCCCCGAAGGACCACGCGGCAGGCCCGACCGCTGTCGCGGTGTCGATGAAGCGCGCGCTCGAGCACATGGGCGTGGTCCGTACGGCCGAGACGTTGCTGCAACTGAACCAGGCCGAGGGGTTCGATTGCATGAGCTGTGCGTGGCCCGATCCGGAGCCGGGCCACCGGCACGCCGCGGAGTTCTGTGAGAACGGCGCCAAGGCGGTGGCAGAAGAGGCCACCCGCGACCGCGCGACACCCGAATTCTTCGCCCGCCACAGTATCGCCGAGCTCGACTGTCACAGCGAGCACTGGCTGGGTCAGCAGGGCCGGATCACGCATCCGATGGTGAAGCGGCCCGGCGGAACGCACTACGAGCCCATCGAATGGGACGAGGCCTTCACCCTGATCGGGGATCAGCTGAACGCCCTGGACAGTCCGGACGAGGCGATCTTCTACACGTCCGGCCGGGCGTCCAACGAGGCGGCGTTCGCGTACCAGCTGTTCGTCCGCGCGTTCGGGACGAACAATCTGCCCGACTGTTCCAACATGTGTCACGAATCGACCAGCATCGCGCTGCAGGAGTCGATCGGCATCGGCAAGGCCAGCGTCACGATGGACGACGTCTATCAGGCGAAACTCATTGTGCTGCAGGGCCAGAATCCGGGTACCAATCATCCGCGGATGTTGTCGGCGCTGGAGAAGGCCAAGCAGAACGGTGCGCAGATCCTCTCGATCAACCCGCTCCGTGAGGCGGGCCTGGTCAACTTCAAGAATCCGCAGACGCCCCGCGGCATGGTGGGCCCGGGCACCGACTTGTCCGACATACACCTGCCTATCGCACTGAACGGCGACCTCGCGCTGCTCCAGGCGTTCGGCTCACTGCTCGTCGAATGGGATGCCCTCGATCAGGAGTTCATCGACCAGCACACGATCGGATTCGAGCTGTGGAAGCAGCACGTCACCGACATCGACTGGGACGTCGTCACCCGCACGACCGGGCTGTCGCGGGAACAGATCACCGACGCGGCCCGGCTCCTGCGGGATTCCGACGCCACCGTGTTCTGCTGGGCGATGGGACTCACCCAGCACCACAACTCGGTGGCGATCATCAAGGAAGTCACCAATATCGCTCTCGCTCAGGGAAACATCGGCAAACCCGGTGCCGGGCTGCTGCCTGTGCGCGGGCACTCGAACGTGCAGGGCGACCGCACGATGGGGATCTGGGAGCGTCCGCCGCGGCACTTCCTGGACGCGCTCGCGAAGGAGTTCGACTTCGATCCGCCCCGCGAGAACGGGTACGACACCGTCGATTCCATCCGGGCGATGCGTGACGGCAAGGCGCACTTCTTCCTCGGGCTGGGCGGCAACTTCGTCCAGGCCGCCCCGGACACCGACGTCACCGCCGCCGCACTGCGCAAGACCCGGATGACCGTCCACATCTCGACGAAGATCAACCGCTCGCATCTCGTGTGCGGTGACACCGCCCTGATCCTGCCGACGAAAGGCCGCACCGAGCAGGACGTCCAGGCCGGCGGGCCGCAATTCATCTCGGTCGAGGACTCGACGTGTTCGGTCCACGCCTCCCGTGGTCCATTGAAACCGGCCAGCCCGCACCTCGATTCGGAGGTGGGGATCGTCACCCGCATCGCGGAGGCCACGATCGGCGACCGCTACGGTCTCGAGTGGAAGAAGATGCGGGACGACTACGCGAACATCCGCCTGCACATCTCGCGGGTGGTGCCCGGCTGTGAGGGGTACGAGGTCAACGTCCGCCGGCCGGGCGGGTTCGTCCTGCCGCACCCGCCGCGCGATTCCCGCACGTTCCCCACCCACTCGGGGCGCGCCGAATTCGCGGTGTCCCCGATCGAGGTGCTGCAGGTGCCCCCGCGGCACGTGATCCTGCAGACGATCCGCAGCCACGACCAGTTCAACACCACGATCTACGGGCTCAGCGACCGCTACCGCGGAATCGAAGGGGGACGCCGCGTGATCTTCCTGCACCGCGACGACATCGCCGCCCTCGGATTCGACGACGGGGACATGGTCGACCTCTTCACTCACTGGGCAGAAGACGACCGCGTCCGCTGCGCCCACGATTTCCGGATCGTCGAATACGACACGCCCCGGGGTTCGGCCGCCGCCTACTACCCGGAGACCAACCCGCTCGTCCCGCTCGATTCCACGGCGGCCGGCAGCAACTGTCCCACGTCGAAGTCCGTCATCGTCTCCCTGGAACACGCCGGCAAATACAGCGCCGAATTCCCACCGGAGGCGAGCCAGGACGAGGTCGGATCGGACCGATTCCACAAGTCGACCCCCCAGCCGAAGCACCTCTCCTGACGTGAGTGGCATCGTGTGTCCCGGCACGCTTTCCCACTCACCTGCGCAGGTGAGTGGCGATGTGTGCGGGGCTACGCGTCGGCACTCACGTCGCCGGGCGAACCGGACATTCTGCACTTACCACGAAGGGTGTGGTGCACCTCGCCGGTGAGGGGCCGAGGCCGCTGTTCAGCTCGCTCGAGTTGTACGCGCTCGTCGTGGTGGGAGCCGCCGCGGTCGCGCTGCAGCAGTCGGCCTTTCAGGTCGGAGCGCTGCAGGCGTCGCTGCCCGCGACCACTGTGATGGAACCACTCGTGGCGTCGCTGCTCGGCGAATACCTCGACGCCGACCGGAAGGTGACCGCCGTCCTCGTCGTCGCCCTGATCGCGGTCATCATGGCCGCGGTGGCGCTGGCGCGCGGCGCCGCCGTCGTGGAGGACGCGGGCACGGATCCGGCTCAGCCCCTGTCCCGATCGCGCAGGTAGGCCACCAACGGTTCGTGGCGTTGTATGCGCGACACGGCGATTCGACGCGCCACCACCCACATCAGCGCGGAGACGACGACGGCGAGGACGACGCACAGCGCGAAGTCCGCGGTGCCGATCCGCGTGTGCACATCGGCGGGTCGCATGAGGCGCCACAGCACGACCGGGACGACGGCGATCGCAACGGAGAACGCCGGGAACACCCCGTACGGCACCACCAGCAGGATCAGCCATCGGACGACGACGGTGTGCCAGCGGTCGCGTTGCTCCCACCGCCACCGCAGCGACCGCTGGTGGTAGGGGAAGAACACACCGACGAGACTCGACCCGGCGAGTGCACCGAACGGACACAGCGCCACCGCGACGACCACCACCGCCGTGAACAGCCAGTCCTGCTCGACGAAACCCACGGCGACCGCGATGGTCGCGCAGATCGGCGCGATCAGCATCCACAGCGCCACCGCCTTCGCGGCGAGCAACGCACCCAGCGCGGCCCCGTCGTCGAGTGCGGCGAGAACCCGCTCACGGTCCGGTGCCAGCACGTTGGTGGCGGTGACGTCGGCGTACATCCAGCCGGCGAGGGCCAGAGCGAAACCCGACGGTCCGGTCCACTCGAACAACCAGTTCCGGGGCAGCAGGAACCAGGCCCCGATCATCAGGACGGCATTGAACGCAACGGTCGCCAGGGTGTCTGCCGGGTTGCGCCAGATTCTGATCCACTCCGCGCGAAGAGCGCCCATGCCGTTCAGCGTAAAGCGTCGGGCGGGCCGTCGGAGCCGTGTCGGCAGGATCCCGGACGATCGGGACGCCGGTCCCTTCCACCTGGGACATCGGGTCGGCGACAGTGGTGCGATCCGAGAGAAAGGCCTGTCGTGACAATCGACGACGAGGAGGCAGCCGGGGCCGTCACCCTGATGGACACCCTCCCCGACCGCCACCGGACGGTGCTGCGACTCCGGCTCGCGCACCGCCTCCCGGCCGTCGAGGTGGCGCGCATTCTCGGGACGAACGTTGAGGCCGTGCTCCTCCTCCAGCACGCGGCGCTCAACCTCCTCCGGCGGCACCTCGCCGCCGGGACAGTGCGCGGCGAGGGGCCGGCGGGCGGATGGCACTGATCGCCGCTGCGAGATCCCGCGGTGCTGCCCTTTCACGTCGTCTCGGCGGCGTGCCGCCGCATTCGTGGAGTTTGCCGACCCACAGGTTCATTCTGAGGAGGGTCGGAAAGGAGAGCCACAATGATGACAATCATCACCAGAGTTGTGCTTCGCGAGGAGGGAGCCGAGCGATGGGACGGCGCAATGCATGAGCGGGTTGCTGCGGCGCGTGAAAAGCCGGGGTGGATATCAGCGCAGCTTCTCAAGGGGGTCGACGAGCCACTCGAGCGCGCCATCGTCGGTGTGTGGGAAACGAGAGAAGACTGGTCGGCCTGGCATCATGACGAAGCCTTCCGCGCGACTCGCGACGAGCTCGTGGGACTTGAAGCCGGCCAGATGGATTCCACCTGGTTCGAGGTGGTCCAGAACACTGCGACTGAAGAAGACTGATCGAGGTGTCGGTAGCTACCGGCTGGAACAGGGCACGTGTGGTCCGGGCGTGCTGATCGAGCCGCGCCCGGACCACCAGGGATCCGGTTGTGCCGGACTTTCGGTTCGGCGGTGCATATCCGGATTCGTCGAAGCATGCTCCGTTGAATGTTCGACGAAGTGAAAAGGAGTTCCGTCCCTCACGAACTCGTGTCCGGAATGTGACGCTGCTACACCGCCATCCATGCGTTGGCATGCGCAACGGCATGGACGCCAAGGCTGCCAATTCTCATATCGTCGCCTGCCCGCCCCGCAGGTTCACCATGGTGGTGTGGGTGAAGAACTCCCGCGCCGAGCGGCCCTGCTCCTTCGGACCGTATCCGCTCTTCTTTGCGCCGCCGAACGGGACGTGGGGGTCCGCGCCGGCGGATTCGGAGTTGATGTGCACGATGCCGACGTCGATGTCGTCGATGGCGTCGAGGGTGCGGGTGAGGTCCTGGGTGGCGTGTTTACCGAATCCCGTCCGTTGGACAGGCGGACGTGCGCGGCCCCCGCGGCCGTGGACCGGGGGCCTCCGCACGCCCTGATGCTGTGACCGTTCAGGCCAACGCCGCGGCGACGGCCTCGGCCGCGGCGAATCCGGCGTTGTCCAGTTCGTCGTTCACCGGTGTCGGGCAGGACGACAGTTTCACGACGACGACGCCCCGGTCGACGTCGATGTAGATGGACTGACCGTAGATGCCCAGACACAACAGCACACGCCGATCGGGGTGGGGAATCCAGAACTGATTTCGGTACATTCCGCTCGGGAACGGCGTTCCGGTCGGCGATTGAGAATATGCCTCACACGAATCGGGCGCGCCACGTAGGGAATCGTCGATCCAGTGCAGCGGCACGACCTGTTCGGCGCCGATGCGTCCGCCGCGGCGGAGGATCTCACCGAATCGCGCAACATCCCGGAGCGTCGCGGCGAGGCCACCGTCCGCGAAAACGGCTCCGGCACGGTCTACCCCGGCGTCCATGTCGTCGGCGGCGAACTTCGACCACACGAGCCGCGACAGCAGTGCCGGCATACGGTCGGCGGCGGCGCGTTCGCATACCCAGCCGAGTACATCCGTTTCACACGAGCGGTATTCGAACGGGCCACCGTGGGGGCGATCCGCTTTCAGCATCGGTAGGAACTGGTAGAGCGACGGCGGTACCCAATCGTCGACGTGCGGAATCCAGCCCACGGCCTGATCGAGGTACCGCACCTCGGCGCCGGGCTCCAGGTATTCTTCGGAGAATCGGATGCCGGAACGCATGTCGAGGATATGGCGCACAGTGGCGCCCGCGTAGCCGGAGTTCGCAAGCTCCGGAATATACTCGGTGAGTGCGGCTTCCGGGTCCAGCAGACCGGTCGCGATCAAGTTTGCCGCGACGGTTCCGACGATTGACTTGCTGACCGAGAACAGCATGTGCGTCCGGCCGGGTTCGAGGTCTCCGGGATACAACTCGGCGCGCACGGTGCCGTTGTGGAGGACCATGAATCCGTCGGTGTAGGTGCGGTCGAGTATCGAACGGAGCGTTTCGGTGCCGACGGGGAGATCGAGATCGAGCGGGTCGCCGTCGGTGAGTGGCAGTGGCGCCGATCCGGCAGCGACCCGTGCCGTCGGCACGACTTGCCGCATTCGGCCGAAGGTGTACCGGTTGGTCGGTGGGCTCTGCCAATCCGCAAGGCTGACAAACGACTTGGTATCGATCATTTCACGGCCTCGCTGCTCCGTCCGGCGGCGACGATGACCGCCTGCTCGTGGGTGAAGCTCATTTCAGGTGTCGGCCGGCGGAAGCCGCGTGTGAGCCAGACGAGGTAGACGATTCCGATTGCCAACCAGGAGATTCCGGAGATCAGTGCATGCTCGCTGAGCTGGGTGATCATGTACAGCGTCACGGCGGCGCCGACGAGCGGCATGACCACGAAGCGGACGGCACTCAACTGCCGTGTGGCGTAGTTCCGCAGGTAGTACACGATGACGCAGAGGTTGACCGCGGTGAAGGCCGTGAACGCGCCGAAGTTGATGAATCCCGTCGCGGTTTCGAGCGGCATGTTCATACCGAGGAAGCACATGCTGCCCGTGACGAGCACACAGAACACCGGAGTCCGGGTACGGCCGTTGAGCTTTCCGAACAATCGGCGGGGAAGCACGCCGTCGCGGCCCATGATGAACAGTAGACGGCTCGAGCTGAGCTGGACGGCCAGGCAGGATGCCGATCCTGCGATGATTCCCGCGAGGTTGGTCCAATCGGCGAAGAACTGACCACCGACCTGCACCGACATCGCGTACGACGCGGCCTGCGCGTCGTCGAAGATGTCGCCGGGGTGGACGAGCTGCATGACATATGCCACGACGAAGAAGATGACGCCGCCGATCGAGACGATCCAGATGATGGCCCGGGGGATGTTTCGCGCGGCGTCCTTGGTCTCTTCGGCGAGTGTGGTCACCGCGTCGAAACCGAGAAACGAGTACGCCGCGATCGCCGCTGCCGCGGAGATGCCGGCGACCGTGCTGTCGGAGTTCCAGAACGGTTCGCCGTAGGAGGCGACCGGATTGCCGGCGAGGAACTTGATGCAGTACGCGAAGAAGAGCAGTACCAAGAAGGTGGAGACGGCGAGCAGCAGCCGGTTGAGACGATCGGCGAGCGCGATCCCGATGACATTGATCGCCGTCGTCAAGCCGGCGTTGATCAACATCCACAGCCAGATCGGAACCGCCGGGAACTGTGCGTTGAGCAGGATCGACTGCGCCAGCCACGCGACCATCGGCAGGAACAGGTAGTCCAACAGGATCGCCCATCCGACCAGGAACCCGGCCGCCGAGCCGAGGTTGCGGCGGGCGTAGAAGTACGCCGAACCCGAGACCGGGTAGATGCGCGCCAGCCGTGCGTAGCTCAGTGCGGTGAGCAGCATCGCCCCGGTCGCGACCAGGAACGCCGTGGGCGCGGTGCCGGCACTGACGACTGCGATGACGCCGAAAATGATCATGACCAGGCTCGGAGCCATGTAGGACAACCCGAATGCCACTACTGACGGCAGTGTCAGTCGCGGCGTCAACTGTGGTTCGTCAGTCGCTGTCGCGACCCGCGATTCCGTCATGCGAACTCCTTGAAGTAGTGCTGTGGCGACGACCACTAAACTCCGCTGCGACGGTGTTGTCAACGCTGTTGACAACTTTGTGGGCAGCAGGATGCGCGGGTGCTGTATTGCTACGGTGGATCGATCGAGGGATCGAGGGGAGCACGATGGCGAAGGACACCGCTCGCGCCACAACGCCGGCGCGGACGACGCGGCGTGAACGCAAGGGGCTGCAGCAGGAAGCCGCGGTGAAGGCTGCGTTCGAACTCGCTCAGCGCGACGGCGCCGCCGGGCTGACGATGCGTCGCCTCGGCGAGGAACTGAAGGTCGATGCGACGACTCTGTACCGGCTGTTCCGCGACAAGGACGAGTTGCTGCTGGCCGTCTACGACCACGCGACCGCGGTCGAGCTCGAGGAGATCGGGGAGGTGCCCGAAGGCGAGCACTGGCAGGACACGTTGCGCCGCATCGCCGATCGGATCTGGGCGACCGCGGTCCGTTCGCCTGCCATCGCGGCGCTGACGTTCGCCCGTACGACGGGCGGTCCGGCAGAGCGCCGAATGGTCGAGCTGATCCTCGAGACGTTCGCGCGGTCGGGCCTGTCTCGCGAAGCCACGGTCCGGTACTACCGGGCATTTGCCGACGCCACGCTCGGGCTCGCCGGGCAGGTCGCCGTACTTGCCACCCTGGACCCCGAGATCCAGGCGAAGGACGCCGCGTCATGGACGCGCATCTACGCGCATCTACCCGACGGCGAGTATCCGACGGCCCGCGCCCACATCACGGAGCTGACCGGCATCGATCGTCGGACGATCTACGATCTGGTCGTCGAGGCCGTGCTGGCGGCCGCCGAGCGCGAGAGCGCCGAGTCGGCCTAGCGAATCGCGAGCGGGCTCGAACGACACCGTTCGTTCCGCCACAACACCGACGGGGTAGTGAGCGACGGGGACGCGGAAGCCGTGTACGACCGCGAGAACGTCGACGGCATCTGTGGGTGCAGTTACCGAGCAGACCAGTTCGTATCGGACGGCTTTCTCTGCCAGCGCCACGACGAGGCCTCGACGGGGGACCAACTCGACGAAGCCTTCGCTCCGGAGTGTAAGAAGCCCCTCGCGGACAGGCCTCGTGCTGACTCCCACGGCTTCGGCAATCCGCTCGATGCGGAGGAAATCGCCTGCACGCACGTCGCCGGAAATGATCATCTCGCGCACATACGAGGCAACTTCCTCCGGAAGTTGCTGTCGCCTTGATCTGTCATGCAGCGGCATCGGCGGTCGCACCTTCCCGGATATGAGACTGATTGATATACCATCGGCCTCTAATGTGGTTGCGAGCTTGTGAAATGAGGCGGTCGCAGGCCTTCAATTTGGTTGCGCATGTCGTCGGCCGGCGTGGCCTCGGCGCACTTCGTGGTCGCTAGACTCGGGCGGTGGACATCCGGGACGCCGAGTACCTCGTCGCCGTGGCCGATCACGGCAGCATCACCGAGGCCGCGCGGGCACTGTTCATCGCGCAGCCGTCGCTGTCGCAGGCGATCCGGACTCTCGAGCGCGATCTGGGTGTCGAACTGTTCGATCGTGGAGGACGGAAGCTGCGGATCACCCCGGCGGGCACGTCGTTCGCGCATGCGGCGCGGCAGGTCCTCGCCGATGTGGAGCGGGCGCGGGCCGTCGTGCACGACGTCGCCGAACTGCGGTCCGGCACCCTGACGATCGCAGTTCTCAATTCTCTTGCTGCCGATCCGCTTCCGCGTATCGTCGGCCGGTTTCATCGTCAGTACCCGCGCGTGGTCCTGGCCACGGTGTCGGCGGACGTTCCGGACGGCGTCGGCCGCGCGGTCCGGTCGGGTGAGTGCGACCTCGGGCTCACCGAACTGCTCGTCGACCACCAGGGGCTCGAGTTCCGGATGGTGGGGGAACAGGAGATCGTGCTCGCACTCCACGCCGATCTGGCGATCGAACTACCCGATCCGGTGCCCGTCGACCTGCTTGCCGACATTCCGATGATCGTCGAGATCGGGTCGCGGCCACGACTGCCGGTGAACAACATCGCCGTCGAGTGTGCGCATCGTCAGTCGATGTGGGAACTGGTTGTCCAGGGTGCGGGGGCGACCCTGCTGCCGCGGCGCGTCGCCGAGCAGGAACTGCCGGGGGTCGTGGTGCGCTCGCTCGCACCGCCGGAGGTGCGCACCATCGGTCTCGTCCATCGACCGGATCCGCTTCCGCCCGCGGCGGCGGCGTTCATCGCCGCGCTCGACGAGGCTCAGGGCGCGAGCGTATCGAGGAACGCGCGTCCGGCCGGAGACAGCCGGGCTTCGTCGTAGATCACCCCGTACGGGACGGTGATCGGCGGGTCGAGGGTACAGATCCGGGCGCCGCCGACCGCGGCCCGTTCCGCGAGGGTGCGTTCCATGAACGACATTCCCACGCCCTCGACGACGAACGCGCCGACGGCTTCCCGCTGGTCGACGACGGCCGACATGATCGTCCGGCTCCCAGCGGCCTGCAGTGCCTTCTCGATGACGGTGCGCGACGACGACTCCTTGGGCAACCCCACCACGGGAATGTTCGGAAGGTCATCGAGGGGGAACGGATCTCGCCAGTCGATCTCGGCGTCGTGCGGAACCACCAGCCAGTACTCGTGGATTCCGAGGACGCGCGTCGTCAATCCAGCTGCAGCGAAGGGGAAATGACTGAAGGCGATCTCGCAGTGTCCGTCGCGGATCAGCGAGGCGATGACGTCGACCGGCCGCAGGTCGGCGAGCCGGACGACCACGCCGGGATACTGCTTGCGGAAGGACCCGATCAGTTCCGTGACGGGGCCTTCCGCGACGTGCGCGGACGCGCAGATGTCGAGTCGGCCGCGCGGCAGTCCCGAGACGTCGACCAGCGAGCTCTCGGCGGCCACCAGGTCTCGCACGATCTTCCGCGCCGGACCGACGAATGCCTTTCCCGCCGCACTGAGCACCAGGCCGCGGCCCACGCGGTGGAACAGTTCGACACCGAGGTCACGCTCGAGATTGCGCAGCCCCTTCGACAACGACGGCTTGGTGACGCCCAGGGCCTCGGCCGCGAGCGCCAGGCCGTCGTTGTCGACGGTGGCGAGAAAGTACTCGACGTGACGCGACTCCACCAGTGCAGACTACTGCGTACGACCCGTCGATCCGCCGGATGTCAGATGTGACGTCCGCCGGTGACTTCGAGAACGGTGCCCGTCATGTAGCTGGACAGATCGGACGCGAGGAACAGTGCGACGTTCGCGATCTCCTCGGGCTCGGCACCGCGGCCCATCGGGACCTCCTTGAGCTTCGCCTCGATGATGTCGGCGCGCAGGGCGCGGATCATGTCGGTGTTCACCACGCCGGGCTGGATCGCGTTGACCCGCACCCCGAGGTGGGCGACCTCCTTCGCGGCCGCCTTGGTCAGGCCCACCATGCCGGCCTTCGCGGCGCTGTAGTTGGTCTGCCCGACCATGCCGACCTTGCCCGAGATCGACGAGATGTTCACGATCGAACCCTTGCCGGCCTCCCGCATCGCGATCGACGCGATCTGGGTGCCCAGCCACGCGCCCTGCAGGTGCACGTCGATGACGGAGCGGAAATCGGCGAGCGACATCTTGCGCAGCGTCGCGTCGCGGGTGATGCCGGCGTTGTTGACCCACACGTCCATCGCGCCGAACGCGTCGATCGCCGTCTTTCCGAGGTTCTGCATCTGATCCGGATCGGTCACGTCGCAGGCGACGGCGACGGCCTGGAAGCCGTCGGCCTCCAGCTTTCCGGCGGCGGCCTTGACGTTCTCGGCGTGCATGTCGCCGAGGACGACCGACGCGCCCTCACTCGCGAACTTTCGGGCCATCTCGAAACCGATGCCCTGGGCCGCGCCCGTGACGACGGCGACCCGTCCCTCGAGAAGTGTCATTGATTCTTCCTTCCTCAGTTGTACGAACGCAGCAGCCCGCGGCTGATGATCTGCTTCTGAATGTCGCTGGTGCCCTCGCCGATGAGGAGGAACGGTGCCTCCCGCATGAGGCGTTCGATCTCGTATTCCTTGGAATAGCCGTAGCCGCCGTGGATCCGGAAGCTGTCCTGCGTCACCTCGGAGCAGAACTCGCTCGCGAGGTACTTGGCCATCCCGGCCGCGACGTCGTTGCGTTCCCCGGAGTCCTTGAGCCGCGCCGCATTCACCATCATCAGGTGTGCTGCCTCGACCTTGGTCGCCATCTCCGCGATCCGGAAGGCGATCGCCTGGTGTTCGGCGATCGGCGAACCGAACGTCTCCCGCGTCTTCGCATATTTCACGCCGAGTTCGAATGCGCGCTGGGCGATCCCGCACGCGCGGGCGGCGACGTTGACGCGGCCGACCTCGACGCCGTCCATCATCTGCCGGAAGCCGCGGCCCGGGTCGCCGCCGAGGATCGTGTCTGCCGCGGCCTGGTAGCCGCTGAACACCATCTCGGTGGTGTCGATGCCCTTGTAGCCCATCTTGTCGATCTTCCCGGGGATCGTGAGCCCGGGTAGCACCTCGCCGAACCCGGCGGGCTTCTCGATGAGGAACGCGGTGAGGTTGTCGTGGGGCTTCGCCGCGCCCTCCTCGGTGCGGACCAGCACTGCCACCAGCGTCGACGACCCGCCGTTGGTCAGCCACATCTTCTGGCCGTCGATCACGTAGTTGCCGTCCGCTGCCCGGGCCGCCTTGGTCCGGATGGCGGCGACGTCGGAACCCAGTTCGGGCTCGGACATCGAGAACGCGCCGCGCAGTTCACCCGTCGCCATGCGTGGCAGGTAGTGGGCCTTCTGTTCGGGTGTGCCGTGACTCGCGATCATGTGCGCCACGATGAAATGGGTGTTGATCACCCCGGACACGCTCATCCAGCCCCGCGCGATCTCCTCGACGCACAGTGCGTAGGTGAGGAGGGATTCCCCGATGCCGCCGTACTCCTCGGGGATCGTGAGCCCGAACAGGCCCATCTCCTTCATCTGCTCGACGATCGCCGTCGGGTACGTGTCGGAATGTTCGAGCTCCTGCGCCTGCGGAATGATCGCCTTGTCCACGAACTCTCGCACTGCCGAGACGATCTCGCCCTGGGTGTCCGTGAGCCCGGCGGTCTGCGCCAGTCGTGTCATTGTTCCACCTGTCCCGTGTTCATCATTTCTCCGTACTCTGCTCGGCGTGCACGTCGTTCAGGCGGTCGCGCAATGCGGACCGCAGGACCGCACCCCGTGGGGACAGGGGCAACTCGTCGACGAAGACCACCTCACGCACCTTCTTGTACGGCGGCACCGTGGCCGCCACGAACTCGATCAGTTCCTCGGCGGTGATGCGCGCCGTGGTTTCTGCCACCACGAATGCGACGGGCATCTCCCCGACCCCGAGAACGGAGCGGCCGACCACCACGACGTCGAGAATGCCTCGTCGTGACAGCAACAGCTGTTCCAATTCGTGCGGATCGACGGTGTAGCCCTTGTAGAGGAGTGCGTCCTCGGGTCTGCCAACCATGTCGAATATCGAGTTCCATCTCGCCGGGAAATTTCATTGTTCGTGAATATGCCCGGACAATTCCTCCGGACACTGACACCTATTGAAGTGCCTCGGACCGCCGTGGTCAAAGACGCTGTAGGAAACCGACAGTTTCCCTCTTCCTATGGGTCGTAAATGCCGTCTGCGCTGCGCGTTCTCGTTCGTGGCACTCGCTTGACAGCGAGGCCGGGTTGCTGGATATTCACCTTCATGGCTGAACGCGAAGTGAGTGACGAAGACTTCAAGGACATTCTCGCGCAGACGAGAACCTTTATTCAGAAGGAAGTAATTCCCAGGGAAAATGAAATCGCGGAAAAGGACCTGATTCCGGACGACATTCGCCGCAAGGCGGCGGAGATGGGTCTGTTCGGGTACGCCATCCCGCAGCAGTGGGGCGGGCTCGGACTCGACCTCACTCAGGACGTGGAACTGGCCATGGAGTTCGGGTACACGAGCCTGGCGTTGCGGTCGATGTTCGGCACCAACAACGGGATCGCGGGCCAGGTGCTGGTGAATTTCGGTACGGACGAACAGAAGTCGGAATGGCTCGAGCGCATCGCGTCCGGTGACGTGGTCGCGTCGTTCGCGCTGACCGAGCCGGAGGCCGGGTCGAACCCGGCGGGCCTGACCACCCGCGCCGTCCTGAAGGACGGCAAGTGGACGATCAACGGCACCAAGCGGTTCATCACCAACGCGCCGTTGGCCGATCTGTTCGTGGTCTTCGCCCGCACCCGTCCCGCCGACGAGACCGGCACCGGCATCGCGGTGTTCCTCGTCCCCGCCGACACCGCCGGCGTCGTGGTCGGGCCGAAGGACAAGAAGATGGGCCAGGAGGGTGCCTGGACCGCGGAGGTCGCGTTCGACGACGTCACCGTCCCCGAAACCGCCCTGGTCGGCGGCAGCGAGGAGGCCGGCTACCGCGCCGCCATGACGTCGCTCGCCCGGGGCCGCGTGCACATCGCCGCACTCGCCGTCGGCAGCGCTCAGCGTGCGCTGGACGAGTCCGTCGCCTTCGCGGCGGTCACGAAGCAGGGCGGCACCCCGATCGGTGACTTCCAGTTGGTGCAGGCCATGCTCGCCGACCAGCAGGTCGGCGTGTCCGCGGGCCGCGCGCTGGTGCGGGACGCGGCGCAGAAGTACGTCAGCGGTGAGGATCGTCGTATCTCCCCGTCCGTGGCGAAGCTGTACTGCACGGAGATGGCCGGCAAGGTCGCCGACCTCGCGGTGCAGGTCCACGGCGGCACCGGATACATGAGAGACGTTCCGGTGGAACGGATCTACCGTGAGGTCCGCCTGCTGCGCCTGTACGAGGGCACCAGCGAGATCCAGCGTCTGATCATCGGCGGTGGCCTCGTCCGCGAAGCGAAGAAAGCGCTCTGAGCCCATGTACGAAGCAGTGATCTGTGAACCCGTCCGCACCCCAGTCGGGGGATTCGGCGGCATGTACCGCGACATCCCCGTCACCACCCTCGCATCGACGGTGTTGAAGGGCCTGATCGAACGGACGTCGATCACGTCCGACGACATCGACGACGTCATCTTCGGTCAGGGCTACGCCAACGGCGAGGCTGCGGCCATCGGCCGGATCGCTGCGCTCGACGCCGGCCTCGACGTCACCGTGCCCGGCATCCAGCTCGACCGCCGCTGTGGCTCCGGGCTGCAGGCCGTGATCTACGCGGCCATGCAGGTGCAGACCGGAATGAGCGATCTGGTGATCGCGGGCGGCGCCGAGTCGATGAGCCAGACCGAGTTCTACAGCACCGGAATGCGCTGGGGCGTCAAGGGTGCGTCGGTGGAATTCCACGATCGCTTGGCCAAGCCCCGCACCAACTCCGGCGGCGTCAACTTCCCCGTCGAGGGCGGCATGATCGAAACCGCGGAGAACCTGCGCCGCGAGTACTCGATCAGCCGCGAGGAGCAGGACGCGTACGCCGCGGAGTCCCACGCGCGTGCGATCCGCGCCCAGGACGGTGGCCTGTTCGACGCCGAGACGATCCCGGTGACGGTGCCGGGCAAGCGCGGGAAGCCCGACGTCGTCGTCACCACCGACGAGCACCCGCGCCGCGATGTCACGGCCGAGTCGTTGTCGGCGTTGCGGCCCATCCGGTCACGCGTCGACCCGGAGGCGACCGTGACCGCCGGCAACGCCTGTGGTCAGAACGACGCGGCCGCCGCCGCGATCGTGACCACCCCCGAGAACGCGGAACGTCTTGGCCTGCGCCCGTTCGCCCGGCTCGTCAGCTGGGGTGTCGCCGGAGTGGAGCCGAACCGGATGGGCATCGGCCCGGTCCCCGCCGTCGACAAGGCCCTCACCCGGGCGAAGCTCACCCTCAACGACATCGATCTCCTCGAGATCAACGAGGCGTTCGCGGCGCAGGTGCTGGCGTGCGCGCGGGAGTGGAAGTTCGACGAGTCCGACATGCGAGACCGATTCAACGTCAACGGATCCGGAATCTCCCTCGGCCACCCCGTCGGCGCCACCGGCGGTCGTATCCTGGCCAATCTGCTTCGTGAACTGGATCGCCGCCAGGCCCGCTACGGCATCGAGACGATGTGCATCGGCGGCGGGCAGGGCATCGCGGCCGTGTTCGAGAACGTCAACATCTAGCCGTTTCCACTTCCGCCCGGTATCGGGCCGACCCGAAAAGAGTGTCATGCGCGTATTCCAGGGAATCGACGACGTCGAATCCGCAGTCGGTGAACATCTCGGCCACAGCGACTGGCTCGAGATCACGCAGGAACGCGTGAACGGGTTCGCCGATGCCACCGAAGACCACCAGTGGATCCACGTCGATCCCGAGCGTGCCGCCCAGGGCCCGTTCGGGGCCCCCATCGCCCACGGTTACCTCACGCTGTCGTTGCTGCCGAAACTTGGCGCCGAACTCATGCGCATCGACGGCGTGAAGCTGGTGATCAACTACGGCCTCAACAAGGTTCGCTTCCCCCAGCCGGTGAAGGTCGGGGCGAAGGTGCGGGCCGGCGGTGAGATCGTGTCGTTCGAGCGCACCAACCAGGGCGCGCAACTGGTCGTCAAATACACCATCGAGATCCAGGGTGAGGACAAGCCGGCGTGCGTCGCCGAGACCGTCCGCGTCCTGGTCTCCTGAAACGAGGAACAACATGCGTAGAGCAGCACTGGTCGCCCCCGTCCGCACCGCGGTCGGCCGTTTCGGCGGAGCACTGCGCGACGTCCCGGCAGAGACGTTGGCCGCCACCGTGATCAAAGAGACCGTGGCACGGTCTGGGATCGACCCGATCCTCATCGAAGACGTCGTGATGGGCCAGTCGTACGCCAACTCCGAGGCCCCGTGCATCGGACGGTGGGCGGCCCTCGAGGCGGGACTGCCGATCCGCGTCGCCGGACTGCAGACCGACCGCCGCTGCGGCACGGGCCTGCAGGCCCTCGTGACCGCGTCGATGATGGTGCAGACCGGCGCGGCCGACGTCGTGCTCGCCGGCGGCGTCGAGTCGATGAGCAACATCGAGCACTACACCACCGGTGCCCGCTGGGGCACCCGCGCCGGATCGCTGAACCTGTACGACCGCCTCGACCGCGGGCGGGAACGCTCCCAGCCGGAATGGCGGTTCGGGAAGATCAGCGGAATGATCGAGACCGCCGAGAACGTCGCGGCACGGTGCGGAATCGGCCGTGAGGAGTCGGACGCGTTCGCAGCCGAGAGCCACGCGAAGGCCCACGCAGCCTGGGAGGCAGGCAAGTTCGACGACGAGGTGATCGAGGTGAAGATCACCGACCGGAAGGGCAACGTCTCCGTCGTCTCCCGGGACGAGGGCATCCGCCCCGAAACCACGCCCGAGACCCTGGCACGCCTGCGGAGTGCTCTCAAAGACGGCGTCGTCACCGCGGGCAACGCGAGTCAGCAGAACGATGCGGCGTCGTCGATGCTCGTCGTCGCCGAGGATCAACTCGACGAACTCGGGCTCGAGCCGTTGGGCTTCCTCACCGGGTGGGCCGCAGCCGGGTGCGAACCCGCACTGATGGGCCTCGGACCGGTCGCGGCGGCGTCGAAGCTGTTCCAGAGGACGGGCGCGAGCTTCGACGACTTCACGCTGATCGAGCTGAACGAGGCTTTCGCGTGCCAGGTGCTCGGCGTCCTGAAGGAGTGGGGTTTCGAGGATCGGGACCGCCTCAACGTCAACGGGTCCGGGATCTCGCTCGGACACCCGATCGGCGCGACCGGAGCACGAATGACGACCACCGCGCTGCATGAATTGCGGCGACGGGGCGGAGGCAAGGCGCTTCTCACGATGTGCATCGGTGGCGGGCAGGGAATGGCCGCCATCGTCGAAGGTGCGTAGGTCGTGTCTCCCGATCCCCATTTCGGCGCTCCTGGCGCCCAATCGCCGTCCTGCTGCGTTGTCGTCGGCGCCGATACAACCGCGGTATCGGCTTCTCCTCCGCCTTGCCGGACGACGATTGTTTCGCCAGGTGCATCCGAGAGGGATCGGGAAACACGCCCTATAGCCGACTGATACGCGCGTCCGCCGGCTCCGACGTCGGAGCCGGCGGACGCGACGTCACATTGTTGACGAGGAGCGCGACGAAGACGACCGCGCACCCGATGGCACCCACGGCGAGAGCGAGCCGGATTCCGTTTTCGGTGGGAAGTAGGTCCGGTGCCAGGTTCGCGGCGAGCACCGCACCTGCGAGGGCGCTGCCGAACGAACCGCCGACGGTGCGCAGCACCTGGTTGAAGCTCACGGCGCTGCCGAGTTCGGTGTCGGCGACGCTGCGGGCGATCAGAGCCGGCATCGCCGCGTAGGTCATGCCCATTCCGGCCCCGAACCCCAACATCCCGATCAGGATTTCCCACAGCGCGTTGTGGGCGACCCAGAGGAGCACGCTCGAGGCCGTCACGAGGCCTGCACCGACGAGCAGCAGAGTCCTCATGCGGATCCGGTGCGAGACCGCGCGGACGAGTCGGTTCGCGCCGAAACTTGCCACCGACAGGGGAAGCATCACGAATCCGGCCCAGAACAGGGGCAGCGCGATGCCGTATCCGGTGGAGGTGGGCGCCTGGGCGATGAGGCTGCCGATCGAGAGTCCGATGTACATCGCGGCGCCAAGGCCGATCGCGGTGCTGTTCGCGACCAGGACGTCACTGTTGCGCAGTACCCGCAGGTTGATCAGCGGGTATGGGGTGCGCAGTTCGACGAGCGACCACGCTGTCAGCAGTGTCGCCGCCCCGGCGAAGAATCCGAGTGTCCACGGCGAGCCCCAGCCCCACCTCGAGCCTTCGCTGACAGCGACGAGGAGCGATGCGAGTCCGGTACCGACCAGCAGTGCGCCCGGGACGTCGAGGGTGTTGCGTGGTGCCTGCTCGTCGGGGCCGGCGGGAACGACACGCCAGACGACGAGGATGGTGGTGATCAGGAACAGCGCCGCGAACCAGAAAGCGAAACGGAACCCGAGAAGGTCGGCGAGGATGCCGGTCAGGGGGTATCCGAGTCCCAGGCCTGTCGTCACCGTCACCGACAGGCTGGAGATGCCGAGCCGGGCCTGGTTCTCGGGGAGATAGCGGCGGGCCAGGGCGATAGTCACCGGAACGATCCCGTAGGTGAGTCCCTGCAATGCGCGCCCGATCAGGAAGACAGTGAAGTTGGGAGCGGCGGCCGCGACGATCGAACCGACGAGGATCGTGGTCAGGGAGAACAGGAGCAGGCGCTTCTTGTGGGGGCCGTCGCTCAGCCGGCCCATGATCGGTGTTGCGACCGCGCCGACCAGGAGGTTGACAGTGAGCATCCATTGGCCGGTGCTCACCTCGACGTGCATGTCGTGGGAGATCGTGGGCACCAGGAGCATGCCGAGTGAACTGACGATCGCGGTCGTCAGGGCGGCATACGCCAGGGCCGGCAGTAATCGGGGACTTGTGGTGGACTCAGTCGACTGGGGCATCGTCCACCAACTTGCGCAGAATCGGGACGACGGAGTCGAGCGTCTCCTTCTCCTCGTTCGTCAGCCGTTCCGCGATGGCGTGTTCCAGCCAGTCCAGGCCATTCGACCGCTCTTGTGCCAGCCTCTCCCGGCCGGCATCGGTGAGCTCGATCCAGATTCGGCGTCGATCCTGCTCGTCGGGTGTGCGCGCTACCAGGCCGAGACTCTCGAGTTCGCGCACCGCATTGGCGATTGCCTGTGGGCTGATCTTCTCGGCAGCCGCGAGTGTCGAGGCAGACGTTTGTCCGTGCTTCGACAGGTAGGCGAGCACACCGATCTTGCCGACGGAGATCGTCCTGCCGGTGGTGAGCTGGCGCCAGATCGGGCGCAGTGCTTCCCGCAGGACCTGCGCGGTGGCCTGTTCGGTGATCATGAGCAAAGCGTACAACCAAATTGATCAATTTAATTGACTAAATGGGGAGGCTCACACCGGCACGGCAAGGATCGCCCGCGCCGGTCACCGTCAGCGATACCCTCGAGAGGACGCCATCGTGACGTGAGTCCACGGTGGTATCCGCGCTGGTCGTGCCGCCGGGACCAGTGCGCGAAACCAATGAGCCGACGGAGTGAGTAGACCGTCCGATGGGTGAAGGTGATCCGCTCGACACGCAGCGGTACCCGCCGTCCCCGGCTGTGGAGCTGGCCGGCACGGGCTTCGACGATGTTCAGGAGATCGGCCGCGGCGGCTTCGGCGTCGTCTACCGCTGCACCCAGGAAGACCTGGATCGCACTGTCGCCGTGAAGGGTCCTCACCGTCGAACTCGACGAGGAGAACCGGGCCCGATTCTTCCGGGAGCAGCGAGCGATGGGCCGGCTGACCGGACACCCGAACATCGTCAACATCCTGCAGGTCGGTGCCACCGACAGTGGCCTTCCCTACATCGTGATGCCGTATCACCCGCAGGATTCGCTGGAGGCCAGGGTCCGGACGGGCGGCCCGCTGCCGTTGGATCAGGTGCTGCGCCGCCGCCATCGGGATTGGTACGAGGCGTTGGCGCTGGACGCTGAGACCGAGTGGATCAGCGCCCGCCAACTCGACTGGATCGCCCGCCTGAAACGGGAACACGCGAATCTGCGGGAGGCCCTCGAATTCAGCGTCGACGACGACCCCGCCGCCGGCCTGCGCATCGCGGTGGCACTGTTCCTGTTCTGGAGCTCCCAGGGCCTCTACAACGAGGGGCGACGGTGGTACGACCAGCTGCTCGTCCGCCAGAGCGGCCCGCCCACCCTGGATTCGATCAAGGCGCTCTACAACCACAGCATAATGGCTTTCGCTCAAGGCGACCTTCAGGCCGCGACAGCGCTCGTCGATGAGGCGCGGACTCTCACCGCCGACACGAGTGATCTCCTCCTGCGCGCCTACGTCGACTGCGCCGACGGCATGCTGGCCCTCTACAGCGGTGATCTCGCGCGAGCGTGTTCGCGACTGGAAACCGCCCTTGCCGTGTTCACGGCACGAAAGGATCGCACACTCGAAGTCAGCATCCTGTATCCGTTGGGTGTGGCCTACGGACTGTCCGGCCGGACGGACCAGGCGATCGAATGCCACGAACGTGCGCTCTCGATTACGGAACGATACGGCGAGAAGATGTACCGGTCACACTCGCTGTGGGCCCTGGGAATTGCCGTGTGGCGGCAGGGTGACGCCGATCGCGCGGTCGGGCTCCTCGAGCAATCGCTGGAGCTGACCAGGCAGGTGCGCAGTCCTCGCGTCGTTGCAGCCGCCCTCGAGGCGTTGGCCTGGATCGCATGCGAGCGGCATGACGCAGTTCGAGCTGCAACGCTGATGGGAGCCGCAGAAGGACTGGCGCGGTCGGTGCGTAGCGCTGTGGTCATACATTCCAATTTGGTTGTTTACCATCAGAACTGCGAACAGGAGGTTCGGCACGAGCTCGGGCACAAAACATTCGGAGTGGCGCACCGGAAGGGTGAACAACTCGGCTTCGACGCGGCGATCGCCTACGCCCTCCACGAGCAACAGGCCGACACCGCCACACGAGACGCCGACACGTCGACGCGACTGACCAAGAGGGAACGCCAAGTCGCCGACCTGATCGCCGAAGGCCTGACCAATCAGGCCATCGCCGACCGCCTGGTGATCTCACCGCGCACCGCACAAGGACATGTGGAGCACATCCTGGCGAAACTGGGTTTCACCTCCCGGACCCAGGTCGCGGCCTGGGTCGTGGAGCGGGCGCACGATTAGCTGCACGGGCGAGCGGGAAGATTCGGCGCGGTCCGACTGATGTTGGTTACCAGTTCCCGTCGGGGGTCATTGAGGAAGCCACTTCCACGGCTTGTCCCAGTGGCCGGGTGGCGGTACGAACGGTAGCTGTCCCAACTGGCCCGGCGGTGGGATGAACGGCAGCTGCCCCAGCTGTCCGGGCGGTGGAACCACGTCGGGTGCCGAGATACCGGGAATCGATTGTGGCCATGGATCAGCATTTGCCGTGCCAGCGCCGAGCCCCAGTGCGCTGAAGCCCAGCGCACCGGCGATCACGGCTCCCGCCACGGTCTTCTTCGAATTCATCGTGAACTCCTTCTGCGGCTGCTCTACCTCATGCTGTGGAGGGGCGCGCCGGTTGCACCCCTCTATTGTGCGCACTTCTGAGGGCGCTGTCGCCTGCCGTGACCCGGCCTGCGTACCATCGCGGCGCCCGGCGGTGTGATCAGCCGCGTCGGCGCGCTCCAGTACGAGGCGGAGCCGATCGGATTCGGCAGTTGCTCGGCCGCCGGTGTCACCGGAAGGCGATGTACTTCGGTTCGAGATACTCCTCGATGCCTTCGCTGCCGCTTTCCCGGCCGAGCCCGGACTCCTTCACACCACCGAACGGGGCGGCGACGTCGGAGATGATGCCGCGGTTGACTCCCACCATCCCGGCTTCGAGAGCGTTGGATACCCGCAGTGCCCGTTCGAGTCCTTCGGTGTAGATGTAGGCGGCCAGACCGTATTCGGTGTCGTTGGCGGCGGCGATGCCGGCCTCTTCGCCGTCGAATCCGATGACCGCGGCGACCGGTCCGAACACCTCTTCCTTCAGGATCCGGGCCTGCGCTGGGACGTCGGTGAGGACGGTGGGTTCGTAGAAGTACCCGTCGCCTTCTGCCTGACTTCCGCCGGTGGTGACGACGGCACCCTTGCCGACGGCGTCATCGACCAGTTCGGCGACGCTCGCGCGCTGCTTCTCACTGACCAGCGGCCCGACCTGCGTGCCATCGAGATCACCGGGTCCGACTTTCAAATCTCGCATTCGGGCAGTGAGCTTCTCGCTGAACTCCGCGAGCACTGCGTTGTCGACGTGGATGCGGTTGGCGGCCGTGCACGCCTCACCACCGTTCCGCATCTTCGCGGCCATTGCCCCCTCGACGGCGGCGTCGATGTCGGCGTCGTCGAAGACCACGAACGGGGCGTTGCCGCCGAGCTCCATCGACGTCCGCAGGACGCGGTCGGCGGCCTGACGCAACAGCACCTTCCCTACGCCGGTCGAGCCGGTGAACGTCACCTTACGTAGTCGGTGGTCCTCGAAGAGCGGTGTGGTCAGTGCGGACGCGTTCGATGTCGGCACGATCGACAGGACGCCGTCGGGAAGACCCGCGTCGCGGAAGACCTCGCCGAGCAGCAGCATGGTCAACGGGGTTTCCGCGGCCGGTTTGACCACCATGGTGCACCCGGCGGCGAACGCCGGAGCAATCTTGCGCGTGCCCATCGCCAATGGGAAGTTCCACGGAGTGATCGCCACCGTCGGACCGACCGGCTCCTTGGTGACCAGGATCCGCCCGTTGCCCGACGGAGACTGGGTGTAGCGACCGTTGATCCGGACCGCCTCCTCGGAAAACCAGCGCAGGAACTCGCCGCCGTACGTCACCTCTCCGTAGCTTTCCGCCAGGGGTTTGCCCATCTCCAACGTCATCAACAACGCGAACTCGTCGCGGCGCTGGTTGATCAGATCCCATGCCCGGCGCAAGATGTCGGAACGCTCACGCGCAGGCGTCGCGGCCCAGTCGGGTTGAACTGCCGCAGCCGCGTCGAGTGCGGTGCGACCGTCCTCCGGCTGCGCATCGGCGATCTCGGCGAGAGCCTGGCCGTCTGCCGGGTTGTGCACGGTGAGGGTGCGGCCGCCCGACGCCGGTACTTGCTTACCGCCGATCCACAGATCGGTGGGCAGCGACGCCAGTAGCGTCTTCGAGTCGATCATTCGGTTTCTCCTGAGCGTGAAAGACATGGCGACGTGCGCCGCGGTCATGCCTGGTCAGTACTGTTCGGTGTCGACGAGTTCGCAGATGCTCGTGGTGGGTGGGTCGACGAAACCGGCGCGGGCGACGACGTCGCGGAGCGCGGGATCGGTGAGGAACTTCTCGGCCGAGGCACGGTCCGGGAACTCGGTCATCACGGTCACGTCGTTCCCGAAGCGGTAGATCCGGTGGCCGGTGGCTCCGTGAGCACGCCGGTTCTCCTGATGCCCGCCGAACACCGTGCGCCAGGTGTCGAAGTCGCGAACCCGGTGCCGGGTGATGAGGGTTGTCATGTCTGCTGCTCCGTGGTGTTCACGCGTGTCGGACGGTTGTCGGGAGCCCGACCGGGGGCCGGTGCCCCAGGCGTTCGGTCTTCGTCTGCAGGTAGCGCACGTTGTCGGTGGTCGGCGCGATGTGCAGCGGCGTGGTCCGCAGGATGCGGGTGCCGTAGGACGCCAGTGCCGACTCCTTGTGCGGATTGTTCGACATCAGATTCACCGAGCGGATCCGTAGGTCGGCCAGAATCTTCGCCGCCATGCCGAAGTCACGCGCATCGACGGGCAGTCCGAGGGCGGTGTTGGCGTCGACGGTGTCGTATCCGCGTTCCTGGAGACCGTAGGCACGCAATTTCTGGACCAGCCCGATGCCGCGCCCTTCGTGGCCGCGTAGATAGATCACCACGCCTGCGCCGACGCCGGCGATCTCGGCGAGTGCCTGGTCGAGTTGCGGACCGCAGTCGCAGCGCCTGGAGCCGAACACGTCGCCGGTCAGGCATTCCGAATGCACCCTGACCAGGACGTCGTCCTGGTCCGCGACGACGCCGAGGGTCAGGACGAGGTGTTCCGGACCGTCCGCGCCGGCGACGGCTACGGCCTCGAAGGTCCCGTGCGGGGTGGGCATGCGTGTCGCGGAGCTGCTGACGACAGGTGCCTGCCACCGGCGGTAGCGGACAAGGTCGGCGATGGCGAGCTTGTGCAGGCCGTGCTCGGCACAGAACTCGTCGAGGGCGGCGCCACGGGCCATGGTGCCGTCGTCGTTGACAATCTCGCAGATGGCTCCGGCCGGGCGCATCCCGGCCAGCGCGGTCAGGTCGACCGCAGCTTCGGTGTGCCCGGGGCGTTCGAGTACGCCGCCTGGGCGAGCCCGCAGCGGGAACACGTGTCCGGGACGGGTCAGCTGTTCGGGGCGGGTGTCGGCGGCGGCGAGGAGCCGGATGGTCCGGGCCCTGTCCGCGGCCGAAATCCCGGTGCTGACCCCGTCGCGGGCGTCGACGCTCACCGCGTAGGCGGTGCCTTTGGGATCCTCGTTGTCCGTGCACATCGGGGGCAGTCGCAGTGCGTCGAGCCGGTCAGCTGCCATCGGCACGCACAACACCCCGGAGCCGTACCGGATTGTGAAGGCGACGAGTTCCGGTGTTGCACACTCGGCGGCGAAGATCAGGTCGCCTTCGTTCTCGCGATCGTGATCGTCGACCACGACTACGGCGCGTCCGGCAGCGATCTCGCCGAGGGCGCGTTCGACGTCCGCGACGAACGCCGGGGCCGAGGCCGGGACTGTCTCGAATATCTGCTCGGTCATCACCGCTCACCGCCCGTGGTGGCGGGTGTCGGGTCGGCGATCGCCGAACCCTCGGTGCCGACCTCGGCAGCGAACTTCGGCTGGCGACGAACGCCGGGGAGGTGGTAGGTGAGCATGTACACGCCCGCAGCCACCACGAAGCCGACGACATAGGTCAGGTCGCCCCATCCGGGATGGTGAACGGGGACCCAGCCCTGGTAGAAGGACAGGTTCCAGAAGGGGACGGAGGCTACGACGCCCGCGACCCAGGCGAAGAATCCCCAATTCAATACGCGCGTCTCGTCGTACAGTTCGTCGACTCGGGACTTGTCCTTCCGCCCACCGACGAAGTAGTCGAGGAGCAGTGCCGCCCCAAACGGGGCGATCAGGTAGGCGCCGAGGAACAGGAAGTTCTTGAACTTGGCCTCGAAGCCCGCACCCGCCCAGAGACTGATGACGTAGGCGAGGACGCAGATGACGATGACTGCCGTGCGACGGCTGACCGGAATCCGCAACGTCTGCACCGAAATTGCGCCGCCGTAGACATTGAGGAAGTTCTGGGAGAAGGAGGACAACAGGACGACGATCAGCGCCACGGGCGCCCACGAACCGGTCAGGCGTGCCAGGGCCTCGATGGGTTCTTCGCCCGAGACGGCCGATCCTCCGAGCAGTGCGCCGGCGATGCCCAACCAGGTCAGCGTGATGAAGTTGCCGGCGAGGGTGTAGGTGCCCGCACGCTTGGCGGTGCCGTCGTCGTCGGGAAGGTAGCGCGAGTAGTCGGACGCGAACGGCCACCAGGCGATGAGGAACGACATGAAGAACCCGGCGAAGGTGATCCACCCACCGGTGCCGCCGATGTAGTACGGCGCATCGGGGTTGGCGTCGAAGCCGACTGCGTCGCTGTTGGTCACCGACACGACGGTGATGAGGACGAACCCGAAGAACAGCACGAACGACAGGATCTTCTGCAGGAAGTGGATCATGTTGTACCCGAAGACGGCTACCACCAGCTGAATGCTGACGAGCACCAGGGCGGAGAGCCAGAAGGGGATGCCGGGCGCGAGCTCATGGAGGGCCTGGGCGCCGAGGATGATCGTCACGGCGGCCCATCCGATGCCGGCGAAGACGTTGATGTAGGCGACGGGGACGAAGTTCCCGAAGAAGCCGAGGGGGCCTCGCGACTGGATCTGCTGCGGAACACCGAGTCGGGCGCCCATCTGCGACAGAATGCCCATGACGGCCGCGCCGACGAGGGAGCCGAGCACGATCGCGGTCACCGCCGACGTCAGCGAGAGTCCGAAGCTGACGGCGGAGAAGCCCAGCACCATGATCGGAAAGTTCATGCCGGCGGCGAACCAGATGGAGAACTGGGAGCGGGCGGTGCCGTGCCGTTCGACGTCGGGAATGTGGTCGACGCCGTACGGCTCGACCGCGGCGACCTTGCTGCGGTATCGGCGGTCTTCGGTGTCTGCCGAGGGAGTCTGAGACATAATGACCTCTCTGATTGCCATGATGTATGGCAGAGAACGTTGTGCAGATCACTGTGCAGAACCGTTGCGACGAAGTCAACCCCCGTCATCAACCCTTCATGCGGGTCATCTCGCCGTAATCATCTGACAAAGCCGGTGAACGACGGAAACGCCCAGTCTCGACCGTGGTCCGCGCCTTGCCCGGTTGCGCGCGGGGACTGTAGATTGGCAATAATTGCCATGCAAGATGGCAGTCCAGCACGGAGGAGTGAGGATGGTCGTCGCGTCGACCCGAAAGCTTGTGACCGCCAATTTTCAGGAGCAGGTGGCCGACGGGCTCCGTCAGATGATCATCAGCGGCGAGCTCGGGCCGGGTGACGCGCTGTCCGAGGTGAATCTGGCCGAGACCTTCGGTATCAGCCGAACCCCCGTGCGCGAGGCACTCAAGCAACTGCAGATCGAGGGGCTCGTGGAGATCCGGTCAAGGGTCGGAACGTTCGTCGCCGCCCCGTCCCGGCGCGAGATCAACGAGCTGTTCGAGATGAAACAGCTCCTCGAGGGCGCCGCCGCCAGGTTGATGGCCGCCCGCGGAAACATCCCTGAACTGGAGGCGATGAGATCCAACGTCGCCGACGCCGACGCAGCTGTCCTCGCAGGCGACACCGCACGGTACGCCGAGCTGGTCCGTGAGTTCCACGAGATCCTCATCGTCGGCGCCGACAACGGGAAACTCGCCACCCACTATCGAATTCTGATGAATCAGTTGGCTTACGGGCGGCTGGTGAAGACCTCGCTCGCACAGCCCGGACGTTCCCTGGACTCCGAGCGCGAACACCATCGCGTGCTCGACCTCATCATCGCCAAGGACGGTGCGGGCGCCGAGCAGCTCATGCGTCACCACGTCCAGGCAAGTCACCACGCTGTGATGGCCGGGTTGAACGCCGCCGGACCGGCGCGCTGACCGACACGTCCCGAGAACGCCGCGGGCCCACCTGATCGACAGGTGGGCCCGCGTTCGTCTGTGTCCTCGCCTCCGGGGCGGAGGCGGGATCATCCCAGGGGGTCGAGAGAACCTCCGTCGAAGAACTTTCCGGCGCTGTAGATCATCGGAGTCTGTTCGCTGACTGCGGCGTGCAGGACGCGGCAGATGAACACTGTGTGGGTGCTCGCCTGAAGCCGCTCCCGGATCTCGACCTCCATCTGTGCGCTACTGAGGTCGATCAACGGACTCCCGGAGGGGCCGGTCCGCCAGTTCAGGCCCGCGAACTTGTCGTCGGACTTCGATGCGAACTTGGCGACGACGTCCATCTGGGCCGTGGACAGGATGTTGATCGCGAGATGATCGGCGCGGAAGAGGCAGTCGTGGGTGTTGGACGTGCGCTGCACGCAGACCATCACGGTCGGCGGGTCGAGCGAGATGCTGGCAAAGGCGTTGACCGCCAGCCCCTTCGGGGTGTCGCCGTCCATCGTGGTGATGACGGTGACGCCGGTGACGAACTGGCGGTTGACCTGCTTCATCAGATCGAGGTCAACGGTGTGCTGAAGCTGTGACATGGTGTGCTCCGGGTAGATGTCGTGGTCAGTCTTGGCCGACGGTGATGATGCCGAGCGCGGACAGAAGTGCCCGGGGATCCCAGGTCACGAATTCTTCGACGATGCCGTCGCCGTCGAAGCGGGCGAAGGTGGCCCCGCTGACCTGGACACGCTTGCCGGTCGTGGGAATGCCCAGGAATGCGCCGGTATGCGTTCCGGCGCTGTGCCAGCGGATCGCGGCTCGGTCGTCTTCGAGAATGATGTCGTCGATCGTGGTCTTCAGATCGGGGAAGGCGGCACGCGTCGACAGTATGGAGGCCTTGAACGTCTCGCAGTCCTGAGTGGGTCCGTGGGTGCCGTGGCGTTGGTAGTGCGGGCCAAGGAGGGTATCGAAGGCGTCCACCTCACCGCGGTCCCAGGCTGCGTCCCACACCTTCACGATCAGCTCGCGCCGGGCGGTGTTGTCGGTCATTTCATGCGCTCCTTACGGTCGGAAACGAGTTCTTTCCAGAACGACACCGTCAAGCCGGCGACGATCACGAGGAAGGGAAGGGAAGTCACGATCACGGTGTTCTGCAAGGCATTCAGTCCGCCTGCAAGCATGAGCACGATCGCGGTGACGCCGGTGAGTATGCCCCACAGGACGAGGACCCAGCGGGCCGGGGTCAGGGAACCGTTCGAGGTCATCATGCTCAGCACGTAGGTGTTCGCATCGGCGCCGGATACGAAGAACACGACGACGAGAATGACAGCGATCACCGATGTCGCTGTGGCGAACGGATAGTGCTCCAGCGTCGCGAAGAATGCGCTGTTGATGTCTGCCGCGGTGCGCTCGGCGATGTCGCCGCCCTCGTACATGTCGATGTGGATGGCGGTGCCGCCGAACACCGTGAACCAGGTGAAGAAGACGGCGCTGGGCACGACGAGGACTCCCATGATGAAGCCTCGGATGGTGCGCCCGCGTGAGATACGGGCGAGGAAGACACCGACGAACGCGCCCCAGGACACCCACCAGGCGAGCATGAAGTACGTCCACCACTGCATCCACTCGAGATCGCCGAAGGCCGTGCCCTGCAAACTCATCCGGAAGAAGTCGCTCGCCCACGTACCGAGGGACTCGATGTACAGGTTCGCGACGAACACCGCCGGGCCGACGATCAGGATGAAGACGAACAGGGCGATCGCCAGGGCGGTGCTGCACTGGCTGAGAAACTTGATGCCCTTGTTGACACCGGTGACGGCGGACAGCGTGAACAGCGCGGTGACGACGGCGATGATCATCACCTGTGAGACCGAGTCCACCGGCGTTCCGAACAGGCTGGCCAGTCCATTGTTGACCTGCAGCGCGCCGAGTCCGAGCGAGGTTGTGGTGCCGAACAGCGTGGCGAACACCGCGAGCACGTCGATCGTCTTGCCGAGGGGACCGTTCACGCGCTCACCGAGCAGGGGATAGAACAGCTGGCTCACCAGTGTCCGCCGTCCCTTCCGGTGCGTGGAGTACGCGATGGCCAGGCCGAACACCGCGAAGATGGCCCACGCGTGCACGCCCCAGTCGAAATAGGAGTACTGCATGGCGCGCACGGCAGCCGAGGTGGTATTCGGCTCGGCGAGACCGTGCGGCGGCGATGTGAAGTGCGAGATCGGTTCGGCGACACCGTAGGAGATCAGCCCGATACCCATGACCGCGCTCAGGATCATCGCCAGCCAACTCGGCGTGGAGAATTCCGGTTTTTCGTCGTCCCGGCCGAGCCGTAGATCGCCGGCGGGGCTGAATGCGAGAAACACCAGGAAGACCAGGATGCACAGCGTCACCACCAGATACGTCCAGCCGAAGGTGGACGTCATCCAGTTGAGCGAGTCGGACGTGACCTCGTTCAGGTTGTCGGTGAATGCGACGGCCCACACGACGAACAGTGTCGAGACACCGACAGACATCCAGAAGACGCTGCCGAGCCCGTTGTCGCGGAGCCGATTCCTGCGCGGCACTTCGCGGGCGTGGCCCGGACCTCCTGCGCTGAGGAGGGCGACGTGTGTCGATTCGATGGTCGGGTTGCCCGCGTTCAGTTCCGGTGCGGCGGGACGGTGGCTGGATATGGGGGTCGTCTGTGACGACGGGCCGCTACTCGGCTGCTCTGCCATGCAACAGAGTATTAGGCGCGTCACATCCCGTGTCAACGGCTGGGCAGCTTCGCGGCAAGTCGGCCGTATGGAACTCTGCTGGAAAAAGTGGCTTTCAGCTGCGGCTATGGCCTCGCCTGGTCGACGAACGGGCGATGAAAACGACTATAGAGGACCGGTTGCTCTTGACCGTTGTGCGACCGGTGATTACTGTACGTTGTATGCAACAGCGGAATCGGAAACGTATCGAGGCGGGCATCGGCATCCGCAAGTTGTCGCTCTATCGCGAGGAGACGGTGCTCGAGTTGGGGAAGGCCCCCGCCAGCCCGGTTTCTCGCGCCAGCGTCGCAGCTGTGGTCGCGAACCCGTGGGTGGGCACCGGTGTCACCACCGATTTGTCGGCGGAAGTCGGTGAAGTCGCGCCTCTGCTGGCGAAACTGCTGACCGATCGGCTCATCGATGCGCTCGGTGGCGCCGATCGGATCGAGGCCTTCGGCAAGGCTGCGATCGTCGGTACCGCCGGCGAGATCGAACACGGTGGCGCGCTGATCCACACGCCGTACTTCGGGAATCTCATGCGCGAGTTCCTGCAGGGGGAGTCGATCATCTGCTTCGCGGACACCAGGGCCGAGGCAGGCGAAGAACTGATCGTCCCGATGTGGCACAAGGAGCACGCCGCCACCCGAAGCCACTACCAGACCGTGAGTGCGCGAGTGCCGGACGCACCACGCGCCGACGAGATCGTCGTCATTGCTGCCGCATCGACCGGCCCCCGCCCGCATCCGCGCATCGGAGACCGCGCAACCGACCCCGCTATCACCGCTCAGACTCTGGAGGCAGTCCTTTCATGAACGTTCGCAAGATCATCACGATCGTCGAAGAGATCCTGACCGAAGGCGGTCGACCGGTGTCGCCCGCCGCCCGCGTGGCCATCGTGGCTGCCGTCATCGAAAACCCGTGGTCGGGGCAAGGTTACGTCGAGGACCTCGGTCCGGGCATCGACCAGACCGCGTCGGCGGCGGGTGCACTGCTGGCGCCGAAGGTGCTCGAGGCGCTCGGCGCGCCCGCCGAGGCATACGGGAAGGCCGCGATCGTGGGATTGAACGGGGAGATCGAGCACGGCTCGGGTCTGATTCACACGCTGAAGTTCGGTGACCACTTCCGCAAGGCTGCGAACGCGACGACCCTGCTTCCCGCCGTCGAGAAGCGCGGGCCGGCGGGCATCGTGTTCGACATCCCGCTCAAGCACATCACCGACGCGACGATCCGCTCCCACCACCAGACGGTGGAGGTCCGGATCGCCGATGCGCCGCACCCGAACGAGATCGTGATCGCGCTGGCGGCCGCTGCGCAGGGACGCCCCCAGCAGCGCCTGGCACCGCTGACGACCGAGCAGTAGTCGGCACCTCCCATGAGCAAGCCAACCATGGTGCTGCTGCACGGCGTCGGGCTCGATCACACGATGTGGGAGCCTGCCGCCGCGTTGCTCGCGGACCGGTACACGCTGATCACTCCCGACCTCCCCGGGCACGGCTCGCGGCCTCCGGCGGGTGCGGGCACCACGCTGGCAGACCTCGCCGAGGGTGTGGCCGGCGAGATCCCGCCGGGCTCGCACCTGGTGGGCTTCTCGCTCGGCGCCCTCGTCGCCCAGTACCTGGCACTGCACCGCCCCGAACTGGTGGCGACCCTGACATCGGTGAGTTCGGTCTGCCGCCGCACCGACGACGAACGGGCGGCCGTCCTCGCCCGATTGACGACCGCCGAGGCGGACTTCGCGGCCAGCGCCGCGGCATCGCTCACGCGCTGGTACGAGGGCACGCAGGTCGGGGAGGACTGGGTTCGCCGAACGCGGGAGACGTTGTCGGCGAACGATGTCGCATCCTTCGTCAACTGCTATCGCGTCTTCGCGACCGGGGACGCCGAACTCGGCCCCGCCCTGTCCACGATCACCGTTCCGGCGTTGGCCGTGACGGGCAGTGACGATCCCGGGTCCACCCCGGAGATGACACATCGACTCGCAGCGGCGTTGCCCGACTGCCGGTCGGTGATCATTCCCCGTGCGCGGCACATGCTTCCCATCGAGCGTCCCGAAGCGCTCGTCGACTGCATCACCACTTTCATCGGAGAGCACGCACATGTCTGATCTCGAACAGCTACAACACTTCATCGGTGGAGAGCGGGTCACGCCGAAATCCGGCGAGTACTTCGAGAGCACGAACCCGGCCACTCGGCAGCCGCTGTACCGGGCGGCCCGCGGCAACGCTGCGGACATCGACCGCGCCGTGGCGGCAGCGAAGGCGGCGTTCGAGGATTCGCGATGGCGCGATCTCAGTCAGACGCGCCGCGGGCATCTGCTCCGCCGTCTCGGCGACCTTATCGGTGAGAACGCCGAAGAACTTGCCCGGATGGAGGTTCTGGACAACGGCAAGCTTCTGCGTGAGATGCGCGGGCAGCTGGCCTCGTTGCCCGAGTATTACTACTACTACGCCGGATTGGCGGACAAGATCCAGGGTGACGTCGTCCCGACGTCCGACCGCAAGGTGCTCAACTACACCTCGCGTGAGCCGCTCGGTGTGGTCGGGGCGATCACCCCGTGGAACTCTCCGCTGACACTGACGACCAGCAAGCTGGCGCCCGCACTGTGCGTCGGGAACACCGTCGTCATCAAGCCGTCGGAATACACGTCGCGGTCTGCACTGCGACTCGCGGAACTGACTGTGGAGGCGGGCTTTCCCGCGGGCGCCGTCAACGTCGTCACCGGGTTCGGAGCCGAGGCCGGCCAGGCCCTGGTCGACCACCCGGATCTGGCGAAGATCTCGTTCACCGGGAGCACGGCAACAGGCGCCCGAATCGCCGCGGCGACCGCGAGTCGTTTCATCGGCTCGACGCTCGAGCTCGGTGGGAAGTCGCCGAACATCGTCTTCGACGATGCCGACGTGGCGAACGCGTCGATGGGTGTGGTTGCGGGCATCTTTGCGGCCGCCGGGCAGACCTGTATCGCGGGAAGCCGGGTGTTCGCCCACCGTGCCGTCTACGACGAGCTGCTCGAACGCGTCGCCGAGCGCGCCAGGACGATTCGGATCGGCGACCCGCTCGACGACGCGACCGAACTCGGACCGCTCGCCTTCGCGGACCAGCGCGACAAGGTGGCGGGTTACGTCGATCTCGGCCGCAGCGAGGGAGCCCGGGTCGTCACCGGCGGAAACGCCTGCGACGGAGGCGGGCTCGGCGGCTACTTCTACGAACCGACAGTCCTCGTCGACGTCGACAACGACATGCGCGTCGTCCGTGAGGAGATCTTCGGTCCGGTTGCGGCGATCATGCCGTTCGAGACCGAGGAGGAAGTGATTCGGCTCGCCAACGACACCGAGTACGGCCTCGCCGCCGGTGTGTGGACGACGAATCTGTCGCGGGCCCATCGCATGGCCTCGCGGCTCGAAGCCGGCACGGTCTGGGTGAACACCTACCGGGCGATGTCGCCGATGTCGCCGCGCCAGGGTTTCAAGAGCAGTGGTGTCGGCATCGAGCACGGCACCGAGACGATCAAGGAGTACACCCGGCTCAAGAGCGTCTGGATCAACACGAGCGAAGATCCCGTCGCGGATCCGTTCACCATGCGGAGCTGACCGTGCGCACTCCAGCATCACGATCGGCCGGGTCCGCACACCGCTGGATCCGCACATTGACCACACGATTTGCAGAGGAGGAACAGCTATGAGGTTTTCGCTGTTCGTGCACATGGAGCGTTGGGACGAGAGCGTCACCCACCGCCAACTGTTCGAGAACCTGACCGAGCTGACGGTGATGGCCGAGGCCGGCGGATTCGAAACAGTGTGGATCGGTGAGCACCACGCGATGGAGTACACGATCGCGCCCAGCCCCATGCCGCTGCTCGCGTATCTGGCCGGCCAGACGTCGACGATCCGGCTCGGCGCGGGCACGATCATAGCCCCGTTCTGGCACCCGATCCGCGTCGCGGGCGAGTGCGCGCTGCTCGACGTCATCAGCAACGGGCGCATGGAGGTCGGGCTGGCCCGCGGCGCCTACCAGTTCGAGTTCGACCGCCTCGCCGGCGGACTGCCTGCCGGCGACGGGGGCAAGCACCTGCGCGAACTCGTGCCCGCGGTCCGCGAACTGTGGAAGGGGGACTACGCGCACGACGGCGAGATCTGGCAGTTCCCGACGTCGACGAGTGTGCCCAAGCCCGTGCAGAAGCCGATGCCGCCGATGTGGGTGGCCGCTCGTGATCCGGCCTCACACGACTTCGCGGTGGCACAGGGATGCAACGTCATGGTGACCCCGCTGATGAAGGGTGACGAGGAAGTCGCCGACCTGAAGGGCAAGTTCGACACCGCCGTCGCGAACCACCCCGAGGTGCCGCAGCCGGAGATCATGGTTCTTCGCCACACCTACGTGCATCCGGCCGACGATCCGGAGGGCTGGCGGCCCGCTGCCGAAGGCATCCAGAAGTTCTATCGGACGTTCGACGCCTGGTTCGGGAACAAGACCGATCCGGTCAACGGCTTCCACGAACCCAGCCCCGAGTCGAAGTTCGCGGAACGGCCCGAGTTCTCCCCGGAGTCTCTGCACAAGACCGCGATGATTGGAACGCCGGAAGAAGTCATCGACCGTCTGCGGTACTACGAGGAGCTCGGCATCACCGAATTCAGCTTCTGGACCGACAACACCCTCTCCCACGAGGAGAAGCGCAAGTCCCTCGAACTGTTCATCAACGAAGTGATCCCCGCCTTCCGCTGATGCCGGCCTGGGTCCTGCCCGACCGTGTGCACCGCGGGCGGGCGGGACCATCGGTCTCGACGAGCAGGGTGCGTCGGCGATGTACGGTTGACATGCAAGATACATGACACAGTGCTGGAGGGGACCGATGGACGTCGCGACGTCGCGAAGACTCGACACGAGCAACTTCCAGGAACGCGCGGCCGACGGACTGCGGCAGATGATCATCTCGGGCGAGTTGGCACCCGGGCAATCGCTGTCCGAAGTCTCCCTCGCCGAAACCTTCGGGATCAGTCGCACACCGATCCGCGAGGCCCTCAAGCAACTGCAGATCGAGGGGTTGGTCGAGATCCGCCCTCGGGTCGGCACGTTCGTCGCTGTGCCTTCCCGGCGTGAGATCAACGAACTCTTCGAGATGAAGCAACTCCTCGAGGGCGGTGCCGCACGCTTGATGGCCGCCCGCGGGGAAGTGCCCGAACTCACCGCCATGAAGGCGAATGTCCGCGAGGCCGACGCCGCAGTGGAGGCGGGCGACACCGAGCGCTACGCCCAACTGGTCCACGACTTCCACGAGATCCTCATCGCCGGTGCGGACAACGGGAAGCTCGCCACCCACTACCGGCTCCTGATGAACCAACTCGCCTACGGGCGACTCGTGAAGACCTCACTCTCGCAACCCGGCCGGTCACTCGAGTCCGAACGCGAACACCACACCGTCCTCGAATTGATCATCGCCAAGGACGGCATCGGAGCCGAGAACTACATGCGACGTCACGTCCAGGCCAGTCAGCAAGCGCTCATGTCGCAACTCGACAGCTGATCGAAGGCCTTCCCCCGGATCCGATTGTGAGAACGATCCACCTGTCCGATCCCGCTCGCCGGACGGACGCTGCGGCTTACGATTGAGATTCAAGCCCTGCGGCTCATTCCCTCTGATCGCGTGCCCAGCCGAGTACATCCCACGGAATCCGACAGCCGGTCTCGCCAAGAGAGCGAGTAGCCGGTGCGTCGAGTATCGGAGGGATGCAATGAGTGCAACACCCACTTTGAAGAAGGCGCTGAGCCAGCGGCAGCTGACGATGATTGCGATCGGCGGGGTGATCGGCGCAGGCCTGTTCGTCGGCTCGGGTGTCGTCATCGGCGACACCGGGCCGGGGGCGTTCATTACCTATGCGCTTGCCGGGGTCCTGATCATCATGGTCATGCGGATGCTGGCCGAGATGGCGGTGGCCAACCCGTCGACCGGATCGTTCGCCGATTATGCCCGCGCCGCGTTGGGCAACTGGGCCGGCTTCTCCGTCGGCTGGTTGTACTGGTACTTCTGGGTGATCGTCGTCGGTTTCGAGGCGATCGCCGGCGCGACGATCATCCAGTACTGGATCGACATCCCGTTGTGGTTGTCGGCGTTGGTTCTGATGATTCTGATGACGGCGACGAATCTGTTCTCGGTGTCGTCGTTCGGTGAGTTCGAATTCTGGTTCGCCGGGATCAAGGTGGCCGCGATCGTGGTGTTCATCGGGCTGGGCACACTGTTCGTGTTGGGGGTGTGGCCGAACAAATCGCTCGATTTCTCGAACCTGTGGAGCCATGACGGGTTCCTGCCGTTCGGCGCCATGGCCATCACCGTCGGTGTGGTGACGGTGATCTTCTCCATGGTCGGCGCCGAAATCGCGACGATCGCGGCCGCGGAATCGGCGGATCCGGAGCGGGCGGTGACCAAGGCCGCGAACTCGGTGATCGTGCGGATCGCCGTGTTCTTCGTCGGCTCCACGTTCCTGCTGGCGACGATCCTGCCGTGGAACGACGAGGAGGCGGCCGCGTCCCCCTTCGTCGCCGCGTTCACCGAAATGGGGATCCCGTACGCCGACCACATCATGAACGCCGTGGTGTTGACGGCGGTGCTGAGCTGTCTCAACTCGGGCATGTACACCGCCTCACGCATGTTGTTCGTGCTCGCTGCGCGCCGGGAGGCGCCCGCGCAGCTGGTCAGGGTGACCCGGCGCGGGGTTCCTGCCATCGCGATACTCGCGTCCTCGGTCGTCGGTTTTCTGTGCGTCATCGCCGCGGCAGTCTCACCGGACACCGTCTTCGTCTTCCTGCTGAACTCCAGCGGTGCGGTCATCCTGTTCGTCTACCTGCTCATTGCCGTCTCCCAGATCGTCCTGCGGTACCGCACCCCGGACTCGGAGCTTCGGGTCAAGATGTGGCTGTTCCCGGTGTTGTCGATCATCACCGCGGCCGCGATCGTGGCGATCCTGGTGCAGATGTATCTGCAAGACGATGTGCGGTCGCAACTGGTGCTGAGCCTGTTGTCGTGGGCCGTCGTCATCGTGCTGTTCCTCGCCAACAAGTGGTTCGTGGGCCGGCGGCCCGTCGTGGAAGGGGTCGCGGCGACGACACGTCCGCACCGCGTGCTGGTGCTCGCGAACCAGACCGTCCAGTCCAAGGAAATGCTCGACGAGCTTCGTCGCATCGACGCGGATCGGGATGCCACCTACTTCGTGGTCGTGCCTGCCAGCCCGATCGAGACCGGAACCGCCGCCACCCACGGTCCACTCGACGTCGCGGAAGCGACCCGAGAGGTCGCACAGCGGCGGTTGGACGACACGCTGGCGACACTCCGCGCGGAGAACCTCGAAGCCGACGGCGAGTTGGGCGACTACCGGCCGCTGCGGGCCCTGGCCGCCGCCGTCGACTCGTTCCGTCCGGATCAGATCGTCATCTCGACACTGCCACCCGAAGAGTCGGTGTGGCACCGCTTCGACGTCGTGGACCGCGCCCGCGCCGAGCACAGCGTGCCGGTGACGCACGTCGTCGTCACCCCGGTCGCCGCAGGGAGAGCCCCCCGATGACGATCATCGCCGGCTTCAGCTCGAGCCGTCAGGGCACCGCACCCCTCAACCTGGCAGTGCAGATATCACGCTGGACCGGCGACAAGGTTGTGGCCGCGGCGATCGTGGAACGGCCGTGGCCGGCGAAGGACGACCCCATCGAACGCGAATATCTGGGCTACGTCACCGAGCAGGCTTCGCACGCCCTGGACAGGGTGGTCGGCCAGCTGCCCGGGGGCCCGGACATTCCCCGCGTCGTCCACCAATCCGATTCCATTCCAACAGGGTTGATCGAACTCGTCACCGCCCACGACGCGCGTCTCGTGGTTGTCGGGTCGTCGTCGTCCGGGCTGCTGGGCAGGGTGACGCTGGGCAGCGTCACCGAACGGCTGGTCCACACCGCGGCGGTGCCCGTCGCGATCGCTCCGCGCGGCTACCCGCCGGTGCCGGAGTCGATCCGCCGGATCACCGTCGCGTACGGAGGCGAGGCCGACGTGAACGGCCTCGTTGCCGCCACCGCCGAACTGGCGAGGCAGTGGCCGGTGCAGTTGCGAATCGTGTCGTTCACGGTGCGGCCGATGACGATGTTCGGCGGCGCGATCGAGCGATCGACGGAGGACCTCGTCGTACAACAGTGGGCTCGCCGGACGCGCGCCGATATCATCAAGCAGCTCAACGCAGTTCGCGCCCGAATTCCGGTTCCCGACGTGGACGTCGTGGTCGGCAGCGGCCACGACTGGCGCGAAGCGGTGGAGGCCGTCTCCTGGGAAGCCGGCGACATGCTGGCGCTGGGTTCGGGCGCGGCCGGACCCGCGGCCCACGTATTCCTCGGCTCGGCCGCCTCGAAGATCCTGCGTCACGCTCCGGTGCCCGTGCTGATCGTTCCCAGAAACAAGGTGACGGCCTAGGCGTCGTTCGTGCCCATCCGGGAGAAAACATGCCGTGAAACGACTATCCCGCTCGTTCATGGGTATTACTTCCGTACCAATCCGTGTCGCAGGGGAGGGACCATGACAGCCGAGAACCAGGGCGACCGCACCGACGTCGACAAGGCGTTGCTCGGGCACACCACCTATCGCAGCCTCGGCGAACAGCATCTCTCACCCGCCGAGGAGCGATTCGAGAAGGGCCGCCGCACGATAGGGCTGTTTCTCGCACCACTGATCACGATCGCGTTCCTCGCCCTGCCGATCGACATACCGCCCAACCAGCAGACGTTGGCCGGCGTGCTGCTCGGCGTCATCGTGCTGTGGGTGACCGAGGCGGTGCCGATCCCGATCGGCGGGCTGCTCGGGGTGGCGATCGTGGTGTTTCTGGGCGTGGCGCCGGCCGACGAGGTCCTCGCCGCGTTCGGGTCGTCGACGATCTTCACGTTCATCGGAGCGTTCATCCTCGCCCAGGCGATGCTCAAACACGGCGTCGCACGGCGGTTCGCGTTTCGGATCCTGACCCTGCCGCGTGTCGGCCAGTCCACCACCGGAGTGATCGTCGCGTTCGGCGCGATCACGTGCGGGCTCTCGGCGTTCGTATCCAACACCGCGACCGTGGCCATGCTGCTGCCCACCGCCCTGGGCATCCTCGGCGTCATCGCGAAACTCATGCAGCGCCGCGGCGTCGTCGCCGCGGACTTCGACCCGTTGCGTCTCCGGGTGGGTGCCGCGATCATGCTGATGCTCGCGTACAGCGCAAGCGTGGGCGGCCTGCTGACACCGGTCGGGAGCCCACCCAATCTCATCGGACGCGGGCTCATCGAGGAGGCCACGGGGGAGCGGATCAGCTTCGGGCAGTGGATGGTGATGGCCATCCCGATCTGCCTGCTGATGTTCATCGCGCTCGCCATCATCCTGCTGCGCCTCAACAAGCCGGAGATTCGGCGGATCGAGGGCGTCGCCGATTACCTGGCGGAACAGCGCGCGGAAATGGGTCCGCTGTCGCGTGCCGAGAAGAACACCCTCATCGCGTTCGGAGTCACGGTGACGCTGTGGATTCTGCCCGGTGTCGTCGCGGTGATCGCCGGCAACGACTCGGACCTCTACGGCACGATCAGCGACCGACTCGACGAGGGCATGGTCGCGGTCTTCGGGGCGGCGTTGCTCTACCTTCTGCCGACCGATTGGGAGAATCGGGAGTTCACGCTGACCTGGCGGGACGCAGCGAAGATCGACTGGGGCACGATCGTGCTGTTCGGCAGCGGCATCATCTTCGGCGCACTGCTCGCCGACACCGGACTCGCCGAGACGATCGGCACCTCCGTCGCGGACTCGCTGGGCCTGACGAGCGTCGTCGCCATCACCGTCTTCGCGGTGCTGCTGGCCATCGCCGTGTCGGAGACGACGAGTAACACGGCGTCGGCGGCGGTCGTGGTGCCGATCGTGATCCCGGTGGCGTTGGCGGCCGGGGTCAACCCCTTCGTGCCTGCGCTCGCGGCCACGTTCGCCGCATCGTTCGGCTTCATGCTGCCGGTCTCGACGCCGCAGAACGCCGTGGTCTACGGCTCCGGAGCAGTCCGGATCACCACGATGATCCGAAGCGGAATCACCTTCGACATCGTCGGTGCAATTCTGATCATCGTCTTCCTGCCCTTGATGATCGGAGTGGTCGGCCTCGGCGGTGGGTGATCAGCCGGTACGGACTCCCAGTACCCGAAGGGCCAGTTCCTCGATTTCGTCTCGGTACCGCGGTCGGGTGTGCAGGTGCCGCAACCGCGAAAGGTCGTTGACCAACCCGATCGCGGCGAGCACCGTAGTCCGGGTTTCGTGGGTGTCGGTGCCGAGGAGATGTACCCACTCGTCGATGTACTCGCGTTGAGCCGTGCGTGACTGCGACTGTGCCTCTTCGGGTAAATTCGTCGACTCCTCGATGAGGATGCCGATGGCACTGTCGGGTGCCGACACGGCCGAGGCGTACGAGTGCACCACCAGAGCGAGCGCGTCCTCGCGGGAGCGCGCACCGGCAAGCGCCTGGACCAACCCCATCCGCAGGGACTCGGTGCCTCGGACGAGGATCGCCTGGAGCACCTCGGCCTTGCCGGAGAAGTAGGTGTAGATGCTCGAACTCGCCATCCCCGCGGCGGCGCCGATGTCGTCCATCGTCACCGACTGGTAGCCGCGCCGCCTGAACAGGGAGATGGCGGCGGTCAACAGGGTTTCACGACGGGAAGCGTGAGCGAAGCCGGAGACGTATGCCTCCTCGGCAGGTATCTCCTCGGCGTGCCGGATCGGAGCGCTCCGCAGCCGTTCGCACAGCTCCAGCAGCAGGCTCTCCAAGCGTTTGCGCGGCAAGGTCGTTCGGTGCCGGGCGGGACTGAGGGCGACGCTCGACATGGCCCAGGCCAGCAAGTCGGCGTCCGCAGTGGTGAGGTCGGGGCGTTCGGAGCGGAGGGCGTCGGCGATGCGTGCCGGGACCGACTGAACGGCCGTCCGCACCTCGGCCCGGCGTTCGGGAGCGAGGTGGCGGGCTTCCTGGTCGAAGAGGACCGCGCGGAAGTCGTTGTCGAGGCAGTAGCGGAACAGGGCCAGACAGTTCGAGGCCGAGTCCTCGGGGTCGACGTCGTCGAGGGTGGCCGTGATCGACGAGACGGCATTGAGTATCGCCTGTGCCAGAAGGTCCTGCTTGTTCGGGAAATGGCGGTACAGCGCCCCCGCGGTGATTCCCACCGCGGAGGCGATGTCCTCCATGTTCACCCCGTGGTAGCCGCGTCGCCCGAATTGCTCTCGGGCCACCGTGATGATCTGCGCTTTACGGTTGCGCGGCCGCGGTGTCTTCTTGGCGGACGGCTCGACAGCAGGTGTGTCGTCCGATGTGTCGATCGTCATTGCAGCCTCGGGGTGTCAGTGCGCGGTGCGGTCGGCCAGGTCGGAGAACCGCCGGCGGAGTTCTCTCTTGAGTATCTTGCCAGCCGGCGAGACCGGCATCTGCTCCACGATCGTGATGCTCCGTGGCGACTTGTACCCGGCGATCAGTTTCTTGGAGTGGGCTCGCACGTCGTCGCAGGTCAGTGACGTGCCAGGTTTCATCACCAGAAACGCGTGCACCCGCTCGCCGAACCGATCGTCGGGAACACCGATCACCGCACACTGCACCACATCGGGATGAGAGGCGAGAGCATTCTCGACTTCGGTCGAGTACACGTTCTCTCCCCCGGAAATGATCATGTCCTTCAGTCGGTCCACCACGAACAGGTAGCCGTCCTCGTCCATGTAGCCGCCGTCGCCGGTGTACAGCCAGCCGTCGCGCAGCGCCGCCGCGGTCTCTTCCGGTCGATTCCAGTAACCGGTCATGATGTTGCCGCCGCGGGCAATGATCTCGCCGACGTCGCCGCGGGGGAGTTCGTTGCCACGGTCGTCGACAACCCGCACCTCGACGTGACCCATCGGCCGACCGGCCGAATTGAGCCGGGTGGCCGCGTGGTGGTCGTCGGCGCTGAGCGAGGTGAGTCCGGGGCCGGCCTCGGTCATCCCGTAACCCTGCACGAAATCAGCTTTCGGGAAGGCGCGCTGGGCCTGGCGTAGCAGGGTCTCGGAGATCGGGGACGCGCCGTACTGAATTGCGGTGATGCTGGACAGGTCGCGGATCTCGCGCTCCGGGTGGCGCAGCAACATCTGGATCATGGTCGGTACCAACAGCATCGAGTTGATCCGCTGCTCTTCGATCAGTCGCAGCGCCGCGGCCGGTTCGAACGACGGCAACATCACCAGGATGCCACCGGCGATGTTCTGGCCGTTCCAGCTGGCCAGTGCAGCGAGGTGGAACATGGGTGCGGACAGCAGGGCGCGGCCGCCTGCGACGGCGGTGTGGTTGGCGGCCAGCGACCCGAGGCTCGCGGTCATCAGGTTGAGGTGGGTGAGCATGACGCCTTTGGGGCGGCCGCTGGTACCACCGGTATAGAAAATCCCTGCCAGGGTGTCTCCGCCCACGCGCAGGTCTTCGACGGGTTCCGCGGTGGCGACCAGGTCTTCGTAACGGAGAAGCCCGTCCGGTGTCGGTTGGTCGCCGCAGTGCACCACTGCTCGCAGCGACGGGAAGAATGTGCGAATCTCGTCCAGCAGCGGTACGAAGGTGTCGTCGACCAGCAGTACCGCCGTCTGTGAGTCTTCGAGGGCGAACGCGATCTCGGCGGCGCTCCAGCGAGTGTTGAGCGGGTTGACCACGCCTCCTATCCACCAGGTGGCGAAGAAGTACTCGTGGTACCGGTCGGAATTGAGCGACAGCATGCCGACGCGGTCGCCGACCCCCACACCGAGACCGAGCAGAGCGCCCGCGAGGCGGGCGACCCTGTCTCCGGTCTCGCTGCTGGTGTGGATGCGGTCCCCGCACACGGTCATGGGCTGGTTCGGGCGTTGCTGCACCGCGCGATGCAGTGACTGAGTCAAGTACATGGGGACCCCTCCTGTCGGGGATGGTTAGCGGCTGCCGCCGTCGCAAACCAGGCACTGGCCGCTGACGTAGTCGGTCTCGGGCAGGCACAGGGCGAACACTGCGCCCGCTGCCTCGTCGGGACGGCCGGCCCGGCCCAGCGGGATGGACCGCTCGGCTGCAGCGAGCAGCTGCGGGTTGACGCCGACCTTGATCTCCCGGCCTTCGACGTCGATGGTGGCGTTGCCGTCCGCCGACGCCTCCGTCAGGCGGGTGTTGATCAGGCCGTAGGCGACCGCGTTGACATTCACCCGGTAGCGGCCCCACTCGCGGGCGAGGGTCTTGGTCAGTCCGATGATGCCGGCCTTGGCGGCGGCGTAGTTGGACTGGCCGGCGTTGCCGACGACACCGGCGTTGGAGGAGATGTTGACGACCTTGCGGTGGTAGTCGGTAGGGTTCGCCTTGATGTACGGCTGCGCCGCACGCAGAATCTGGAACGGTGCCTTCAGGTGCAGATCCAGGATGGTGTCCCATTGCTCGTCGGTCATCTTCTGGATGACGTTGTCCCAGGTGAAGCCGGCGTTGTTGACGATGATGTCGAGGCCGCCGAAGGTGTCGACGGCGGTGGCGACGAAGCGGTCCGCGAAGCCTTCCTCGGTGACGGAACCGACACTGGCGACGGCCTTACCGCCGGCTGCGACAATCTCCTCGACCGTCTCCTTGGCCGGGCCCGGGTCGAGGTCGTTGACGACGACGCTGGCGCCCTCGGCCGCAAACTTCATGGCGATGGCACGGCCGATGCCGCGGCCGGATCCGGTGACGATGGCTGTCCTGTTGTCGAGCTTGCCCATGAGCGGGACTTCCTTTCGGTGGTGTGGCGAAGGTCAGGCGGCGACGACGGCGTCGCCGCGGAGGGTGACCGTTCCGTCGGCGAGGGTGACGGTGAGGTCCAGATGGGCCAGGCCGTCCTCGACCTTGGTCACGGTTCCGGTGCACGTCGGCTTCGCGTGCAGCGGGGTGATGGCGGCGAATCGTACGCCGTAGGAGCAGAGTCGTTCCTGGGGAACGTAATTGGTCAGCAGTCGGCCGAGGTAGGCCATCGACAGCATGCCGTGGGCGAACACGTCGTCCATGCCACCGGAGCGCGCGACGTCGAGATCGATGTGCATCGGATTGTGGTCACCGGAGGCGCCGGCGTAGAGCGCGAGCGTGGTGCGGCTGATGCCGGCGAGCTGCAATTCCGGGAGGGAGTCGCCTGTTTTCATTTTTCCGCCTTCGGGTTTCGGACGACGAGGGTGTTGGTGAGGCGGGCGATCGGCTCACCGTCGCGGGTGACGTCGACCGTTCGGACGAGGAAGTCCAACGCTCCGTTCTTCTTCGAGTACACGTCGGTAACGGTGCCGTTGTAGGCCAGCGTGTCGCCGGCGTAGGCCGGCGAGTGGTATTTGAACGCCTGCTCGCCGTGCAGCACGTACCGCATGTCGATCCCGAGTTCGCAGATGAGGGCGAACGGGTCCGGCTTCTCCATGTCCAGGCAGAACAGGAAGGTCGGCGGCACGAGTACATCGCGGTGCCCGGCCGCCTTGGCGGCCTCGGTGTCGAAGTAGATCGGGTTGGTCTCGCCGATGGCCTGCGCGAAGAAGCGCAGACGTCCGCGCTCGACGACCACTTCGTGACCGGGGATCACCTTGCCGATGACGGCCGGATCGAGTGCCACGTCAGCCCACCTTCTTGAAGATGCTGACCACACACGCGCCGCCGAGCCCGAGGTTGTGCTGCAGGGCGATCCGCGCGCCCTCCACCTGACGCGCCCCCGCCTGACCGCGAAGTTGCCACACGAGTTCGGCGCACTGGGCCAGTCCGGTGGCGCCGAGCGGGTGCCCCTTGGAGAGCAGACCACCCGACGGGTTGGTGACCACGCGGCCGCCGTAGGTGTTGTCGCCGTCGAGGATGAACTTCTCGGCGGTGCCCTCGGGGGTCAGACCCAGTCCCTCGTAGGTGATGAGCTCGTTGGCGGAGAAGCAGTCGTGCAGTTCGACGACCTGTACGTCCTCGGGGCCGATGCCCGCGGCCTCGTAGACCTGGGCGGCGGCCGCTGCGGTCATGTCGTAGCCGACCACCTTCATCATGTCCCGGTCCTCGAACGTGCTGGCGGTGTCGGTCGTGAGGGCCTGCGCCTCGATCACCACGTCCGCCGCCAGCCCGTGCTTGCGGGCGAACTCTTCGCTGCACACCACTGCCGCTGCGGCGCCGCAGGTCGGTGGGCAGCACTGGTATCTGGTCAAGGGGCCGAAGATGTGCGGCGACTCGAGCACCTGCTCCTCCGTGAGCAGGTCGCGGAAGACGGCATTGGGGTTGTTGGCCGCGTGCTTGCGGGCCTTGACCGAGATCTTCGCGAACGTCTCCGGCTTCGTGCCGTACTTCTGCATGTGGGAAACGCCCGCGCCGCCGAACAGCTGGGCCGCGTGCGGGGACGTCTCGTCGACGCCCTGAATCTCCGTCATCAGGTCGTCGAATCGGAACATCGGCGCCGGGCGGTCGTCCCAGACCCGCTTGAGCGCACCGGGTTTCATCTGCTCGAACCCGACGGCCAGAGCGCACTCGACGGCACCACTGGCGACGGCCTGGCGGGCCAGGTACAGCGCCGACGAGCCGGTGGCGCAGTTGTTGTTGACGTTGAAGACGGGGATTCCGGTCAGCCCGAGTCCGTACAGCGCGGCCTGACCGGCCGTGGAGTCGCCGTACACGTACCCCGCGTAGGCCTGCTGAACGAGGGAGTACTCGATCCCGGCATCACGCAATGCTGCGCGGGCAGCCGTCTCGCCCATGACGTTGTAGTTCTCGCTCTTGCCGGGCTTGGTGAACGGGATCATCCCGACTCCGGCGACGTGGACCTTGCGAGTCATATCTGACCCCTCTCTGATCGAATCAATATTTACTTAACACGACCGGGCGGATTCTGTCCACCACGCTCTCCCCGCCGTCTTGCAGCTAATTTCCTAGCTCAAAGGCGTGATCGCGAGAAGTGTTCGACGTCTTTCAGTGAACTATTGCCCTTTGAGGCCGGATGATGATTTACTTTTTCGAACCGGGGTGGTTCGCGTCACAGTTCGCTCCGAGTCCCCGCGTCTCCGCGCCGCGCAGCCGTCGCCATTGCCCGAAAGGATCGATGAGAATGACATCGAGCAAGCAGGACGTTCCCCCCGTTGTGTCACCCGAAGTAGGAGGGGAGTCCCGCGTGCGGGCCTGGGGCCTCACCGGAATTCTGGTGCTGTTGGTCGTCGTCAACTGGGCCGACAAGGCCGTCTTCGGGCTGGTTGCCCAGCCGCTGGCCACAGAGTTCGGTCTGACCTCCGCCCAGATCGGGCTCGTAGGCAGTGCATTTTTCCTGGCATTCACCGTTGGCGGCTTCTTTGCCGGGGTGTTGCACAAGTGGATGTCGTTGCGCTGGCTGCTACTGCTGTTGTGCCTGGCCTGGGCGGCGTCGATGGTGCCGCTGGTGGTCGTTGCCGGCTTCACGATGCTGTTGATCAGCCGGATGGCGCTGGGATTCTTCGAGGGGCCGTCGGGGGCGCTGATCCATACCGGCGCCTACTCCTGGCATCCCGTAGAGAAGCGTGGGCTGCCCGGCGCTTTCCTGGCTTCCGGTGCGTCGATCGCCAAGATTCTGATCGCCCCACTGATGGCCCTGGCCGTCGCGAACTGGGGGTGGCGATCCACGTTCCTCATCCTCGCCATGGTCAGCGTGGTCTGGTCCGTCGTGTGGCTCGTGACCTGGCAAGGAGGGCCCTACGGCAAGCGCCCCGTCAAGAAGGCCGCCGCGAACTTCGACACCGCTGCGCCGACCGCCGACCCCAAGGTGCCATGGTCCCGGATCCTCCGGACACCGACATTTCTCGGCGCGCTCGCCGCAGTCTTCACCATGTACGCTCTCGTCACCGTCGTGCTGACGTGGTTGCCGTCCTACTTCGAGGTCGGCCTGGGCTATTCGCGGGTGCAGGCCGGCACCATGTTCGGGATCCCCAGCATCGCCGGACTGTTCTTCATGTTCCTGTGCACCTCGGTCAGTGACCGGCTGTTGGTGCGCGGCGCCAGTTCCCGGGTGCTGCGCGGCATCGTGCCGGGAATCGCACTGCTGCTGTGCGGCGTCGCACTGATCACCATGCCGTACATCCAGACGCCCATCGTCGCGGTGATGGTTGTCTCGATCGGCTACGGTGTCGGCACCGTCATCATCCCGCTGTTCAATGCCGCGATTTCGGAGATCTGCCCGCCGCAACAGATGGCAGGCGTGCTGGGCGTGTTCATGGCGATGATGGCCACCGGCGGCCTGATCGCCCCGTACCTCACCGGCGTCATCGTCGACAATGCCGCCACCCCCGCCGGCGGCTACGCCTCGGCCTTCCAGATCTTCGGCATCGCCGCCGTCATCGGCGCGATGATCGCCCTCCTCACCGTCAACTCCGACCGCGACCGCGCCCGAATCCTCGGCTGACGCGGCCGCATTCCCCAAACCCGTCCACGTTTGTTCGCAGAAAGAAGGAAAAGACATGCAGCGCATCGTGTTCAACCAGGAACATGAAGACTTCCGCAAAGTCATCCGTGACTTCATCGAGTCGCAGGTCACGCCGAACTTCGCCGACTGGGAGCGCGAGGGCATGGTGCCGCGCGACTTCTACCGTCAGCTCGGCAAGCTGGGCGTGCTCGGAATGACCGTACCCGAGTCCTACGGTGGAGCCGGTGAGACCAGCTTCAAGTACCAGGCGGTGCTCTCCGAGGAGACCGCCCGCGCCGCAGTCAGTTTCGGTGCATTCGGCGTGCACACCGGCCTGGTGCTGCCCTACTTGCTCACCTACGGCACCGAGGAGCAGAAGCAGCGCTGGCTGCCCGGGTTCGTCAGCGGGGACATGATGACCGCCATCGCGATGACCGAGCCGAGCACCGGCTCGGACCTCGCCGGCATCAAGACCACCGCCCGGCTGTCGGAGGACCGCACCCACTACATCCTCAACGGCGCCAAGACCTTCATCACCGGAGGCGTTCAAGCCGACCGCGTCCTCGTCGTCTGCCGCACCTCCCCGGCTACCGAGGAGAACCGCCGCGCCGGCCTCAGCATCCTCGCCGTGGACACCACGAGCGAGGGCTACGAGGTGGGTCGCAAGCTCGAGAAGATCGGCATGCGCACCTCCGACACCGCCGAGCTTTCCTTCACTGACGTGCGGGTGCCTGTCGAGGATCTGCTCGGCGAAGAGGGCGCAGCGTTCGGCTACCTGGCCAACAACCTTCCGCAGGAGCGCCTGATGATCGCGGTCACCACGACCGCCGCCGCCACCGGCGCCATCACCTTCGCCTCCGACTACGTGCGTGACCGCAAGGTGTTCGGCAAGCCCGTCGCCGACTTCCAGAACACCAAATTCGTCATCGCCGAATGCATCGCCAAGGTGGAGGCCGCGCAGGCCATGGTGGACCGGGCCATCGAGCTGCACGAGACCGGCGACCTGAGCGTCGCCGATGCCGCCAAGGCGAAGCTGTTCTGCACCGAGAACGCCGGCGAGATCATCGACAAGTGCCTGCAGCTGCACGGCGGATACGGCTACATGCTCGAATACCCCATCGCCCGGCTGTACGCGGACACCCGCGTCTCGCGGATCTACGGCGGCACCAACGAGGTCATGAAGACGATCATCGCCAAGTCGGCGGGTTTCTGACCCAGTCCCGCAGGAGCTTTCGCCCTCACGAACAGGAGCATTCACGTGATCGATCCCCGGGTCCGCACCCTCGACTTCGAGACGTACCGGCAGGTGATTCGCGACTTCACCGACGACGAACTGATCCCGCGGGAGCATGAGATGGTCGCCGCCGGTGCGGTGCCCCCGGACCTCGTCCGACGGATGAGCGAGCTCGGTCTGTTCGGCATCACCCTGCCCACCAGCGTCGGGGGTCTGGGGTGGACCGTCGAGCAGCAGGTGCTTCTGACGTTCGAGTTCACCCGATCCTCGGCGGTGTACCGGTCGCGGTTCTCGACGAGCATCGGGCTGGCCGCGCAGATCCTGCTCGAATACGGCACCGACGCGCAGCGCGAGAGGTACCTCCCCGCGATGGCGGCCGGGGAGTGCGTGATGGCCTTCGCGCTCACCGAGGAGTACGCCGGGAGCGACGCGTCCGCGGTACGGACCACCGCGACCCGGACGCGTGGCGGCTACGTCATCGACGGGGAGAAGCGCTACATCACCAACGGCGGGTGGGCGGACGTGCTGGTGGTGTTCGCCCGCACCGAGGACGGCGGTGTCTCGTCGTTCCTGGTGGATCGGGACACTCCCGGCGTGCAGACCCGGTTGCCCGAGTTGATGAACGGTCACGCCGAGGGGCCCGTCGCCGAGGTCAGTCTGCGTGGGGTGCGAGTAGACGCAGACCGGCTGATCGGAGGGGTGGAAGGCCTGGGAATGACGCACGCCATGCGCGGGATCAACCAGGCCCGCACCCACGTCGCGGCCACCGCCGTCGGTCAGGCCACGCGCTTGCTCACCGAGGCCGTGCGGCACGCCGGTGAGCGGGAGCAATTCGGGCAACCCCTGGCCGAGTTCGGCGCCGTCCAGGCCATGCTCGGTCGCAGCTACGCAGAGCTCGAGGCGGGACGGTCGATGATCCTGGATTGCGCCCGCGAATTCGACGCCGGCACCCCGCCGCGGCATCGCATTTCGGCGGCGAAACTCTATTGCACCGAGATGGCATCCGTCGTGGCCGACCGGGCGGTCCAGGTGCTCGGCGGAGCCGGCATCGTGGGCGAACACCCGGTGCCGCGCATGTGGCGTGACGTGCGGGCGCTGCGCATCTACGAGGGTGCCTCGCAGATCCACGAGCGCAACCTCGCTCGGGCACTGCCCACCCTGCTGTCCACCACGCAACCCGCTCGAGTCGGCTGAACATTCAGCGTCACAACATGTTCCATCGCCCAGAAGTAGAGGGAGAATTCATGGCGACCACCCCCTGCACCGGACCACTCACCGGTGTCCGCATTGTCGAACTCGCCGGCATCGGTCCCGGCCCGCACGCTGCGACGTTGCTCACCGACCTCGGCGCCGACGTGGTCCGTGTACAGCGCGCCGGCCTGCTGCCGACAGCCGGGCAGCCCCGCGACCAGACCCACCGCGGCCGCCGCGTCGTGGAAGCGAATCTCAAAGACCCCGCCGACATCGAACTCGTCCTCGGCCTCGTCGAGCGGGCAGACGTGCTCATCGAAGGCTTCCGCCCCGGCGTCACCGAGCGCCTGGGTCTGGGCCCGGACGTCGCACTGGCGCACAACCCGCGCCTGATCTACGGCCGGATGACCGGCTGGGGGCAGGAAGGTCCACTCGCCCAGACGGCCGGCCACGACATCAACTACATCTCGCTGACCGGTGTGCTGCACGCGATCGGCAGGAAGGGCGAGCGCCCGGTGCCGCCGCTGAACATGGTCGGCGACTTCGGCGGCGGCTCGATGTTCCTCGTGTTCGGCATCCTCGCCGCGCTGATCGAGCGCCACACGTCGGGCAAGGGTCAGGTCGTCGACGCGGCCATGGTGGACGGCACCCTGGCGTTGTCGCACATGATCTGGAGCTTCCGCGGTATGGGCCGGTGGTCGGACGAGCGCGGGGTGAACATGCTCGACACCGGCGCGCCGTACTACGACACCTACGAAACCGCGGACGGCCGATACATGGCCGTCGGTGCGGTCGAACCACAGTTCTACGCACTGCTGGTGGAGGGTCTGGGACTGGACCCGGTCGATCTACCGGCCCAGAACGATCGGACCGGCTGGCCGCAGCTGCAGAAACAGTTCGCCGAGGTGTTCCTCACCAAGACCCGCGACGAATGGGCGGCGATCTTCGACGGCACCGACGCCTGCACCACACCGGTGCTGACCTTCGCCGAGGCACCCCAGAACCCGCACATCGCCGCGCGCGGATCCCTCGTCGAACTGGACCGGGTCACCCAGCACCGGCCCGCGCCGCGATTCTCCCGCAGCGAGCCCGGGCTACCCGGCCCCCCGGCCACCGAAGCGGTCGACGCCGCCACGCTGTGGAACTGAAGTGACAGCCGACGCGCAGCTCGACGCGGAACAGGCGACAGCCAGATCGGCACACACCGCTCAACCGTTCTTCGCTCGTGCAGGTTCGGGGTACGAGCCGAGGGCGGCCGCCATCAGCGGATGGGCGGCGGACATGGTGTCCGGTCCGGCGGTGCTGGGTTTGCTTGCCCACGCCATCGAGGGTGAGTACAAGCAGGATGAATTCTTCGCCACCCGAGTGACCGCGGATCTCTTTCGTCCGGTGAGGATGGGTCGGATCGATGTTCGATCACGGATCATCCGGTGGGGAAACCGAATTCGACTTGTCGAAGCGGAATTGATTCAGTCGGATGAAGCCGTGGCCAGGGCCACGGTTGCTTTCTACCGGAAGTCGAGGAACGCAGCAGGAGCGCATTGGGTCGACTCCCGCGTCCCTCAGCCTCCCTCGCCGGCCGAGCATGTCGGCGAGCGGTTGATCGGCACCAGTGGGGAGAATTCCGACTGGGGGCCGTTGCCGCACGGAGGACCGGCTTGGCGAACCTCTGATCGGAAACGGATCTGGACGACAGGGTGGTCGGTGATCGCAGGAGAAGCGACCACCCCCTTCGTGCGTGCAGCAATGATCGCCGACTTGACCAATTTGGTAACCAACATGGGCACCGAGGGCATCGGATACATCAACGGTGACGTCACGCTGGCGCTGACCAGACTGCCGGAGGGGATCGAACTCGGACTGGAAGCCGACAGCCACCGCGCGTGCGACGGAGTCGCGGTGGGCTCGGCAACCATGTTCGACCGCGACGGCCCTCTGGGGATCTGCACCGTTTCCGCAATCGAGAACGACCGCAGAACGCTACAGCGACCACCGCTCGTTCCGGCCGCGCAATCTCACCCGCACCCCGTTGTTACAGCCCCGGCAGTTCGTTCCGGGTGACGTTTTGGCTCCCCTAGGGTGCCTGGTGTGCGTGGCGGCACGACCACATTCTTGAAACCGATCACGACGATCCCGGTCTCGAACGACCGGCATCACGGGGTACGTATCCCAGTCGGGTTTTCGGAATGGAGGAATGGATGTCGCCGAATTGTCATGTCGTTTCTGCGGGTGTGGAAACGGTGGAAGGCCGTCTCGACCGGTCCCGGCTGGGGGAGGACGGCTACGTCGTCGTCCACGACGTGCCCGACCGCACCGCTGCAGCGGAAGTGGTTGGCTCCCTGGGTGATCTGGTCCCGCAATACAACGGTCTGCTCACCCACGAGGTGACGTACCGTCCCGGCAACGATCATCGGGCGTACTCGCAGAGCGCGAACACGATTCTGGCGCATACCGAGGCCCCGGGCTGGAATCCCAGCCCGGCGTACCTGGCGCTGTTCTGCCACCGGCAGGCGCGCTGCGGCGGCGGCCACACCGATCTGCTCGACATCCGGCGGCTCGTCGACGCCCTGGAACCGGCCGAGCTCACCTTGATGACGGACGCCGAACTGACCTTCCCGGGCCCGGACGGGGGTGTACGCACCGCGATGCTGGGCGCGGACGACACCGGCCGCACCGCCCTGCGCTTCAGCTACAACCTGCTCACCGCGGCCGACTACGACCCACACCACGACTCCGACGTCGACGACACTCGGCTGCCGCTCGGCCTGGCCGGTCGCAGGTTGGCGCATCGCGTCAGCGACCTGTTCCACGAACTGCGCACCCGCGTGCTGATTCCCGAGAATGCGCTGCTCATCTGGGACAACCAGCGCATGCTGCACGCGCGCTCGGAGTACGCCGACCGCGCCCGTCACCTCACCCGTTTCTGGGCCGGCGACCGGACCCGCGCATGATCATCGACGACCTGCAGTGCTCCGACGCCGACGGCCTGGTCCACCTCCCCGGACTGCCGTCGTTCGACCCCGCCGACGAAGCCGAGAACGCCGTCATCAGCCGCCTCGCCGGCAACTGGCACCGACGGTCGACGGTGAAGCGCGACGAGCCCGACCTCGACGAGTTGTTCGACGCCGGCCGGGCCGACTACCCCGAGGGCATCGTGCCGTTCCGCGACCATCCGACATGGCAGGCGATGCCCGACGCGCTGCGGTCGCGGCTGCTGAGCTGGGCCTGGATCGCGTACAACCGGCACACGGTGCTCGCCGAGCAACGCGTCGCCAACCCGGCGTTCGCACTCGTCATGGACGGGGAGTTTCCCGGTCTCGGCGGCCAGGACATGGATATCGCCCTCGCCCAGGCCATGGTCGACGAGCAGTACCACACCCTGATGCACATCAACGCGAGTGCGCTGACCAGACGTAAACGAGGGAACCCGTTCCCCGACAGCGCGTTACCCGAATCCCACACCTCACGGGCACACCGTCGGCTGCGGGCCCGTGCCGCCGAACGCTGGCAGCGCAGCCTGACCACGCTGGCCTTCGCCACGGTGTCCGAGATCTCGATCAACGCGTATCTCGATCTGCTCGCCGACGATCATGACATCCAGGTGGTCAACTCCACCACCGCAAAGCTGCACAACCGGGACGAGTACTGCCACGCATCCATTTCCGACGAGATGGCGAAGCTGGTGTACGACATGCTGGACCCCGTCAAACGCCGATTCTTCCTGGACATGCTGGTCGCCGGACTGGACGCGTTCGTCGCCACGGACTACTCGACGTGGGAGGCGATCTTCCGGATCGAGAAGGTCACCGGATGGGAGAAGATGCTCGCCGACGTGCGGGCCGAGAAGTCCGGTTCGCGGCTCGTGCGCGACTACAGCGGTCTGTATTCGCTGATGTCGGACATGAATGTTCTGGGCGAAGTCGACTTCGACTGGGGTCTGGCGGTGACGGACAAATGACCGTGCTCGATATCGACACCCGCACAGCCCTCGCTCCGCGATCGATCAGCGGCGACCGGCTCCGCAAGCTCGTCGCCGAACGAACCGGCGATCCGACCCTGGGGCACGAGGCCCACGTGGTCTCCCAGGTGCTGCCGTTCAAGGTCAGCAGCTACGTCGTCGACGAACTGATCGACTGGGGCCGTGCGCCGGACGACCCGATCTACCGGCTGACCTTCCCGCACCGCGACATGCTCGAGCCCGAGCACTTCGCCATCATCGAACGGGCTGTGGCGCAGGGAGATCGGGGCACCGTCCGGCAGGCCGTCGACACGGTCCGGGCCGCGCTGAACCCGCATCCCGGCGACCAGCTGAGCATGAACGTTCCGCAGCACGACGACATCGACGGTTCGGGCATGCAGCACAAGTACGCCGAGACCCTGCTGGTGTTCCCCCGCCAGGGGCAGACGTGCCACAGCTATTGCGGCTACTGCTTCCGCTGGGCCCAGTTCGTGGACACCCCGGACCTGAAGATGGCCATGTCCGGGCCGGAGGCGATGACCCGGTACCTCGACCTGCACCCCGGTATCACCGACGTGCTGTTGACCGGCGGCGACCCACTGGTCATGCGGACCGAGTTGCTGGCCTCGTATCTGCAGCCGCTACTCGAACCGGGGCGGGAACACGTCGAGACGATCCGGATCGGCACGAAGGCCGTCTCGTTCTGGCCGTACCGGCTGTTGGCCGGCCGGAAGCCGACGACCTGTTGCGGTTGCTCGAGCGGCTGACCGCCGCCGGCAAGCACGTCGCGATGATGCTGTACCTGTCGCACGTCGCGGAACTGCAGACCGATGCCGCCCGGACGGCGCTGGCCCGGCTGGCGTCGACCGGCGCGGTGCTCCGCGCTCAGGCGCCGGTGGTGCGTCACGTCAACGACGACCCGCGCACGTGGGCCGACCTCTGGCAGGCGCAGGTCCGCAACCGGGTCGTGCCGTACTACATGTTCGTCGAGCGGGACACCGGTGCGCGACCGTATTTCGGTCTGCCACTGGCGCGAGCGGTCGACATCTACCGCGAAGCGCTGCAACGGGTCTCCGGACTCGGGCGGACCGCGCGGGGTCCGGTGATGTCGGCGTCACCGGGGAAGGTCGTGGTCGACGGCGTCGTCGATCTCGACGGCGGACGTGCGTTCGCGCTGCGGTTCCTGCAGGCACGCCGGCCCGACCTGGTCGGCAAACCGTTCTTCGCGAAATACGACGAGCACGCGCAGTGGTGGGACGACCTCCGCCCGCACGGCCCGCGCGACCGCGAGTTCTTCGGCGTCGGAGGCACCGCGTGAAGGTCACCGCGCACGAGATCAGCTTGACGCAACGGCATCTGTGGCGCTCTGCCCGAGAAGCGATTCCGGTGCAGCGGGGCCTGGTGGTGGAGGTGGAGCAGGACGGTGTCGCCGGGTTCGGCGAGGCATCCGCGTTCATGACCGACCACTACAACTCGGGCCTGGACCGGATGCACGCGGATCTGCGGCGGATTGCGGCGTTACTGATCGACCTCGGTCCCGACGACCCGTTCGCCGTGTGGCGAGCCCTGTCCGCGGAGCTTCCCGATTCGCCGTTCGTCCTGGCCGCCCTCGACACCGCGGTGCACGACCTGCGGGCACGGCTGCTCGGTGTGCCGCTGTGGCAGTCCCTCGGGCTGGGACGCCCGCAGGAGTTGCGCTCCAGCTTCAGCATCGGGCTCGACGAGACCGAGGTGATGGTCCGCAAACTCCGCGAGCGACCCGGGTGGTCGGCGTACAAGATCAAGCTCGCCGATCCGGGCGACCTCACCGTCGTCAAGGAACTCCGCTGCCATACGACCGCGCCGTTCTCCGTGGACGGCAACTGCGGGTGGGAGCTGTCCCGGCTGCTCCCCGTCCTGCCCGGCCTGCAGGAACTCGGCGTGCAGCTGATCGAGCAGCCGTTTCCGCGCTCGGCGTGGCGCGATGCCCGGATCCTGAAGGAGCGCAGCCCGATCCCGGTGATCGCGGACGAGAGCATCGCGTCGCCGCAAGACCTGGACGCCTGCACCGACGCGTTCGACGGCATCAACGTGAAGCCGATGAAGGCCGGAGGCATCACCCCGTCGCTCGCGCTGCTGCGCCGGGCGCGTGAACGCGGTCTGATCACGATGCTCGGGTGCATGCCCGAATCCGCGGCCGGGGTGTCGGCCACAGCCCATCTCGGGGGATTGGCCGACCACCTGGATGTCGACGCAGTCGATCTTCTCGCGGTGAACACGGGCCGTGGACTGACGCTCGACGGCGCCGGCCGCGTCAGCCTGCCGGATCGTCCCGGTTCCGGTTACCTTCCCGATCCGGCCGCCCACGGCTGGCGGGTGCGGCCGGTGTCCGCCGCCGACGTGCGGCCGATCCGCCACACTGTGCTCCGGCCCGGTCAACCGGCCGAGACCTGCGTCTACCCCGAGGACGCGCACGCCGGCACCCGGCACTTCGCCACCCTCGTCGCGGGGCGCCCGGTCGGCGTGGCCTCGCTGTATCACGAGGATCCCCCCGAAACGCACGCCGTGCCAGATCTTCTCCCCGGCCGGGGGCGGCGCCTCCGCGGTATGGCCACCCTCGAGGAGGTTCGCGGTAGCGGTGCGGGGACCACACTCCTGCGCACCGTACTCACGAACGCCGCGCTGGCCGGCGCCGGCGCGGTCTGGTGCAACGCCCGCACCACCGCCGCCGGCTTCTACGTCAAGCAGGGCTTCCGGATTCTTGGCCCGGACTTCGACATCCCGGGCATCGGCCCCCACGTCTTCATGCATTGGAGTGCTTCATGATCCACCAGACACCGAACACTGGTTCGCTGATCGACGAGCAGGAGGCCCGCTGGCTCGCCTCGATCGCACTCGTCGAGGCCGGAGTGCCCGAGGACGACGCCGATCAGGTGGCTGCCGCGCTCGTCGACACGTCCCTGCGCGGCATCGACACCCACGGTCTGCGGCTGCTGCCGCAATACCTGGACGAACTCGCGACCGGCGTCGCGAATGCGGCGGCGTGCCCGACCGTGGTCCGGGACCGTGGGGCCGGACTGCTGCTGGATGCGGACGGCGCACTCGGCGTGCTCGCCGGACTCGCCGCCGCCCGCCTGGCAGCCGACCGGGCCAAGGCCTTCGGCGTCGCGGCGGTGGGCGTGCGCAATTCCAACCACTTCGGCGCGGCGTCGGTGTACACCCGGCACCTGGCCGGGCAGGGGATGATCGGCATCGCCGTCACGTCCGCCGCCTCCCGGGTCGCTCCGTACGGCGGGGTCGAGCCGCTGTTCGGCACCAACCCGATCAGCGTGGCCGCGGGCACGGGGGATGACGGGCTCGCCCTCGACATGGCCACCAGTCAGGTGTGTTTCGGTGAGGTGAAGCACCGCCGGGCCGAGGGGCGACCACTGGGCAGCGGCTGGGCCACCGACTGCGACGGGCAGTCCACCGCGGAGCCCGGCGAGGCGTATGCACTGTCGCCCCTCGGCGGCTACAAGGGACAGGGCCTGGCAATGGCGGTCACTCTGCTGGGGGCCGTGTTGACCGGGTCGCCGCCCGACTGGCAGCTCGAGCAAGTGGGTGAGGGAACGCCCGGTCGAAGCCGGGGGGTCGGCCATTTCGTCCTCGCCCTCGATCCCGGAGCGTTCAGCGGGCACGCGCACTTCGCGGCCGGGCTGGCAGACCTGCTCGGCACCGTCCGCGGATCAACGCCCGCCACCGGGACACCGGTGGTGGCCCCGGGCGATCCGCAACGCGCCCACGAGCGCGAACGGCGGGTGCGGGGAATACCGCTCGTCCCCCGGACCGCGGAGGTCTTCGCCACGCTGGAAACAACTTTCGACGTATTGACCGTGACGAGAAAGGAGGCTTCTCGATGATTCTCGTACTGATCAGCCCGCGCGCCGCCGGGCTGCCCTTCGCCCAGTGGCTGCCGGAGATGCGCGGACGTCTGGTGGCGGTCTGCGCCGAGGGATCGGATCCGGGTGAGGGATTCGCCGAGATCGTCACGGTCACCGACTACCACGACGACGACGCCGTCCTGGCCGCCGCTCGGGAACTCGCCGGACGGCAGCGGCCGACCGCGGTCTTCGCGCTGGCCGAGGTGGACGTGGAGCGGGCCGCCGAACTGCGCGGCGAACTCGGCCTCCCCGGCCTGGACACCGCCACGGCGGGGGCCTACCGCGACAAGATCCTGATGAAGGAATTGGCGCAGGCCGCAGGGCTTCTCGTCCCGGCCTTCGCCCCCGTGCACGGCCCGGCGGACATCGTCGACTTCATGGCCGAGAACCCGGGCCGCGTCGTCGTCAAACCGCGCAGCGGTTCCGGCTCCACCGGCGTGTACGTGCTCGATTCGCCGGCGCAGGCAGCCGGACTCGCCGACATCGTCTCGGCGACACCGTACGAAGTCGAGGAATTCGTCGACGGTGCGGTGCACCATGTGGATGCCTTTCGCGTCGCCGGAGAACCGTTGGCCGCCATCGCATCCCGCTACACCGGCCAGGGGTGCCTCGAGCACTGGACCGACGCCCCGTTCGGCTCCCGGTCGGTCGACACCGCCGACCCGGTCTGCGCACGCCTGGTGGACGAGACCTGGCGGCTCGTCGATGCACTCGGCTCGCCGCTCACCGTCTGCGTGCACGCCGAGTTCTTCGTCACCGCCGACGGCGACATCGTGCTCTGCGAAGTGGCCGCGCGGATCGGCGGCGGACCGATCCCGACGATGCTCCGCCACGTCCTGGGCATCGACCCCCGGCATCTCTGGGCGCGGGTGGAATGCGGGCTGCCGACCGACCTGGACGCGGTCCGGGACCGGGTGGCGACCGCCCCGCACGCAGCGTTCTACGGCGTGCCGCCGCGCCGGGGCCGGGTGCTGCGACTGCCGGACGCTCCGCCGGGCGTGCACGACTTCACGCTGAACACCCACGTCGGCGACGACTGGACCCCTGCCCGGTACAACGAGCGCAAGTCGGCGGACTTCCTCGCCTACTGGGTGGTGACCGACCCCGATTTCACGGCGCTGGGCAATCGGCTGATCGCCACCGGGGAACAGGTCAGCGCCGGATTCGATTGGGACCGTGCCGAAAGCGAGGGCGCAGCATGACCGCCACCCATGTCGACGGGATCACCGGCCACGTCCTGCCCCGCGGCGCCCGCCCCACCGCCGCCGACTTCGCGGGCATCGCCGACCCGGACATCATCTGGGAGGACGCGCGGTGGTGGCGGTTCACCGAACGCACCGACCTGCACGAGGTGCGTTACCTCGAGGTGCGCGCCGACGGCCGCACCGTCGCGGTCGCGCCACTGCTGTTCACGGCGCGGCCGGGGGGCCTGCTCTTCTACGATCCGCCCCGGCTGGCGGGAACCGCAGGGCCGATGGCCGAACCGGAGTTGCTCGATCACCCCGATCGGCTGCGCTGGGCCGAGCTGACCGCGGCGCTGTCCGGTGCCCGCGAGGATCAGTACCCGTCGCTGGCGCTCGCGACGTTCGGAAACCACCACGGTGTCGCGCATGCGCCCGGCCGTTCGCACGATCAGCGCCGCGCGGTCATGGCGGCCCTGCCCGGCCTGCTCCATCAGGCCGGTGACGAACTCGGCTGCCGCAGTGTGGCATTGCTGTACGTCGGAGAGGCGGAGGCCGAGGACGTGGACGGGTCCGCGACCCGCGCCGGGTACACAGCGGCGTTGCTGGGCGCCGAGGGTGTGCAGGACCTGAGCGGCCACAGCTGGCCGGAGTACGTCGCGAGCCTGAGCAAACGCCGTCGCGCCCGGCTCCGCAAGGAGGTCGCCGACTACACCGCCGCCGGCCTCCGCACGGTGGTCCGCTGGGGTGCGGAGGCGATCGACGACGATGTCGTCGCCCTCCAGGTCGCGCACCGGGCCAAGTACGGACTGCCTGGCGGCGAAGACCGGGTCCGACGCGATTTCGACGCCGTCCGTGAAGAATTGGGTGACTCGTGTGTCGTGCTCGGTGCCGAACTCGACGGTCGGCTCGTGGGATTCGTGCTCTACCTCCGCACCCCCGACACGTTGTTCGCCAGGACCGCGGGCTTCGCCCCGGGGATTCGTGGCTGCTACCTGACCCTGACCTACCACGAGACCGCGCGGTGGGCGGTGGAGCACGGCATCCGTCGCGTCCACTACGGACTCGCCGCCTACGAGGCCAAGATCGCCCGCGGATGCGAACTGCGACCCCGCTGGGGCTGGTTCGCCTTCCGCGGCGAAGGCGCCGACAAGTATCGAGAGGCTCTGACACTGCAGTCGCGCAGCATCGAGCGAAGGCTGGACCAGGTCGGCGCACCGGCAGTCCCGGTCCCGTCCCGGCGGCCCGCCGCCACCGAACCGAAAGCAGAACAATGGAACTGATCCCGACCGGCACCGTCTGGATGGACGGTGAATTCGTCGCCTGGGACCAGGCGCAGGTCCACGTGCTGACACCGAGTCTGCACTACGGCTGGGGTGTCTACGAGGGCATCCGGGCCTACGCGACCGACCGCGGTCCGGCCGTGTTCCGGCTGCGCGACCACCTGCGACGGCTGCACGACTCGGCGCGGGTGTACCTGATGGACCCCGGGTGGTCGGTGGACGAGCTCACCGAGATCTCGCTCGAACTGCTGCGCCGGACGGGCCTGGACTCCGGTTATCTGCGACCGATCGTCTACCTCGGCTACGGCTCGATGGGTGTCACGCCCGCGCTGGACACTGCCCGGGTGGCGATCGCGGCGTGGCCGTGGGGTTCGTACCTCGGCGAAACCGCGGACCAGGAGGGCTGCCGACTCGTCGTCAGCAGCTGGCAACGAAACGGTGTCCACTCGGTCCCACCGCTCGCCAAAGCGACGGGAGCCTATGTCAATTCGGCTCTGGCCAAGGTCGGGGCGCTGCGTGCCGGTTACGACGACGCGCTGATGCTCACCTCCACCGGGCACGTGGCCGAAGCGTCCGCCGCGAACATCTTCGCCGTCCGCGACGGTGAGCTGATCACCCCGCCGGTCGGCGACAACATCCTGCCCGGTCTCACCCGCGACACCGTGATCACGCTTGCCCGCGACCTGGGGATCACGGTGAGGGAGCAGAGCCTGACCCGCAGCGAGCTCTACGTCGCCGACGAGGCGTTTCTCACCGGCACGGCCGCCGAGGTGGTCCCGGTGGCGTCGGTCGACGACCGCCCGGTGGCGGCGGGCGGGTGCGGCCCGATCACCAAACAGCTGCGCGACGTCTTCCACGACGTGGTCCGCGGGCGTGAGCCCACTTACCGGCACTGGCTGGAGTTCGCATGAGCACGCGTCTACTGTCTTCGGCCGTACCGGATCGGGTCGCGGCGATCTGGGATGCCGAGGGACTCGGCATCCTGGAAGGTGCCGTCACCGGATTCGCCAGCGCGGCATACCTGCTCGACGGCAGCGCGTGGGCGAATGCGCGTCGCGAGGAGATCGCCGACCGGGTCGTCGACGTGATGGCCGCCCGGGCGTGGCAGGCCCTCCCGGAGCAGTCGCACGGCCGCGCCCGGAGAGTGGCCCGGCGCTGCATCGCCTACTCCCTTGCCGCGGACACCACCCGCGCCGACGGGAGCGGCACCGCCCGGTCCGACTGCTGGACCCTGACCACCCATGCGTTGGAACTGCTGACGATTCGCGAACACTTCGACGCGGCCGCCCACCGGGCCAGGGAGCTTCTCGGAGCGGCCCCCCAGGGCAGGTTGCTCGCGGCCTGGCAGATGGTGGACGACGCGCTCGGTGCCCTGGACAGAACCCGCCACGAATGGGTGGGGGCAGACCCCGCGACCGTCGCCGCCGCCGGGTGGGTGCTCGTCGACCGGATGAGCCGGCTCCTCATCGCGGCGGCGCTGGTCGCGCAGTCCGCGGCGGCCGCGTCGGCTCAGGACGCCGAACTACTCGTCAACGCGGCCCGGCGGTACGCCTGGAACCACCTGCGGCGTCCGGCGCCCGAGGCGGCGACACCCACCCACGTGCAGCGGTCGGCCGATCTGGTGCACGCCTTCCTGACGCCGGGGAGCATCCCGTGAACGCCCGCCTGCGACGGCTGGGTGATGCGCTGCTCCCCGACAGCCCGGCCGGTCGCACGCTCGCCGTCGGCGCCGGCATCGACTCGCTGGGCACCGGGATGTTCTTCGCGTCCTTCGCCCTGTACTTCATCGGCGTCGTCGGTCTCACCGCGAACCAGATCGCCCTGGCCACCACGACAGCGGGTGCGCTCGCCCTGCTCGCCCCGGTGCCCCTCGGCAGGCTGGCCGACCGGGTGGGACCGGGCCGGTTCTATGTGGCCCTCCTGCTGGTGCGCGGTATCGGTTACGGATGCTTCGCGCTCGTATCCGACTTCACCGGCTACCTGGTGCTCACCGTGCTGCTCACCGCGGCCGACCGGGCGAGCAGCCCGATCCAGCAGGCCGTCGTGACGGCGGTGATCGGCGGCCGCGACCGGACCCGGACGATGGCCACCATCCGCGCCATCCGGAACGTGGGTCTCACCGCGGGATTCCTGCTGGCGGGCGTCGTCTTCGTGACCGGCACCCCCGCCGCGTTCACGGCGCTGTTCCTGGGCAACGGAATCTCCTTCGTGGTCATCGCGTTCGCCGTCCGGCTCGTACTGCGAAGGACGGGAACCGTGGTGCAACGCACGGCTCTCCCGGCTGATCCCGGGCCGGCCGGAACCGCGGTGCGCTCGCCGTTCCGCGACTGGTGGTTCATGGTCTTCACGGTCGGCAACGGTGTGCTGTCGCTGTACGACACCGTGCTGATCGTTCTGCTCCCGATCTGGGTCATCGAGTACACGTCGGTGCCGCTCGCGTGGGTGCCGGTGCTCATGGCGGTCAACACCGTGCTGACGGTGATCCTGCAGGTCTACGTCGCCCGGTTCGCCGACGGCACGTCCGCGGCGACGCGACTCCTGACGTGGACCGGGGCGCTGATGGCCTTCTGCTGCGGTGCACTCGCCGTCGGCCAGATGGCCGACACCGGACCGGCGATCGCCGCCGTCGTCGTTGCGGTGGTGGCACTGTCGATCGCCGAGAACATCCACTCCGTGGCCGCCTGGGAACTGTCGGCCGAACTGTCCCCGCAGCCCGCCGTGGCCCGCTATCTCGGCGCGTTCAGCCTCGGCATGACGGGCCAGAAGGTGCTCGGCCCCGCCGTTCTGGTCGTCGTCCTGTTGCCGGCCGGTCTCCTGGCGTGGCCCGTCCTGGCCGGGACGTTCGGTGCCGCGGCACTGGTCTCCCGGACGGCGGCGCGTCGCAGTCTCGCGGAACGCGCACGGACGAAGGAACTCCCGGCCGGCGACCATCCTGCACTGTCTCCCTTCTCGATACTCGAGGTGAAGAAATGACCGAACACGTCCTCGTCGTCGGCAGCGGCCGCGACCTCCCGGGCCGGGTCCGCGATGCCCTCCCCGGCACCCAGACCTCGGTGATCTGCCGACTGGAATTCGTCGCCAAACTTCGCCGTCTGGCCGAGCATTCGCGGGTCATCGCCGTGCGGCACGATGCGCCGGACGAGGAGTGGATCGCCTTGGCCGCGGCCGCGCATGCGCAGCATCCGTTCACCCGGATCGCCACGTTCGGTGAACGCGACCAGGACCGCTGCGCCGCGATCGGGGAGGCCCTCGGCCTGTCCACCCACTCGCGCCGCACGGTGACGTCGGTCCACGACAAGAACGCCATGCGCGCCGCGCTTCGCGAATCCGGCGTCGACGCCACCGCCTCCGCCGTCGTCGCCGACGTGGAGGCGGTGCGTTCCTTCGCGTTCGAACACGGCTTTCCCTGCGTGGTCAAACCGGTGTGCGGCGCGGGCAGCGCCGGGGTGGCCGTGGTTCGGGAGGAGAGCGCACTGGCCGCGGCGTTCGCACGCGCCGGGGGCGACTTCGACGGCCTGACCACCAGCGGGGTGCTCGTGGAGCGGTTCCACGAGGGCCCGCAGTTCAGTGTGGAGGCCTTCTCGGAATGCGGCGAACACCAGATCGTGGCCGTCACCCGCAAGTACTCCGACCCGGCGACCTTCGTCGAACTCGGGCACGTGGCACCGGCAGCCCTCTCCGCGGCGCAGGAAGAACGGATCCATACGTACGTGACGAGTGTGCTCGATGCCGTCGGCGTGGAGTTCGGTGCGACCCACACCGAGATCGTGCTCACCCCGACCGGTCCCCGGGTGATCGAAACCCATGTGCGGATGGGCGGCGACGAGATACCGTCCCTGGCCCTCGATGCCACCGGCGTGGACCTCGCCGAATGCGTCGTGCGGCAGACCGTCGGGGAGAAGGTTCTACCCGGGATCCGGGCCGTCCTCGCCGAGGAGCGGCCGGCCCGCTGTTCCGCGATCTGGTTCGCCGCCGCACCCGTCGCGGGTGTTCTCACCGACGTCAGCGGCGTCGACGACGCCCGGAACGTCGACGGCGTGACCGACGTGCAACTCCTGGTCCGCCCGGGCGGCGCGGTCAACGTCCTGGAGTCGTCCGATTCGCGTGTCGCATGCGCACGCGCGGTCGGGGACACCGCCGAGCAGGCGCTCGACGCCGCCCGGGAGGCCGTGTCACGCCTCGAATTTCAGGTGCGCGTGGCCACCGCGAGCACGGTGACGGTGTGATCGCGCAGATGCTCCGCCGAGGTCACAGTCCGACGGCGGTCTCGAGGAGATCGAGTTCGGCGTCGAGCTGATCGAGCATGGGGTGCAGATCCGGGACGGTGCGGCGGCAACCGGTGAGGCCGAAGACGATCTGGTCGTCGCTGCTGGTGCACGTGATGTTGAGTGCCTGCCCGGTGGTGGGGATGGAGAGCGGGTAGAGGGATTCGAGCCGGGCCCCGTTCCAGTACAACGGGGTTCGGGGGCCGGCGACGTTGGAGATGACGACGTTGAACGGTGGCCGCAGCGGGCCGCGGCGGCCGAGGAACATCTCGACTCCGAGCGGGGCGGCGCCGAGGGCGCTCATCGCGAGCACCTGGGCGGGACTCATCGCCTGGAGGGCCGCCTTGCCCTCGTTCATGCAGTTGCGCACGGTCTCGAGGCGGTGCGCGGGGTCGGGGAGGTGGGTGGCCAGGTTGCACATGAGCACTCCCACCCGATTGCCTCCGGCCCCGGTATTCGGCGCGCGGAGGGAGACGGGGACCATCGCGATCAGCGGATTGTCCGGTAACGCGTCGCGGGTGTGCAGATAGGCACGGAGGGTGCCCGCGCACATCGTCAGCACGATGTCGTTGATGGTGGCGTCGGCGTGCTTGGCCAGCAGGCGGATCCGTTCGAGGGGGAAGGACCGGGCGGCGACGTGCCGGGCTCCGCTGATCGGCACGTTGAACAGGGTGTGCGGTGCGGTCAGCGACACCGCACCACCCTTGCCGTGAAGGGCGCGATCCACGGTGCCGACCGCTGCGGGCAGGAGTCCGGCCACCTCGCCGACCGCGGCGCGGGCGGCGTCCCACGCCATCGCGGGCAGTGCCGAGCCGAGCCCACCCGAAACCGCGACGCCCGCGTCCGGCACGGCCGTCAGCGGGTTGCGGGGTTGCCACGGTGTGGGCATGTTCCGACGATGCGGGTCCTCGCTCATGCTGTCGCGGAGCAGCCTCATCGCGGATGCACCGTCAGCGAGGGCGTGGTGGATCTTGGTGTAGATCGCGTAGCGGCCGTCGGCGAGGCCCTCGATCAGGTGCATCTCCCACAGGGGGCGGCTGCGGTCGAGCAGGGTGCCGTGCAGCCTCGACACCAGGGTCATCAGTTCGGCCATTCCGCCCGGCTGAGGCAGGGCGTCCCGGCGCACGTGGTGTTCCAGGTCGACCTCGTGGTGCGGGAGGGTGTCCCAGCCCCACTGGCCGAGCGACGTCACCGAACGGCGGGCCCGCTTACGGAACGGCACCGCCACCTGGTCACCGACCAGCGCGGCATCGAACATCGCGCGCACATCGGCCGCGGACGCCCCCTCGGGTGGAGTGAACACCGCCAAGCCGCCGACGTGCATCGGATGCTCGCGGGACTCGCCGAGCAGAAACAGTGAATCGGTCGGTGCCATCGGCAACAGCATGTGGTGTCCTTACCGTTCCCGAACCCGGATCCACCTGCGCGGATCCGCTCCCCCCGGAACTGTTGTTCATGTCTGTGTAGTGGTGTCGCAAAGTAACGTTTAGATGTGGTTCATATCACAAACCGGTCTCGCTGTTTATGTTCTACAGCACAGTCACGCTTTCCGCCACATGCACAAATGTCCAACAGGGACGAATGCCGACAGTTCTTCCGTTCCGGGCTGTCGGCGGCGCTCAGAGTTCGATGTACAGGAAGTTGTCGGCCCAATTCGTTTCGCCGCTCGTCGTCGCGAAGTAGAAGATCCGCTCCGAGAATCCGCAATCGAAGTATTCGGCGATCTTCGATTCGCCGGGGGCGAGCGTGCCGAGGCTTCTGCTCTCGTAAACGAGCGGCGTGTGGACCGTGACTCCGGTGGCGGTCCCGTCGCCCTCGTTCGTGACACGCACGGCGCACGCGTTGACACCCTCGGCGTTCGCTTGCGCTATCACGAGGTCGGGTCCGTCGCCGAGGGAGCCGAACGGAGCGGCGGACGCCGTTGCCGCCCCGGCAGTCATCAGTCCCGCGAGCATGGCTCCCACTGCTGCCGTACGTCGAAAATTGCGCATGGTTGTGCCCTTTCCTTGGTTGTCCGGATTGTCTCGATCGGTACGCTACTGTCGCCCACCCGCCCGTGGCGTGCACCGGGTGCGCTCACATCGTCGGGGCGGCGTCCCTCGTAGGTGGCGGGGCGCCGTTGCGGATGCGGGCGAGTTCGGACCGGGCAAACGCGACACGGTCGGTGTCCGCGCCGCGGGCACCGGCAAGTTCGTCGGCGAGCTCGTCGGCGGCGTCGAGGACATGTACGGCGCGGGTCCGCTCCATTCGACCGGCTCCGGCCTTGCGGAACGCCTTTCGCGCCTTGCGGTCGCCGCACATCGCCTCGAGTTCGGCGGCGGTCAGCACGCCCCGGGCGACCTCGGGCGCCACGCTCGCGCGCAAGAATTGGCGTTCTGTCGGGCCGTCATCGCGAAGCCTTTGATCGCGACTGCCATGCGATGACGATGACTGCGAACTTCAGCACGAAGAGCAACGTCGTGTGCCCCCGCACCAGAGCACCCATGGAGTCCCACACCCCGTGCAACAGCATCGCGGTCGCTCGATCCTTGTTCCAGTTGTCACGGTCACCATCCCTCGATGGACATTTGTTCAGAACATACGGGCTCGACTCCGGATCCGCGATCCAGACGTCGGCCGGTTCGCGAACTCGATACACGTTGATCTCCGTGTCGCCGGGAAGTCGATCACCCCTCCACAGACCGACTTGCCGCGCGTGCGAAGAGACATGGTGCTCGGGATCTGCGGACGTCTCATGGTTGGATCGAGTTATGACTGAGGAGAACGGAATTCCCACCGTGGTGACCGTCGGCCGCATAATCGCAGCCTCGGCACCGACGGTCTTCGAACTGATTGCCGACCCGGCGCAGCAGCCGCGTTGGGACGGCAACGACAACCTGGTCGAGGCCGCCGCCGGGCAGCGGGTGCGCGCCGTCGGTGACGTGTTCACCATGACGCTCACCAACGGCGGCATCCGCGACAACCACGTGGTGGAATTCGAGGAGGGGCGCCTGATCGCCTGGCTGCCCTCGGTGCAAGGCGATCAGCCGCCGGGTCATCTGTGGCGTTGGGAACTCGACCGAGTCGATGAGGCGAGCGTCCGCGTCACGCATACCTACGACTGGTCGCGATTGACCGACGAGAAACGCCTCGAGCGCGCCCGGGCCACCACGTCGGACATGCTTCTGGCCTCAGTCGACAGGCTTGCCGAACTCGCCGAGGCGAACGGCGAACGGCCCCTCGCCTGACCTGTAGCCGAGGGGCGTCCGAGGTCACCGGCCGGGCACGACGGAAATCGTTCCCTGGCAAACGGCGTTCTGCGAATTGACGAACCACCATCCCGCGCCGGTCTGGACGGTCACGGTGAACGCCACCGTCCCGGTTCCCGTCCACGTTCGGTTGATCGGGATGCCGGGTTTCTGCTGCCAGGCCGCCTCATCGCTGACGCTGTGTCCGGTCGCGCCGGTTGTCGTGTTGTGCCAGTCGACCGACACCCGCGTGCCGTACCAGTTGACGCCGATGCTCGGGATGAGACCGCCGGGCGGCGTCGGCAGTTCGTTGCCGCCGCTGAGCAGGATTGCCGGCTCCAGTGCAGGCCCACCCGGTCGCAGCGACTCCCCGGACGCGGCGTTGATGGTCCACGTGAACGGCGGTGCCCAGACGAGGGGATTCGCACTCGAGCACGTCATCGTCGTCGATGTCGGTGGCGCGGGCTGAGCACTCGCAACAGCGCCTCCTCCGGTCGCCACCGCGGTTCCCAGTCCGACAGCAGTGAGTGCCGCAGCACAGACCCGTCGTCCCAGCTGCTTGTTCATCAGCGCTCCATTCCTTCGTTACCACGAGAATTGAGACGTCCGTCGCCCCCCATTCCATTTCGGCAGCGGGACAGGATCTGTTACAAATCGTGCAAACTGGACCGCCACTCACGCAGCTGTATTCGGCAACCAGCCGCAGGGAGGCCCTCAGACTCTCCCTGCGGTATCGGCGACAACCGATACATCGACGGCGGCTACCGACGCAACGAGAATGCCTATCTGGCAGCCGGATACACGTTCGCTCGGGGCGCGCAGGGCCTCGGCGTGTCGTGGAACACCGCGAATGACTGTGGCGGCGCGGCTCCCCGAGGGCGACCGCGAGGTGCTCACCGCGGTCGCCGGTTGTCAGGGCCTGTCGATCCGAGGCGGGGACGGGCGCTGTCGCCGGTCGGGAAGGAGGTGTGGGTGAGGTGCTCGGAGATCTGCCAGATGCGTGTGGCGTCGTCGTCGCTGCGAAGCCGGGAGTAGACGGACTGTTCGGCGGGCGGGCCGGACAGGTGACCGAGACCGCTGGGACCGTACAGGCGGGCGCCGCGCGCGGCCGGTGAGGTGGCGGCCAGCAGGGCCGGAAGCAGCGCGGTCTCTACCGTTCCGACGAGGATGCCGCGGCGGGAGAGAGCGTGGATGATGCGCCTGCCGGCGGTGTCTCGCCCGCGGCCGACCTCGGGGCGCGCGGCCAGGAGATTGGTGGGCGCTATGCCGGGGTGGGAAAGGTTGCTGGTGATCCCCCAGCCTCCTGCCTGGCTGCGCCGGTCCAGCTCGAGTCCGAACAGGCCGAGCGCGATCTTGGACTGGCTGTACGCGCGCTGGCCGTGGTAGGACCGTTCGCAGTTCAGGTCGTCCCAGTTGATGGCGTGCTGGTTCGCGGCGACACTGATCTGCGAGGTCACATGCGCGTGTCCCGCGCGCAGCAGGGGTAGTAGGTCGGCGACGAGCGCGAAGTGCCCCAGGTAATTGCTGCCGAATTGCAGCTCGAACCCGTCGGTGGTGGTCTGCCGGTCCGGGGGTGTCATCACGCCGGCGTTGTTGACGAGGATGTGGATCGGACGGTTCTCGTCGCGCAGCGTGGCGCCCAGCGCGGCGACCGAGCCCAGCGACGACAGGTCGAGGTCCCGCAGGGACAGGGCCGCTTCCGGGTGCTGCTGCTTGATCTTCGCGACCGCCGCGTCGCCCTTGCGAGGGTTGCGGACTGGCATGACGACCTCGGCGCCGGCGGCGGCGAGGCGCGCCGCCAGGCCCAGTCCGACGCCGTCGCTTGCGCCGGTGACCACGGCGAGTTTCCCGGAGAGGTCGGGGACGGTGATGTCCGGTCGTGTGCGTGTCATGTCCTGCTCCTGTTTTCTCTGCAATGTGGATGTGGTCTCAGGCTGCGCCCGATCCACCGAGACATCCACGGCCTGTCGATCCCAGGCAGCCCTCCGGTACCGAGGGCAGACTGAAACCAGAACTGGAAGCAAGGAGGAAGCAGTCGTGATCGATCGAGCGGGGCTCGCCGAGTTCCTGCGCCGCCGCCGAGAGTCCCTTCAACCTGAAGACGTCGGACTCCCGCGTGGGCAACGGCGCAGAACCGCTGGTCTGCGCCGCGAAGAAGTCGCCACGCTCTGCCACATCTCCGCCGACTACTACAGCCGGCTCGAGCGGGAGCGCGGCCCGCACCCGTCCGAGCAGATGATCGCCTCGATCGCGCAGGGGCTGCATCTGTCCCTCGACGAACGCGACCACCTGTTCCGCCTCGCCGGGCACAACCCACCCGCGAGAGGCGCGACCAGCGAACACATCAGTCCCGGCCTGCTCCGCATCTTCGACCGGCTCACCGACACCCCCGCCGAGGTCGTCACCGAGCTCGGCGAGACACTTCGGCAGACCCCGCTCGGCGTCGCGCTCACCGGCGACACCACCCGGTACACCGGTCCCGCCCGCAGCATCGGTTACCGGTGGTTCACCGACCCGGCCACCCGCGCGCTCTACCACCCCGACGACCACGCGCTGCACTCCCGCGTCTTCGCCTCCGGACTACGCGCGATGGTCACGCTCCGCGGCCCCAGATCACGGGCCGCTCACCTCATGGAACTGCTGCTCGCCCACAACGAAGAATTCCGCACCGTCTGGAACGAACACGAAATCGGCATCCATTACAACGGCGTCAAACGCTACATGCACCCCGAGGTCGGCGCCCTGGAACTGACCTGCCAGACACTTCTCGACCCCGACCAGTCGCACCTCCTTCTCGTCTACACCGCCATCCCCGGCAGCGAAAGCCACGAAAAACTACAGCTTCTCTCCGTCATCGGACCCCAGCACATCCCGCAGGCGCCCCCGAACGCGTGACCGACCTGACGATCACCGTCGTCCGAGCCCGATTCAAGGGGTGGAACTGCCCGCCAACGCGCCGGCAGTAACGGCCTACGGTGGCTCTCGATGTACAGGGCAGTTGCCCGATGCAGCGCGCGGGGTGTCAGGAGGTCGGCAGTGGAGATCTGGTGTCGAAGACGGCGTGCACCTCTCGCACAAGTCGTTGTTCTGGCGGTGTTGATGTTCGGCCTTCTTGCGTTCAACGCATTTGCAGCGTCTGCGGCGTCAACCGACACGACGGGCGAGACCACAGTGCCGTTCCAGGTGTCGTCGCCCTATCTGTCTCGGTGTGGCGGGCTCGCCACGTGCATGCTCCCGTGGGTGGTCGCGATGACTCCCACAGCGACTTCGGGCGGGGAATCCGGAATGGTCGTGTTCGAAGCGCGAGAACCGATTCCCACAGGCGCGTACTGCGAGAGCGCGTGGGTGCATTGGCTCAACCTCGAAACCGGCGCTCGCGGGTCCGTCCTACTGGAACCGGGCGCCCTTTATTCGTGCGAACGTCGTTCGGCCGCGGTACGAACGGGAGCCGGTCAGGTTGTAGCGGTGGCAACGCTGAACTCTCCATGGCCCGTTCTCCATCCGGCCGGTGGGACGTTCGCCGTCCCCTGACGCGCGCGCGGAGGCACTCGAGCAGGCGGTGATTCAGCCAATGCGGCGATCGCGTCCCAACGTGAACGGAGTGCAAGTGAAAAGGTTTATCGCAGTGGCGATCTTATGCCTGATCCCGTTGGGCATCTGTGTGCCGGCGGCATTCGCCGACCCCGTCGATCCCGACCCGTTCGGTTACAAGGACCGGACATCCGACTTCGTCATACCTCTGGATCCCGGGGTGTTCGGAGCGAACGCAGGCAAATCGATCATCCTGAGTCCGTACGGCACGAGCCGGACGATCGAGTGTGCGTCCTTTCACGGGCAGAGTTGGTGTTGCCAGTTCGATCACGTCGGGAATGAACACGATCTGTACAAGATGAAGATTCCGACGGGGTCGACCGAGTGGGATTACCGCGGTGTCTGGATCTACAACCCGTTCTGACATCGACCCCGGTGAGCTTGCGGAACGGCCGAACGTAGCGAAGTGAGTGTCCGCGGCGCCCGGATCGGCGAGAATTAACGCCGTGCGAGTTCCGGTCGGTCAGCTACCAGTTGGCCACCCGACGAGGCATTGTCCCGAGCGACAGGGGGTATCGAGCATGGTGCAACGAGCGGAGCGGTACCGAGTGCGAAGGATCGGCAGTAGCGCGCCTCTCGCCATCCTCGCGATCATCCTGGCCGGAGTCTTTTTCGCGGGTGCGTGTGGGCAGCAGGACACGCAGTCTGACGCCGAATCGCAGCAGGACGCGACGACATCCGAGGCGATCCTGTTGCCTCAGGAGATTGTGGTGGGGTTGGACGTCGTCAGACGTACTTCCCGGAGATAGAACAACAGACGGCGACGAGTGAGAACTCCACTGCTTCCGGTACTCCCGACGCGACGCGAATGGTGATCTACGAAGGGGGCGACGGCAGAAGGGTGACCGTCTCCGTCGATCGATATCCCAGCGTCGACGCAGCCGCGACCGCATTCGAGCAAGCGATCGACAACAGCGAAGCCGTCCCGGGGTTCGTGGCGCTACCGGCGCCGGCCGACGTCGGCGACAAGGCCTTCGCCGGCTCCGTGACCCAGGGAGACGACACGCACATCGGGTACGGCGCGCTCGCCGGCGAGTACGTGATCGGGGTGACCTCGGCCGGCTATCCGGCGACCACCGAGAACGTCGAGAAGCTGGCCGGTCTCACACACGACGCGGTCGAGAAGGCAACGGCATAGGGAAGGCGACCCCGCGGCGCCACACCGCGTCAGGATCGCGGCCCGCGGAGTCATAGTGCCGTCAAGAACGGCCGCGACGTCGCGTGGCGGGGGTAGATCTGGAACTGAATCCCCGAGGAGGTTCCGATGACGCTTCGTCTTCCCCACCCGTTCGTGCACGAGCAGCCACGGCAGAACATCGTGCTCGACCCTTCGGCGCTCGGCCCGGGGGTCGAGGACGCGCTGCGTGCGGTGATGGAACAGCCGCAACTGCGGCTGATCGGTTTCCGCTGCACAGCCGGTTCCGGGGCCATCGACGACGCGATCGGGCTGATGGAACAGGTCCGGCGCGACTACGGGGTGATCCTGACTGAACTGGTCCTCCAGGGCGCAGACCGGGCCGATCTGCGGGAGGTCGTCGACGAGGCCCTGGACGAGGCGTGCGCCCGCAATCGGTATCCCCGCCCGAGCGTCGTGTTCACCGGACACCCGGCCGAGCCGGAACTCCCCGCGTTGACGAAATCTTGACGCCCTCACCCCTTGCGCTCGGTTGAACGCGCGTTTAGCGTATTAAACATGCGTTCAACCAGTGCCGGTTCCGAGGTCCCGCAACCCGATCTGACCACGCGTGCCCGAGTGCGCGACGCGGCCATCACGGTGTTCGGCAATCACGGCTTCAGTACCGGTGTACGGGCGATCGCCACCGCAGCCGGGGTGTCACCCGGTCTGGTGATTCACCACTTCGGTTCGAAGGACGGCCTGCGCGCCGAATGCGACGACCACGTCCTGCGGATCATCCGGGAGCAGAAGGCGGAGGCGATTTCGACCCCCGGGCCGGCGGGCACAATGCACGCCCTCGCCGAGATCGAGCAGTACGCCCCGCTCGTCGCGTACATCGTGCGGAGTTTCCAGGCGGGTGGAGGTCTCGGCGAGTCCCTCTTCGAGCACATGGTGGAAGACACCGAGCAGTATCTCGCGATGGGCGTGGCGGCCGGAACTGTCCGGCCCAGCCGCAACCCGAAGGCGAGGGCGCGCTACCTCACCCTCTACAACGTCGGCGCCATGCTGCTCTACCTGCAGATGCGCGCCGACAAGGAAACTCCGCTCGATTACGCCACGGCCATCCGCGACCTCGCCACCGACGTCACGCTGCCCGCCCTCGAGATGTACACCGAGGGCCTGCTGCCGGATTCGTCGACGCTCGAGGCATATCTGGCCACCGAAGACGGCGCCGCGCAGGCGGGCGCGGCTCCCTCAGAACATACCGACTCCCCGAACTAGGAGCAGCTATGAGTGCGATCATCGAAGTGCGCAACCTGGTCAAGACGTTCGGACGAACCCGGGCGTTGGACGGACTCGACCTCGAGGTCGGTGAAGGGGAGGTGCACGGGTTCCTCGGGCCGAACGGCGCCGGCAAATCCACCACCATCCGCGTCCTCCTCGGCAGCCTGCACTCCGACAGCGGTGAGGCCACCGTGTTCGGCCGCGACCCGTGGCGCGACGCCGTCGCCCTGCACCTCGACATGGCGTACGTCCCCGGCGACGTGACCCTGTGGCCGTCGTTGTCCGGCGGTGAGACCATCGACCTCCTCGCGCGGATGCGCGGCGGTCTGGACGAGCCCCGCAAGCAGGATCTGATCGAGCGTTTCGACCTCGACCCGCGGAAGAAGGGTCGGGCGTATTCGAAGGGCAATCGTCAGAAGGTGGCATTGGTGTCGGCGTTCTCGTCCGACGCTCGCCTGCTGCTGCTCGACGAACCGACGTCGGGCCTGGATCCGTTGATGGAACAGGTCTTCCGTGAGTGCGTCGCCGAGGCCCGCGACCGCGGTGTGACGGTGCTGCTGTCCAGTCACATCCTGTCCGAGGTGGAGGCGCTGTGTGAGCGGGTCACCATCATCCGGGCGGGACGGACGGTCGAATCCGGGACACTGGCGTCGATGCGGCATCTCAGCCGTACGTCGATCACCGCCGAACTTCTCGGTGACCCCGGCGATCTGAGCCGCATCGACGGCGTGGCGGACATCCAGTTCGACGGATCGACGCTGCGCTGCCAGGTCGACAGCGAACATCTCGGCGAGCTCATCCGGGTACTCGGCGACACCGGGGTACGCAGCCTCGTCAGTCAGCCGCCGACCCTCGAAGAACTCTTCCTGCGGCACTACGAGATCGACGACGGTACGACGTCGTCCGACACGGTGGAGAAGGTGCGGGCATGAGTACCGCAACGGTGTCCCGCTACCGGCCCGTGGAACCGGCGCCGGTATCTTCCTCGGATTTCACGGGGACGCTGCACTTTCTGCGGTTGTTCCTGCGCCGGGATCGAATCGCGCTGCCGCTGTGGATCCTGATCTTCGCGTTCGCGCCCGCGCTGTACGTCGCGAGCATCGCCGACATCTACACCTCCGACGCCCAGTTGGCGGAGTTCGCGGCCACCACCGCGGCCAGCCCCGCGCAGATCGCCATGTACGGGCCGATCTTCAACTCCAGCCTCGGCTCGGTGGGCGTCTGGAAGGCCGGCATCTACTACACGCTGATCGGGCTGGTGGTGATCCTGACAGTCATCCGGCACACCCGCGCCGAGGAGGAGACCGGCCGGGCGGAGCTTCTCGACTCCACCTCCGTCGGACGGTACTCGGGCCTGACCGCGGCGCTGCTCCTCGCCGGCGGCGCGTCCGTCGTCACCGGGATCCTGTGTGCGGCAGCGTTGCTCGCCCGCGACCTTCCGGCGGGCGGTTCGGTCGCCTTCGGAACGTCACTGGCCTGCTCCGGTCTGGTGTTCACTGCGGTCGCCGCCGTTGCGGCGCAGGTGAGCACCGGCGCCCGCGTCGCACGCGGCGTCGCGTTGACGGTGCTCGGGGTCGCGTTCGCGCTGCGCGCGGTCGGTGACGCCGGGTCCGGCACCCTGTCGTGGTTGTCACCGCTCGGCTGGGATCTGCAGATCCGTCCGTATGCCGACGAACGCTGGTGGGTCGTCGTCCCCAGTCTCGTCACGGCAGTCGTACTCACCTGGGCGGCATACGCTCTCCTGCGTCGACGCGATGTCGGCGCCGGTCTGATCGCCGAACGCCCCGGCCCCACGGACGCGTCGCCGGCGCTCGCCGGAACTCTGGGACTGGCGTGGCGGATGCACCGCGGGACGCTCGCGGCCTGGACCGCCGGGCTCGGACTGTACGGCCTGCTCATCGGCAGCGCCGCGAAGGGGATCGGTGGCCAGGTCGGCGACAGCCAGACGATCCGGGACATCATCACCCGGATGGGCGGCTCGCAGTCGCTGGAGGAATCGTTCATCGGCTACGCGTTCACGATGCTCGCGGTCGCCGCCGCGGCCTACGCGATCTCCGCGTCGTTGCGGCTGTACTCCGAGGAGAACGCCCAGCGCCTCGAACCCGTGACAGCCGGTTCCGTCGGCCGCGTCCGGTGGGCGTCGAGTCACATCCTGTTCGCGCTGCTCGGACCTGCGGTCGCGATGATCGTGGCCGGAGCGGCCGCCGGACTCACGTACGGCGCATCCATCGGCGACGTGGGAGGAGCCCTGCCCGACGTGATCGGGGCGGCGCTCGTGCAACTTCCCGCGATCTGGATGCTCGCCGGCGTGACGGTCCTGCTGTTCGGTGTGGTCCCGCGGTTCACGCCGGTGGCGTGGGGCGTGCTCGTCGCGTTCCTCCTGATCTTCATGGTCGGGTCGATCGCGCAGTTCCCGCAGGCGGTGCTGAATCTGGAGCCGTTCAGCCACGCCCCGAAGCTGCCGGGTGGGCAGTTCGAGGCGACGCCGATCGTGTGGCTGCTCCTGATCACGGTGGTGCTGCTCGTGGTGGGCGTGGCGGCGTTCCGGCGGCGCGACCTGCGCTGAGCGCCGGCCGGTGTGCACACTGAACTCATGGCACGTGTGCACACCGGCGAATCCGTCCTGGCCCGGACGGTGCGGATAGTCGAATCGTTCCGTTCGGACGACTCGCTGCTCACGGTGTCCGAGATTGCGCGACGGTCCGGTCTCCACATCTCCACGACGTCGCGGTTGATCGACGAGCTGGTGGGGTGCGGCTGGCTCGAGCGTGAGGACCGGAAGGTGCGGATCGGGGTCCGCCTGTGGGAGGTCGCGTCACGGGCGTCCCCGACCCTCGGGCTCAGGGAAGCGGCGATGCCGTTCATGGAGGACCTGCACGCCGTCGTCGGGCAGCACACTCAGCTCGGTGTCCTCGAAGGCGACGAGGTGTTGTTCATCGAGCGGCTCACGGCACCGGGCGCCGTGGTCAACTACACGCGCATCGCGGGCCGGATGCCACTCCACGTGTCCTCGTCCGGGCTGGTCCTGCTCGCGCACGGACCGTCGGAGCTGCAGGAACGCATCCTGAGCGAACCGTTGAAGGTGTATACCGACAACACGATTCGCACGGCACGACAGCTGCGGGGTGTCCTCGCCGACGTGCGCCGGCACGGCTACATCCTCTGCGCCGGCCACCTCTACCCGGACACCACGGGCGTCGCGGTCCCGGTGCGGGACGGCCACGGCAAGGTGGTCGCCGCGCTGTCGGTCATCGTGCCGAACGACGAGAAGGCGTACGCGCAGATCCCCGCGCTCCAGGCGGCGGCGAAGGGCATCACCCGCGTGATGGCGGCGGCGTCGACATGAGGCAAGCCCAGGTGGCAGATTCCCACGGATTTGCCGGAATCCGGCGCAATTGCGCGGGCGGCTGACCAATGTCTGTGACGCTGTGCGCGGTGGACTATCCGCCCCGCCCGTGCCACGGTGGAATCGGAACCACTTCTCCCAGAAAGCGCAGCATCATGGAAAGCACCTCGCAACCCAGCCCCCGGGAATGCCCGGACTGCCACGCGCTCACCGCGGACCTCGAGGCACACAAACTCTGGCACTCGCGGCTCGTCCACGACATCGCCACCGCCGTCGACAAAGACATCAGCCGAAGGGCGCACACCTGATAACTCAGCCTCGGCGGCGTCCGGGCGGGCAGCCTCGTTGAGTGACCCCGGTAACATCCCGACTTTCAACTATTGAAAATGATCTGGCGGCTCACCCCCGGCTCGGAAGATCCTCGAACAAACGCGAGATCGAGGAGTCGAGATGCCACAGAACCCGGTTTGTTCCGGTGCGCCAGCGGACGCGGCGCTACAGGTTGTCGCCAAAGAGGTTGTCGCGGAGGGTGTTGTCGCGCTGACCCTGCGTCACCCCGACGGGCGGCGCCTGCCGGACTGGGCGCCGGGGGCCCACATCGACCTGCTGCTTCCGAACGGGCTGACGCGGCAGTACTCGCTGTGCGGCGACCGGTGGGACGCGTACAGCTACCGGGTCGGGGTGCTGCGGGAACCGGCGGGCCGGGGCGGGTCGGCGTACGTCCACGACGTACTCGCGGAGGGTGATCTCGTCGGGGTCGGCGGTCCGCGCAACAACTTCCCGCTCGTCCCCGCACCGAGGTACCTGTTCATCGCCGGCGGTATCGGGATCACCCCGCTGCTGCCGATGGTCCGCCAGGCGGAGCTGATGGGAATCGACTGGCAACTCCTGTACGGCGGCCGCACCCGCACGTCCATGGCGTTCCGGGACGAACTCGCCGCCTACGGCGACCGGGTGTCCGTCGTGCCTCGCGACGAGCAGGGCCACCTCGACATCCCCGCGTGTCTCGCCGCGGCCGCCGCCGACGCGAAGGTCTACGTCTGCGGGCCCGGGCTGCTGCTCGCCGCCGTCGAAAACTGCTGCGCGGATTGGCCTGTCGGTACGCTGCGGACCGAACGCTTCGTGCCGAAGGACACCGGCGCGCCGCTGCGCGACGAACCGTTCGAGGTCGAACTCGCGCGCTCCGGCCTCGCGGTGACGGTGACGCCCGGCGCCAGCGTCCTCGACGCCGTGCAGGCGGCCGGGGTCGACGTTCTGTCCTCGTGCCGCGAGGGCACGTGCGGGACCTGCGAGACCACCGTCCTTGCCGGTGCCCCCGACCACCGCGATTCCGTCCTCGACGACGAGGAGCGGTCCGCCGGCGACTGCATGCTCATCTGCGTTTCCCGGTCCTGCTCCGACCGCCTCGTGCTCGACCTCTGACACCCCCACCCCGAAGGACTCACCGTGACGATGTTCGCCCCCGCTCCCGCGTTGCCCGTCAGCGACGCCGACCCGTTCGCCCTCGACGTCCTGCAGGACCCGTTGCCGTTCCAGGAAAATCTGCGGGATGCCGGCCCCGTCGTGTACCTGCGGCGGTACGACGTCTTCGCGCTGGGCCGCTACGAGCAGGTCCATGCCGCGCTGACCGACTGGCAATCGTTCCAATCCGGTGCCGGGGTCGGCCTGAGCAACTTCCGGTACGAGACGCCGTGGCGTCCCCCGAGTGTCCTGCTCGAGGCCGACCCGCCGCACCACGACGCTCCGCGGGCGGTGCTGAGCAAGATTCTGGGCCCCCGCGCGCTGCAGAAACTGCGGGCAGCGTGGTTCCGGGACGCGGAGGCCCTCGTCGACCAGTTGCTCGCGAACACAACCGAATTCGACGCGGTCACCGACCTCGCCGCCGCGTTTCCGCTGCGGGTCTTTCCGGATGCCGTCGGCATTTCCGACGCCGGACGGGAGAACCTGCTGCCGTACGGGGATCACGCATTCAACAGTTTCGGTCCCGCCAACAGTCTGGTGGAGAAGGGAGCGCCGCGGGTGGCCGAACTGTCCGGCTGGGTGAAGGCGCAGTGTGCCCGCGACGCGCTCACCGGCGACGGCTTCGGTGCGCAGATCTGGGCGGCGGCGGACCGCGGTGACATCACGTACGAGCAGGCGCCGCTCGTCGTGCGCTCGTTGCTGACGGCGGGGGTGGACACCACGGTCAACGGTCTCGCGGCCGTGCTCTACGCGTTCGCGACGCATCCGGAGCAGTGGGCGAGGCTGCGCGAGAACCGCACGCTGGCCCGGACGGCGTTCGACGAGGCGGTCCGGTGGGAGTCGCCGGTCCAGACGTTCTTCCGCACTGCCACCCGCGACACCGAGATCGGCGGTGCGACCATCCCGGACGGCAAGAAGATCCTGATGTTCCTCGGCGCCGCGAACCGGGACCCCCGCAGGTGGGAGAACCCGGACGTGTTCGATCTCGGCCGCAACCCGTCGGGGCACGTGGGGTATGGGATGGGAATTCACCAGTGCGTCGGCCAGCACGTCGCCCGGCTCGAATCGGAGGCGCTGCTGACGGCGCTGGCGTCGCGGGTGGAGTCGCTGGAGATCGCCGGGCCGGTGCGCCGGCACCTGAACAACACGCTGCGGTCGTGGGAATCCGTGCCGGTCGCGGTGCGGCTGTCGTAGGCGGGAAAACCATACGTACGTATGTATTGGCACGGCGGAAAGTCGCACCGATTCGACGGTCCCCCCGATACGATGCTCCCGACCCCGGCCGCCACGGAGAGAGGGACCATGGACACTCGTTCGTCCGCATCCGCCGAACTCACCATCGAAGAGAAGGCCTCGCTCACCAGCGGTGAGAACTTCTGGGAGACAAAGGCGCTCGACCGGGTGGGTGTCCCCTCGATCTATCTCACCGACGGCCCACACGGAGTGCGGAAGCAGACCGGCGGCGGCGACCACCTCGGCATCGGCGACAGCGTGCCCGCGACGTGCTTCCCACCGGCGGTCGCGCTGGGTTCGACCTGGGACCCGGACCTGCTCGAGGCGGTCGGTCAGGCCCTCGGTGACGAGGCGAAATCCGAGGGCGTCGGGGTCCTGCTGGGGCCGGGTATCAACATCAAGCGTTCACCGCTCTGCGGCCGCAACTTCGAGTACCTGTCCGAAGACCCGATTCTGAGCGGCCGACTCGGTGCCGCCCTCGTCGACGGACTGCAGGGACGGGGGGTCGGCGCGTCGCTGAAGCATTTCGCCGCCAACAACCAGGAGACCGACCGGCTCCGGGTGAGCGCCGACATCGACGCGCGGCCCCTGCACGAGATCTACCTGCGCGGGTTCCGGCACGTGGTCGAGCACGCGGCTCCGTGGACGGTGATGTGCTCGTACAACCGCATCAACGGCGTCTACGCGTCGGAGAACCGGTGGCTACTCACCGACGTCCTCCGCGGCGAATGGGGTTTCGACGGGCTCGTCGTCTCCGACTGGGGTGCCGTGTCGAATCGGGTTGCCGCGCTCTCCGCCGGGCTCGATCTCGAGATGCCGTCGACCAACGGGGTCACCGACGCCCAGATCGTCGCCGCGGTCGAGTCCGGTGCCCTCGCGCAGTCCGCACTCGACACTGCGGCGGAAAGGGTGCTCGCGCTGGTCGAGAAGGTGCGGTCGAACCTCGATCCCTCCGCCGACTACGACCGCGACGCCCACCACGCCCTCGCCCGCGATGTCGCCGGCCGCAGTGTCGTGCTGCTGAAGAACGACGGAATCCTTCCGCTCGATCCCACAGCGAACACGACGATCGCCGTGATCGGCGAGTTCGCACGCACTCCGCGCTACCAGGGTGCGGGCAGTTCGCAGATCGTCCCGACCCGCCTCGACAACGCTCTCGACGAGATTCGGACGCTCGCCGCCGGCCCCGAGATCACGTTCGCGCCCGGATACTCACTCGATGAATCCGTCAGCGCGACAAATACACTGGTCGACGAGGCGGTGTCGCTGGCCGCCTCCGCCGATGTCGCCGTCGTGTTCCTCGGGCTCCCCGCGGAGGACGAGTCGGAGGGATTCGACCGGGAACACCTCGAACTGCCCGCGGCGCAGACCGAACTGCTCGACGCGGTGCTCGCGGCCAACCCGCGCGTCGTGGTCGTGTTGTCCAACGGCAGCGTCGTGCGAGTGTCGGGTTGGGCCGGGCGAGTCCCCGCGATCGTGGAGGGCTGGCTCCTCGGTCAGGCCGGTGGGGGAGCCGTCGCCGACGTGCTCTTCGGGGTGGTCAACCCGTCGGGCCGGCTGGCCGAGACGATTCCCGTTCGACTCGAGGACACCCCGGCGTACCTCGACTTCCCGGGCGAGGCGGGCCACGTGCGGTACGGGGAAGGCCTGTTCGTCGGCTACCGGTATCACGACAGCCGGGACGTGGCGGTGAGTTTCCCTTTTGGGCATGGCCTTTCGTACACCAGCTTCGACTATTCCGCCCCCGCCGCGACGCGGACCGCCGCCGGACTCGAGGTTGCGCTGACGGTCACGAACACCGGGCCCCGGGACGGACGTGAGGTGGTCCAGGTGTACGTCGGCGTCCCCGGTTCGGCAGTGACCAGGCCGGTGCGCGAGCTGAAAGGTTTCGCGAACGTCGACATCGCGGCCGGTGCGAGCGAATCCGTCCGGATCCCGATTCCGTTCGAGGACCTGGCGTACTTCGATGCGGCGCTGTCGCGGTGGGTCGTCGAAGGCGGCGACTACCGGGTGTGGGTCGGCGCCTCGTCGCGGGACCTGCGCGGGGAGGTGGTCGTGACGGTCGAGGGTGACGCACCCCTTCCGGTGCTCACGGCGGAGTCCACGATCGGTGAATGGCTGGCGCATCCGGTGGGGAGCGAGATCCTCGGGGAGGCGCTGGCGCAGACCGCCGCGTCGGGCGTGTTCGACGACCCGTCACTGCTGCGCATGGCCGCCTCGATGCCGCTGAACCGCGTCGCGGCATTCCCCGGCAGTCCGATCGGCACCGAGCAGTTGGATGCCTTGGTCCGGCGCGCCGAACGGCCGCCGCGGGTGATGACCGATCATGCCCGCGGCGGCCGTTCGTAGCGGCAGGTTACGAGGTGGACTCGTCGATGTCGAAGAGTTCGCCGATGAGGCCGCCGAGGAACCGTCGGTGTTGCGACGATATTTCGGCGGCCGCCGCTTCGTCCCGGGCCGCGCACAGTGTGATCAAGTTGTCGTGGTGTTCGATGGCGTCCTGCCAGCCGCGGAGACTGGAGAACTTGCGGTAGTAGATCCGGTGGATCTGCGGGTGCACCTGGTGCATGAGCCGTTTGAGCAGTGGGTTGCCTGCGGCGTCGACGATGACGCCGTGGAGAGTGTCGTCCGCAGCGAGGGCGGCACCGATGTTGTCGGTCTTGATCGCCTGCGCGAGGTCGTCGTTGGCGGTGCGCATCACGTCGATCATCTCGTCGGTGAGGTTGGGCACCCCCGTTTTCACGGCCAGTTGATCCAGGACCTCCATCACCGCCAGCGTTGCCTCGACATCGGCCCGGTTCAGCGGGGTGATCCGGGTGAAGGCGGCGGGTTTGGCCTCGACGAGTCCGGTGTCGATCAGCCGTGTCAGAGCCTCTCGCACCGGGGTGCGGCTCAGGCCCAGATGTTCGGCCAGCTCGCTGTCCTTGACCTTGGATCCGGGCGCGAGCTCACCGGTGACGATCGCGTCGCAGATCCGCTCGAACGCGACGTCGCTCATGCGGGGGCGCTCCACCGGATTATCACGCAACATACTGGATACTGTACTCTGCACGCCGCACGCTCCCGGGGGCCGCGTGGGTGAGTGCCTGGCGCCTTGTCGTGACGATACCGAGTGCGTCTTCGTCGACTGTCCATTGTCCGGGCCCCCGCTACCCATCCGCGTTGTGTCGCCCGGCGAGGACCTTGTCGCCGAGTTCGTCGCCCGGCGTTGCGGCGGACCGGCCGGCCTTCGCCTCGGCTTTCTCCTCGGACTTGTCGATCACTGATGCGGCGAGGGAGTTTCCGACGACGTTGACCGCGGTGCGGGCCATGTCGGCGATGAAGTCCACTCCGAGCAGGAGCGCGACGGCTTCGGCGGGCAGGCCGATGGTGTTACCTGCGGCGATGAGCACCACGATCGAGGCGGAGGCAACGCCGGCCATGCCCTTGGACAAGATGACCAGGACGCCGACCATCAGCAGCAGGGTGGGGATCGAGGTGTCGATGCCGTAGGCGTTGGCGAGGAAGACCAGGGCGACAGCCTGGTAGAGAACGGAGCCGTCGGTGTTGAACGAGTAGCCGAGCGGCACGACGAACGAGGTCGTCGAGCGGCTGACGCCGAGCCCCTCGAGCTTGAGCAGTAGCGGCGCGAGCACTGCCTCGGAGCTACGGGTGACGAACGCGAGGCCGACCAGATTTCCGATGGCCTTGAGCATCGTGACGTACTCGACGCGGAAGATCGCGGCGATGATCGGAAAGATGACGCCGAGGATGATCGCCATACCGACGTAGACGACGGCGAGGAAGCCGAGCAGGCTCGACAGGTTCCCGAACCCGTAGTGCGCGACGTCGTAGCTGATGAAGCCCAGGACCCCGAGGGGCGCGAGGCGAATGACGTAACCGACCACCTTGAACATCGCGCTGGCGAGTGAGTCGAGCACGGACGTCATCGGCTTCGACTGCTCACCGATCGCGGCGAGTGCGACGCCGACGAACCCGGCGAACACGATCACTGCCAGCAGGTTCCCCTCCGCGAAGGCGGCGAAGACGTTCTTGGGAACAGCGTGCAGGAGTAGTTCGTGGAAGTCGATGCCCTGCTCGAGGGTCTCGACGGACGCACCGTCGGCGCCGGCGACTGGGGCGCCGGAACCGATGTCGAGCAGCTTCGCAAGCGCGACGGCCATCAGCAGGATGATCGTGGTGACGACCTCGAAATACAGGATCGCCTTGGCGGCCATGCGCCCGACCTTCTTCGCCGAATCCATACGCGCGATGCCGAGCACGATGAGCGGGAAGACCAAGGGGACGACGATCATCTGAACCAGGTTGAGGAACACGTCGCCGGCCAGTTTGAGTTGCTCGCCGACGGCGGGGGCGAACGTGCCGATGAGTGCGCCGACGCCGACGGCGATCAGTGACTGCACGCCGATCGGCAGCTTCCAGAACTTCCACCACCTGCGTGGTGTGCGAGACGCGTCGGCGTCCTCGGGTGCGGTCGCGGAGTCAGCGGGGATGGCTCGGGTTGTCGTCATTCAACAGCTCCAATATATTGGATGTGGTGTACTGTTCGACAACAGTGATCGACGTCATAGTCCCTGTCAAGTAGAACGGCGAGTTGGGTGTTGGTGGAAAAGTTGAGCGACAGCGATGTGCGGATCGAGCACGATTCGATCGGAGATCTGGCGGTACCGGCGGGGGCGTACTACGGCGTCCACACCGCCAGGGCGATGGACAATTTCGCGATCACCGGGTCTGCCATCGGTCAGTACCCGGCACTGGTCGCGGCGTTGGCGACCGTGAAACAGGCTGCCTGCCTGGCGAACCGGGACCTGGGTCTCCTCGATGACCGGCGGGCCGATGCGATCGTGGCCGCGTGCACGGAGATTCGCGCCGGGGCACTGCTCGACCAGTTTCCGATCGATCCGATCCAGGGCGGGGCGGGCACCTCGTCGAACATGAACGTCAACGAGGTCATCGCGAACCGTGCACTCGAGATCCTCGGATTCGGGCGCGGCGCCTACACCGAACTCGACCCGCTCGCTCACGTGAACCTGGGTCAGTCCACCAACGATGTGTACCCGACCGCGATCAAGCTCGCGCTGGTCGAGCACCTCCGAATGTTGATCGCGTCGCTCGGTCGGCTCGCGGAGTCGTTCGAGCGCAAGTCGATCGAATTCGACGACATCGTCAAAATGGGTCGCACTCAGTTGCAGGACGCGGTACCGATGACCCTGGGGCAGGAGTTCGCCGCCTACTCGATCATGCTGAACGAGGACTGCGCCCGGCTCTCCGAGGGAGCGCTTCTGCTGCTGGAATCGAACCTCGGCGGCACCGCCATCGGCACGGGGATCAACGGACATCCCGAGTACTCCGCGCTCGCCTGCAACTACTTGCGCGAGCTGACCGGTGAACCGGTCGTCCCGGCCGGCAATCTGATCGAGGCAACCCAGGACTGCGGAGCATTCGTGCAGGTCTCCGGAATCCTCAAACGTGTCGCCGTGAAACTGTCCAAGACGTGCAACGACCTGCGGCTCACCTCCTCCGGGCCGACCGCCGGACTCGGTGAGATCAATCTGCCTCCGGCCCAAGCCGGTTCGTCGATCATGCCCGGCAAGGTCAACCCGGTCATCCCCGAAATGGTGAACCAGGTCGCGTTCGAGGTGATCGGCAACGATCTGACGGTCACGATGGCCGCCGAGGGTGGGCAACTCCAGCTCAACGCGTTCGAACCCGTGATCGTCTACAGCCTGCTGCGCTCGACGACGCACCTGGCCGCGGCATCGGACACCCTGGCGGTGAAGTGCGTCGACGGGATCACCGCCAACCGCGACCACCTCGAGCGGGGTGTTCGGCGCTCGATCGGCATCGTCACCGCGCTCTCGCCGTTCATCGGCTATGCCGCCAGCGCGGATATCGCCAAGAGGGCGCTGGCGACCGGCGCCTACGTCGGCGACCTCGCCGTCGACGACGGTCTGCTCACTCGCGCGCAGGTCGATGACATCCTGTCCCCCCGGCGACTCGCCGGCCTGCTCACCGCGCCCACCGTGGACAGCGAATTCTCCGCACTCGACCATCTCACCGGTGTCGCCGCGCACTGATCGACGCTTCACAACCAGCACCTCGAATACAGGACAGCGCAGTCCTCGCCCGAGTAGAAGTCACATCGAGAGGAAACGAGAATCGGATGACCCTCACATCGTCGGCACAAGCCGCCATAGTCCCCGCGACACATGCGCGCTCCTGGCTCCTGGTCGCGGGCTCACGTCCGGACGAGTTCGCCGCAGCCACGAACTCGGCGGCAGACGCGGTGATCTTCGACCTCGAGGACGGTGTTGTTCCGTCCTCGAAAACACAAGCCCGCGAAGACGTTGCGCGTTTTCTGGCCGGTGGGGGCACCGGGTGGGTGCGCATCAACGACGTCACCACCGCGGACTGGACCGCTGATCTGGACGCGATCCGGGGGCTCCCGGGACTGAGTGGCGTGATGCTCGCCAAGGCCGAATCTGCGGACCACATCGATCGCACGGCTGCCGAGCTGCCCGGCATCCCGATCCTCGCCCTGGTCGAATCGGCGCGTGGCGTCGAATTCGCTTTCGACATCGCCTCGGCCGATGCCACGACCCGAATTGCATTCGGCACCGGCGACTTCCGCCGCGACACCAATGCGGGCGCCAACCCCGACGCGATGGCCTACGCACGGGGACGGCTCGTCGTCGCCAGTCGGGCGGCCGGACTCCCCGGTCCCATCGACGGCCCCTGCCTGACAGGCGAACCCGATCTGTCCGAGGCATTGGCCGTCACCAGGTCGATGGGCATGACCGGCAAGCTCTGCATGCATGTCGGCCACACACCGATCGTCAATCGCGAACTGTCCCCGCTACAGAGCGATGTGGCCTGGGCTGCCGAGGTCATCGCACACCTCGGCGCGCAGGGTGAGAACATCGCCGACGGCAGCGATCGCCCGAAGCTCGCGCGTGCCCTGCGAATCACCCACCTGGCCGACGTCTTCTCGGTGTCGGCCTGAGCGTGCCGGCAGTGTCGACCTTCTCGTTCGGACGATCCATCGGGCGGGACGGCGGTAGTCACGGGGTCGGCTTGGACTCCGACCAGTCGCCGTCCCGGGTGTAGAGGAGTTCCGCGGCGCGCACGGCGAGCCAGAGTTCGGAGAGAGAGTTGGTATCCGCCAGATCGCGGGACGTCAGCGCCTCGACCTTGCGGATGCGATACATGACGGTCTGCCGGTCGACCAGAGTGTGAGCGTCCGCCACGCTCGACAATCCCGCGGCCCTGCCCCTCGACGCACCGGTCGAGGTGGAGCTGACAATCGCGGTCGACCGCTGGTTCGCTAATTCACGGGGAGCGACCGGTTCCAACCCCTCCCGGGGCGATCCTGGACAGAGGGTGGCGTCGCTGACGTCGCCCGGCCGCCGTTGCGGTTGTTTCGTTTGTTGCGTATATTTCGTTTAGGAGGTGGCGTGATGTCCGCAGCGCATGATCAGCCGACCGTTGTCGAGCAGGAGCAGGCCCGACAGGCCCTGCAGTTGCTTCGTGACGTCGATCCGGCGGGGGAGACCCTCGATGTGACCGTGGCCGGCACCGCGGAGTCGGTGCATCTTCCTCGCGCGGCGCTCGAGCTGATCCGCGAGGTGTTGGCGAATATGGCCGCCGGGCAGGGGGTCACCGTCGTCCCGGCGCACGCGGAGCTGACGACCCAGCAGGCTGCGCAGATGCTCAATGTCTCGCGCCCGCATGTGATCAAGCTCCTCGACGAGGGGCACATCGAGTACCGAATGGTAGGCCGGCATCGCCGGATCCTCGCATCGTCTTTGCTCGCCTACCAGCGGACGCAGCTGGGGGCCTCGCGTGCCGCCGCGGACGAGCTGGCGGCCCTGACGGAAGACCTCGGACTGTACTGACGTGACCTTCACCGTGCTCTATGACGCGAATGTCCTGTACCCGAATGTTTTACGAGACGTGCTGATCCGGGCTCGCGCAGACCGGCCTGGTGCATGCCCGGTGGACGGATCGCATCCTGGACGAGACATTCGAGAACTTGGCTGAAAATCGCCCGGACATCCCGACTGGGACGTTGACGAAGCTGCGGGAGCTGATGAATAGGGCGGTACCGGACTGCCTGGTCACCGGCTACGAGACACTCATCCCCGCACTCACACTGCCGGATGAGGACGACCGGCATGTGCTGGCCGCGGCGATCCGCGCCGGCGCCCAGGTCATCGTCACCGCGAATCTGCGGGACTTCCCCGATGCGGAGCTGGCGCAGTTTGGCATCGAGGCAAAGCATCCGGACGAGTTCGTGATGGATCTGTTCCACCTCGACGGGGTACGGGTCCACCAGGCGGTCAGCGCGACGGCCACAGCCTGGCGTAATCCACCCGGGACCCCGGCTGATGTGTGTGATCGCCTTGCGGCGGCGGGGCTACCTATTTCCGCGGCCGCGCTCCGCCGCTGAGCGGCGCCGACGACCAGTCCGGTGGCGGCTGCTGTTCCCACTCGGTGGGTGGGGACACGGACCGTTAGGTTGTCGGCCCTGTTGCGGCGCCCGTCGGCCAGTTGCTTGCTGCGTCAGCTGACCGGGCTCAATGTCGTCGGCGCCGACGTCGTCGAGGTGGCCCCAGCCTACGATCACGCCGAGATCACTTGTGTTGCAGCGGCTACCGTGGTGTTCGATCTCGTCTCGCTCATGGTCGCGGGTTCGCAGCGTGCGCCCGTGTCCGCGGCGGCCGACGCCATCGGCGCGTCGGCGGCGAGTTACTGAACGTCCTGAACAGGCGGTGTCCCGGCGACGGGGCACCGCCTCTCGGCGTTGGCGCGGCCGGAGCTACCCGACCTCCCCGATCACCTCGCGCAGTACCCGGGTGACCGTCTGCACTGCAGGTGAGGGGTTGGCGTCCTGCCAGGCCATGGCGATGGGGAGGGTGGGGGCGTCGCCGGCGATGGGCAGGTATTCGACACCGTCCATCGTGAGGTGCGCGGTCGAATCCACCACGACGGCGACGCCGACCCCGGCGCCGACCATCGCGAGCAGGCTGTACGGGTCGGGCGCCTCGTGCGCGACGACGGGGGCGAATCCTGCTGCCGCGCAGAGTGCGAGCGTCGCGTCGCGGACCACGGAACCGTGTTCGGCGGGGTAGATCACGAACCGTTCGCTCGCCAGTTCCTGCGGCACGACGGCGCCCGCGTCGACGAGACGGTGCCCGGCCGGGACCGCCACCATCAGTGCCTCAACGCGCACGGTGTGGGTGGCGAAGCCCCGCGGGATCGGCAACCCCACGATGCCCATGTCGAGGGTTCCGCGGGTGAGGGCGTCGAGCACCTCACCGGAGTACATCTGCGGGCGTAGGTCCAGTTCGATGCCGGGGTAGGCGTCGGCGAGGGAGCGGGCGAGAACGGACAGCACCGTGTAGCCGCCCGCGCCACCGAAGCCGACGGTGACGCGGCCGGTCTCCCCGGCTGCCGCCGCCTGCGCGATGCCCTTCACGATCCCGACCTGCGCCTCGATGGTCCGGGCCGGACCCACCAGCGCCTCGCCGGCGGCCGTGAGCCGCACGGAGCGGGTGGTGCGGACGAACAGATCGGTTCCCAGTTCCCGTTCGAGGGCCCGCACGGTCTGGCTGAGCGGGGACTGCGCCACGTGGAGACGTTCGGCGGCCCGCCCGAAATGCAGTTCTTCCGCGACCGCGAGAAACGCGTGCAGGTGACGGAGCTCCACGACCCCTCCTCGGAACTATGTGCCTGAATCACCTAAACAAGCTTAATTAAGTCTTGGACTCTACACGGAATTCCGACGATAGTGATGCACACCACCTCTGCGTCGGCGTGACGCCCCACGAAAGTCAGGGAGAACCGTGAACCCGAATCCCGGCCGCGACGCGGCACCACCCGAATACAGCACCAAGCAGGCCCGCAAGGCCGGTGTCACCGCGTTCGTCGGCACCACCATCGAGTGGTTCGATTTCTACATCTACGGCACCGCCTCCGCACTCGTGCTGGGCCGGTTGTTCTTCCCCGACGCCTCGCCCGCGGTGGGCACCCTCGCCGCCTTCGCGACGTTCGCGATCGGCTTCGTGGCCCGCCCGCTCGGCGGGATCGTGTTCGGTCACTTCGGCGACAAGTTCGGCCGCAAGAACGCCGTGATCATCACGCTGATCCTGATGGGGATCGGAACGGTCGGCGTCGGCTGCCTCCCCACCTACTCGCAGATCGGGATCTGGGCGCCCATCCTCCTCGTCGCGCTCCGCGTGGTCCAGGGCATCGCGATGGGCGGTGAGTGGGGTGGCGCCGTGCTCATCGCCACCGAATTCGCGCCACCGAACAAGAAGGTGCTGTATGGCGCATTCGCGCAGCAGGGATCGCCCGTCGGCAATCTGCTCGCGACCCTCGCGTTCCTGGCGCTGACATTGTTGTCGGACAGCGTGTTCGAGTCCTGGGGCTGGCGTCTGCCGTTCCTCGCGTCCGCCGCGCTCGTCGTCGTCGCGCTGTACATCCGGCTGCGGATCTCGGAGACGCCGGAGATGAAGAAGGCCGTCGTCGCCCAGGAGCGCACCCGGATGCCGCTCGTCGAGGTACTGCGCTCGCACCCGGTCGAACTCGCCCTCGGCGTGGGGGCCGTGGTCGCGGGTGTCGCCATCACCTACGTGAAGACCACGTTCGCACTCGCGTGGGCCACCGCCGACCTCGGATTCGACCGCGGGGACTTCCTCCTCGTGATCACGATCGCGCTCGTCGCGCAGGTACTCGTGCAGCCGTTCGGCGCCGTGCTGGCCACGAAAATCGATCCGTCGCGGGCGGTCCGGTGGATGCTGCTGCCCGAACTCGTGTTGCTGCCGTTGATGTTCCTTCTCGTGCAGACCGGGTCGGTGCCCCTGGCGATGCTCGGCATGGTGCTGGCCACCGCGCCGCACGCGATGTACTACGCCGCGCTCGCCGGCATCCTCGCCCAGGTCTTCCCGACCAACGTCCGCTACACCGGAATCTCGCTGTCGTATCAGCTGTCGACGGCGATCTTCGCCGGAACCGCCCCGGTGCTCTGCCAGTTCCTGCTCACCCACACCGACTCGATCTGGCCGGTGGTCGCCCTCGGACTCGGTTACGTCGTGCTCTCGCTCGCCTGCATGACGCTGCTGCTCCGCCGCGGGAAAGCCCGCTCGGACCGGGCCGACGCCGAGCCCCGCCCCGAACACACCTCGACCCGGAAAGATGCTGCCCACTCATGAATTTCGCTCACACGGATCCCGCCCTGCGCGCCGTCGTCGACCGGTGGACCGCACCGTCGGACCGCGACAAGTTGAACACCCTGCTCGACCGGCTGGGCGCCGACGCCGGCGACCGGCTCGACGCCCTCGCCGCCACCGCCGACAAGAATCCGCCGGTGCTGCAGCAGTTCGACCGGGACGGCGAACGCATCGACCGGATCGCGTACCACCCCTCCTACCAGGAACTGTGCCGAGCCGCCTACAGCGAATACGGACTGTCGGCACTGTCGCACCGCGGCGGCCTGCACGGCTGGGACGACGTCCCACCGCACCTGGTGAAGTACCTCGCGTCGTACGTGTTCGTGCAGGCCGAGTTCGGGCTGGCGTGCCCGGTGTCGATGACGGATGCCGCCGCCCGCACGCTGCGCATGTTCGGCGACCCGGACGTGTTCGGACCGTGGATCGACGCACTGACGTCGACGGACCCCGACGGCGCGATGACCGGTGCGATGTTCATGACCGAACCGCAGGCCGGCACCGACATCGCCCGCACGGAGACCCGGGCCGAGCGTGACGGCGACGCGTGGCGGCTGACCGGGAAGAAGTGGTTCGCGTCCAATCCCGACGCCGACGTCATCGTGACCCTCGCCCGGTTCCCAGGCGGCGACGACCAGTCCACCCGCGGCGTCGGAATGTTCATGGTGCCCAAGGTTTTGGCGAACGGCGACCGCAACAGCTACACGATCGACAGGCTGAAGGACAAGCTCGGCACCCGCTCGATGCCCAGCGGTGAAGTGTCGCTGGCCGGTGCGTACGCCCTTCAGGTGGGCGAACTCGACCGCGGGTTCCGGCAGATGGCCGAGATGGTGAACACGTCGCGGCTGTCGAACGCGATGCGGTCGAGTGCGCTGATGCGACGAGCCGTGCGGGACGCAGTCGACCACACCCGGGAGCGGGTCGTGTTCGGCAAGGCCCTGTTCGACCAGCCCCTGATGCGGGCAACCCTGCTGCCGCTCGCCCTCGACGCCGAGGCGGCGCTCGCCCTGGTGGCGTACAGCGCGCAGTGTCTGCAGGCGGCGGACGCCGGCGACGACTCCGCACGTGCCCTGATCCGGGTCCTCACCCCGCTCGCGAAGCATTACATCTGCAAGCGGGCGCGCGTGGTCACCGGCGAGGCCATGGAGGTGCGGGGCGGCAACGGTTACATCGAGGAATGGGCCCACGCGCGCCTGGTCCGCGACGCCCACCTGGGGTCGATCTGGGAAGGGTCGAGCAACGTCATCGCCCTGGACGTGCTGCGGTGCATGCGCAAGCTCGGTGCGCATCGCCGGCTGGCGGACACGATGCGCGGCATCCTCGCCGGACTCGGACCCGACTGCGGCACCGGCGCCGATGTTCTCCGCCGACGCTGGGACGACCTGGTCGAGGAAGGCGATCTGCTGGTCGCCGGAGACGACGACACCGCGCAGGCCGGATGCGCGCGCTACGCGAACGAGTTGGCCCGCGCGGCGATGGCCACCCTGCTCTACGACCTCGCCGACTTCGCGATCACCTCGGGCAGCGGCTACCGGTCGCTGCTCGTCGCGAACGCCTACCTGTCCGGCGACACCGGACATCTCCCGGGGGCTGCCCTCGACCACCTCGCTGCCGTCGTCGACGACACCGATGTCACCGCCGATGCCGCTCAGGCCGCCGCACCCCGATCCGACTCTGCGACAGGAGTTCTCCTGTGAACACCACCCACACCGGTCCGGCGCCCCTCGCGGGTGTGCGGGTGCTGGACCTCTCGAAGATCCTCGCGGGACCGTACGCCACCATGTCGCTCGCGGACCTCGGCGCCGACGTCACGAAGGTCGAACACCCCGACGGCGGCGACCCGACACGGTCGTGGGGTCCGCCGTTCGTCGGCCCCGACGCCACGTACTACCTCGCGATCAACCGGGGCAAGAAGTCGGTGACCGTCGACCTCAAATCGGAAGAGGGACAGGACGTCATCCATCGCATCCTGGAAGAGACCGACGTCGTCGTCGAGAACTTCAAGCCCGGCAGCGGATTGCAGCGAATCTTCGACTACCGGACGCTGTCCGAGCGGTACCCGCATCTGGTCGTGCTGCACATCTCCGCGTTCGGCGAGGACGGTCCGCTGCGCGACGAACCGGGTTACGACATGATCGCGCAGGCCGCAGGCGGGCTGATGTCTCTCACCGGTGAGCCGGGCGGGGCGCCGATGAAGGCAGGATTCGCGATGGGTGATCTGGGGGCGGCACTCTTCGGTCTGATCGGAGTGCTCGCTGCCCTGGTGGAGCGGTCGCGGACCGGCCGAGGGCAGTACGTGACGACGTCACTGTTCGAATGCCAGCTCGCTCTGCACGTGAACTGGGCGACCAATTACTTCGCGACCGGCGAGCGTCCCGGCGCGCTGGGCTCCGGTCATCCCAATCTCGCTCCGTACCAAGCATTTCCCGCGAGCGACGGATACTTCGTCCTCGCGGTGGGCAACGACACTCAGTGGGGGAGCCTGTGCTCCGCGATCGCACGCGAAGATCTGACGACCGACCCGCGCTTCGAGCGCAACCGTGACCGCGTGGCGAATCGTGGTGATCTCGAGCAGGAGCTGTCGACGGCCTTCGCGTCGGGAACCGTGGAGCACTGGTGCGAGACACTCGCCGCGCACGCCGTGCCCGTGTCACCGATCCGGCACCTCGACGAGATCTACGCCGACCCGCACACTGCGGCACTCGGGATGATCGGCACGGTCGACCACCCGACGCTGGGCAGCCTGCGGCAGATCGCGTTCCCGGTCAGTTTCGCAGGCGTGCGCCCGCGTCTGACGTCCGCGCCGCCGGTACTCGGCGCCGACACCGACGAGATTCTCGGTGCCCACCGGCCGCAGTCGGTGGTCGGCGGGTAGACCCGGTTATCCGCCCTCGCGCAGCAGCGCGACGTCGGACACCATCCGGATGTGATCGGCCATCGCACGGGAAGCGCCCGCGGAGTCCTGGTCTCGAATCGCCGTCGCGATGCGGCGGTGCCCTTCGAGCGAGGCCCGCGGGCGTTCTGCTTGGGACAGGGATTCGATCCGGGTCTCCCGGATCAGCCCGGAAATCTCGTGCATCAGCTTGGCCAGCAGTGACGAGTGCGCCGCGACGGTGATGGCCTCGTGGAACTGTTCGTCGCCGACGACGCCGCGATCGCCAGCGGCGATCTCGGCTTCCATCGTCGCGAGGGCGGCATCGATCGCCGCCATTTCCGCGTCGGTCCGGCGCTCGGCGGCGAGCCCGGCAAGCTTCACCTCGAGTGCCTCGCGGGCCTCGATCACCTCGGGGAGACGATCGGCGTGTTCGCGCAGCGCCTTGACGGCTCGTTCCTCGATGGGGCGGCGGACGAGCACGGCACCGTCCCCGTGCCGCACCGACACCACACCCTGTACCTCGAGGGCGACGAGCGCCTGACTCAGGGAAGCGCGACTCACGCCCAGTTGAGCGGCGAGTTCACGCTCGGCGGGGAGTCGGTCGCCCGGCGTCATCTCGTGGTCGGCGATATGGGCGCAGAGCTGTTCGACGATCACCTCGTACAGCCGCGGTCGTGCTACCGGACGCAGTTGCTCAGCCACTGGGCCACCCACTCTCCATTCCACTGAAACTACTCCACGGTATCTCGCACAGGCATGTAACCGCATCCACAGTTCCTATTGACAGTGATCCACGACACTGCTTTTATGAAGTGGCTAGGCCAATCTGCCACTGAGTCAATTTGCTCGCCGGCGGCGGTCGAGACCAGATGCCACTGCCACAGAACCGGAGACTTTCATGTCGACCGAGTTGATCCCCATACTTGCGCTCGCTGTCATGTTCCTGGCGGCGACCGTGCTGCCCGTGAACATGGGCGCTCTCGGCTTCGTTGCCGCCTTCTTCGTCGGAACCCTGTCACTGCACATGAGCAGCGACGACATCATCGCCGGATTCCCCAGCAGCCTGTTCCTGACGCTGGTCGGCATCACCTACCTCTTCGCGATCGCCCAGAACAACGGGACCGTCGACCTCATGGTCCGCGGGGCGGTCCGGCTGGTCCGCGGTCGTGTCGCGCTGATCCCCTGGGTGATGTTCGGGATCACGGCGGTACTCACCTCGATCGGCGCGCTCGGCCCTGCCGCCGTCGCGATCGTCGCGCCGATCGCTCTCGGCTTCGCCGCCCGCTACAAGATCAACGCCCTCCTGATGGGCATGATGGTCGTCCACGGAGCGCAGGCAGGCGGCTTCTCGCCGATCAGCATCTACGGCGTCACGGTCAACGACATCGCGTCCAAGGCGGGATTGACCAACAGCCCGCTCACCCTGTTCCTCGGAAGCCTCCTGTTCAACGCCGCTATCGGGGTGCTCCTGTTCGTCTTCCTGGGCGGTCGGGACCTGATCGGGCGCAGCGTGCACGACGACGGCGCCGAGAACACCGAAGGAACTGGTGCCGGTGGCTCGGGCGGAGGAGTGCCCGCGACCGGAGGTGGCTCGGGGTCCGGAGGGGCCACCGCGACCAAGGTGCGCCCGACGGCGACCCTCGCGGGCGCACCCGCACGCCCCGGAGTCACATTCGATCAGGCCCTCACTCTGGTCGGTCTCGCCGCGCTCGCGGTGTTCTCGCTGATCCTCGACCTGGACGTGGGGTTCATCTCGATGACGGTGGCCGTCGTCCTGGCGCTCGCCTCGCCTAAGGCGCAGAAGGGTGCGATCGCTCAGATCAGCTGGTCGACGGTTCTGCTCATCGGCGGCGTGCTCACCTTCGTGGGGGTCCTGCAGGAGGCGGGCACCGTCGAGTACGTCGGAAACGCGGTGGCCAGCCTGGGGATGCCTCTTCTCGTCGCTCTTCTGCTCTGCTACATCGGGGCCATCGTCTCCGCATTCGCGTCGTCCACGGCGATTCTGGGAGCGACCATTCCGCTCGCCGTCCCCTTCCTCCTCGCCGGCGAGGTGGGCGCGGTGGGCGTCATCGTCGCGCTCGCCATCTCTTCGACCATCGTGGACGTCAGCCCGTTCTCGACCAACGGAGCGCTGGTCCTCGCGAACGCACAGAACGTCGATCGAGACCGTTTCTACAAGCAGATCCTGAAGTACAGCGCCCTCGTCGTGGCCATCGGGCCACTCGTGGCCTGGGCGATTCTCGTGGTGCCCGGCTGGCTCTGACGGCCGGCGGGGAGGCGACCGGCCCGCCTCCCCGCGTCATTGCGTCGATTTTCACCTCTTGACATCGGTCGGATCAGATGTTTCATTTAATTGGCTAGTCCACTAGGTCACTGCACCAACAGTCCAGCTCTCGCGGCTCTCGCCAGGAAGTAACGGGTGGTTTCACATGTCCACGAACACGATGGAGCGCACAGGTCCGCTGCAAGGAGTGGTCGTCGTCGATCTGACCCGCGCACTCGCGGGCCCCCACGCGGCGATGATGCTCGGCGACCTCGGCGCCGACGTCATCAAGATCGAGACCCCGCACGGCGGCGACGACACCCGCGGATGGGGGCCGCCCTTCGTGGAGCCTGCCGACGCCGAGCGGGAATCGACGTACTTCCTGTCCGCGAATCGGAACAAGAAGTCGATCACCCTCGACCTCAAGGCCGAAGACGGACACGCCACCCTCGAATCCCTCGTCCGGCGCGCCGACGTCCTCATGGAGAACTTCCGCACCGGCGTCCTCGACCGCCTGGGATTCACCACCGAACGGCTCGCGGAGCTGAACCCGCGCCTGGTCGTCCTGTCCATCAGCGGTTTCGGTCACGACGGACCCGAAGGCGGACGCGCGGGGTACGACCAGATCGCGCAGGGCGAGGCCGGACTGATGTCGCTGACCGGCCCCAATCCTGACGACGTCCAGCGCGTCGGCGTGCCCATCGCGGACCTGCTCGCCGGCATGTACGGGGCGTTCGGCGTCGTCGCCGCCCTGCAGGAACGTGAGCGCACCGGACGGGGCCGCGTCGTGCGAACGTCGTTGCTGGCCAGCGTCGTCGGCGTGCACGCCTTCCAAGGGACGAAGTGGACCGTCGCCGGCGAGGTCGGTGAGGCGCAGGGCAACCACCATCCCTCGATCTCGCCCTACGGGCTGTTCCGCACCGCCGACGGCGCCGTCCAGATCTCGGTCGGCAGCGAAGGACTGTGGAAGCGGTTCTGCGCGGGCTTCCACCTCGATCCGGAAACCCCCGGAATGGCCACGAATCCCGAACGCGTCGAGAACCACAAGCAGGTCCTGGAACTGGTCGAGGACGCGTTCGGCGCGTACACCAGCGACGAACTTCTCGTCGAACTCGACCGCATCGGAGTGCCCGCGGGACGCGTCCGGACGATCTCCGAAGTCTACGAATGGGAGCAGACCAAGTCGCAGGGACTGCTCGTCGACGTCGACCACCGCACACTCGGCAACATCACGCTGCCCGGCCCGCCCCTGCGGTTCTTCGAACCGGACGGCACCGAGGTCACCGAGACCCGGCACACCGCACCACCGGTCCTCGGCGCGGACAACGACACCGTGATGTCGTGGCTGAAAGAGTGCAGCTGATGGCTCGCCTGACCGCTCCCGAACTGCTCGACCTCGTAGTCGACGCCGGCACGTGGGAGTCCTGGGACACGCCCCCGATCCAGGTCGCGGCGGACCCCGAGTACGCCGACGAACTTCTTCGCGCACAGGAGAAGACCGGCCTCGACGAGGCGGTGCTGACCGGAGTGGCCACCATCCGTGGCCGCCGAACGGCAATCCTCGTCTGCGAATTCGGCTTTCTCGGCGGCTCCATCGGAGTGGCCGCCGGCGAGCGTCTCGTCGCCGCGATCCGGCGCGCCACGCGCGAGCGCCTTCCGCTGCTCGCCCTGCCCACGTCGGGTGGCACGCGAATGCAGGAGGGAACGACCGCGTTCCTGCAGATGGTCAAGATCACGGCGGCGGTGATCAAGCACAAGGAGGCGCACCTGCCGTACCTCGTCTACCTGCGGAGCCCCACGACCGGCGGAGTGTTCGCGTCCTGGGGGTCGCTGGGGCACGTCACCATCGCGGAACCGGGAGCGCTCGTCGGTTTCCTCGGACCGCGCGTGTTCGAGGCGCTGTACGAGTCGCCGTTCCCGGCGGGGGTCCAGACCGCCGAGAACCTGCACGCGCACGGACTCATCGACGCGGTGCGGCCGCCGGATCAGCTCGCCGAGATCGTCGACCGCGCGCTGCGCATCATCACCTCCGGCCGTGGTGGCCGGCCGTCGCTCGCGGACGCCCCCGTCCACGAGAGTCTGCCGGACGTCCCCGCCTGGGATTCGGTGGTCGCCTCGCGCCGCGAGGACCGGCCGGGGGTGCGGGAGGTGATGTTCCACTCCGCGTCGGATGTTCTTCCGCTCAACGGAACCGGTCAGGGCGAGGTCGATCCGGGCTTGATCCTCGCCCTCGTCCGGTTCGGTGACATGCCGTGCGTCCTGCTCGGGCAGGACCGTCGAGGGCAGACCACGCGGTCGCCACTCGGCCCGGGCGCTCTGCGGGAAGCCCGCCGGGGAATGCGGCTGGCGGCGGAACTGAACCTGCCGTTGGTGACGGTCATCGACACCGCGGGCGCGGCATTGTCGAAGGAGGCGGAGGAAGGCGGTCTGGCCGGTGAGATCGCCCGCTGCATCGCCGACATGGTCTCGCTCGACGTCCCCACCATCTCCCTACTGCTCGGGCAGGGCACCGGTGGCGGCGCGCTCGCGTTGATCCCGGCCGACCGGGTGCTCGCGGCCCAGCACGGCTGGCTCTCACCCCTCCCACCCGAAGGTGCGAGCGCGATCCTGCACCACGACATCGCACACGCTCCGGACATGGCCGCCCGGCAGGGAATCCGGTCGTCCGACCTCCTCGCGAGCGGCATCGTGGACGAGGTGATTCCCGAATTCCCGGACGCAGCAGACGAATCCACGGCGTTCTGCACCCGGGTGGGTGCGGTACTCCACCGCGAACTGTCGCTCCTCGACGCGGCAGACACCACCCAGCGACTCTCCGACCGTGCGGAGCGATTCGACCGAATAGGTCTGTTGCAGCCCGCACATGCGTGACCGCGGTGCCGGGGATCCCGATCGGATCCCCGGCACCGCGTTCATTCACTGGCCCTAGAGGACTTACGTCAGCATTCGACGAGGTTCACCGACACGTTCACGGCGAGACCGCCGGTGGAGGTCTCCTTGTACTTCGAGCTCATGTCGGCGCCGGTGGCCCGCATCGTCTCGATCACCTGGTCCAGGCTGACTCGGTGGGTGCCGTCGCCGCGCAGCGCCATCCGGGCGGCGTTGATCGCCTTGCCCGCCGAGATGGCGTTGCGCTCGATGCACGGAATCTGCACCAGGCCGCCGATGGGATCACACGTCAGACCGAGACTGTGTTCCATCGCGATCTCCGCCGAGTTCTCCACCTGCTGCGGGCTGCCGCCGAGGATCTCGGCGAGCCCGGCGGCGGCCATGGACGCCGCGGAACCCACCTCGCCCTGACAGCCCACCTCGGCCCCGGAGATCGAGGCCCGTTCCTTGTACAGGGATCCGATTGCGCCGGCCGCCAGCAGGAATCGCACCGTCGTTCCGTCCGGGTCGGCCTTCCCGGCGGGGGTGTAGTGCAGCGCGTAGTGCAGGACCGCCGGGATGATGCCGGCCGCCCCGTTGGTGGGGGCGGTGACGATCCGTCCGCCGGACGCGTTCTCCTCGTTGACGGCGAGCGCCACCAGGTTCACCCAGTCCTCGGCGAACGCGGGATCACGACCCGGATCCTCCTCATTCAGCCGCTCGTACCAGCCGCGGGCGCGGCGGCGTACCCGCAGACTGCCGGGCAGGTACCCGTCCCGGCTGATTCCGCGTTGCTGGCACTCGACCATCACGTCCCGGATGTGCAGGAGCCGCGCCCGGACCTCCGGCTCGGGCCGGAGGGCGCGTTCGTGCTCGAGCATGACCTCGCTGATCGTGAGCCCGTAGTGCTCGCTGAGGTCGAGCAGTTCGAGCGCAGACCCGAACGACAGCGAAGTCGCGCCCGCGTCGACGGGCAGCTCCGGTTCGGCGCCGGTGACGACGAATCCGCCGCCGATCGAGAAGTACGTCTGCGCGTGCAGTTCACGGCCGGTCACGCCGGTGGCGGTGAGGGTCATTCCGTTGGGGTGAAAATCGAGGACCGTCAACGGGTGCAGCACCATCTCGTCCTCGGCGAGCGGGATGTCGGCGGTCCCGCCGAGGCGGATCCGCCGACTCGCCCGCACCTCGTCGAGTCGCGTCTCCATCTCCTCGGTGGCGATGGTTTCCGGCCGATACCCCTCGAGGCCGAGGAGGATCGCCGACATGGTGCCGTGGCCGGCGCCGGTGGCCGCGAGCGATCCGTACAGATCGACACGGACACCGGCGACGTCCCCGAGAAGGCCGAGTGTGTCGAGGTCGTCGACGAACGTGCCCGCTGCCCGCATCGGCCCGACCGTATGCGAACTCGAGGGTCCGATACCGACCGAGAACAGGTCGAACACACTGATCGTCACGACTTTATAGACCCGGGTAGAGGGGGTACTTGTCGGCCAGTACCCGCACTTCGGCGGCGAGTCTTGTCGTGTCGGCGCCGTCCGCTGCGACCAGTGCCTGGGCGATCAGGTCTGCGACCGTCACGAAGTCGTCGCGGCCGAAGCCGCGGGCGGCGAGTGCCGGCGTGCCGATGCGCAGACCGGACGTCACCATCGGCGGCCGCGGATCGAACGGGACGGCGTTGCGGTTGACGGTGATTCCGATCGCGTCGAGGCGGTCCTCGGCCTGCTGCCCGTCGATGGCGGCATCCCGCAGGTCGACGAGGACGAGGTGCACGTCCGTGCCGCCGGTGAGGACGCTGATTCCGGCTTCCTTGACGTCGGGTCGGCTGAGCCGTTCGGCGAGGACCTTCGCACCGTCGAGGCAGCGTTCCTGACGCTCCGCGAAGTCGGGTTCGGCCGCCATCTTGAATGCCGTTGCCTTGCCTGCGATCACGTGTTCCAGTGGGCCGCCCTGCTGGCCGGGGAATACCGCGGAGTTGATCTTCTTCGCGATGGCGGCGTCGTTGGTCAGGATGATGCCGCCGCGGGGTCCGCCGAGGGTCTTGTGCGTCGTCGACGTGACGACGTGTGCGTGCGGGACGGGGGACGGGTGGAATCCGGTGGCGACCAGGCCCGCGAAGTGGGCCATGTCGACCATCAGGTATGCGCCGACCTCGTCGGCGATTTCCCGGAAGCGGGCGAAGTCCAGGTGCCGGGGGTAGGCGGACCAGCCGGCGATGATCAGTTGCGGCCGGTGCTCGCGTGCCGCCTTCGCCACCTCGTCCATGTCGATGCGGTAGTCCTGCTCGGACACCCCGTAGGCGGCGACGTTGTAGAGCTTGCCGGAGAAGTTGAGGCGCATGCCGTGCGTGAGGTGGCCGCCGTCGGCGAGGGACAGTCCGAGGATCGTGTCGCCCGGCTTGATCAGCGCGTGCATCACCGACGCGTTCGCGGTGGCACCGGAATGCGGTTGCACGTTGGCGTATTCGGCGGCGAACAGCGACTTGACGCGGTCGATGGCGAGCTGCTCGATCGCGTCGACGTGCTCGCAGCCGCCGTAGTAGCGCCTGCCCGGGTACCCCTCGGCGTACTTGTTGGTCAGCACGGACCCCTGCGCCTGCATCACCGAAAGCGGTGCGTGGTTCTCCGACGCGATCATCTCGAGGCCGGTGCGCTGGCGCCCCAGCTCCTTGCCGATCAGTGCGGCGACGTCCGGATCGAAATCCGCGAGATCGCGGTTCAGGACGCTCATGCCTGCACCCCGTTCTTCTCGGCGTACTCGGCCGCGGTGAGGAGCTCACCGGCGGCGGACGGCTGGACGGCGAACAGCCAGCCCTCGCCGTACGGGTCGGAGGTGACCAGTCCCGGGTCGTCGACGGCGGCGGTGTTGATCAGGGTGACCCGGCCGCTCACCGGCGGATACAGCTCGGACACGGTCTTGGTCGACTCGACCTCGCCGCACGATTCGCCGGCGACGATGGTCGCACCGACCTCCGGCAGGTCGACGAAGACCAGCTCGCCGAGCGAGTTGACGGCGACCGACGTGATGCCGACGCGGACCGGTTCGTCGGGGAGGGCGGCGCCCGGCTCGATCAGGACCCACTCGTGGTCGTCGGTGTAGCTGCGGTCGTCGGGGAAGGCGTGCGAAGACATATGTGACCCTTTCGGGGCTGAAGTGGGAGGGAACGGCTCAGGAGCGGCGGTAGAACGGCGACGGCGTGACCACGAACGGTTCCTTCTTGCCGCGGATGTCCACCGTCAGTTCGGTGCCCGGTTCGCGGAACGCGACGTCCACGAACGCGAGCGCGATCGGATGCCCGAGCGTCGGAGACAACGCCCCGGACGTGATGGTGCCGACCGCTGACTCACCGGCCGCGTCCAACACGGTGTACTCGGCACGCGCGGCCCGGCGGCCGCCTCCGGCGAGGCCGACGAGCACCCGCTGCGGGGACTGATCCGACAACCTCTGCAGGGCATCGCGGCCGACGAATTCCTTGTTCAGCCGGACCACCTTGCCGAGCCCGGCCTCGTACGGATTCGTGTCGAGGGTCAGTTCGTGGCCGTACAGCGCCATTCCGGCCTCGAGGCGGAGGGTGTCGCGGCAGGCGAGGCCGGCGGGGACGCCGCCGCGGGTCGTGGTGGCGTCGAGCAATGCGCGCCACAACTGTACGGACAGCTCGTTCGGCACGTACAGCTCGAAGCCGTCCTCCCCGGTGTACCCAGTACGGGCGAGGAGGACGTCGATGCCGGCGACCACCGCGCGCGCGACCGCGTAGTACTTCAACTCCGCCACAGTGTCGACCTGCTCGGCGGGAACGAGGGACTGCACGATGCCCTGCGCGGCCGGTCCCTGCACCGCGATCAGTGCGGTCTCCGCGGACTGATCGTCGACGTTCGCGGAGAAACCCTCGACGCGTGCCGCCAGTTCGCGGTGCACCGTCGGCGCGTTGGCCGCATTGGCCACCACGAGGAAATGCTCGTTGGCGAGACGGTAGACGACCAGATCGTCGATGACTCCGCCGTCCGCATTGCACAGGAGGGAGTACTTGGCTCTGCCGACGCCGATCTTCGAGAGTTCGCCGGCCAGAGCATAATCCAGGACCGCTCCGGATTCGGGTCCGGTGACCGCGATCTCGCCCATGTGCGAGAGGTCGAACAGTCCGGCGGTCTTGCGGACGGCGTGGTGCTCGGCGAGTTCGCTGTCGTACTTCAGCGGCATCTGCCAGCCCGCGAAGTCGGTGAAATGGGCTCCCAGCGCGCCGTGCTCGCCGAGCAGCGGGGACGCGGGCGTCGTGGTGAGGGTCATGCGAAGGCCTCCTCGGGGGTCTCGGCGATGGCCGAAGTGTCGATGTCGGTGGTGTTCTCGAAGGCCTCGGGCGCCGGGCACGAGCAGACGAGGTTGCGGTCGCCGTGGACGCCGTCGATGCGACGCACCGGGGGCCAGTACTTGGCGGCGCGAAGCGACGCGACGGGGTAGGCGGCGAGGTGGCGGGGGTAGGGCAGGTCCCATTCGTCCGCGGTCACCTGTTCGGCGGTGTGCGGGGCCTGACGCAGTGGGCTGCGCTCGAGCGGCCACACGCCATCGCCGACCAGGTCGATCTCGCGGCGGATCGACACCATCGCCTCGATGTAGCGGTCGAGTTCGGCCAGATCCTCGGACTCGGTCGGCTCGACCATCAGGGTGCCGTTGACGGGGAACGACAGGGTGGGCGCGTGGAAGCCGTAGTCGATCAATCGCTTCGCGACATCCTCGGCGGTGACGCCGGTCAACTTGGTGATGGGCCGGAGGTCGAGGATGCACTCGTGTGCCACCAGACCGGACGGGCCCGTGTAGAGGACCGGGAAATGCCGATCCAGCGACCGGGCGACGTAATTGGCTGCGAGAACCGCGGTTTCGGTGGCGCTCGTCAGCCCGTCCGGTCCCATGAGTGCGATGTACGCCCACGTGATGGGCAGGATGCCGGCCGATCCGTAGTTGGCCGCCGACACCGGGGTGCCGAGGTCGTCGCCGCCCAGCGGATTACCGGGCAGGAACGGCGCCAGATGCTCGCGCACCGCGACAGGCCCGACACCGGGACCACCGCCGCCGTGCGGGATGCAGAACGTCTTGTGCAGGTTCAGGTGTGACACGTCGCCGCCGAACTTACCTGGCTGTGCGAGGCCGACCAGCGCATTGAGGTTCGCGCCGTCGACATACACCTGCCCGCCGGCCTCGTGCACCAGATCGCAGACCGTCCGCACGTCGCTCTCGTACACGCCGTGCGTGGACGGGTAGGTCAGCATAATCGCGGCCACCGCGCCCTCGTGCGCCGCGATCTTCGCGCGTAGGTCGCCCAAGTCGATGTTGCCGTTCTCCGCGGTCGCGACGACGACGACCTTCATGCCCGCGAGAACCGCGGACGCCGCGTTGGTGCCGTGCGCGGACTGGGGGATGAGGCAGACGTTGCGTCCGAAGTCGCCGCGGGATTCGTGATAGCCGTGGATCGCGAGCAGCCCGGCCAGCTCACCCTGGGATCCGGCGTTGGGCTGCAACGAGACCCGGTCGTAGCCGGTGATCTCGCCGAGCCAGCGTTCCAGGTCGGCGACGAGCTCGAGGTAGCCGGCCGTCTGCGCGACCGGGGCGTACGGGTGGATGGACGCGAACCCGGGCCAGCTGATGGGTTCCATCTCGACAGCGGAGTTGAGTTTCATCGTGCACGATCCGAGCGGGATCATAGTGCGGTCGAGCGCGAGGTCCTTGTCCGACAGTGTGCGCAGGAAGCGGAGCATCGCGGTTTCCGAGCGGTGATCGTGGAACACAGGGTGCTGCAGGTAGTTCGACGTCCTGGCGAGTGCCGAAGGCAGTTCGGCCGCCGCGACGGTCGTCGGCTGCGCACCGAACACGGCGACCACCCGCCGGACGATGTCGTCGGTGGTGCACTCGTCGCAGGCGATCGCAACGTGATCGGCGTCGACGAGGCGGAGGTTGATGCCGTCCCGATCGGCCGACTCCACGATCGCCCCGGCACCCGCCGGGACCCGCACGAGAACCGTGTCGAAGAAGCTGTCGTGGACGATTGTGTGACCGGCGGCGCGCAGGCTTCCGGCGATGGTCGTCGCGTGGTCGTGCACCCTATTTGCGATGGCGCGCAGCCCTTCCGGACCGTGGTAGGCGGCGTACATCGCGGCGACGTTCGCAAGCAGTGCCTGCGCCGTGCAGATGTTGCTGGTCGCCTTGTCACGCCGGATGTGCTGTTCGCGGGTCTGCAGAGCCAGCCGGTAGGCCGTCTTCCCGTCGACGTCGACGGACACTCCGACGAGACGGCCGGGCAGCATGCGCTCGAGCCCGCCGCGCACGGCCATGTAGCCGGCATGCGGTCCGCCGAAGAACAGGGGCACACCGAAACGCTGCGCCGACCCGACAGCGATGTCGGCGCCCTGCTCGCCGGGCGGCGTCAGGATCGTCAGCGACAGCAGGTCCGCCGCGACCGTGGTCAGCGCGCCGCGCGCCCTCGCCGCGGCGATCATCGGAGCCAGGTCGCGGACCGCGCCGCTCGCACCGGGCGCCTGGAAGACCACCCCGAACATGTCACCGTCGGGCAGCTCCCCGGACAGTTCCGCGACCACCACCTCGATGCCCACCGCCTTCGCTCGTCCCCGGACGACGGCCAGCGTCTGCGGCAGGCAGTCTGCGTCGAGGACGACGCGGTTGGTGGCGGACTTCGACTTGTTCGCGCGTCGCATCAGCAGCACCGCCTCCATCACGGCGGTCGCCTCGTCGAGCAGCGACGCGCCGGCCAGGGGAAGGGCGGTGAGATCCTCGATGACGGTCTGGAACGTCAGCAGCGCCTCCAGCCGGCCCTGGGAGATCTCCGGCTGATACGGCGTGTAGGCGGTGTACCAGGCGGGGGACTCGAGCATGTTCCGCCGCAACACCGCGGGCGTGATGGTGTCGGAGTATCCGAGACCGATCATCTGGACGCGGATCTCGTTGCGCTCCGACAGTGCCCGCAGGTCGGCGAGCACCTGCTGCTCGGACCGCGCCGCGGGCAGATTCAAGGGCTGTGAGCTGCGGATCTGGTCCGGCACCGCGCTGTCGATCAGGTTCGCGAGACTGTCGTAACCGAGGGCGTCGAGCATCCGCCGCGACGCGGAAGCATCAGGACCGATGTGGCGGGACGGAAAGTCGCTGGTGAGCGGCACGCCGTGGGTGGCGGTGCGGGGTTCTGCTGGCACGAGGTGACTCCGGTTTCGTTGAGTCCGGACCGCACCGGACATCGACAAGGGGGCACCTCCCCGCTCTGTCCTGAAACCTGAGAGTTTGGGCGCACCGCAACTGCGGCGTGCTCTTCACCTTCGGTAAGTTCCGGCTTTACGGCCGATACTTTCTCCAGAGTTGCCTCTGCGCTGCGGTACTGGGGCCTGAGAGATTCCCGGGGAGGAAGTTGCTCCTACGGCGCCTCCGAAACGGAGGTTCTCCCGCTGCGCGTCAACGGCGTCTTCAGTTGTGATTGGCCAAACAGTACACAGACGCCGCGGGTTTGTCTCCTTGGACCGACGGTGTTGCCAAAAGTCCTCGTCGTTTGGCATCCTCGATGCATCTTCGCTCCGACGTGACCGCACACGCCGGACGATGAGAGCCCAGATGCCCGCAGCCGCAACGGTTGTCGAAGTGTGCTCGCTCTCCCCAATCGCCTGCCCCGGTTCCGCGCTGTCCACCGCGCGGGTCCGACGACGCATACCGACCGGTTTCGACCGGCCCTAGGAGTCCCCCCATGACTGCACAGCCTGACGGCCGCCGACTGCTCCGCCTCGAAGTCCGCAACGCTCAGACCCCGGTCGAACGCAAACCGTCGTGGATGAAGGTGCAGATGCGGACAGGCCCCGAATACCGGGACCTCGCCGCCCTCGTCGAACGCGAGAACCTGCACACCGTGTGCCAGGAAGCGGGATGTCCCAACATCTTCGAATGCTGGGAGGACCGAGAGGCGACGTTCCTCATCGGCGGAAGCCAGTGCACCCGGCGGTGCGACTTCTGCCAGATCGACACAGGCCGGCCCGCCACACTCGACCGGGGCGAACCCAGGAGGGTCGCGGAGTCGGTGCAGACCATGGGCCTGCGGTACGCCACCGTCACCGGGGTTGCCCGCGACGATCTGCCGGACGGCGGCGCCTGGCTGTACGCGGAGACGGTCCGGCAGATTCACGAACTGTGCCCGGGCACCGGCGTCGAACTGCTGATCCCCGATTTCAACGCCGATGCCGCGCAGCTACGCGAGGTGTTCGACACCCGCCCGGAAGTACTCGCGCACAATGTGGAGACTGTTCCCCGGATATTCCGTCGTATCCGCCCTGCCTTCACGTACGAGCGGTCCCTCGAGGTGATCACACGGGCTCGGGAGGACGGCCTGATCACCAAGTCGAACCTGATCCTCGGGATGGGGGAGACCACGGACGAGGTGATTCAGGCCCTCCGGGACCTGCACGCGGCCGGCTGCCAGTTGATCACGATCACGCAGTATCTGCGGCCGTCGGCCCGGCACCATCCGGTGGCACGGTGGGCGACGCCGGACGAGTTCGTCATGCTCGACGGGATCGCCCGCGAGATCGGCTTCCTCGGCGTCCTGTCCGGTCCGCTCGTGCGCTCCTCCTATCGGGCCGGCCGCCTCCACGCGGAGGCCGTCGCCGCAACCGCAGTTCACTGAACCCCACCCTCTTCCGTTCCAGCAAGGAGTTCCCATGTCCCACCGATCTGCAGATGTCGTCATCCTCGGCGGCGGTTCCGGCGGCTACGCGGCCGCCATCCGCTCGGCCGAACTGGGCCGTTCGGTCATCCTCGTCGAGGAGAACGAACTGGGCGGCACCTGCCTGCATCAGGGGTGCATTCCGACGAAGGCGCTGCTGCACTCCGCCGAGGTCGCGGACAGTGCCCGCACCGCCTCGCAGTTCGGTATCGACGTCACGTTCGAGGGTGTGGACCTCGAGAAGGTGCTGAGCTACAAGAACACGATCGTCACCCGCCTGCACAAGGGGCTGCAGGGCCTCGTCGACTCGTACGGCATCACCGTCGTCAACGGCCGCGGACGGTTGGTCGGACCCAACGGAGTGGAGGTCGACGGCGAGCTGATCACGGGCGCCGCCGTCATTTTGGCGACCGGTTCGTCCCCGAAGACGCTGCCCGGCATCGCCATCGGTGGCCGGGTCGTCACCAGCGACGAGGCTCTCGTGTTGCCGTCCGTCCCGAAGAAGGCGATCATCCTGGGCGGCGGCGTCATCGGCGTCGAATTCGCCAGTGTCTGGGCGTCGTTCGGTGCGTCGGTGACGATCGTCGAGGCGATGCCGCGGCTGGTGCCGAACGAGGACGAGACGATCTCCAAGTACCTCGAGCGGGCGTTCCGTCGTCGCAAGATCGTCGCGAAGACAGGTGTGCGGGTGACGGAGGTGACGCAGGACGAGGATGCGGTGTCCGTCACCCTGGACTCCGGCGACGTCCTCGACGCCGACGTCGTGCTGGTCGCAGTGGGGCGCGGACCCAACACCGCGTCCATGGGGTATGAGGAGACCGGAGTGATGCTCGATAAGGGCTTCGTGGTGACCAGTGATCGACTGCGCACCGCGGTGCCGAACGTCTTCGCGGTCGGCGACATCGTCCCCGGGCTCCAGCTGGCCCACCGCGGGTTCCAACAGGGCATCTTCGTGGCCGAGGAAATCGCCGGGCTCCGTCCGGACGTCATCGACGAGACCGGCATCCCGCGGGTCACCTACTCCCACCCCGAGGTCGCGTCCGTCGGGTTGACCGAAACCGCGGCCCGGGAGAAGTTCGGCGAGACCGTCGAGACCGTCACCTACGACCTCGCCGGCAACGGCAAGAGCCAGATCCTCAAGACGTCGGGGGCGGTCAAACTCGTGGTGGCGCCGACCGGGGTCGTGGTCGGCGTGCACATGGTCGGCGACCGTGTCGGTGAGCTGATCGGTGAGGCGCAGCTGATGTACAACTTCCAGGTCGAGGCAGCTCAGGCGGCGAAGTTCGTGCACGCCCACCCCACGCAGGGCGAGGCGCTCGGTGAGGCACTGATGGCAGTGGCAGGCAAGCCACTCCACGTCCACGGCTGACCCCCATGTGAGTGGCAAAGTGTGCTGGCGCACGCTTTGCCACTCACATGGGGTGTTCGGCATGCGAACGCGCACTGGCGATTTCCGACCAGGAACTGTTGTGAGTTAACACGCCGGAACGGTGAAGTCATGCTTTCGTAATACGTCTGCGGAACAGTACGTCTCGAGTCAGTTCGATTCGGAACCATCTCGATGGTTTCTCCCTATGAACCTGGCTGGAGAGTTCCGGGACCGTGTCCCGGGCGCCGAAGGAGCAAGTACCCACAAACTCTCAGGCACCAGGACAGTCAGGGTCGGGAACTCTGGAGAGCAGCGTGTCGGCTGTAACGGCACGTTCACCGACGGGGCACGATGACCACTCGCACGAGTGTGTCTCCAAACTCTCAGGTTACGGAACAGAGCGGGTGTCAGCCGAGGTGATCCACCGGATCACCCTCACATCGCTCGAGCAATCGGTTCACCGGTTGCTCACTCTCCCTGGGAGATTCATGAATGTGACTGCTAGTGGGGCATCCACGGACATCATGGCTGTCGCCAACTCGCCTGTTCTCTGGGTGGCCGTTGCCGGCATCTTCGTCGTCATAGTCGTGCAGTCGGCGATCTACATGACCGCGGTCCGCAAGGTGGCACCCGTCGCGGACATGTCGCCGGAAGACATGAAAGTCTCGTTCCGCTCCGGCGCCGTCTCGGCGATCGGACCGTCCCTGGCGGTCTGCCTCGTGGCGATCGCCCTGCTCGCCCTCTTCGGCACGCCCGCCGTCCTGGCCCGCATCGGCCTGATCGGTTCCGCCGCGTACGACGTGTCCGCGGCCAGCATCGCCGCCGACTCCATGGGCGCGAAACTCGGCGCCGACACGTACACCCAGAACGTCTTCGTCGTCGCATTCTTAGCGATGAGCATCGGCGGCGTGATGTGGATGCTGTCCGCGCTCGTCCTCACTCCGCTGCTCAAGCGGGGTGACGCGAAGATCCGCACGGTGAATCCGGCGTTGATGGCGGTCGTTCCGTCCGCGGCCCTGATCGGCGCGTTCGCGTCGCTGGGCTTCCAGGAACTCACGAAGTCCAGCTATCACATCGTTGCGTTCGCCGCCTCCGCGGCCGCAATGGGGATCTGCCTGTTCGTGGCCCGGACGTTCGGCAAGGGCTGGCTCCGTGAATGGGGGCTGGGTATTTCGATCCTCGTCGCCCTCACCGTCACCTACCTGGTCACCTCCTGATTCACGACACGCACGGAAAGGACTTTTCGATGACTACCGACGAAGCCGTAACGGTGTCCACCGGCGCGCGTGAACTCGCCGAGTTCGACAAGACGACGTCCCGCTGGGGTCGGATCACGATGATCGTGGGGTTGCTCCTGTCGATCGGTGCGCCCCTGTACCTGGTGTTCTCGGGTGAGGTGGACGTCACCGCAGGCCAGTTGTGGACCGCGTTCGCCGCGGTGGCCGGGACATTCTTCATCATCTGGCTGGTCGAACCCCTGACCTATTTCCCCATCCTCGGCCCGGCCGCGATGTACCAGGCGTTCATGATCGGCAACATCGCGAACAAGCTGTTGCCGGCCGCGCTGATCGCGCAGACGAACATCGGAGCCAAACCGGGAACCAAGCGGGCCGAACTGGCTGCGGTCCTGGCGATCTGCGGCGCCGCGATGGTGCACCTCGTGTCCCTGGCCGTGTTCGTGGGGCTGCTCGGCACCTGGCTGATCAGCGTGATTCCCGCCGACATCGTGACCGTCACCCGTTCCTACATCCTTCCCTCGGTCCTGGGGGCGGTCCTCGTGCAGGCGATCGTGTCGATGAAGCAGCCCCGGGCCACGGTGGTCGCGCTGCTGGTGGCCGCGGTCGTCACGTTCGTCGTGGTTCCGGCGATGCCGAGCCTCGCGCTGTCGTCCACCGCCATCGCGGTGATCGTGACGGCGGTCCTCGCCTGGTTCCTGCGGAACAAGAACGACCAGAGCCCGGCCGAGCTCGCGACCATCGAGTAAGAATCGATACGCGGAGATATCTCACCTTCACCTGATTCGAAAGAAGGCTCCATGACCGACCTGCCGATCGCGCTCACCGACGAGCTGCGGACGAAGATGCACGACCTCTACTACCACCTGCACGCGCACCCGGAACTGTCCATGCAGGAACACAAGACCGCCGAGCTGATCCAGAGTTCCCTCGTCGCCCTCGGGATCGACACGTTCGTCTGCGGCGGCACCGGAGTGGTCGGTGTCCTGACCAACGGTGAGGGCCCCACGGTGGCCTTCCGCGCCGATTCCGATGGGCTGCCGATCGCGGAAGACACCGGCGTCGACTACGCCAGCGCCGCCACCGGACACCTCGACGACGGCACCGAGGTGCCGGTGATGCACGGCTGCGGCCACGACACACACGTGGCCACCCTGCTCACCGTCGCCGAACTGCTCGCAGGCGCGCGGGAGGCGTGGGCCGGAACGATCGTGTTCCTCTTCCAGCCCGGCGAGGAAACGGCCGCCGGGGCGAAGGCGATGGTCGAGGACGGCCTGTGGGACCGGGCACCCAAGCCGGAGATCGTTTTCGGGCAGCACGTCGGGCCGATGTTGGCCGGCACCGTGCACGTCACGAGCGGCGACGCGATGGCCATGGCCGATTCGCTGAAGGTCACCGTCTACGGCCAGGGGTCGCACGGCTCCCAGCCCCAGGATTCGATCGACCCGATCATCCAGGGCGTCAACATGATCAACCGCATCCAGACCATCGTGTCCCGCGAAGTTCACCCCATGAAGCCGGCGGTCGTCACAGTCGCCACGTTCCATGCGGGGCTGAAGGAGAACATCATCGCGGACCGGGCCGAGTTCACGATCAACGTGCGCACCCTCGACCCCGAGGTGCGTGAGCAGGTCAATGCCGCGCTGCGCCGCATCATCTACGCCGAGGCCGACGCGTCCGGGGCGCCGAAGCCGCTGATCGAGGAGCTGTACACGTTCCCGCGCAACTACAACGATCCCGATGCCACCGCCGAACTCGTCGCCGAGCTGCAGAAAGTGCTGGGCGAGAACAACGTCACGCCGTCGTCTCCGATGATGGGCTCGGAGGACTTCGGTCTGCTCGCCGAGGCGATCGGCGTGCCGTCGGTGTTCTGGATGTTCGGTGGCCACACCGCGGAGACCCTCGAGAGCGGAAACCCTGTGCCGGTGAACCACTCACCGTTCTTCGCCCCCGTCGCGGAGCCCACCCTGTCCACCGGCGTCCAGGCGGCGATGACGGCGATCCTGTCGAAGGTCGGGATCTAGGCCCTCCGGGCCCGTGCGCCTTTCTGGTTGTTCCAGCAACCAGAAAGGCGCACGGGTGGCGGAGCCGCCTCAGTGGGTGGTCAGCGGCGCATCCGCGGTGGCGTCCCCGGCGTCCACGCCGGTCTTCTCGAACCGCAGTCGCGACACGGCGAGTCCGGCGAGGACGAAGGACACGGCCACGAGGATGTACAGCTGGGTGGGCGACCAGTCGCGGTCGAGGAGGGCGCCCGCGACGATCGGGGACGCGATCGCGCCGACGCGGCCGATGCCGATGCCCCAGCCGACGCCGGTGGCCCGGACGGCGGGCGAGTAGACCGACGGCGTGATCGCGTACAGCCCGGCGATGCAGCCGTTGGCGAAGACGCCGATCAGGGCGCCGAGCCCGAACGCGATGACGATGGACGCGGTGGCGGGAACGAAGACGACGAGCAGTACGCCCGCGATCGCCATGTAGGCGATGAGCACACGCTTCAGGGCGAAACGTGCGGACAGCGCCCCGAGCAGGGTGGCGCCGAAGATGCCGCCGAGGTTGAGGAGCACTCCGCCGGTGACGCCCTGGTTCGCGGACATGCCCGCCTCGACCAGCAGTTTCGGGGTCCAGCTGGTGACGAAGTAGAAGCCGAACATCGCCATGAAGAATGCGAACCACACCAGGAGTGTGCTGCGGCGGCGCTGCGGTGACAGCAGGACGCGCATCGCGAATCCGGCGTCGGCGGTGGCGGCGGCACGCGGTGCGGGCAGCTCGTCGAGTCGCGGCTGACCGACCCGCTGGGCGAAGGCATTGATCCGGTCGAGTGCGTTGGCCGGTCGCCGGACGAGTAGGAAGTCGATCGATTCGGGGAGCCGGGCGTAGACGACGGGGATGATGGCCGCCGTGCACAGTCCGCCGAACAGGAACACCGAGCGCCAGCCGAGCGAGTTCTGCAGGACGACGGCGATGATTCCGCCGAGGGTGGCGCCGACGGCGTAGCCGGTGGAGTTGAGACTCACCGCGAGCCCGCGCCAGCGGTTCGACGCGTACTCACTGGCGATGACGTTGCTGCTGGCGAGGATTCCGCCGATGCCGACGCCGGTGAGGGCGCGGAGCAGGCCGAGTTGCATCGCGTTCTGGCTGACCGCCGACAGCAGCATGCCCGTCGACGCGAGTGCCAGGCACAGCAGGATCATGGCGCGGCGGCCGATGGTGTCAGCCCACGGCGCCAGGAACAGCGATCCCGCGGCCATGCCGAACAGTCCGGCGCTGAGCAGGAGGCCGACGACCGAGCCGGACAGATCCCACTCCTGCGATACCGACTGGGCGGTGAATGCCATGACGAGGACGTCGAAGCCGTCGAGCACGTTGAGTAGACCGCAGATGGCGATGGCGCCCCATTGGTAGCGCGTCATCGGGCTGTTGTCGATGCGTTCGCGTAGGTCGAATTGCATGCGCGGGACCTGTTCTTCCTCGGAGGTGGGCTGTGATGTGGCTCACGACTCACCTACCGTGGCGGACGGGTCACTCGTTTCCAACTTCGCTTCCGAATGTCGGAATACAGAAGTGGCGGTTGCACGCGGTACTGGGCCATGATTTCTCTGTTGACAACTGGAAGGGTCCGGGCGACCGGCGGTGGGCGAAAGGTCCATGGATGTGACTGGCTCGGGTTTCGGTAATTCCTGGTCGGCGGAGCGGTTGTTCGCCGGGCCGGGCGAGACACGGGAGCGGCTACGCCGCACCGATTGGGCGGCCACGCCGCTGGGCCCGGTCGAGACCTGGTCTGTCGAGTTGCGGGCGGCGGTACGCACGGTGCTGCCCTCCGAGGTCCCGATGTTGCTCTGGTGGGGTCCTGAGCTCGTGCAGATCTTCAACGACCCGTACACCCGGGTCCTCGGCGCCAAGTATCCCGCCGCGATCGGCGAACCCGGGGCGCAGTGCTGGGCGGAGATCTGGGACGAGGTGGGACCGCTCGCCGAGCAGGTGATGTCGGGCGGCGCGGCGACCTACACGGAGAATCAGCCGCTGTACCTGCTGCGGCACGGGTACCTCGAGGAGACGTATTGGACGTTCTCCTACAGTCCGGTGCAGGACGAGGACGGGAACGTCGCCGGCATCTTTGTGGCGACGACCGACGTGACCGCGACCGTGCTCGGGGAGCGGCGACTGGAGACGCTGCGGCAACTGGGCACGGTATCCACCGCGGGCGGCGACGATCCGCTCGTCGACGCCTGCCGTGCGGTCGTGCGGGTACTCGGCGACAGCGGACAAGACGTTCCGCTGGCCGCGATCTACCTCCGCCGGGAGGTCGCCGGCGGCTCGGGCGACGACGCCGCCGACGACCTCGTGCTCGTCGGTGCCGTCGGAGTGGACGACGACGGCGAGTTCAGGCCCGCCCGGATCCCGGCGACCGACGTCACCAGCCACCGTGTCCGGGTGCCGGGCGAGTTCGAGTCCGCCGGGTCGAAGGCGGTGACGGAGGTGCGGCTGTGTCCGTTGATCGTGACGGGTCACGCGGAGCCGGTGGGTGTGCTCGTGCTCGGGATCAGTCCGTATCGCGCGTTCGACGACGCGTATCGGGGCTTCGCCGAGTTGGTGACGGCGAAGGTGTCGACGCTGATCTCGGACGCTCTGGCCTACGAGTTCGAACGGGACCGCGCGGCTGCGCTGGCGGAACTGGACGCGGCGAAGACGCGGTTCTTCCAGAACGTCAGTCACGAGTTCCGTACCCCGTTGACCTTGCTGCTGGGCCCCCTCGAGACTCTGCGAGAGCGGACCGGGGACGAGTCGCCCGCAGATCAGCCTGACGCGATCGCGGCCGCCCACCGGGCAGCGGTCCGGCTACAGCAGCTCGTCGACGACCTTCTCGATTTGTCCAAGGCGGAAGCCGGCCAGCTGCTGCCCCGCCCGGAGCCGACCGATGTCGGCCGGTTGACCGCCGAATGCGTGAGCATGTTCGATTCCGCCGCCGTGCAGGCCGGACTCGCGCTCCGGGTCGACATCGACGAAGGCGCCGGTCCGGTCGAAGTGGACCGCGAGATGTGGGTGAAGATCGTGCTGAACCTCGTGTCGAACGCGGTCAAGTACACCCGGTCCGGATCCGTATCCGTGGCGCTCCGCCAGGACGCCGGCCGGCTGGTGCTGAGCGTGACCGACACGGGTGTGGGCATTCCCGCCGAAGAACGGGAACGCGTATTCGACAGGTTCTATCGCGTCGAGGCCGGCGGATCAGGCGGCGTCGGCATCGGGCTTTCCCTGGTGGCCGATTTCGCCGCTGCACTCGGTGGTTCCGTCGATCTCGACAGCGCACCGGGCCGGGGCAGCACCTTCACCGTCCGCCTACCGCGGGTCCCGGCGCCGGACGGCGTGACCCCGCGGGCAGACGACCGACCCGTCGGCGCGGTGACGTCCTTCGGCGGCATCGACCAGCGGGAACCGTTCGCCGAGGTCGCGCCCTCGACCGAACCCGGGGCGGACCGCCGCATCCTGCTCGTCGAAGACCATCCGGACCTGCGGGCCTACCTCACACGATTGCTGCACGAGCAGGGCTGGCACGTCGACGCCGTCGCCGACGCGGAGTCCGCGCTGAAGCGCGTCGCCGTCCGCACGCCGCATCTCGTGCTCAGCGACATCATGCTTCCCGGTCGTGACGGCATCGACTTCCTCCGCGAGCTGCGATCGGAGCAGTCGACGGCACGGCTCCCGGTCGTTCTGCTCACCGCCCGAGCGGGAACGGAGTCGACCATCGACGGACTGAACCACGGCGCCGACGACTACATCGTCAAACCGTTTCAGCCGAGCGAACTCGTCGCGCGGGTGCGTGTTCATCTCGAAATGTCGTGGCTTCGTGAAACTCTGGTCACGGACAGCGAGCTCGAAACGGAACAACTGCGCAAAGCACTGGATACGCGAACAACCCTCAGCCAAGCTGTCGGGCTGACGATGGCCGCCTTCCAGTGCGACGCCGACACCGCCTTCGACAAACTCGCTTCCTATTCGCAGAACCGCAACGTCAAACTTCGGGAGATCGCGGCAGAGGTCGTCGCGAACTTCACCGCAGGCACCGACCGCGAATAGGGCCCCAGTTTCCCCGACCTGCGTTCCGGGTAGGCGTGACCGATGAACGACGATCAGCACGCCGAACCGGAACCCGACGATCCGCGTAAGCCGGATTCGCCCGCGGACCTGACGAAACCGTCCTGGTGGTACGTCATCAGGAAGACGGCGCACGAGTTCACGCGCGACCAGTGCACCGACCTGGCCGCCGCTCTGACGTACTACGCGGTCCTCTCGCTGTTTCCTGCGCTGCTGGCGCTGGTCTCGTTGCTGGGAGTGTTCGGTCAGGGACAGCGCACCACCGACGCGGTCCTGCAGATGGTCGACGACCTCGGGCCGTCCTCCGCCGTGGACACGTTGCGCGAACCCATCGCGCAACTGGTCGCAGCACCGACCGCGGGAATGGCTCTCGTCCTCGGCCTGCTGGGTGCGGTGTGGTCGGCGTCCGGCTACATCGGGGCGTTCGGACGCGCGATGAACCGCATGTACGAGGTCGAGGAGGGGCGTCCCGTGTGGAAGCTCCGGCCCCAGATGCTGGCCGTCACCATCGTCGGCCTGGTCCTGGTCGCGGCCGCTGCGGCGATGCTCGCCCTGAGCGGCCCCGTCGCACGCTCGGTGGGTGACACAATCGGATTCGGCGACACCGCCCTGACCGTGTGGAACATTGCCCGCTGGCCGTTTGTCCTCGGCATCGTCGTGGTGGCCGTGGCCATCCTCTACTACGTCACGCCCAACGTGAAGCAACCCAAGTTCCGCTGGATCAGCGCCGGCGCGTTCCTCGCCATCGTGACGTGGATCGTGGCGTCGGTCCTGTTCGGTCTGTACGTCGCCAACTTCGGCAGCTACAACAAGACGTACGGCTCCCTGGCCGGCGTGATCGTGTTCCTGCTCTGGCTCTGGATCACCAACCTGGCGTTGCTCTTCGGCGCCGAACTGGACGCCGAACTCGAACGCGGACGGGAATTGCAGGCTGGCATTCCGGCCGAGGACGAACTGCAATTGCCGGCCCGCGATACGCGGGTCTCCGACAAGAACGCCGAGAAGTACGAGCAGTACGTGCAGGAGGGCAAGGCGCTGCGCGAGAGCGAGGCCGCGGGCCCGTGAGTACTTGTTAACCGCGGGCGGTTAACAAGTACTCACGGGCGGAACGCCATCGCGTCGTCCAGGATCTTGCCGTGCCGCAGTGCAACCAGGTCGCGGAAATAGTTCATCCGCAGCCGCCACGGCGCTTTCGAACCCTGCTTCGGGAAAGATTCCACCGACCGCAGCACGTATCCGGCGGCGAAGTCGAGGAACGGCTCCTCCTCGACCGAACTGTCGCGCTCCGGGGCGCACTGCGTGAAGCCGTTCGCGTCCATGTGCGCGAGCAGACGGCAGACGTACTCGCACACCAGGTCGGCCTTGAGCGTCCAGGACGCGTTGGTGTACCCGATGACGAACGCGAAGTTGGGCACCCCGCTGAGCATCATTCCCTTGTACGCCATGGTTTCGGTGAGGTCGATGTCGTGGCCGTCGACGGCGAGCGTCATCCCGCCGAACGCGAGCAGGTTCAAACCTGTTGCGGTGACGACCACATCGGCGTGCAATTCCTCACCGGACTTCAGCGTGATCCCGGTTTCGGTGAAGGTGTCGATGTGATCGGTCACGATCGACACCTCGTCGTTCCGAATGGCGCGGAACAGATCCCCGTTGGGCACCAAGCACAGTCGCTGATCCCACGGGTTGTATCGGGGTGTGAAGTGGGTGTCGATGTCGTACCCCTTCGGCAGCCATTTCTCCTGGAGTTGCCGGATGCGGCCCTTCATGAATTCCGGGTATCGCTGGCACAGTTGGTAGATCGCGGTGGCGACCGATGCGTTCTTCAGGCGGGTGAGGGCGTAGGCGAGCTTGGCGGGCAGGTGACGTCGCAGCCTGTTGGCCAGCTTGTCCTTCGCCGGCATCGAGATGATGTAGGTGGGCGACCGCTGCAGCATCGTCACGTGTGCGGCGTCGGCAGCCATGGACGGCGCCAGCGTCACCGCGGTGGCGCCGCTGCCGATGATGACGACCCGCTTGCCCGCATAGTCGAGGTCCTCGGGCCACTGCTGCGGGTGCACGACGCGACCACCGAAGCGGTCGAGCCCGGGGAACTCGGGGGTGTAGCCCTCGTCGTAACGGTAGTAGCCGCTGCAGGACATCAGGAAGTCGGCGGTGAGCCGGACCGTCTCGCCGGTGTCTGTGCGCTCGGCGTCGACCGTCCAGCGCGAATCGGCGGTGGACCACTCGGCACGAACGACCTTGTGCTGGAACCGGATGTTCCGGTCGATCCCGTGCTCGGCGGCGGTCGTGCGGACGTACTCGAGAATCGACGGCCCATCGGCGATGGACTTCTCACCCGACCACGGCTTGAACCGGTAGCCGAGGGTGTACATGTCGGAGTCGGAGCGAATGCCGGGGTAGCGGAACAGGTCCCACGTGCCGCCGATCGATTCGCGGCTCTCCAGGATCGCGTAGCTCCGTCGGGGAAAGTTGTCCTGCAGGTGGTACGCGGCACCGATCCCGGACAGTCCGGCCCCGATGATCAGCACGTCGACGTGTTCGACGGGCGCCTTCGACCCGGTGGTCTCGGCGGCGGTCTCGGTGTGTGACATGAACACTCTCTCGCTGGCGGGGAAGGGTGGTTACTTCGGGTCTACGGCGACGTCGCCGAGAGCGACATTACGTGCGCTGGTGGACCGGCCGAGCTTCGCGGCTTCCTCGTCCATCAGCGGAAGGATCCGGGGGACGGGCGGCAGCAGGGTGCGGTCCCCGATCCGCGACGTCACCACCGCCTTCAGCCAGGCGAAGATTCCGACCCACCGGGGCACGTAGACCCGGCGTTTCCGCTTGGCCAGGGCGTCCACGAACGCGTCGACGCAGGAGCCCACCGATGTCGTCTTGCCGAGCGGTCCCGGCAGCGAGGCGAGAAATTGGTTGAACGCGGTGAGGTCGGCTTTCGCGTCCTGGACGAGTGGTGTGTCGATCCACGACATGTGGGCCGAGCCCACGGTGACGCCGTGGTGCGCGACTTCGAGACGCAGGGCGTTGGCGAAATGCTCGATGCCGGCCTTGCTCGCGTTGTAGGCAGTCAACCCGGCCACGGGCGCGAACGCGGCGAACGACGAGACGACGAGGATGTAGCCCTTGCGTTCGATCACGGACGGCAGTGCAGCGCGGACGGTGTGGAAGACGCCGAGAATGTTGATGTCGATGACCCGCTTGAACGTGGCCGGATCGACGTGCAGGACCGAGCCGAAACTGGCGATGCCGGCGTTCGCGAGTACGAGGTCGATGCCGCCGAACTTCGCGACACCGGCGTCGACGGCCTTCTGCACGGCGGCCAGATCGCACACGTCGGCGGCCGCGGAGATCGCGACGTCGTCGCCGAGTTCGGCGGCGAGCGCCTTCAGCGGTTCGGCGTCCAGATCGATCAGAACCAGTTTGACGCCCTTGCGGGCGAGGGCGCGCGACGTTTCTGCGCCGATGCCCCGCGCGGCCCCGGTGACGAGTGCGACTTTGTTCCTGAGCGTGGGCATGGGATCTCCTGGCGTGTGATCTGGCACCGTTCGGTGTCAGTTTGTATCTGGAACTGGACGGTGTCAATATGGGGGTCGTGAGTTCGCCCAGGCTCGACGACACGGGCCGCACCTACCGCGGTGCGGGTCCGCGCCAGCGTCAGGAAGAGCGCCGCGTGCGCCTCGTCGATGCGGCCGTCGAAGTGTTCGGGACCAGCGGTTACCGGTCCGCGACGGTGGAGAAGATCTGTTCGACCGCCGGGCTCACCAAGCGCTACTTCTACGAGTCCTTCGGCGGCAGCGAGGCCCTGCTCCTGGCCGCGTACGCGAGTGTGACCGACCGTCTGCGGGACAGCGTCCTGCGCGGTGCGGGGGACGGCGGCGCCGATCTCGATGCGCGGGTTCGCGGTGCGCTGACCGCGTTCTTCCGATCCGTCGCCGACGACCCACGAATCCCGCGGATCGCATTCCAGGAGGTCCTCGGTGTCGGGCCGGAGGTCGACAACGCCTATCGCCGCGTCACCCTGTCGTTCGTGGACGCCGTTCTCGTCGTCATCGGTCCGGCCGTCGACCGGACCGCCTTCCCCGACTTCCACCTGCGCACTCTCGCGACCGGACTGGTGGGAGCCGTGCTGATGATCGCCCAGCAATGGGTGCTGTCGGAGAACCCGCAGCCGATCGAGTCCGTCATCGGCAGCGCGCACACCATCCTCTCGGCCGTGCTGGGCCAGCTCGGTCCCCAGCCCATGTGAGTGGCAAGGCGTCCGGGGGCACGCTTTGCCACTCACGTGCGCTGACCTGGGATTGCATTGCGCCGGCGGCAATCCGGGCAAACCCCTGACGCCAAAACATATATGTTGTTAAATACCTGACATGCCCGGTGCTGTGCACTGCCAATCACCGTGGGTCCGCACCACGACGATCCGCGCGGTGCTCGTCGCGCTGCTCGGGGTGGTCGCGCTCGTGGCGCCGACGCCGATCGTCGCGCACGCCACCGACTATGAGGGCCTGCTCGACATCACACCGGCGAACGCGGCGGCGGAGACCATCGGCGGACTCGACCCCCGGCTGCCCACCGACTCCGCCGTACTCGGCGCCGCGCTGGCGGCCGCCCGCTCCGACGGTGTCGCTCCGACGCGGTATTCCGCTCTTCTGCAACAGTATTGGCTCGCTCGAGGATCCGAGGCGTCCGGCATCGACCTGGCCGCCTGGGATCCGAACGCAGGGCTGATCGCCAACGCAGCGGTGGTCGACCGGGTCTACGAGAACTACGGCCGGTACCAACTCCAGCGCACCGAGCTCTACTGGTCCGGCATGGCCGGGCTGGCGGGAGGGTCGTTCGCCGCCGGCTTCTGGGACCTCGACCTCGGCCGGACCGTGCTCGGAGTCGACGTCGTCCACACGCTCGGCAACGCTGTCGCGTCGACGGTCCGGGGGTTGCCCGGCGAGGCGATGACGCTCCTGCCCGCGGACCCGAGAACGCTCGTCACCGTCGGCCCGGCGATGACCGCCGAGGATATGGACTGGTACCAGAAGCGCCTGCTGATGATGCAGAAGCACATCTACTTCGACATGGTGCCCATGCACGAGGCGTACCTGAACGAGGGCAGGGCCGCTGTCGAGGAGATGGCCGCCGCCGGACTGCTCGACGAGAACGCCGAGATCGCGTGGAGGGGCATCTTCTCCGGCACTCCGGCGGGGTACGCGGACGCGCTGTTCCGGATGGCGTCGCGCGAGCAGAATCAGATCATCGCCGATCAGTGGGACGTCACCGCGGCAGCCCGTGACGGCGTCGGCCGCGCGCTCACGTACGCCACCACCGTCGCGGCGCAACCGTCGGTTCCCGGCTCGCGCGCACCGGGGCAGGTTGCGCCGATGTCGGTCGACGGCGACGTGAACGGCTCGGCCTACCGTCTCCGCACGCCCCTGCCCGGTTTCAACTGGGCCGATCGCGAACCGCGCTGGCAGTACATCGTCAGTGACATCGCGTCGTCCTACCAGCGGCTGGCCGAGGGTCGTCCGGGAGAGTTGCGGGCCCTGCTGGCCATCCCGTTCCGCGACTTCGTCGAGAGCCAGCGGGTGCTGCGGCGGGTGCCCGACCTTGCCCGCGACATGAGCACCGGCTGGGAGTTGTCCCCGGTGCAGCCGTAGCCGTTGCCGTCCCCGGACGAACGGGACGCTCGTTCGATCTGACGCAACGACCGTCCCGTTCGTCCGGGGCGCGAGGCCGGCTTTCCAATGGATGGATGTGACGTTGCGCACGCGTAGGCGTGATTGGCACGTTGTGTCACACCACGCCAGGCCCGATCGCAGGAGAGTCGATGAACGTATCCGCCGTCACGCACGACAGCCCGACGACCGCGACACCCACCGAGGTCGCGAAGACGCCGAAGAAGGCGGCGCTCGCGTCATTCCTCGGCAGTGCGCTCGAGTACTACGACTTCTTCATCTACGGATCCGCCGCGGCCCTCGTCTTCGGGCACACGTTCTTCCCGGCCGGCAACGACGCGATCGGGACGGTCGCCGCGCTCGCGACGTTCGGCGTGGGCTACGTGGCCCGGCCCGTCGGTGGAATAGTGCTGGGACATTTCGGAGACAAGCTGGGCCGCAAGAAGATTCTGCTGCTGACCCTGCTCATCATGGGTATGTCCAGTCTCGCGATCGGATTCCTGCCCACGTACGAGCAGATCGGCATCGCCGCCCCGATCCTCCTCGTGCTGTGCCGCCTCGCGCAGGGGTTCTCCGCGGGCGGTGAGGCCGCCGGAGCCAGCACCCTCACGCTCGAGCACTCACCCGAGGGGCGGCGGGCGTTCTTCACCAGCTTCACGATGACCGGTTATGCCGCCGGGATGGTCCTCGCGACCCTCGTCTTCATCCCCGTGGCCGCGCTGCCGAAAGAACAACTCGACAGCTGGGGTTGGCGAATTCCGTTCTGGTGCAGCGCGGTGATGCTCGTGGTCGCCTACTTCGTGCGCACCAAGCTCGACGAGACCCCGGTGTTCGAGGAGTCACGCGAGCACGCGGAAGTGCAGAAGCTGCCGGTCGTCACCGTCGTGACCACCCAGTGTCGGGACGTGCTGCGGATCGCGCTGTGCTCGCTGTTCGCGGTCGGGCAGACCGTGTTCACGGTCTTCGGGCTCGCCTACGCCACCGGACCCGACGTCGGCATCGACCGCACCACGATGCTGTGGGCGTCGTCGGTGTCGATCGCGGGCTCCATCGTCGCGATCCCGTTGCTCGCCAAGCTGTCGGACCGCGTCGGACGCCGCCCCGTCTGGATCACCGGTGCCCTCGGGTGCGCCGTGACGATCTTCGGGTACTTCTGGGCCATCTCCGTCGGCTCCATTCCGCTGATCTTCCTCGCCGCGCTGCTCACGATGACGCTGTTCTACTCGATGGTGAACGGCCTGTGGCCCAGCTTCTTCACCGAGATGTTCGCGGCGCCCGTGCGCTACTCCGGTTTCGCGGTCGGTACGCAGATCGGCTTCCTCATCGCCGGCTTCGCCCCGGCGATCGGCTGGGCGCTGCTCGGTACCGGGGTGAACGCGTGGGTCCCCGTGGCGGTGTTCACGGCGCTCTGCATGCTGGTCTCGTCCGTCGCCGCCTTCACCGCCCGCGAGACGTACCGGGTGCCGCTGGCGGAACTCGGGCGTCCGTCGACCCCTCGGGAGTAGCCGGAGGACAATAGGGCGATGTCACGGACACCGACAGGAGAATCGGTCACTGCCCGCGTCGTGAGGGTCTTGTCCTCATTCGACGCGGACACACCGTCCCTGTCGGTGTCCGACATCGCGCGTCGATCCGACCTCCCCGTCGCGACGGCGCACCGCATCGTCGGGGAACTCGTGAAGTACCGACTCCTCGAACGCAACGACACCCGCATCAGCATCGGCGTGCGGATGTGGGAACTGGGCTCCCGCGGCTCACACACCCTGAGCCTGCGTGAAGCCGCGATGCCGTTCATGGAAGACGTGAACGCCGCGATCAAGCAACACACCCAGCTGGGCATCCTCGACGGCAACGAGGTGCTGTTCGTCGAACGGCTCTCCACCCGCGGGTCCGTCGTCAACGTCACCAAGATCGCCGGACGTCTGCCGGTGCACGCCTGCTCGTCCGGTCTGGTCCTGATGGCCAACGCGTCCCGTGACGTGCAGGACGAACTGCTGTCGCAGCCGCTCGAGCGCTACACCGACGCCACGGTCACCGACCCCGAACAGATGCGACGACTTCTCGCCGAGGTCCGGCACCAGCACTTCGCGGTAGCCGCAGGTCTCATCACACCCGGAGCGACGGGAGTCGCTGTGCCCGTGCGGGACACCGACGGCGGCAGGGTGATCGCCGCCCTGTCCGTCGTCATACCGCACGATCAGGCCAACCCGCAGTCGGTGGTCGCGGCGCTGACGACGGCGTCGCGCGGCATCACCCGGGCGATGACGCGCGGATCGCGGCACTGACAGAAACCCTTTCCATCCATTGGAGTCGCGCTGTGGCTCGGGTCTCGAGTCGGTCAGAGTGGTTGTCACGAACACACCGTCACCGATCACGCATCGCGATTCGAAAGTCACTGCACACCAGAACTTTCGCCGATGCCTGATCGAATGCCGACTCTCCAGGGAAGGTCCAAGCATGAGCTCGAAAACTGTCAAATGCGACCTGTTGGTCATCGGATCCGGGGCCGCAGGCATGGCCGCCGCACTCAAGGCGGCGAGCGAGGGCCACAGCGTCATCGTCGCCGAGAAGTCGCAGTGGCTCGGCGGCACCACCGCGATCTCGGGCGGCTGGGCATGGGTTCCCGGCAACAAGCAGGGCGTCGCGCAGGGTGACACCCGTCAGGACATCGAAACCTACATCCGCGCCCTCGCCAAGGACTGCTATAAGGCCGAGATGGTCGACACGTTCCTCGACGAGGTGCCCGAGGCCATCGACTGGCTCGAGCGCGACACCGACGTCGAATTCGTCTATCCGGAAATGGCTCCGGACTACCAGATGGACGCGCCGGGCGCGAAGCCGTCGGGCCGCGCGATCTCCGGCAAGGTGGTCGACGCGCGCACCCTCGGCGAGAACCGGCTGCGGTTGCGCCCCTACCTCGACACCTACACCGTCTTCGGTTACATGCCCGAGGTCGGGCCCGACATCGCACAGTTCCTCCACGCCAACCAGTCGTGGAAATCGTTTGCCTACGTGTCGAAGAAGCTCCTCAAGACGTGGGTCGAGACGGTCCTCTGCCGCCGATCGTTCGACCGGACCAACGGCAATTCGCTCATGGTGCGGATGGTGTCGTCCGCCGCGAAGCTCGGAATCCGGATGTGGACCGAGACGCCGGTGACGAAGATTGTGCAGTCGGAGAACGGGGTCGTCACCGGGGCGGTACTCGGGGGCGTGCACGCGGGAACGGTCGAGGCACGGCTCGGCGTCGTCATCGCGGCCGGCGGTTACTCCTCGGATCCGGCGCTGCGAGCCGAGTACTGGGGTCACGATCCGCACGGCGACAACCACTTCACTCCCACGGTCGGGCACGACGGCGACAACGTGCGCCTGGCCGCGCCGCTCGGCGGGCACGTCGACACCGACGTCCACGAGCCGGCCGCGTGGGCCCCGGTGACGGTGTTCACCGGTCTGCGCGGGCAACAGCGGATCTTCCCGCACCTGCGGGCATTCGGACTTCCCGGACTGATCGCGGTGAACCGCAAGGGCGAACGCTTTGCCAACGAGTCGAGCTCCTACCACGACTTCGGCATGGCGATGATTCAGGACAACGCCGGCCAGGACGAGACATTCGGCTACATCATCGCCGACTCGAAAGCCATGAACAAGTACGGCATCGGCTACGCCAAGCCGTGGCCGATCCCGCAGGGCTATTTCAAGAAGACCGGTTTCCTCCACAAAGCCGACACGGTCGAGGAACTCGCCCTCGAGATCGGTGTCGACGTCGCCGGGCTGAAGAAGACCCTGGCCGAGTTCAACGCGGGAGCCGCCAAGGGCGAGGACCCGAAGTTCAACCGCGGGTCGAACTGGTTCCACCACTTCAAGGGCGACATGGAACACCAGCCCAACCCGAACCTCGAGCCACTCGACAAGGGACCGTACTACGCCGCGAAGATCGAGATGGGCGACCTCGGAGCCTATTCCGGTCTGGCCGTCGACCGGCACAGCCAGGTCCTCAACGACGACAACCAGCCGATCCCCGGCCTTTTCGCCGCCGGGTCCGCGGCCGTGAGCATCTTCGGCGGCGGCTACCCGGGCTACGGCGCCAACATCGGGCCCGCCCTCGTCTTCGGATACACCATCGGCCGGGACGCCGAGATCCTCGCGTCGCTGCGCAGCGAGTCCGTCGAGCCGACCGTCCTGGAAGAGGTCTGACATGCCGTTCTTCCTCGTCCGCTACGTATACACCGGCGACACGGCCGGCCGGGACGAGCACCGTCCCGAACACAAGATCCATCTGCAAGCCGCCGCCGACCGCGGGCTGATCCTCGCGTCCGGACCGTTCGCGGCAGGAGAAGAACCCGGCGCGGCGATGATCTACGAGGCCGCGGGCAAGCGGGACGTCGTCGACGTCGTCGAGGGCGACCCGTTCCGGACGCGCGGGTTCGTCGCGTCGTACGACATCACCGAATGGAATCCGATGATCGGCCCGTGGGCCGTCGCTGCAGTGGGAGGCAGGTCGTGACGGGTCGAGTGGCAGGGAAGGTCGCCGTCGTCACGGGGGCGAACGGTGACCTGGGTGGCGCGACCGCGCGGATGCTCGCACGAGAGGGCGCGCTGGTCGCGGCCCTCGACCTCAAAGTGCCTGATGCGCCGTGGGATTCGACGGCGATCACGTCGTTCGCGGTCGACGTCACCGACGAGGCCGGCGTCGCCGAGGCCGTCGCAGCGGTGGTGGAGACTGTGGGTGTTCCCGACATCCTGGTCAACTGCGCCGGCATCATCGGGCGGCCCGCGCCGTCGCACGAGGCGTCGGTCGCCGAGTTCGACCAGATCTTCGACGTCAACGTCAAGGGTGTCTGGTTGACCACCAAGCACGTGCTGCCCCACATGATCGGCCGGAAGAAGGGCAGCATCGTGAACTTCTCGTCGATCCACGGGCTGACCGGAGGCTCCAACGTCCCGCTGTACCACGCGTCGAAGGGTGCTGTGCGACTGCTGAGCAAGGCGGACGCCGTCACGTACGGGCCGCACGGAATTCGCGTCAACTCGATCCACCCCGGGTCGATGCGGACGGCAATGAGTCAGCGGTCGGCCGAGGGCAGCGCGATCGGACCGGAGGAGTACTACCGTCAACTCGTCTCGGGCAACCCCCTCCCGCGGCAGGGGGAACCCGACGAGATCGCGTACGGGGTGCTCTACCTCGCCTCGGACGAGTCCGGCTTCACCACCGGCACCGAACTCGTCGTCGACGGTGGGTACACGGCGCACTGACCCGGTTGTCGCGCCCAATGTCACACTGGTTCAGTCCGACTGCACCGGTGTGACATTGGGCGCGGATGTCAGTCGAAGTGTCGCACCAGACGGCGGTGCCGGTGGGCGAAGAACGCGCGGAGGACGCGGGCGAGCACCGGCGTCAGCGGCACCAGCGGCAGCCTCGGCTCGAACGTGATCCGGTCGTGGACGCCGGTGCTCCCGTCGTCGAAGGGCCGCAGCGTCCGTTCGTGCTCCCACCGGCGCATGCTCAGCATCGTCGACTTCTCGTGGAACCGCCGACACGGTTCGAGTTCGGCGATGGTCAGATCGTCGTAGTCGAACGGGACCAGCCCGAACAGCCGCAGCCACGCCCGCCCGAGCGGCTCACCGACCGGGACCGAGTCGATGGTGAGCGACTCCCGACCCCGCGGGATGCTCATCGTCATCCACGGACGCATTTCGTCGTTGATCCCCTCCGGGTCGACGACCCTCGCCCACACCTGCCCGATCGGTGCGCCGACGACCGAGCTGCGTTCGATGATCACCGTTCCATCTTCGTTCGACCTCGCATGGGTGTGCAAGCCGCCCTGAAGCCCGGTCCGGTCCTCGGCGCGGCACCGGACCGACCGGGTCTATGCCGGCGACTGGCGGGCTTCTGGGCTGGGGTGAGACGCGCGGGCGCAGTGCGTTGCCGTCGCACCCGGTCTCGCGTCGCCGCCGACGTGGCCTATGCCGCCGACACCGTCGACAGAGAGGGAGCGCGCTATTCGCCGTCCACGTTGAGTCGGTGGGTGTGGGTAATCGGGCACTACGACGCGGACCGCGTGCTTGCAGAGTCCGGCAGCGGAAGCTTGGTTTCCTCGAACCTGTCCGGGGATCCGACGGCACTGAACCGCCGCGGCCGATCCAGGACGCCGCGGGCTGCGTTGCGGGTGGAGGACATCGTCGCCCTTGTATCCACTCTGCCCGGCAGGCTGTTACTGGCTGGGCGGTGGGGTCCACGAATGGATCTCACTGTGCGAACGACGATACGGTCGACGATTATGGCAGCAAACTCCCATTACGGATTCTCCCACTCTCACTATATGGCGGGAAGTGGGGCTTGCGGCAAGGCCCCTGACGTGCTGCACAATCGTCCGACGAGAACAACGGATGGGGTTGTTGTGACGAAACCTTTCGAAGTGCACGAGTCGGGCGCGCTCCTTCACGGCACCAAGGCAGACCTTTCGGTGGGTGATGTGCTGGTGCCCGGGTACCTGTCGAATTACGGGGTCGGGCGCCTCGCGAACCACGTTTATGTGACGCAAACATTGGATGCCGCAGTGTGGGGAGCGGAGTTGGCTCTAGGCGAGGGCAGGGGGCGCATCTACATCGTGGAACCGGAAGGCGCATTGGAGGACGACCCCAACGTGACGGACAAGAAGTTTCCCGGAAATCCGACCCGCTCCTACCGCACACGGGAGCCCGTGAGAATAGTCGGCGAGATCACGGACTGGGTGGGGCATTCACCCGAACAGCTCCAAACCATGCGGGACGGTTTGGCCGACCTCGAGCGCCGGGGACTTGCCGTCATCTACGACTAGCTCCCGGACGCGCCGATCGAGTGGGCGCCGCGGGCCCAGGGGAGGGTGTGGAGTTTGGTGTTTGTCCTATGAGCGCCAGGTGATGATGATTAGGCGCCCCTGTCCGGGGTAAACACCGCTTACGCACCCCGCCGGGAACGGTTCCGTGATGTATCTCGCCGCCCACCGACGCCGAGGTGCGGGGTGACAACTCGGCAACTGCGGGTGAGGGTGATGAAAACCAAAGGTCGTTTGGTGGTGGCGGTCGGGGCCGGCTTTCTACTGAGGGGCTGGACCGCGAAGCTCGCGAGTTCCCCGGAGGTCGCCAAGCTGACCGAGTCTATTCGGGGAGAGCTGATGAACGCCGCGAAAGCCGCGGCGGTCACCGCGACCAGCTCGCGCATCGATTCGCTGAACAACCGCCTCCAGTCGAGCGCCGGACACCTCGTGGGTGGCGTGGCCGAGGAGGCCGTCACCAAGCGGAGGTCGGGCGAGAACCGCGACCTCCGCGTAGTCGAGCCGGAAAAGAGCGAGGAAGAACCTGCGGGTGACGAGTCCGCGGAGGACGAACAGGTGTGGGACGGCGGAGAGTTGCCGGAGGACGAAGGAGACGAGCAGTCCGAGGTGACGGGCGAGAACGACGAGGGCGAAGAGACCGAGCAGCCCGAGGAGGAGGAACGGCCGACGCGCCGTTCCCGCACTCGACGGCCCCGGGGCGGGGGCACGGCCAAGGAGGTCCGGGAATGGGCAGTCCAGCAGGGCTACGAGATCTCCTCGCGCGGCCGGATACCCGCGGACATCGAGCAGGCTTTCCTCGATGCCCACTGACGACCGAGCGGACCTCACCGGACTCGACCTCACGGTGGGCGCGCATCGTCTCGAACTGCACATCGGTCTGGTGCTCGGCAGACTCCTCGGACTGTTCCCTAGTCTCTGACGCCGCCTCGCGGAGGAGTCATCGGACCGTCGACGATGACGACGCCTGCCGGTGGCGTCTTCCCGGCCCGGGGTGCCGGCCGGAGATCGTCAGGCGTCCTCCGGCGGGAGGGGTTGTGCGCCCACCAGCAGCGGCGTCCGCCTTCGTCGATCCGGGCCTGACGTCGTCACCGGACCGGCGCTCGGACTCCGTGGTACCGCCCCAGATCCCGAACGGCTCGCGCACCGTCTGCGCGTGAGTGCGGCATTGCTCGAGGACCGGGCAGGTCTGGCAGATTCGGGTGGCGAAGTTTTCCCGGTACCGCCGGGCCTCCCGCGTTTCACCGTCGGGGGAGAAGAACAGATCGGTTCCCATGCTCCGGCACGTGGCGTTCATCTGCCAATCCCACAGTTGGGTCGAGGGCGCGTAGAGGTGTGTGGTCAGAGCGGTGGACTTCATGACTACTCCGATCTTGTCCAGAGGGTGTGAGCGGCAGCAATATCGACGGTGGGTTCCCCCTCCCGTGTGGGCGACGCCGGGCATACGGCTGCGGCGCCCGCCCTGCGCAGAGAACAGGGCGGGCGCCACGTTTCGCACGACGGTCGACGCCGGGCAGGACGAACCGCGGGTTGAACTATCGACCGTGGTTGTGCATGACGTGCTTGGTGCGCGAGTAGTCGTCGAGGGCATAGATCGACAGGTCGCGTCCGTAGCCGGATCCCTTGAACCCACCCCACGGAACTTCGTTGGCCAGCACGAGATGGGAGTTGACCCACACTGTTCCGGCGTCGATCCGCGCGGCAACTTCGTGGCTGCGCCGGGCGTTCTCGGTCCAGACCGATGCCGAGAGGCCGAACGGGACGTCGTTCGCGCGGCGGATCGCCTCGTCCTCGTCCGTGAACGTCTCGACGGTGACCACCGGCCCGAAGATCTCCTCGCGAGCGCACTCGGCGCCGTCGGGTACTCCGACGAGCACGGTCGGTGCGACGAAGTACCCGGGTCCGTCCAGTGCAGATCCACCGATTGCGGCGGTGATTCCCTGCTGCGCCGCACGTTCCAGATATGCGGTGACCCGCTCGAAGTGCGCCTTCGACACCAGAGGGCCGATTTCCACGGTGTCACCTGCTCCTGGCTCGCCGACCACGAACGTGCTCACCTGCTCGACCAGCTTCCGGGTGAACTCCTCGGCGACCGACTCGTGCACGAGAATCCGGCATGCTGCGCCACATTCCTGGCCCGAGTTCCAGTAGCTCGCCGCACGCAACGACACCGCGGCGTCGTCGAGATCGGCGTCGGCGAAGATCACCACGGGTGCTTTGCCGCCCAATTCGAGATGGACGCGCTTGAGCGTGTCTGCGGCCCCGCGTGCGACGGCCTTGCCGCTGCCCACGGATCCGGTCAGGGCGATCATGTCGACGTCGGGATGCTCGGCCAGCCGCGCTCCCACGGTCGGTCCGAGTCCGGACACCGCATTGAACACGCCCGCCGGAAGCAGGTCACCGACGAGTTCGGCGAATTTCAGTGTCGTCAAAGGGGTCTGCTCGGACGGCTTGATCACCACCGTGTTTCCGGCCGCGAGGATCGGAGCGATCTTCCACGCCGCCATCAGCAGTGGATAATTCCACGGGGTGACGACGCCGACCACACCGAGCGGTTCACGCAGGATGACCGACAGGTGGTTCTCGGCGTAGTCTCCGGCAGCCATCGACGTGGTCGCACGTAGTGCGCCCGCCATGAACCGGAAGGTGTCCACGGTACCGGCGACGTCGTCGTTCGAGACTTCGAAAGGTTTTCCGGTGTTGGCGGATTCGAGCCGCGCCAGCACCTCGGCGTTCTGCTCGATTCTGTCCGCGATGCGGTGAAGCAGAAGGGAGCGTTCCTTGGGAACGAGTCTGGCCCAGTCGTTCTTGGCTGCGACCGCGGCTGCGACCGCTCGGTCGACATCGGCCGCGGTCCCCTGGGGTACCGCGGCGATGACCTGTTCGGTACTCGGGTCGACGACGTCGGTGCGGGGACCGGAGTTGTCGACGACGTCGAACGCTCCTGCGATGTAGTGCTGGGTCGGGGGCAGGTCGTCCCGGACGTTCAAGGAACCTCCAGGTGCTCGGCTGACAGCGACATGTCCGGTGAGGGTGGTGTTGGGCATCTGGAAGAACCTCCAAGATCGACTGGGATGATGCGGGCAGGCGCGAGAAGCGCCGGCCCGCAACGGGTTGCGCTGGGTGATCAGCTATCGCGTGACGGACAGTTGCGGCAAACTCCTCACCGGGAGACGCTGTGTCCGGTGACGGTGTTCGATTCCCAGAACTCGGCTCCGTCGATGCCGAGCGCTGTCGGATCGAAGGCGGGGTCGAGTCCACGCTTCTTCTGTTGTTCGTAATCGCGGTAGACCCGGTAGACGAGCGGGAAGAGCAGTACCAGGCACATCAGGTTGACCCAGGCGATGAGCCCGAGCCCGATATCGCCGATCGCCCAGACAAGTCCTGCGTTCACGACGGATCCTACGAACACGATCGCGAGCGTGCCGAGTTTGAGGACCAGCTTGGACACCGGCCCCTTCCGCCCGTTCAGCAGGAACAACAGGTTCGAGTTGGCCACGTAGAAGTACACGATGAGGCAGGTGAAACCGAACAGGAACACGGCTACCGCGATGAACGCTGCGCCCCACCCGGGCACCAATGTGTCGATGGCCTTCTGGACCCAGTTCGGACCGGCCTCCACACCCGGAAGGTGCTGGACGAGGTAACCGCCCGAACCATCGGAGACGTTGTACTGCCCGGACACCATCATCATCAGCCCTGTTGCCATGCAGATCAGCAGCACGTCGATGTAGATGCTGAACGTCTGGACGAGACCCTGCTTGCCGGGGTGCGACGTCCGCGCCGCCGCCGCGGCGAACGTCGCCTCACCGATTCCGTTCGCCGATGCGAAGACTGCCCGGCGCACGCCCCATGCAACTGCGGCGCCTGCGATGCCGCCCAGCACAGGGTCGATACCGAATGCCGAGTTCACGATGAGCGTGATCGCTTCCGGCACGTTCTCGATGTTCGCGGCGATCACCGCCAACGCCAATGTGAGGTATCCGATTGCGAGAATCGGTACGAGAGTCTGTGTGACCTTGACGATTCGAGTGGTGCCGCCGAAGATCACCAGAGCGATCAGCACGGTGATGAGCACTGCCGGAATCCAGGTCGGTGTTCCGAATGCCAGCTCCGCGCTCGAGGCAATGGTGCTGACCTGGAATCCGGGGAACATGAATCCGTAGCCGACCAGCCCGAGGAACGCGACGAGGCCCGCGACCTTGGGGAGCTTCAGTCCGTACTTGATGTAGTACGGCATGCCGCCGATGTCCTCGTTGGCCTTCTTCCGGTCCTCGTCCTCCACCTGACGTTTGAACACCTGCGCGAGGGTTGCCTCGGCATACCCGACGGTGCAACCGACCAGTCCTGTCACGGCCATCCACAGCAGGGCACCCGGTCCACCACCGCCGACTGCTGTTGCGACACCGGCGATGCTCCCGACACCCACACGGCTGGCGAGCGCGAGGACAAGCGCCTGGAAGGAGGACAGTCCTCCTTCGCCTTCGCTGGATTCCTTCAGCTGTCGGATCATGTCCGGGATGCGTCGGAACTGGATGCCTCTGGTGGCGACGGTGTACGCCACCCCGAGGCCGAGGACCACGTAGGCCATCGGTCCCCAGATGGCGTCCGCCACGGTCGTGAGCATCTCGGCCCAGTCCAGGCTTGCCATGATTTACCCTGTCCGCCCTGCGAGGGTCTTCAGTGCCTGTCCGATCTTCTCGACCTGCTCTGCGGGAAGTTCTGCGGTGGGCCGGCGGGGCGCTCCTACCGGTTCGCCCTGCAGAGCGAGACCTGCCTTGACGGCGGAGATGAAGGGAACGGAGATCATCGCGTCGATCACCGGGTACAGGTTCTTCCACTTGGCGAGCGCGCCGTGCAGGTCGCCTTCGGCGATGAGCCGGTTCACTGCGACGATCTCGTCCGGAACGACATTGGCGGCACCTGCCATGACCCCGGCAGCGCCCTCGACCAGCGCGCTGTAGATGTAGGAGTCCCAGCCGATGAAGGTGCCGATCACGTCGCTGTGGTGGTGGATCAGCTGCAGTGCCTGTTCCCAGTTCGCGCTCGAGTCCTTGATGTACCGAATGTTGTCGACCTCTTCGGCCAGGGAGCGAACAGTGCTGGGATCGAGGTTCACACCCGTGACCGCGGGGATGTTGTACAGCATGACCGGCAGCTCCACGGCGGAAGCGACATCCTTGATGTACGCCACCGTCTCTTCGGTCGAGAGCGGCTCGTAGAACGGTGTGATCAGCATGAGCACGTCGGCGCCCGACTTCTCGGCGGCGCGGGAGAGCCGGATGGCCTCTGCGGTCGTCGTGGCACCGGTCTGGGCGATGACGGGAACCCGGCCGTCGGTGTGCTCGATGACCGTGTCGACGAGACGCAGGCGCTCGTCCGACGACAGCGCCCCGACCTCACCGGTCGATCCTGCCGCGACGACACCGTCGACGCCTGCCTTGATCGAGCGGTCCACCACGAGCTTCAGCTTGTCCGTGTCGATGAGCTCGTCGGCGTCGAACGGGGTGGTCAATGCTGTGAGGACACCGCTGAGTTGCTTGGACATGAAAATGACTCCTAGATCGTTGACGAGTGTTTGGTGTGGGGAAGGTCAGGCGCTGGCGGGCTGAACGGTGAGCATCTCTGGTTGACGAGTCTGGCGATGGGTTGCAAGCACGCTGGCGACCTCTTGAGCCGCGGAGAACCCGGACGTGATCGACGTTTCCGTGTAGAGCGTTCCGAGATAGTCGCCGGCGAGGAAGACTCGGCCGGCACCGCGCGTCAAGGTGGGCTGAAGCTTTGCGCGACCGGGGAAGCTGTAGGGCGACGCGTTCTTCCACCGTGCGGCCTTGGCTTCCACGACGGTGTCGGAGAACCCGGGCCCGAGGATCTGCTCGAGGTCGGCGAGGTGAGTGTTCACCACTTCGTCGTCGCTCTTGTCGAGCAGGGCGCTACCCAGCGCCGCAGGCGAGAACGTCATGAAGCTGCCGCCGGGCTGCCGGACGGACTCGGTGCCGCGGACGATGCTTGCCTGGTTGAGCGCGATGGCGAACGAACGCTTGGGGGCGGCGATGGCATAGATGTCGTCCCACGGTTGCGCCGTCGTTTCGTCGGTGAGAAACGCCGAGCTGACGTGGGGGCCGTACTTGATCTGAGAGAGCGCATCGCGCAGGTCCTGCGGCAGGTCGACACCGACCCGGTGGGACACGTCCGCGGTCGTGGCCAGCACGACCGTTCGCGCCTCGACTTCGTGGTCGCGTCCGTCCTGGCGGTAGCGAACGATCACCGAATCCTTCTTGTGCACGACCTCCTGCACCGCGGCACCCAGCTGAACGCGGTCGCCCAGCGACGCGGCGAGGGCTTCGGTGAGTGTGGACGGCCCGCCGACGATGCCGCGGCTGAGGCCCTGCCCGAAGCCGAGCACCAGGCTGAAGTATCCGATGCCCGCGCCCGCCGAGATCTGGTCCATGTTTCCAGCGGACCGGGTGACGGTGGTCTTGAACAGTGCGGCTGCGTCCTCCGGCAACTCCCCGACGAAGTCGAGGAAGGATTCGTCGTTCGCGAAGTCGTAGATCCGCTGCTGGCGCATCGCTCCGGACTCACCGGCGCGCTTGCGCACCACTCCGGTGTACTTTCCGACGCCCGCAACGACCTTCATGCCGGCGCGCATGGTTGCCACGCGGGCCGAGAGCGACATCGGGATCCGGAACGGATATGTGGCGATGTGCCCCTTGCGGAGGAACTTCCCGTTCATCGCGAGGGCCTGCAGCGACCCCGGGATGTCGACCGACATCACCCCGGCCTCGTTGAGCAGGGCTTCCGTGGACGATCCGGGACCGGCGAACACGTGTCCGCCCCAGTTCAGCCAATACGACCCGCGACGTTCGGAACGGATGCGTCCACCGACGCGCTCCTCGGACTCCAAGACAAGTGTGTCCCAGTGACGCAACCGCCAGCCCGCTGACAGACCGGCCAGGCCGGCACCGACTACAACTACATCTCGCACTTCGATATCTCCTTCACTGGGGCCATGTCTCTCGCCGGGGGTTGGTGGCGTGTTCGTGGCAAGTTGTGACTCGGACGCGCGCACCTGCCGTGCAGTGGTTGCGTGCGATACACGCAGTCCGGACGCGTCGTTCTCTGGGACAAAACAGTGATGCCGGTCATATCCGCTCCACTGAGGATAAAGTGTGATCACAGATCACACAAGAGCGATGTGATCGGCGGCGCCTCGTGCGCGAAGACCCGACCGCGACGGATCGGGCTACGTCGAGATCGGGGAGAGAGGGGCGAGGGCCACATGACTGCGATGGAATCGGTTACTCGTGAGGGCGAACGAGCTGCGAGCCGTGCGACCCAACGTTCGGGAGAGTCCTGCTCAGGCCCCGCTGGGATCGCCCCGGCGACCGTTCCGCAGAAGGTCGCGCCGACTCTCCTGACGGATCAGGTGTACTCGATGATCCATCAATCGATCATGAATGGCGATATGCCTGCCGGGACGAGGTTGCGCATCCGCGACCTCGCCGCCCAGGTCGGCACGAGTGTCATGCCGGTTCGAGAGGCTATCCGCCGGCTCGAGGAGGCAGGTCTCGCGGAGCGGGTCCCGCACCGGGGTGCTGTCGTGAAGGGACTGAGCTTCGCAGAGCTGGTCCATGTCTACGACGTCCGACTGTTGTTGGAGGTCGAGGCTGCCCGGCTCGGTGCCACTCGAATCACCCGCGCCGACGCCGAGCGAATGAAGACCGAATTCGAGGCGATGAGGGTCGCGATCGTCGAGGGCCGCGTCGTGGAATTGTTGGAACACGACGAGGAACTGCTGTCGATTCTCTATCGTGCGACTGATAACCCGGTGCTCGTCAACATGATTCGCAATCTGTGGCACCACTGCAGGGCCTACAAGATCGTCGGTGCCCGGGGCACGCTGGACTCCGGGGACGTCGAGTCGTTGGTGGTCTTTCAAGAGCGTCTCGTCGAGGCTGCGCTTCGAGGCGACGACGTCGCGGCTGCGAGCGTCAATCACGATTCGCTCGTCAATGCGACGGATCGAATCCGGGCTCTCCTCGAAGCGCAGCACCGAGATCAGGCGTAGACGTCAGGACTGGGACGCTCGTGCGGGCGACACCGGTGAGCTGGCGACCCCGAGCGAGGCGCTCTCGGTCAAGGACAGTCCTCGGGTTTCCGGTGCCCAGAAGTGGGACAGCACAGCTCCGAGCAACGTGATCACCGCGGCGATGAGCATCGTCGCTCCGATGCCGAGGCCGCTGAGGGACAGTGGTACGAGGAATGTTCCGACTGCCGCACCGATGCGGCTCAGAGAGGAGGCCATACCGACTGCGGTGCCACGGATCTCGGTGGGGAAGAGCTCGTTCGGGTAGACCCACTGCAGGATCTGCGTGCCGCCGATCAGTACGGCGTAGGCAGCGAAGAAGACCATGATGATCGAGGTGGGGGCCTCGGGGAACACTCCCATCAACAGCAGTGCCAGACCGGCCCAGAGGAAGCTGTGAATCAGGAGGGGGCGGCGTCCCATCCGGTTGACGAGGAACAGAGCGATGATGCATCCGACCAGGAACAGGATCGTGATGACGGCAGAACCGATATGTGCCGCATCTTCTTCCAGTTTGAGGGCGCTGAGAATGGCTGGCGCAAACGCGTAGACGGCAAACAGGGGGACGATCGAGCAGGTCCAGAACAGAGTAATGAATGCCATCCGCTTTCCGTATCCGGAACGGACGAGCTCCTTGACGCTGACGCTGTTCTCGTCCTCCACGGGGAGGTCGGCGACGGAGACGCCTGGGCCGAACACCTTACGCAGCACCTTGTCGGCTTCGTCGATCCTGCCCTTGCCCACCAACCAGCGCGGCGACTCGGGAGTGCCTACGCGGGCTACCACGATCAGCACTGCAGGCACCGTGGCGCTGGCGAGCATCCAGCGCCAGGCGTTGTCGTTTCCTGTTTCGGCAAGTATCTGGCCCACGACGTACGCCGCTGCAGCGCCGACGAACCACATGGCGACGAATGCGCCGAGGAACGGCCCGCGGTACTTGCGAGGGGTGAACTCTGTCAGTAGCGACGTGGCGATCGGGTAGTCCGCGCCGACGGCCATGCCGATGAGCAGGCGGAGCACGATCAGCCAGATCACGTCCTGGACGAAGAACTGTGCGACCGAGAATGCGGCGATCGCGATCAAGTCGACGGTGAACAAGACTTCTCGCCCGAAACGATCGGTCAACCAACCGCCGGCGAATGCACCGAGGAGGATGCCGATCAGCGACGATGCGCCGACCAGTCCCTGCTCCACGGACGACAGGCCCCACTGATCCGCGATCTGGATCATCGCGACACCGAGGATGGACAAGACGAATCCGTCCAGGAACGGTCCTCCCGACGAGAACACGGCAAGCTTCTTGTGAAACCTGGACAGTGGCGCGTCGTCCAGCGGATTGGTGACCATATCGAGCTCCTCGTTGACGTTTCTGGTCTGGCTTGACGTTGGACCCCGGTAAGACGTGTGCTCGGGGTGCCTGTCGTGGTCGGTGTGAAAGAGATGAGTCGAGCCTCGAGCGCGACGGGTCCTGCACTGGCGCTCTGGTGGATCCCGATGCACTGAAGGGCAGCGGTATCTGCACCGTGAGACGCGATGAAGATCGCGATTCAGACCTTCACGTCGATGTGATGTGCGTCTCGTCACACAGAATAGGATGAGATCACAGATCACACAACCCTCGATGTGATGTCTTGCGACCGGGACCCCCCGACCCCGCTACCTTGCACGATGCTGATAGCCATATAGTGTTGAACTGATATATCAACACCCGAGGAGATGACATGAGTCAGACCTGCACGCTCACGCTCAGATATCCGGAGCCTTCGGGCATCGTGCATGCCATCGGTTCCCTCTCTCCCGACGGCAGCGATCTGCCCGTGCGTTAGACGCTTCTCGGGAAGGTCGCGGACAAGTTCACGACCTCATCTTTTCGATGGGGCGCGCAGATCCTCGGGGCTACTTCCTTGCCGTCGTCTCCCGCCACGAGCGCTTGCGGCCGATGGCCGAGGAGACTCTTCGAGAGTGTCGACGAGTGCGACGCCGATCTGGCGGTTCGCGCCGGATACACGCGTGCCCTGTCCGATGACGCCTGCCGCCGGCTACGCGGAGTGCCAACAACATTCAACACTCTGTCCTGCCCGGACCCAGTGTCCTTCCGGCGCTCGAGCGTCGAAATCTGTGCGAATTCAATCGGTCTGAACGTTCCGTACCTCGACAGTGGCGTGTCTCACGCATCAACGACCTTGTCGCATATGTGATCACAGATTACATTCTTATTACCGCAATGTAAGCGGCGGTGTCATCGACTGTCGGTGTGCAACCGAGGCCTTCGATTGCAGCGGCAGTCGTTTCCCTGTGCGACAGGGCGCGAAACTCGTTGCATTCCGGTCGAATCGGTCCGAGCGACGGAGTCACCGAGAGTTCACGAGCACGGTAAAGGAGGAGTGTTGTTGTGAGAGCGACCAAGTCGAGCGGAAGTGCCACCGCGGCGGGGCTGTTGGCGATTGTGTTGTGGAGTTCGATGGTCGGAATGATCCGTCTGGTCACCGATAGCCTGGGGGCGATCGGCGGCGCAGCGATGATCTACTCGTGCTGCGCGATTCTGTTGTCGGTGACTGTCGGATGGCCCAAGTTCAAAGACTTCAGTCGGACGTATCTCGTCACCGGTGCCGTGATGTTTGCCGCGTACGAGGTGTGCTTCGCCCTCGCGATCGGACTGGCGGACACTCCGAGGCAGGCAATCGAAGTCGGAATCGTGAACTATCTGTGGCCGAGCCTGACGGTGGTGTTCGCGATCGTGTTCGCCGGACAGAAGGCTTCGCGCCTGATCCTGCCCGGCATCGTGCTGTCGGTAGTCGGCATTGCCGTCGTTCTCGGCGGTGACGCCGGACTGGACGTCGCAGGCACCGTCGACAACGTGCGCTCGAATCCTCTGAGCTATGGGCTCGCGTTCGCCGGCGCACTGATCTGGTCGGGCTACTGCACCGTCACCAAGATGTTCGCAAACGGGAACAACGGCATCACCCCCTTCTTCGTGCTGACGGCTGTGGCGTTCTGGTGCATGTACCTGTTGTCCGGTCGCGAGCCGATGCACCTGAGCTTCACCGCGATCGCGGCGACGGTGGTGGCGGCGTGCGCGATCGGCTTCGGCTACGCCTTGTGGAATGTCGGAATCCTCCGCGGAAACATGACCTTGCTCGCCGCTGCCTCGTACTTCACGCCTGTACTGTCCGCCGCATTCTCGTCGTCGATGTTGGCCACGGCACTCGGCCTCACGTTCTGGGTGGGAACCGCTGTGGTGTGCCTCGGGGCAATCCTGTGCTGGTGGGCGACGCGCGGACCGAAGGCACCCGTCGAAGTTTCCGAAGAGGTCGGGTCGCTCGACGAGCAGAGCATCGAGGAGCAGTTTCTCGACGAGACGAGCATCGACGAGCTCACCGGCGTTCGTTCACTTCTCGGTACGCGAGTGGAATGCGTGGTAACCATCGCCAGTGATCGCCGTTCGGCGCCTCGTGTGCCGATCGACGTCGGGCCGGGAAGCTAGCGAGGCTGCGAATATGGCCGCTGTTCCAAGTGATTTCACCGGGACAATCGATTCCTCCGTCGATGATCGGTCGGCTCGACGTACACGGTGCGTGTAGAGCGGCACCTCAGACCGCGCGAGCCGAGCGTTCGACTCTGCACGATCGTAAGTAGTGCCCCCACGTGGCCCGTTCGCCCATCGTGGTGTCGACATAGTCGACGCACCGAGGAGCGGGCACGTGAGCAGTTCAACGATCGAGGCCGAGGCAGTGACCGACCGCGAACTCGAAGACCGGTTCCATCCGATCTTCGACCGGATCGCCGAGGGCGCGCTGGGCCGGGAACGGGATCGCCGGTTGCCGTTCGACGAGGTGGGTCTGCTTCGCGACGCGCGGTTCGGTGCCCTGCGCGTCCCCGTCGAGTTCGGCGGGTTCGGCGCGTCGGTCCGACAGCTGTTCGGTCTGCTGATCGACCTGGCTGCCGCGGAATCCAATCTGCCCCAGGCGCTTCGGGTGCACTGGAGCTTCGTCGAGGACCAGCGCCTCGCCGCCCCGACGGTCAACCGAGAGCGGTGGCTGCGCGCGGCGGCGGAGGGGACACTGGTCGGCAACGCCATCACCGAACCCGGGGTGGGAGCCGCCGACCGGTACCAGACGACGCTGCGCCGCGGCGACGACGGCACCTGGGTTCTGGACGGCGTGAAGTACTACAGCACGGGCAGTCTGTACGCCGATCACATCCTCGTCGCGGCCGACCGTGACGGCGAGCGGGTGTCGGTGCTGGTGGACGCCGACGCTCCGGGCGTGACCCAGACCGATGACTGGGACGGTTTCGGACAGCGGCTCACTGCAAGCGGCACGACCACGTTCTCGGGTGTCGTGGTGCCCGAGGACCGGATCCTCGGGCCCGGATACGGCGCGCCCGGCCGCACCTACGCGACGTCCTACCTGCAACTCGTGCAATTGGCCGTCCTCGCCGGGATCGCCCGCCGTGCGGAAACGGACACGGCGGAATGGGTTCGTGCCCGTACCCGCACGTTCACCCACGCCGCCGCCGACCTGCCCCGGCACGACCCGCTCGTGCAGCAGGTGATCGGCAAGCTGTCCGCCGCCGCATACGGCGCCCGCGCGACCGTGCTCGCCGTCGCCGACGAACTCGACCGCCTGCTCGACGCCGGTGGTGAGGACCCTGAACTTCTGGACCGTGCCGAGGCCGCGGCGGCCCGCGCACAGTCCGTGGTGATCGGCCTCGTCCTCGACGCGACCGCGCAGTTGTTCGAGGTGGGGGGCGCGTCGATCACCTCGTCGGAACTCGGCCTCGACCGGCACTGGCGCAACGCACGCACGATTTCGGCCCACAACCCTCTGATCTACAAGCAGCAGTCGGTGGGGGCGTACGTGCTGAACGGTGATCCGCTGCCGTACGCCTGGAGCGCCGGGCAGCGGCAGAGCGTGCGCGACGCGGACGCGCCGGCATGACCCGGCAGATCCGCTTCAACGCGTTCGACATGAATTGCGTCGCCCACCAGTCGCCGGGGCTGTGGCGGCACCCGGACGACCAGTCGCACCGCTACACCGACCTCGGCTACTGGACCGACCTCGCCCGGCTCCTCGAACGCGGGCTGTTCGACGGCCTGTTCATCGCCGCACCTACGACGTCTACGGCGGAACCGACGAGGCCGCGCTGCGGCAGGGCGCCCAGATCCCGGTCGCGGACCCGTTGCTGCTCGTCTCGGCCATGGCAGCGGTCACCGAACACCTCGGGTTCGGCATCACCACGGGGACGGGATTCGAGCACCCGTATCCGTTCGCGCGCCGACTCTCCACCCTCGACCACCTCACCGGGGGACGGATCGGGTGGAACGTCGTGACGGGGTACCTGCCGTCCGCGGCCCGGAACTTCGGTGACGCCGACCAACTCGACCACGACACCCGGTACGACCACGCCGACGAGTACCTCGAGGTGCTCTACAAGCTGTGGGAAGGTTCGTGGGAGGACGACGCCGTCGTCCGCGACACCGAGCGCGGCGTGTACGTCGATCCGGAGAAGGTGCACCACATCGGCCACCGCGGAACGCATTTCACGGTCCCGGGCATTCACCTGTCGGAACCGTCGCCACAGCGGTCGCCGGTGATCTACCAGGCGGGGGCGTCGCCGCGCGGTGTCCGGTTCGCCGCAGAGAACGCCGAGGCGATCTTCGTGGGGCCGCCGTCGAAGCGGGTGCTGAAGGACACCGTCGCACGGATCCGCCAGGCCCTCGTCGACGCCGGCCGCGACCCCTATTCGGCGCGGATCTACGCGCTGTCCACCGTCATCACGGGCAGCACCGACGAGGCCGCGGCCGCGAAGCAGGAGGAGTACCGGCGATACGCGGACCTCGACGGCGCACTGGTCTTCACGTCCGGCTGGATGGGGATCGACCTGTCGCGGTACGACCTCGACGACCCGATCGGAAACGTCGAGAGCAACGCCATCCAGTCGGCCGTCGCCGCATTCCAGGAGGCCGCGGACGACGGTCGCGAGTGGACGGTGCGCGATATCGCGGAGTGGGCGAGCATCGGCGGTCTCGGGCCGCGGTTCGTCGGCTCCGGCGAGACCGTCGCAACGCAGTTGCAGGAGTGGGTGGCCGACACCGACGTCGACGGGTTCAACCTGGCGTACGCGATCACGCCGGGTTCGTTCGAGGACGTCGTCACCCACGTCGTGCCGGCGCTGCAGGCCCGGGGTGCCTACCCGACGGGCTACACCGACGGGACCCTGCGCCACAAGCTGTTCGACAAGGGCGACCGGCTTCCCGCCGACCACCGGGGCGCGCGGTACCGCCTCGGCGGCGACCTCTCGACGCGGACCGACCGCTACCGCGCGTACACGAACACCTGAACGACCACCACAACCACCGGGAGGACCCATGAGTACACCCCGCACCGCCGCCGTCGTCGGAGCCGGATTGGCCGGCACCACTGCCGCGCTCGGTCTCGTCGACGCCGGTTTCACCGTCACCCTCTACAGTGACCGCGACCGGGACGCCTTGCGCAACGACGTCCCGGCCACCGGCACCGCCGTCTACTTCGGTAAGTCCCGTGAGGCCGACGCCCGCATCATCGAGGACCTCTACGCCGACGGTCCGCACTCGACCGGGATGAGCACCCGCCTGCACACGGGGGAGGGCGACACCCGCGCCGACGTCCTCGAGTTCGACCCCGACTTCCGGTACGTCGCGCAGGGCGTCGACGTGCGGCTGCGGGCCGACGACCGGCTCGGCCGGTTCCTGGACCGCGGCGGCCGCTTCGAGGTCCGGGCGGTGGACCCCGACGCCCTCGACGCGATCGCCGCCGACCACGACCTGACGCTCGTGGCGACCGGAAAGGGCGGGCTGTCCACGCTGTTCCCGGTGGACACCGAACGGACCGTGTACAGCGAACCGCAGCGCCGACTGCTGCTGGTGACGTTGCAGGGCCTCGGCCACGGCGCGGACACCTTCGGCTACCGGTCCGCGGCGGGCGGCGCGCACAATCTCTTCAACCTGCACACCGACTTCGGTGAGGCCTGGCTCGGCCCATACCTGCACAAGGACGCCGGCGCCACATGGAGTTTCCTCGGATTCGCGAAACCGGGCAGCCCGTGGGAGGAGCGGTTCGCCGCGGTCACCGACGTGCACTCGGCGCGGCAGACCGTCGTCGACTTCTACCGCGACTACTTCCCGCACGACGCCCCCGAGATCCAGCAGTTGCAGGTGATCGAGTCCGACCCGCACTCGTGGCTGAAAGGGGCGGTCACCCCGACGGTGCGCCGCGCGGTCGGGACGACCAGTAGCGGCCACGTGGTCGCGGCGATCGGTGACACCGCGATCGCGTTCGACCCCCTCGCCGGACAGGGCGCCCAGAACACCGCCGTGCAGGTGGCCGCGCTCGTCGACGCGGCGCGTGCGCACGACGGCGAGTTCACCGCCGACTGGTTGTCCGAGCAGTTCGAGAAGCACTGGCACACAAGGGGTCACGCTGCCGCAGAGGTCACCCGGTTGTTCCTCGGCGATCCGAAGTACGCGGTCCACGCCGAATTGCTGTTCCCGGCGGCGACCGTGAGCGAACCCGTCGCCGCGGCCCTGTTCGGGTTCCTCTCCGAACCCGACACGCTGATCGGTATCGACACCAGGGAGGACGTTCTCGCGTTCATCGCCGCCAAGGCCGGGGAACCGGCCGAGGACGTGCTGGCACGGTTCACGCCGAGCGCCGGGTTCACCGCGTCTCCCGCGGCGGCCCGAGCCTAGGCAACTCCTCGCTGTTCCACACGACGATCCGGCGCCGGTGGTGGTGGTCGTATCGGCATCGACTCCTCACCCGGCGTCTGTGGGGCCCGTTCCGGGGCGATCCTGCTGTTCGCGACGGCGTCGGGCGCGAAAGTTCGCCACGTTGACACGGTTTCCGCACACCTGTGGCATGCAGAACCGGCGCCGTCCCGCCCGGCTGGTGTCGACGAAAATTCCGTTGCACGAGGGGGATTCGCACGATCGGAACCGGTTCGGCCCCAGCGAAGCCACGGTTCCGAGCAGGCCGGTTCCGATGACGACGGCCAGGTCGTCGGCGAGCGTCGACTCGGGTGCGGTCTCGAGGTGCCACGTCCATGTGCCGTCGTGGCGCCCGAGGAAGGGGGCGGTGTGGGCGACGCGTAGGAGTTGGTTGGCTCCGTCGACGATCGCCTCCTCGTTCGGCGCGGCCACGACGTCGCGCACCCGTGTCCGCAGCGCACGGATCTCGTCCAGATCGGTGCCGGTTGCCCGCCGGTCTCCGGGGCCGATGCCGTGCTCGGTGAGGAATGCGTGCAGCGACTCGCCGTCGGTGAGGGCGTCACCGGTCGCGACGAGCACCTCCGGGGCGGTGAGGACGAGCGCCGTCGCCACCGCTGCCCCGAAGGTGTAATCGGTGAAAGTCAGTTGCATCACTTACATCCTCCGTCTAGCGTAATGGTTACCAATCCAGTTTAACCATTACGTCTCGGGAGGATGATCATGACTCGACAGCAGATCTCCAACACGGTCGATACCGACCGGTGGCGCCTGCCCGACCGGCTGACGGTGGACGGGGCCACCGTCGCGGCCGGAGTCTTCGGCGACGGCCCGCCCGTCGTCCTCGTACACGGCACGCCCTCGTCGTCGTATCTGTGGCGCGCGGTCATTCCCCGCCTCGCCGAGCGGAACACGGTGTATGTCTGGGACCTCCCGGGCTACGGGGACTCGCCACCGGTTCCCGGCGAGCCGGTGGCGATCCGCACGCACGCTCGCGTGCTGACCCGGCTGGTCGAACACTGGGGGCTCGACCGGCCTGTGCTGGTCGGCCACGACATCGGTGCGGCGACGGTGCTCCGCGCACACCTCGTCGAGGGAGTCCCGGTCCGGCGAATCGCACTCCTCGACGCGGCGGTGCTCTCGCCGTGGGTGACGCCGGTGGCGCAGCACATGCAACGCCACCTCGACGTGTACCGCACGATGCCGACGCACACCTTCCAGCGGATCACCGAGGCGCACCTCGACACCGCGACGCGTCGTCGGCTGCCGTCGTCCGTCGCGGAGGCTTACCTCGGTCCTTTCGCGGGCGCGAGCGGGCAGCAGCGTTACCTCGACCAGGTTCAATACTTCGACGAACGCGACACCGCCGACGTCGTCGAGAAACTCGGCACCGTGAAGGTGCCGGTGCAGATCGTGTGGGGTGCGGACGACGAATGGCTGGACCGGTCGTTCGCCGACGCTCTCGCGCGCCGCATCCCCGGGGCGCGAGCGACGCTCGTGCCCGGCGCCGGGCACTTCCTCACCGAGGACGAGCCTGCCCTCGTGGCGCAGGCTCTCGCCGACTTCCTCGCGCAGTGAACGCCGGTGTCACGGTCGGTCGGGCGTGTGCAGTGGGTCGGCGATCGTGATCTCCGCCGTCGGCGTCAGGACGTTTCGGTGGTAGTCGGAGATCGAATCGACGAGTGCCGACACTGCGGGCGCGGCGAAGTGGTCGGGATCCCAGCCCGCATAGAGGGTGACGGCGAGGATGCCTTCGGGGATCTGGATCGGCACGCGGATGAGGTTGAAGAGGGGTTGATCGGTCAGTACAGCAACCCCCTGGCCCGATGCGGCGAGTGCTCTGGCTACAGATGTCACTGACACAACTCGGGGGTCGACGTAGGCGAGGCCTTGGCCGGCGGTGGCGGTGTCGAATGCGAGTCGGGCAGCGTTGTTGCGGTGCATCAGGATGAGCGATTCTCGAACGAGGTCGGCTAAGGCGACTTGGGTCTGTCCGGCCAGGGGATGTTCCGGTGATGCCAGCGCGCACACCGGGGCGCGGCCGATGACTCGGGTCTCCATCGACCCGGGTGGAGGGAACGTCGAGATGCCGATGTCGGCATCTCCGCGCTGGACCACGTCGTACACGGTGCGGGTATCCCGCTCGATGATGTCGTTCAGTCCTGACCTCAGGTATCGACCAGCGAGATACGGACCGAGGACGTCGGCGATGGTGGTCGCCGGCGCCGCGATCGTCAGTGGGATGTCGTCGCCTCGGGCGAGGTGCCTGAGTACTGAGCTCGCTTGGTCGGCCCGCGCCACGAGGTCGCGGGCGAGCGGCAGGAAACGTTCGCCTGCGACACTCAGACGTAGGGCGCCCGGTCCGCGGCGAAACAATTCGACACCCAACTTCTGCTGCAAATTGTGAAGTTGCCGGGAGAGCGAGGGTTGCGCCACTCTCACCGCGCGGGCGGCCGCCGTAACCGACCCGTGGTCGACGACCGCGAGGAAGTACCGAAGTACACGTATCTCCACCATGCCTCCTAGGCATTGGCCTGCTGCGAAATGGATATTGGACGGTTATAGCAGCACTCTGCACACTTATCTCCACGCACGTGACTGTGAGCCGGCTCATGGCTCCGTTTCTTTCGAGGAGAAGGCATGAACGCTATATCCGGCCCGGGTTCCGAGGCCGTCCCGAACCTTCGCGGGGCTCGGAGAGCAGGCTTCGGCGCGCTGATCGGCACCACGGTGGAGTGGTACGACTTCTTCATCTTCGGTACCGCGGCCGCACTCGCTTTCGGGCCCGTGTTCTTCCCGTCGGCATCGCCGACCGTGGGACTGCTCGCCTCGTTCGCGACGTTCTGGTCAGGTTTCCTGGCCCGTCCTCTCGGGGGTGTGGTGTTCGGTCATCTCGGCGATCGGATCGGCCGGAAGAAGACGCTGATCACCACCCTCGTCCTGATGGGTCTGTCCAGTACCGCCATCGGACTTTTGCCCGGCTACGCGTCGATCGGCATCGCCGCTCCAGTTCTGCTCATCCTGCTCCGGATGATTCAAGGACTCGCGTTGGGCGGCGAGTGGGGTGGTGCGGTGTTGATCGCCGCCGAGCACGCGCCGCCCGGCCGACGGATGCTGTTCGGTGCTTTCGCGCAGCAGGGATCGCCCGTCGGCAACATCTTGGCGACCCTCGCCTTTCTGGGCGTCAGCACACTCCCGGCTGACGATTTCGCCTCCTGGGGCTGGCGGATCCCATTCCTCTTCTCGGCGGTACTGCTTCTGGTCGGGTTGATCATTCGAATCGGCGTAGAGGAATCACCGGAATTCCTTGCAGCGAAGGAGCATGGGGAAATTTCCGAGACGCCGGCACTCGATACCATCCGAACCGCTCCCGTCCCGCTCCTTCTCGGAATCGGAGCCGCGGCGATCGGTGTCGGTGGAGCCTATTTCATGGGCACGTTCATGGTTGCGTGGACGACCACGGACCTGGGTGTCAGCCGATCGACGATCTTGTCGGCTTTGCTGCTGGCAACGGTCGTGCAGTTCTTCGTCCAACCCATCGGCGCACTCCTGGCGGATCGCTTCGGGGGGACGCGAATCATGGTGACGGCGCTGGTCGCCACGGTGATTTTGACGCCGCTTGTTTATGCGCTGGTCAGCACAGGGGACATTGGTCTGATCTACGTCGGCCTCGCCCTCGGTGCTCTGACGAGTCCGGCGTACTTTGCCGTGTTGGCCGGTTTCCTCGCGCAAGCGTTCGACGCCCGGATCCGCTATACCGGTATCTCTTTGGCTTACCAGTTGTCGGCCACGTTGATCGGCGGAATGGTGCCGTTCATCGCTCAGTGGCTCCTCGCCGGCAGCGGTATCGCCATGGTGGCGTTGTACCACGTGGCCCTCACCTTGCTCACCTTGGCGTGTGTGGTCCTGCTCGCCCGGCGAACGCGAACTCGGCCCGCCCCTCACTCGGAGCGCACAGATGTCAGCCTCAACGTCGCGACCGAGCGTCACGTCGTTGCCGAAGTCGACTGAACACCACCACCACCACCATCACCATCACGATCTAAGGACCATCTCATGAACACACCCGCACGACCGCGCATCGTTCGCGGACGTCGAATCCTCACCTCCGCTGCGGAATCCGCCAACGCGATCGCGATGATCGGTGACCGTATCGTTGCGCTCGGCGACTCCGACGATCTGCACCGACAATTCCCCACCGCATGGGTCGACGACAGGGGAGACGCCGTGATCTCACCCGGATTTCACGACGCACACCTGCACCTCGCTATGGCCGCCGAGAACGAACTGAAGCTCGACGTGTCACCCTCGCAGGCATCCACGCTCACGCAACTACTCGACAAAGTCGGTGCTGCGGCCAAGGCCGACCCTGCACAGGGCTGGGTCCGCGCGGTGGGCTACGACGACGCAAAGATGCCCGAAGGTCGGGTTCTGACCCGCTGGGACCTGGACACCGTCACCGGGAACGTTCCCACGATCGTCCTCCACGTCGCCTGTCATTGGGGAGTGGTCAACTCCGCAGCGCTCGCCGCGGGAGGCATCACCGACAATTCGGAGCCGCCCAGCGGAGGTGACTTCGGACGGGACGGAACTGGTCGGCTCAACGGCATTCTCTATGAGCGCGCTCTCACCGATTTCGCCTACGCCCAGGGCGATGTCGACGGGAGGACGGTCGTACCCGAGTTGGGACTCGACGAGCGGATAGCAGCGCTAGGGAATGTAATTCGCCGTTGGCACGCAGCAGGGTTGACATCGGTCTGCGACGCATTTGCCGGGCCCGCGGACATTCGCCTTTTCGAGGCAGCTCGCGAGCAAGGCCTGTTGACGATGCGTGTCGGATTCCTTCTCGCCGCCGAGCACTACGACTCAGTACACCGGCTCGGCCTACGCTCGGGTTTCGGCGACGACTACCTGCGCTTCGTCGGAGTGAAGGCGCTCGTCGACGGCGCTGTCGGGGGACGAACCCTCCTGCTGGAAGAGCCGGACCACGACACCGGTCATCACGGCATCCAGGTGCTCACCCGTGAGGAACTCGCGGAGGTGGTCCAGAAGGTGCACGGTGACGGCAACCGAGTCTGCGTCCACGCCAACGGCGACCGCGCCATCCGGCTCGTCCTCGACGAATTCGAAACCGCGCAGAAGAAAATGCCGCGACCAGGACTGCGGCACCGCATCGAACACTGCAGTGTGGTGGACGGGGGCATCTTGCGGCGCATGAACGAGCTTTCCGCGATCGCGGTCCCCTTCGGCAACTACGTCCATCAACATGGCAGCCATCTGATCGATTGGTACGGCGAGGACCGGGTGGAGCGGATGTTTGCGCACCGGGCGTTCCTCGATGCCGGAGTCGCAGTGGCGGGGTCCTCCGACTTCCCCTGTGGAGCAGTGGAACCCCTCCTGGCGATGCAGAGCATGGTCACTCGAACCGGGTGGGACGGTGCCCTCGTCGGGTCGTCGCAACGTGTCTCGCCGACCGAAGCCCTCGCGATCTACACAGCAGGATCAGCGGTTGCCACCGGCGAGGAAGACCGCAAGGGCACACTCGCCGCAGGCCGGCTCGCCGACTTCGTGGTCCTGGACGAGGATCCGCTGGAAGTACCGCACGACCAGATCTCGAAAATCGGCGTTCAATCAACGTTTGTCGGGGGCGTGGAGGTGTACACGCGAGACTGATATGACGAGCCGGCGGGGCGGGGGAACCATTGATGCCTGATCGCTAGGGCAACGCCCGCCGGCTGATTGGTGGCGCCTGACCCACCTGCCGGCGAAGGTAGGGCCCGTCGCTTGAAGGAGTGCCCCGGGTGGGGTGTTCCGCGGCCGCCCTTTCGTCGAGGCGCTTGTCGTACTCCTCGTCCACCCATGAGGCGACCGTGTGGCAGACGTCGCGGTACGCGAGCCATTAGCTGTCTTGCCCCAGAGGGCGGTCATTCGGCATTCGCTGCAAGTCGGCGGGAATTCCAGAACCGTAGGACTAGCGAACGTACGTACGCCTAACGTAGTGTTGAAGACCACAGCAACACTTGTACGGCTCTTGTACGGCTAAGGAGAACGATGTTTACTCTCGTCGACGCTATTCGTCGCAACGAGCGGCTGGTGCCCCAACGCGAAGCGATCTTCGACGGTACGCGCCGGCTCACCCATGGAGAACTCGCGGACCGGGCGTGGCTTATCGCCGCCGGCCTGCGGGCGCGGGGTGTCGAGCCCGGTGACACCGTCGGCGTGCTGGCGGGCAACACTGCCTTCAGTATCGAAACCTTCCTGGGAATCGTTGCTGCCGGCGCCGCCTTCGTCCCTTACAACTGGCGATGGGCAACCGAGGAGCTGGCCCACGGCATCAACGAGACCGGCGCCCGTGTCGTACTCGTCGGCGACGGCTTCGACGCCGCAATCGCGGAGGTCCTGGCCGGTGATGGCCTCGAAGCGCCGGTCGCCGTGGTGCACGAGGGGGACGAATTCGATCACCTGCTGCGATCGGAACCGATCAAGGATATGCCGGTTCAAGCATCGGATGCTGCCTGCATTCTGTTCACCGGCGGCACCACCGGCTTCTCCAAGGGGGTCGTGCTCTCGCACTCGGCGATCCTGACCAACGCAGTCAACGAAATCGCCGACTGCCGGATCGGTGGCCGCCCGAACGATCGTGGCCTGGTCGTCACCCCGCTCTTCCACTCCGCCGCACTGCTGTGCTGGTTCCTGCCCCATTACGTCACGGGGAACAGCTCGGTCCTCGTTCACAAATTCGTGGAAGAGGAGATCGCCGACCTCGTCGCGCGCGAGTCGATCACCAACATGTTCCTCGTGCCCAACATGATCCGGCGCATGCTCAAGTCGGGCACGTTCGACACCGACGGGTTCCGCAACAATTTCAAGGCCCTCCACACCGGTGCCGGGTTGCTGCGCATGCCGGACAAGCTGGCAGTGTCGGCACTGATCCCGGACGTCGACCTGTTCTTCCGCTACGGCCTCACCGAAGCCGGGCCGATGGTCACCCGTTTGCTCCCGCAGGACATGCTCCGGCCGGAGATCGACGGCTCGATCGGCACCGAATACCTCCTCACCGAGGTCGAGTTGCGTGATCTCTACGACGGTGCCCCGACCGCGGTGGGGGAGATCGGAGAGATCTGCGTCCGGGGCCCCAATCTGATGACCGGATACTTCGGTCGACCGGAGGCCACCAAGGAGGTGCTCGACAACGGGTGGCTGCGTACCGGCGACCTGGCGGTTCGCGACGAAAATGGCTACCTGTACTTCCGCGACCGGGCCAAGGACATGATCAAGACCGGTGGCGAGAACGTGTACAGCTCGGAGATCGAGCAGTTGCTCCACACGCACCCGGCTGTCATGGAAGCCGCCGTCCTCGGCGTGCCGAGTGAGGAGTGGGACGAGGAAGTGCGAGCGGTGATCGCCGTTCGGCCGGGTCAGACCGTCACGGAGACGGAGATCGCCACGTTCCTGCGCAAGCACTTGGCTGGATACAAGGTCCCGAAGATGATCGCGCTCGTGGGCCCGAACGCCCTGCCGATGAATCCCAGCGGCAAGATTGTCAAAACCAACATCCGGGCGACGATGGGCTGGTGACAACCGTGCCGACAATCAGCGAGAATAGCGATCGACTAACGTACGATTGTTCCTGAGACCGCTTGCCGGCCCCCTCGGGGACCGTCCAATTTACCTCGGAGGGGGCACAGTGACGCGAGCAACTCGGGTGACACGCGGCGGCGCGCGCACCAACGTCGCTATACGGGAGGCCGCGGCCAGCCTGTTCTACGAGCACGGCTACGAGGCCACGTCGCTGCGCACCGTCGCGAGCGAGGTCGGCATCCAGGTCGGCAGCCTCTACAACCACATCAGCGGCAAAGAAGAGTTGCTGACAGACATCATGGTGTCGGTCATGGACGAACTCCTCGAAGCCGTGAACAAAGCGCTCGTCAGCATCGATGGGAGTGCGCTGGACCGGTTCAAAGCGGCAGTCGACTGCCACATCCGCTACCACGCGGAGCATGCGCGGGAAACGTTCATCGGCAATACCGAGCTCCGGGCCCTGAGCGACGGAGACTTGGAGTTGGTCCTCGCCAAGCGTGCCGAGTACGAGCGCCTGCTGCAGAAACTCATCAAGGACGTGGCCAAGGAGACCGGCGCTGACATCCTCGATGCCAAACTGCAGACGTACTCGATACTGGCTCAGGGTGCGCACGTGTCGTCCTGGTACAAACCCGGCGGACCCAAGTCGCTCGACAAGGTCGTCAACACCTACATCAAGATGGCGTTGCGCCAGCTCGGCGTCGAGAACGCCGGCTGATCCGACCGTATTTCCATTCAGCCCGCGCCCGGGGCTTCAGCCCTGGGCGCGGGCTGACAACTTTGGTGACAAACGGGCGTCCCCCGATCGATGACTACTGCCGCGTACTCACGTGGCAGCGCTGCGCTGTTCGTCCCGTTGGCTCGGTAATGCATTCGCGGAGAATGCTTCCCGGGCCCTGTTGATCGTTCTGTGGCCGTAATGTGCCGCAATGCTGCATACAGCGGGCGCCCTCGTCCTCGCCCCGCACGCATGGTTGACATTTGCTGTCGCTCATATCACACTCTTATTAAACAAACGCACGTACGTTTGTTGGTTGCTCCGCCGGCATCGGCAGGGACGTACATCGAGAGATTGGAAACTCAATGAGCCGCTTGGAGGGCAAGGTCGCCCTGATCACCGGGGCCGCGCGCGGCCAGGGCCGTTCACACGCACTGGGGCTGGCCAAAGAGGGCGCTGACATCATCGCCATCGACATCGCCGACCAGATCGGCAGTGTGCCGTACCCGATGGCGTCGCTCGACGACCTGAAGGAAACGGCGCGACTGGTCGAGGAGCTGGGCCGCCGCGTGGTCATCGCGCAGGCCGACGTGCGCAACCTGAAGCAGATGGAGGCTGCGGTCGCCGATGGCCTCGCCGAGTTCGGCCGTATCGACATCGTCTGTGCCAACGCAGGCATCATCTCGGCCAACAAGGTCCTGGACCTGACCGAAGAGCAGTGGAACGACATGATCGACACCAACCTGACCGGTGTCTTCCACACCGTGAAGGCCGCGGTGCCGAACATGGTCGAGCGGGGCGAAGGTGGTTCGGTCATCTTTACCGGATCGACGTCGAGCTTGAACGGTTACCCGAACGTCGGCCACTACGTCACCGCCAAGCACGGCATCGTCGGACTGATGCACACCCTCGCGAACGAGCTGGGCCCCAAGGGGATCCGTGTCAATGCGGTCCATCCGACGAACGTCAACACCAAACTCCTGCAGAACGAGACCTTCTACGGATTATTCCGACCGGACCTCGCGCATCCGACACTCGAGGATTCCCGCGACGCGTTCGCGACAATGCACTCGCTCCCGAACATCCCGTGGGTCGAACCCATCGACATCACCAACGCCGTGCTCTTCCTGGCTTCGGACGAGTCGCGGTACATCACTGGAATCAACCTGCCCATCGACGCCGGCGCAAGTCAAAAGGTCGGCGGCTAGAAGCCGTCGGATTCCGTGGCCGGTTCAAGTCTGGCCGCGGGACCATCCCCACTGCCCCTTCACCCGCGACGGAAACGTTTCGGGTGAAGGGGCAGTGGGCTTTGCGCTGCGTGTCTTCTCGCCTCAGTGAGGGCGGCTCATACGCGCGCCACGGCCGGGCCTGACGTTGACAAAGTGCGCAGTGGAACAGAATGCGACTGGTGCAGGTGATTTGCCGGACTGTTCGGAATCACGCATGTCCTCGACGTGTACGAGGGGTGACTGCGCTTCTTCCCTGCTGGCCGCCACCTGTTCGAGCAACGTTCCTGCGTACTCGCCGGATTCGATGACTCTCGGTGCGTCGTAGGTGGGTGGCCGTGACTGTTCTACCTCATGACGTGCTCGGGTCCGGCGCGGTTCGAGGGTCCGGTGGCGCGACGAACTCCCCGGGCCGGGACGCGAGGCGGGTACGTCTGGTCTGGCGGGCGCGCTCGTTTTCGGACATGCCACCCCAGATGCCGTAAGCCTCGGTGGCGGCGAGGGCGTGGGTGCGACATTCGGCGAGCACGGGGCAGTCCTGGCAGATCTGTTTGGCGGCGTGCTCACGCTGGGCGCGGACGCTGCCGCGTTCACCGTCGGGGGAGAAGAACCTCTCGGTGTCGGTGCCGCGACATGAGGCGCGGTGCTGCCAGTCCCGGTCGATGTGGTGGTCCGAACGATCAGGCACTGCGGGATAGGTCGCTTTCGGAGTCGAGGGTTGACTTGATCCGACGGGAGGCACCGGATCCCGGGCCCTCGTCGTGAGGGCCCGGGATCCGGGTGCCGAAAGCGAATGGCGAGGATGCGCGGCGTCAGAGCGCCATACCACCATCCACCGGAAGAACGACACCGGTCGTCCAGTCGTCCTCGAGCGCGAACCGTGCGATCCACCGGGCGGTGTCGACGGGATCGCCGACCCGGCGCAGTGGAATCGCCTCAGCCCGCTCGCGGAGTAGCGTCGACTCTTGCTCCGCGCTCATTCCGGCGGTCCGGTAGATCGCGGTCGGCGTCGGTCCGGGAGCGACGGAATTGACCCGAACCCCCTCAGGCCCCAACTCGAGGGCCCAGCACCGGGTCAGGTGCGCGACCGCCGCCTTCGACGCCGCGTAGTGCGCATTGCTGGCGGTGGGCTTGAGGGCGACCGAGCTGGCCACGTTCACGATGGACCCCCGGCTGCTCTTGAGCGCCGGGAGCAACGCCTGCGTGACCACCGTCGTCCCGAGTACGTTCACCTCGAACAGTGCACGCACCGACGCGGCACTGACGTCGGCCAGCGGACCGACCAAAAACGCGCCTGCGCAGTTGATCACGAAGTCAATGCGGCCCCAGTGCTTCAACGCCGCCGACGCTGCGGATCCGACCACCGCCGCATCAGTGACATCGACGGTACGGGGAGCGACCTCCTCACGCCCGGCAAGATCTGCCAGCGCCTCGTCGCTGCGATCCCACGCGTCGACGCGGGCGCCGTGGTCGACCAGCACTTCGAGGCAGGCCCGACCGATCCCGGTGCCCGCACCGGTGACGACACCGGTGAGACGTTCCCGCCGCGGCGCGAGCACCGGCGCGCTCATACCGGGGTGACGCCATTTCGGCGGGCGGGCGCGGTGCGGTCCCGCTTCCGGTAGAGCGCCAGACGCTGGGTGAGCTCGTTGCGCAGCTCGTTCGCGGGCACGACCGCTTCGACGGCGTTCTCGTTGGCGATCTTGAACACGTCGATCCCGGCGGCGTACTCGGCCTGCTTCTCGGCGATGAACGCGGCCCGCTCCTCCGGATCCTCGATGGCCTGGATGCGGTTGTAGTGGATGCCGTTCACGGCGGCATCCGGGCCCATCAGGGCGGGCTTGGCCGTCGGCAGCGCGATCAGGGCGTCCGGCTGCATCGGGGCACCGGACATTGCGAGGTACCCGCCGCCGTATGCCTTGCGCAGCAGCACCGTGATGCGGGGCACGCGGGCCTCGGAGACGGCGAAGATCATCTTCGCGCCGTGCCGGATGATGCCCTGTCGTTCGACCTCGGAGCCGATCATGTAGCCGGCGATGTCGACCAGGAACAGGATCGGGATGTTGTAGGCGTTGCAGATCCAGATGAACCGGGCGGCCTTGTCGGAGGAGTCGGGGAAGATTACCCCGCCCTTCACGGTGGGCTGGTTGGCGACGATGCCGACGCTTTGGCCGTTCAGGCGCGCGAATCCGGTGACCAGTTCCGGGGCGAACAAATCCTTGTACGGGAAGAAGCTGGCGTCGTCGACGAGGGAGTCGATCAGCTCGTGGATGTCGAAGATCTCGGATTCGACCTCGGGGACGATCTCCTTGATGGTCCGGGTACCGGACGGGTCGGCCGGAGCGGTGATCGGGGGCTCCTGCTGCCAGTTCGACGGCAGGAACGACAGCCATACCCGCACGGCGGCAATCGCTTCGGCGTCGTCCTCGACGAGGACGTCGGAGAGACCGGAGACGGTCGAGTGCATCTCCGCCCCACCCATCTCTTCGAGGGTGACGTCCTCACCGGTCACCATCTGAGCCAGGCGGGGGGAGCCGAGGTAGGCGGTGGCGTGACCGCGGACCATGATCGTCAGATCGCACAGCGCGGGCACGTAGGCCGAGCCGGCGGGGGAGGGCCCGAAGAGGGCGCAGACCTGGGGGACGCGGCCGGAGATCTGGACCTGGTTGTAGAAGATGTTGCCCCAGGCACGGCGGCCGACGAAGCTTTCGAACTGTTCGTCGATGCGGGCGCCCGCGGAGTCGAACAGGTACACGATCGGGGTGCCGGTGGAGTCGGCGAGTTCCTGGGCGCGGACGATCTTCTCGAAGGTGCGCTTGCCCCAGGTGCCGGCCTTGACGGTGTAGTCGTTGGCGATGACGACGACATCGCGGCCGTCGACCTTGCCGACCGCGGTGACGACGGCGTCGCCGGGCAGGCCTTCGTCGTAGCGGGCGAGCAGGCCGTCCTCGAAGGACCAGCTGTTGTCGAACAGGAGTTCCAACCGGTCGCGCACGAGCATCTTGCCGGCATCGATCTGCTTCTGGCGTTGCTTCTCCGAGCCACCGAGCCGGGCCTTGGCCAGCCGCGTCTCGAGCTCTTCGTGCGGGCCGACCGGGGCCGCTGTGGTCTTCTCGTCGAGAATGTCAGTCATGATCTTTCCAAACTGTTTCGGAGGTAGTGGATTACGAATCGTCGGTGGGGGCGCTACTTGTAGCTGAACAGCAGGGAGGCGCCGCCGTCGATGACGGTGGTGGTGCCGTTGACCCCGCGTGAGGTGCGGCCCGCGAGGAAACCGATGACCGCGGCGACGTCGTCGGGGTCGAGAATGCGTCCGGTCGGTGTCTTGGCCGCCATCCGCTCTGCCGCGGGGCGGTCGAGCATCGGGGTGACCATCGCGCCGGGGGCGACGGCGTTCACGGTGACCGCGGTGCCCCAGAAGTCGAACATCAGGGAGCTGGTCAGGTTGATCAGTGCGGCCTTGGAGGCGGCGTAGGCGGGGTACTCGTAGCCGCGGGTGCCGGCGAAGGACGCGCAGTTGATTACTCGCCCGTACTCGGCGGCCTTCAGATCGTCCGCGAAGGCCTGGGTGAGCAGGAACGGGGCGGTGACGTTGACGTCCATGACCTGCCGCCAGGAGTCGGCGGTGGTGTCGGCGAGATGGGTGCGGCGCAGGATGCCGGCGATGTTGACCAGATGGGATACCTGGCCGAGGTCGACGTGCACCGCGTCGACCAACGAGCCGGCCGCCGATTCGGAGGTGATGTCCACGCCGTACGCGGCGCTGGTGACCCCGTTGTTGCCCAGTTCGGTGGCGGTGCGCTTGGCCGCGACTTCGTCGATGTCGACGCAGGCCACCGCCAGGCCGAGTTCGCCGAGCACCGTGGCGGTGACGGCTCCGAGTCCGCCTCCGGCGCCGGTGACGACCGCGACCGGCGGCCCTGCGGGTGTGGTCATCTCACTCACCTGCCGCCGCGACGGTGGCCAGGGATGCTCCGGCCGCCACGACCTGCCCGACCTCGACGTGCAAGGACTCGACGACACCGTTAACGGCGGCGCGGATCGGGTTTTGCATCTTCATCGCCTCCAGCACCATCAGCACCTGCCCCGCCTCGACCTGGGCGCCGACCTCGACGTCGATCTGCGCGACCGTGCCCTGCATCGGGCTCTTGGCCTCACCGCTCGCCGCGGCGCCGCCGCCCCGCTTCTTCCGTGGTCCGCCGGTCGCGGCGCGGCGCGCCTGCGGCTCGGCGACGGGCGCGGCAGCGGCCGGGCCGGCGGGGGTGAAGAACGGGATGACGTAGCGGCGGTCACCGACCCACGCCTCGTTGCGGGGCAGCATCTCCTCGGTGTCCTCGGCATCGGTGTCGGACAGGTCCTCGACCGGCGGCAGCAGCGAGGCGAAGTCGATGTCGCGCTCGAGCCAGTTGGTGTGCATGGCGACGTTGCGGAAGTCCTTGTGCGCAATGATCTGTCGTGCGGCCGGGACGGTGGTGGGCACGCCGTCGATGATCAGCTCGTCGAGGGCGAGGGTCAGCCGGTCCAGGGCGCGGTCTCGGGTCGGCGCCCACACGATGAGCTTGCCGACCAGGCTGTCGTAGTACGGCTGGACCTCGTCGCCGGATTCGTAGCCCCCGTCCCAGCGGACGCCGGCGCGCGTCGGTGCCTGCACGGTGGCGATCGGGCCGGGGCTGGGCATGAACAGGGCGCCGCGGGTGTCCTCGGCGTTGACGCGGACCTCGATCGCGTGCCCTCGCGGGTCGGCGCCGGACTCGGTGATCGACAGCGGCTCGCCGGCGGCGACGGCGAGTTGCTCGGCGACCAGATCCAGGCCCAGGGTCATCTCGGTGACCGGGTGCTCGACCTGGATGCGGGTGTTCATCTCCAGGAAGTAGAAGGCCTCCCGGTCGGCCTCGACGAGGAACTCGACGGTGCCGGCGCCGACGTAGCCGACCTGCTTGGCCAGGCGGACCGACGCCTCGCCCATGGCGCGGCGCAGCTCGTCCGACAGGCCGGGGGCGGGTGCTTCCTCGATCAGCTTCTGGTGCCGGCGCTGCACCGAGCAGTCGCGGTCGCCGATCCATACCGCATTGCCGTGGGTGTCGGCGAAGACCTGGACCTCGACGTGGCGAGCGCTGGACAGGTACCGCTCGAGGTAGACGTCGTCACGACCGAACGCGGCGGCGGATTCCTGCTTGGCCGAGGCGAACGCGGATTCGGCGTCCGAGGCCGAGGCGACCATGCGCATGCCGCGGCCGCCACCGCCGTAGGTGGCCTTGATCGCCACCGGGTAGCCGTGCTCGTCACCGAACGCGATCACGTCCGCCACGGAGGCGATGGTGCCCTGCGAGCCGGGGACCTGCGGGACGTCGGCCTTCGCGGCGAGATCGCGGGCGGCGATCTTCGAACCCATCACCTCGATCGCCGAGGAGGGCGGCCCGATGAAGATCAATCCCGCGTCTTCCACGGCCTTGGCGAACGCCGCGTTCTCGGCCAGGAAGCCGTAGCCGGGGTGCACGGCCTGCGCACCGGTGCTCTTGGCGGCCTCGATGATCTTGTCGATCGCCAGGTACGACTCCGACGCGGAGGCCGCGCCGAGCAGGACCGCCTCGTCGGCCAGCCGCACATGCAGTGCCTTCTCGTCCGCCTCCGAGTACACGGCGACGCTGGCTACACCGGCCTCTGCACACGTGCGAATGATGCGGACCGCGATTTCGCCGCGGTTGGCGACGAGGACCTTGGACAACATGCCCGGACTCCTTGGGGTTTCGAAATACCTGTTCGATGGACGCCCCGGTGTGGGGTCGCCTTCGTAAGACCATGTCGCTTAGACAAACAATCGTACGTTCGCTTACGGTACCGTCAGATGTGGTAACGGTCAACGATGGTCCCCGCCGCATCCGTGAGGTGGGGTCGACGACAGAGAGGGCGCGGACGGTGATTGCCTCTGCCGAAGAACTCGAGTCCCTGGTCGACGCCCTGCGAGTGACCCCCGCGGGGGTGAGCCGGTTCGATGGTCCGACCTCGGTGCGCAAACTTCCCCGGCTCTTCGGCGGACAGGTTCTCGCGCAGGCCGTGATGGCGGCCGGTGCGACCGTGCCCGCCGACCGGTATCCGCATTCGCTGCATACGCTGTTCCTGCGGGGTGGAGACCCTGGTGCGCCCGTCGCCTATCAGGTGACGATTCTGCGAGACGGCCGCTCCTACAGCGCTCGCGCCGTCACCGCCACCCAGGGCGATGATGTGCTGGCGACACTGCAGCTCTCGTTCGCCACCGAGCAGGACGGCCCTGAGCACGAATGGTCCCCGCCCCTGACCGGGACTGCACCGGACGAACTGTTGCCGCTGCACGAGCAACTCGAGGGCGAGAGTGCGATGCTGCCGGAGTGGTGGTCGCAACCCCACCCCTTCGATTTCCGCTTTCTCGAACATCCTGAGGCGCTGGCCGCGGCCGGCACCCGGAATCCCGAGCAGCAATTCTGGGTGCGCGCGGCCACCACGGTCCCGGACGAGCCGCTTCTGCACACTGCCCTGTTGGCATATGTCAGCGACCTGACCCTGCTCGACCCGGCGCTGATGCCGCACGGGCGCTCCTGGTACGGCAACCGGGTGATCGCCGGTGCCAGCATCGACCACGCGATGTGGTTCCACCGGCCGTTCTCGGTGAACGAGTGGATGCTGTGTCGGCAGGTCAGTCCGATCGCGACCGGTGGCCGGTGCCTGTGCACCTGCGACTTCACCACCGAGGCGGGTGCGCGCATCGCGTCGGCCTCCCAGGAGGGCGTTCTGCGCGAACCCTGACCTCGACGGCGCCGTTCAGACCGGCACGATCTCCGACTCGGAGGCGAGGAACCAGGTGATGTTCCCGATGAACTCTTCCTCGTGCTCGCGGACGGCGTCCGCCTCCGGCGAGGAGAACGCCTGGGCCACCGCGGCGACGGAGGGGAACCACAGCTCCGCCATCCCGTCGTACGCCCATTCCGTGCGATGCTCGATTGCCGGGTTCTGCACGTAGCGCTCGAGTTCCGGGAGCTTCCATACGTACTGGGGGTGCTCGACGTTCCAGTACCGGAGGAACTCGTCGCGAGAGAGCTCGGACTTCGAGGTGATCAGCGCAACGATCTTGACGGACATACATTTCTCCTTCAGTCGGGGTCGGCGACGGTAGAAGTTCGGCGACCAATCGGGAATGCACGGCGGCGTTCGCCCGGAGATGACAGCTTCCGGTCGAACGCCGCCGTGAGGGGATCAGTGCGCGAGGGTCTTCGTCTTGTCCAGACCTGCCCCGGTCAGGGCTCGCACTTGAAGTTCGTCGAAGGCGGCGTCATTTGCGGGCTCGCGACTGAGGTAGCTGCCCACGATGCACCCGAGGAATCCGGCGGGCACCGACAGCAGGATCGGGAAGGCCAGCGGGAAGGGTGCGGTGGTCGTCAGTGAATCCGACAGCAGCGGAGCCAGACTCGGCCACACCAGCGGACCGGTCAGAATCAGCGCCAGCGCCGTCAGCAGACCCGACAGCGCCCCGACTACGGCGCCGAGGGTACGCATCCGCCGCCAGAGCAATGTCATGATCAGGACGGGGAAGTTCGCGCTGGCCGCGGTGGAGGTCGCCAGCGTGGCCAGGAAGGTCACGTTCTGGGTGCCGCCGATGGCCAGGGTGACACCGACGGTGACGATCACCAACGCCACCGCCGCGATCCGGCCGACCGTCATTTCCTCGGTTTCGGGACGGTGGAACGTCTTGGCCCACAGGTCGTGGGCGATCGTGCTCGACGCGCTGAGGACCAAGCCGGCCGATACCGCCAGCAGCGTGGCGATCGAGACCGCGACCACCAGCGCCAGCAGCAGGTCGGACGCGAAGCCGTCCCCGCCGCCGAGCCAGACGGTCAAGGCGGGCAGGGCGAGATTGCCGCCCTTGCCGGCGATTTCCTCCCCGCCGGCGCCGAGGGCGGCGCGTGCCGAGATGCCGAGGAACGCGATGAGGACGTTGAATCCACCGATCAGGCTGATCGCCCAGATCGCGGACTTGCGTGCCTCGATGGCGTCGGGAACGGTGAAGAACCGCATCAGCACATGAGGCAGGCCCACCGCGGACAACGTCACGGCCACTGCCATGGAGATGATGTTCCAGGGCCCCTTGAAGGAGTTGCCGGTGGCCAGGTAGTGATCGCCGAATTTACTCTGCGAGACCGCCTGCTCGATGATGTTGAGCGGGTTGGGATCGATCCGGATGAGAACCAGGATCACCAGCAGCGCGACGACGCTCATCAGGGCCACGGCCTTGATGATCTGCAGCCACGTCGTGGCGAGCATTCCGCCGAAGAGCACATAGGTCAGCATGAGGACCGCGGCAATCACCACGCCCCAGGAGAAGTCGATTCCGGCGAGTGCCTCCATCAGCACGCCGCCCGCAACCATCTGGGCGAGGAGGTAGAAGACGCAGATGAAGAGCGTCGAGATCGCCGAGACGATGCGGACCGGACCGGACCGCAGTCGGGTGGCGAGCGCGTCGGCGAACGTGAAACGCCCCAGATTGCGCAGCTTTTCGGCGATCAGGAACATCACCATCAGGAAGATCCCGCACGCGAAGATCGCGTAGACGATGCCGTCCATGCCGTAGAGGTAGGCCAGCCCGGCGTAACCCAGCAGGGAGGCCGAGGACAGGAAGTCGCCGGCGATGGCGGTGCCGTTCTTGCGTCCGGTCATACCGCCGCCGGCCGTCCAGAACTCCGCCGACGTCTTCGTGCGGCGCGAGGCGAAGTAGGTCGCCACGAAGGTGGTCGCCAGCAGCAGGATGGTGACGACGACGGCGGTGGTGTTGAATCCGTCAGACATTGCCCGCGACCTCTCGCTCCCGGGTGGCGGGCACGCTCAGCACGGCCGCGGCCAGGATGTCCCAGTGGCGTGCGCGGCGCACGTACCAGGCGCCGAGGCTCATCACCGTCGCGACGTAGGCCAGGGACAGGATCAGCCCGACGCTCAGACCCGCTACGGGGCGCTTGGCGATGATCTCCGGGGCGAAGGCGGCGAAGCCGACGAGCGCGCAGAATGCCACCGCGAAAACGCTCCAGGCAACGGTGAAGAAACTTCGGCGGTCACGTCGCAGGCGGAGCATCGACGGTTCCGACCAGAGCCGACTCCAGTCGACAGCGGTCTCGGTGGGAGGCATGGTCACCCTTTCTCGTGATGGTCGGTGCCGTCTTTCGCGGGTGAAACGCGAGTTCACGACGAGTGAGGGCGGGGCCGGTTGCGTTGTGGGACCGTGCGGCCTGCACGCCCTCTGTAATGGGCATCACACACGCTATACGAACGGGTGTTTGTTTGTCTAGGTGGACGGAATGGCCTTCCGGCCCCTTGGAAAAACGTGCGTTCGTTTGTATTGTGGGATGGGTGACCTGGTCACAGCGCGACGGCCGCACCTTTGTATCCCGAAGGGCGCGGTCACCCCGAGTCGGAGGAGTCTCATGATCGGAAGCGGCACCCTGCCGGACACCACGGAGCAAGCGGATCTGCGCGAGATGGTGCGAGAGATCATCGAACGATGTGCACCCCCGCAGCGGGTCAGGGAACTCGATGATGCCAACGCGTTCGACCTCGAGCTGTACCGGGCGCTAGGGGAGGCCGGGCTGATCGGACTCGATGCCCAGGCCGACGGCACGAGCGGCGCCGACCCGAGACTCCAGATCATCGTCCTCGAAGAGCTCGCCGCCGGCCCGACCTCGATGGCGGTGTGCCTCGTCGTGCAGTACATGGGCGTCGGACTGCTCACCGAGTACGGCAGCGACCAGCAGCGCAGCACCGTCCTGGCCCCACTCCTCGACGGCAGCGAGCGGGTCGCCTTCGCGCTGACCGAACCCGACGGCGGCACCGACGTCGCTCGCGTCATGCGCACCCGGGCAAAGAAGTCCGATGGCGGCCGGTGGGTACTCAACGGCGCCAAAACCTGGATCTCGGGTCCGCAGCACGCGAGGAATCTCATCGTCCTGGCCCGGACCTCGACGCCTGAGTCTTCGCCGATCGACGGCATCACCATGTTCGTTGTCCCGACCGACACTCCCGGCATCACCGTGCGGGAACTCGATACCTTCGCCATCCACAGCCTGGACACCTGCGAGGTCACCTTCGACAACGTCGAAATCGATGCCTCCGCCGTCCTCGGGCACGTCGACCAGGGGTTCCGGCAGGTGCTGGGCACTCTCAACGGGGAACGACTCAACGCCGCCGCCGCCGCACTCGGGATCGCGCGGGGCGCGCTGGAAGCCGCCGTCGACTACGGCCGCCAGCGTCAGGTGTTCGGGCGTCCGGTCGGCAGCTTCCAAGCCGGCCAGCACCGGCTCGTCGACGGCGCCATCGCGATCGAGTCGGCCCGGGCCCTGATGCTCCAGGCCGCCGAGGCCACCGCCACCGGGAAACGCGCCGACATTCTCAGCGCCATGGCCAAGGTCGCCGCCTCCGATGCGGCGGTCGCCGTCACCGACGCCGGCATGCGTCTGATGGGCGGATCCGGGTTCAGCAAGGAGTACCCGATGGAGCGGTTGTTCCGCGACGCCCGCCTCTACACCTTCGCCCCACTGACCAACGAGATGCTCCGCAACCACATCGGTGAGAAGTACCTGGGATTGCCGCGGTCGTTCTGACTCGCTCACCCGCACACCACAACACAGAAAGAAACACCATCATGCCCGCGATCACCCCCTTCGCCGACGAACTCAACGCACTTCCGCCGCTGGCCTCGCGCTACGTCGACGTCGACGCCCTGCCCTGGCGCCCTTCCGGGTACGAAGGCATCGATATCAAGGTGCTGCTCAAGGATGAGGAGAGCGGTCTGCTCACCGCCCTGTTCCGCTGGCAGCCCGGATCGGTCCTGCCGCTGCACGAGCACGTCCGGATCGAGCAGACCTGGGTGCTCGAAGGAAGCATCGTCGACGAGGAAGGCGAGACCACCGTCGGGAACTTCTCGTGGCGCCCGCAGGGCAACCAGCACCGCGCCTCTGCGCCGAACGGGGCACTGGTGCTGTGTTTCTTCCTGACCCCCAACAAGTTCCTCGAGGGCCCGAAGGCCGGCTCGACGCTGGAATAGCCGCACCACCCCGACCTAGGAGTTCGTGTTGTCTCAACCCACTATTCATCGAACGCGGCTGTTCTCACCGCTGACCCTGCGCGGTGTGACCTTCCGAAACCGTCTCTGGGTGGCGCCGATGTGTCAATTCTCCGCCGACGACGGCGTACCCGACGACTGGCATCTCGTGCACCTCGGCTCGTTCGCCAAGGGCAAGGCCGGCCTGGTTCTCACCGAGGCGACCGGGGTCAGCCCGGAAGGGCGGATCAGCCCCAAGTGCACCGGGCTGTGGAACGACACGCAGCTCGAGGCGTTCGCCCGCATCAATCGGTTCGTCACGGAGCACGGATCGATCCCCGGTATCCAACTCGCGCACGCCGGCCGCAAGGCCTCCGCGCAGGTTCCCTGGGAGGGCGACGGCACCGTCCCGATCAGCGAGGGCGGCTGGGAGACGGTCGGTCCCTCGGCGACCGCCTGGGGAGACCAGGCGGTGCCACGCGAGATGACCGTCGCCGACATCGCGAAGGTGGTCACCGACTTCGCCGACGCCGCCACCCGTGCCCTGGCCGCAGGATTCCGGGTCGTCGAGATCCACGCCGCACACGGATACCTGCTCCACCAGTTCCTGTCGCCGATCACCAACCGGCGCACCGACGACTACGGCGGAGACCCCCACCGCCGCGCCCGGCTGCTGCGGGAGATCATCGCCGCTGTTCGCGCGGTCTGGCCGGAGGAGTTGCCGCTGTTGCTGCGGATCTCCGCCACCGACTGGGCCGAGGACGGCTGGGACGTCGACGACAGCGTCGCACTGATTCGCTCGCTCGAGGGTTCCGGGATCGACCTCGTCGACGTCTCCAGCGGTGGCCTGACCCCGGAGCAGAAGATCACCGTGGGACCGGGATACCAGGTGCCGTTCGCTCGCCGGATTCGCAACGACACATCCCTGCCGGTCGCGGCCGTCGGGCTGATCACCGACTCCTCCCAGGCCGAGCAAGTCCTCGTCGACGGAGCCGCGGACGCTGTTTTCGTCGGACGGAACCTGCTGCGCGAGCCGATGTGGCCGCTCAAGGCGGCAAAGGAACTCGGCGTCGAGGACACGCTCGACTGGCCGATCCCGTACCGGTCGGCCCGCTACCGCGGCAACATCCCCTGATCTCCCGGTGGGCGCCGATCGTTGACATGGATGGGTGCCCACCCGGTACCGTAAGAAAACAATCGTTCGTATGTGGTAAGCGTGCCGGGTCCCGAGGACTTCCGCGCGCGCCGGGCGGCACCCACGGCCGCATCATCGCCGCCAGCGTTCGTGTGTTCGCCGAGCAGCTCTACCTGAAGGAGAAAAGATGTCCGAGACCAGCCCCAGCCGTCATCAACTGCTGATCGACGGTAAGTGGGTGGATCCGGTCGAAGGCGGCACTGTCGACGTCTTCAACCCGTCGACCGGAGAAAAGCTCGCCGAGATCGCCGCAGGCGGCCCGCGCGATGTCGAATTGGCGGTGCAGGCTGCCCGCCGCGCATTCGACGACGGCCCGTGGCGGCGGCTGCCGGCCGAGGCCCGCGCCCGGATCCTGCACCGCTTCGCGGACCTCGTCGAGGCCAACGCGGACGAGATCGCCCTCATCGACACCCAGGACTGCGGAAAGCCCTACGCGTTCATCCGCGACATCGACCTGCCGAACATGGCCGACCTGCTGCGCTACATGGCCGGGTGGACCACCAAGCTCGAGGGACGCACCATCCCGCTGTCGCGGCAGAACCCCGGAGACTTCTTCTCCTACACCCGGCGGCAGCCGGTCGGCGTGGTCGCCCAGATCATCCCCTGGAACGGCGCCGCGCTCGCCGCGGTCTGGAAGCTGGCCCCGGCACTCGCCGCCGGATGCACCGTGGTGCTCAAACCCGCCGAACTCGCCTCCCTGGCCCCGCTGCGCCTGGCGGAGTTGGCCGTCGAAGCCGGTGTGCCCGACGGAGTGGTCAACGTGATCACCGGAACAGGTGCGGACGCCGGTGCTCCGTTGGCCGGTCACCCGCAGGTCGACAAGGTCGCGTTCACCGGCTCGGTCGAGACCGGCAAGAGGATCGTCGTCGCGGCGGCATCGAACCTGAGCAAGCTGACCCTCGAACTCGGCGGCAAATCCCCCAATGTCATCTACGACGACGCCGATCTCGACATCGCCGTCGACGGAGTGCTCGGTGCCGTCCTCTATGCCCAGGGTGAGGCCTGCACGGCCGGGTCGCGGCTGTATGTGCAGCGCAACGTCTACGACGAGGTCCAGGCCCGTATCGCCGCCAAGGTGCCGGAGATCAAGATCGGCCCCAGCGCCGAGCGCGGCGTCCTGGTCGGCCCGATGATCTCCGACCAGCACCGCTCCAAGGTCAAGACCTTCGTCGAGGGCGCGCTCAGTGACGGAGCGGAGATCATCGCCGGTGGTGCCCAGACCCGCGAGCCCGGTTACTACCTCGAGCCGACCGTGCTCGGCGGGGTCGACGACGACATGACCATCGCCCGGGAGGAGATCTTCGGTCCGGTTGTTTCGCTGATGCCGTTCGACGACGAAGCCGAGGTGTTGCGCCGCGCGAACGACACCACCTACGGTCTGGCGGCCGGTGTGTGGACGAGCAACGTCGGTCGCGCCCACCGCTTCGCCGAGGCGGTCAACGCCGGCGCGGTATGGGTCAACTGCTACAACGTCTTCGACGCCGCGCTGCCGTTCGGCGGCTTCAAGCAGTCCGGCTGGGGTAAGGAGATGGGCGGCGAAGCCCTCGACGGTTACCTGCAGAGCAAGGCGGTTACCGTCTCGCTCGCCTGACCACTGTTCGTCGACCCTCCCGTAAACGCCCGGCTGGTGCACCAGCCGGGCGTTTTGCGCGTTCCGTGGGCGAATCCCGGTGGGTCATCTCACCACTCGATCGCGTTGGGCGCGTCCGGTCCTGAATCCTCGTTGTGACCGTTGACACGACAGGTGATGCCGCACTAACATACGTACGTTCGTTTTGCTGATGCGGTTCCGTTCCGAGCTACCGCACCTTCCGTTCCGGGTGCGATTCACGGTCGAATTCACCACGCGCCGTGTGTACTCCGGTCCGTCGCGCTCGTCCCGACTGCGCCTCCTGCCTTGCGGGCGGCGCCCCAGACACAGGAGCACGTCATGACAACCTCGACGCTCACCGGCGCGCGTGTGACATCCACGCGCGCGCCCCTCTACAGCTGGTGGGTCCTGCTGGTCAGCCTGCTGTGCTTCATGTGTTGCTTCATCGGTCTGAACACCGTGGCCGTGTTCGGCACGGTCATCCAGGACGACTGGGGGATCAACGCCACCCAGCTGTCCTTGCTCACCACCGCATCGATGCTCACGTTCTGCGTGGTTCCGGTCTTCGCCGGCAAGTGGGCCGCCCGTATCGGGGTGAAGAAGATCGTCGTCATCGGCCTGCTCTGCAATGTCGTTTCGGGGCTGTTGATCCCGGTCGTCGGTGAGTCCTACACCGGCATGCTCGTGCTGCGTCTGCTCCTGGGCTGCTGCGGCGGCGTGATGAATGCCTCGCTGGCCACCCATGCATCCTTGTGGTTTCCCAAGAACCGGCGCGGTTTCGCGACCGGCCTCCTGATGGGCTTCCTCGGCGTCGGCTTCTCGATCACCTCGTTCGCCGGACCGCTGCTGACCGACAGCGGCATGTCGTGGGAGGTCGCCTCGATGTGGCTGACCGTGGTCCCGAGCATCGCCTGCGGTGCGTTGTTCGTGCTCACCGTCAAGGACTTCCACAAGTCCCACCCCGGTGTGCCCTCGATGGACGCCCTCGTTGCCGAACCCGTCGGACTCCGGCGCCCGCACTCGACCCGTTTCGACGCGCTCCCCAAACCGGGATCACTCGCCGAGGCGCTGCGCAGCTCCCGAGTGTGGTGGTCCTCGCTGTACGGTGCAGGCACTGCGATCACCCTTTACGGGCTTTCCTACGCCCTGCCCTTGTTCCTCGAACAAGACCGCGGCATGACGCTGCTCGAAGCCTCGGCGATCATCGGCGTCACCTTCATGTTCAAACTCGTCGCGGCTCCCATCGGCGGGCTGATGTCGGACCGGCTCTTCCGCGGCGAGCGATTCCAGACGAACATGATCGGTGCCGGTCTGGCCGGCATCATGGTGGTCGCCCTGCCCGGGATTCCCGCGAGCACTCTCGGGATCTACCTGTGCATGATGTTCCTGGCAGCCTCGTTGTACGGTGGCACCTACTGGGCGTGGGCGGCGGAACTGTCTCAGCCGCAGGCGAACTACCAGACGAGCGGACTCATCGTCACCGTCAGCAACGTCGGAGCAGTCCTCGCCGCGCCGATGCTCGGATTGATCATCGACGCCACCGGCAGCGCCACCTACGCCATGGTCACCATCGGAGTCCTCGGCCTGCTGAGCGTGGAGTGCGCCCGCCGCTCCCGGCTGTAGACCCACACTCAACCCCCTGATCGCCGACCGCGAGACCGCATACCAGCCGTTGCGTCATCCTTGCGGGTCGGCTCCCAAACGCTCTCCGGTTCCGGGCGGTTCACACGACGGCGTCGCGAGTCCGGAGCCGGAGAGCACTCCCGCGCACTCTGCGGGTCGTGCTCGACAACACCCGAGATGCCTTGCATGACGGGACGAGCACTGACAAAGGGGGCTCGGACCGCGATCCGGTCCGAGCCCCCTTTGTCGTCGAAGTAGGGAAGTCAGCGGATGGTCCAACCGCCGTCCGCGACGTAGACCGCGCCGTGCACAAAGCTCGCCTCGTCGCTGACCAGGAACAGCGCGACGTTCGCCAACTCCTCTGGCTGCGCGTGCCGGCCCGCCGGTGCACTACGCAGCGCCTCCACGACCGGCAGATCCTCGTTGTACAAGATATCCTTGGACATCCCGGTTTCCACCGCACCGGGCGCGATCGCGTTCACCCGCACATTCTGGTGCGCGTAGTCGAACGACATCTGCCGGGTGAACCCGACCACACCATGCTTGGAACTGGTGTACGCAGCACCGCCCCCACCGGCGATGAACGCGGCGACCGAGGCGGTGTTAACGATCGACCCACCGCCAGCAGCAATCATCGACGGCAACACCGCGCGGGTCACCAAGAACATGCCCTTGAGATTGACGCCGATGATGCGGTCCCACAGCGCCTCGTCGGTGTCGAGGAGCGGGGCATAATCGTCGAGCACACCGGCGTTGTTCATCAGCACCGTCACCTCACCCGCCACACCCGCGGTCTCGGCGGCCGCCGCTGCCACCGCCGACGCGTCGGAGATATCGACCGCCACCCCGTGAGCCCGGCCGCCCGCCCGGCGGATCTCGGTGACCACCGCATCGATCCCGACCGGATCGAGGTCCCATACGACGACCTCAGCGCCTTCGGACGCGAATCGTAGAGCGCTGGCCCGGCCGATCCCCGACGCGCCGCCGGTGATCACCGCCGTCCGATCGGCAAGACGAGTCCCGGTTCCACTGGCAGTTTCGATCACAATTTCCTCCCTGAAACGTTGATGATGAATACACGGCCACTTATCGCACCGGCCGCCCATGCCGCCACGCACCGGATCGGTGCGAACTCGGCGCTCCTCAGTTGTTCGTCGACCGCGGGTAATGCTCGGCAATGTCCCGCGCATCCTCTCGAGCACAGTGACCGTCGGCCACGATCTGCCAGAGTGCGGCGACGAACTGATCTTCCGTCAGTGCGAAGTGCACCAGCAGTTCGTCGGACGGAACGCCGCCGTAGGGCAGCCAGGCCAGCGCCACACGAACCATCGCGTGCGCATCGGTCTCCGCCGGAGGACGCGACCTCCTACTGCGCCGTCCCGCTTCTTGCGCCGCAGTCGCTTATAACGCTCGACATGAGCGTCTACATCAGTAGACGCTATCTTTCCGAATCGGCTGGGCTGCATGGCGATAACTTCCAAATGCGCTGCACTGCGTGATTCCTGGATCGCGGCCCACAGCAAAGCGTGAGGCCCACCCGTCGAACAATTGAAAGGAGCGGACCGGCGGATAAGGTGTTGTGCCACTTCCGTCGCGGATGGGATGCCCCGCTGTGCGGGGCGACGGAGGTGACCCCGTAGCCCCGCAGTTGACAACTCGGCCTCGCTCGGGATGGCCGGAGCGGCCGAATGGGTGCTGCCGCAGCCTCAGTCGCGGAAGGGCTGCTTGACCCAGCCCTGGTCCCAATTGGACACCTGGTGGGTGCGTCCGCGCAGTTCCTGGAAATACCAGGTGCCGTCGCGCTTGACGAACTGATCGGTGTAGTTGATCGTCAGGATGACCGGGTCCTTCTTGGTGGCGTCCTGGCTGTTCTCGATGGTGCACAGGCACAGCAGGTAGAAGTATCCGGTTGCGCTCTGGCCGTCGTCGGCGAGCTCCACACGTGGGGCGATCATGTAGTGCAGAGCCCAGGTGATCTTGTCCGACAACGCCCGGAAGTGCGCCTTGATCTCCTCGTGGCCGGTCATGGATCCACCCTCGCCGTCCACGACCCACCGGCCGTCGTCGACGAACAGGCCGGCGATGCCCTCCGGGTCGTAGCCGTTGTCGCAGAAGCCGGCGTAGCGGTACTTGAGCTGTTCGATTGCGCGGACGTCTTCGAGTCGTATCAGTCGCTCGGCGACCTCGGCGATGCTCACATCCGCGGTAGTGGTGTTCATGGTTTCGAGTCCTCCTGTGAGGGGTGAGTTCTGGAAGGTTTGTCAGGAGATCTGTGCGAGGACCTTGGAGACCGTCTCGAGGTTGCGCATGCCCTCGCCCGGGTCATCTGCCGGATCGACCCACAGCACTGCCCGTTCGATCCCCAATTCTCGATAGCTCTCGAGTGCTGCAGGATCCGGCGGCGCCGAGGCCACCGCGATACCCACGGACTCGGGATCACGACCGGACTCCTCGACGACCCTACGAAACTCGGGCACCGTCTTCGACAGAGTCGGATCCTCCGCCGAGGGCACGACGTACCAGGCGTCGGCCCACTCGGCGGCGTGCCGCATCGTGGTCGGACCGGCGCCGCCGAGGTAGGTGCGTGGACCATTCGGTTGCGCGGGTTTGGGCCACGCCCAGGAGGGGGCGAGGGACGCCCGCTGCCCGTCGTAACTCGCCTCCTCCTCGGTCCACAGTGCCTGCATGACCTTGAGCTTGTCGCGGACGGTCGAATAGCGCTGCTTCCACACGACGCCGTGTGCCTCGGCCTCCTCGACGTTCCACCCCATGCCGACGCCGCAGATGACGCGGCCGCCGGAGAGGTGGTCGAGGGTGGCGATCTGCTTGGCTTTGGCGATCGGATCGTGTTGGGCGAGGAGGCAGATGCCGGTCCCGAGCATGATCGTCTGCGTGTGTGCGGCGATCATCGACATCGTGACGATTTGGTCGTAGGTGCGTAGGTAGAACCCGGGTAGTTCGGGCCCGCCATAGGGGATCGGGTAGTCGGTTTTACGGGACACCGGGAAATGTGTGTGTTCGGGCACGAACAGGGACTCGAATCCGTACCCTTCCGCGGCCTGCCCGAACTCAATGGGGTCCGGACCCTGATCGGTGAAGAAGTAAACGACGCCCACATCCATGACGGGCTCCTAACTAGTGTCTGCGTGTAAGGGACGCCGACGGCTTCAGGCGTCGTCGACGACGACGTGGTCCTCGAGGACCACGACGTAGTGCTTGCCGATGAAGTTCTCGACATCCGCGAGTGCCGCCTGACCGTCCTCGGATGCCCAACCGGCCTCCATCGCCTCGGCGCTCTCGTAGTCGAGAACGGCCAGACCGTCGATCCCGAATCCGTTGTCGGGTTCGGTGGCACCTTCCTGCGGAACGACGTGCCGCTGCACGTAGCGGATCACGCCGGGCACCTGCGCGGCGAGCGGGGCGTGCTTTTCTCGCCAGTACTCGTCGAACTGGGCGAACGACATACCCGGCTTGCGTCCGATCAGTGCGATCGTGCGGACCGGTCCACCATTGACTGTCATTGATTTTCTCTCTCTGTTGGGGTCTTTGGAGGGAAGTGTGTTGTCAGCCGGGGTACTTCGCGAGCATTCCGGCATCGACGGGCAGCGCGGTGCCGGTCACATAACGCGACTCGTCGCTGGCCAGCCACAGGACGGCCTCGGAGATGTCGGCAGAGTCCACCCACGGCACCGGCAGCAGGTTGATCCGCCCGAGAACGTCGATCCCGTCGTCGAGGGTCGGGTTCTCGAGGTCGGGCCGGAAGATCTTCGCCGCCGTCGGATTGTCGATCATGTCCGTGCGGACATTGGTCGGATGCACGGTATTCACCCGGATGCTGTGCGGAGCAACCTCGTTCGCGACCGAGCCGACCAGTCCGACCAGCGCGTGCTTGGCGGCGCTGTAGTGCGCCACGTGCGGCACACCGCGAATGCCCGCGATGGAACTGATCGCGATGATCGACCCGCCTCGGCCGCCGGCGATGATGTGCGGCAGCGCCGCCTTCATCGTCTGCCAGACGCCTGTGAGGTTGATGTCGATCAGGGTGTCCCATTCGGCACGGGTCAGCTCCCAGGAGGGCTTGGCTGCTCCGAGCACGCCCGCGTTGGCGACGACGATGTCGAGTCGACCGAGTTCGGCGGCGGCCTCGGCGACCGCGGCGATGATCGACTCGTCACGGACGTCGGCTTCGATCATCACCACCCTGCGGCCCCGCTCCTCCACCAGGCGTGCGGTCTCTTTCAGGTCCGCGTGGTCAGGCATTGCGTAGCTCACCTGGTCGATCGGGCGTACCGAGTCGAGCAGGATGAGATCCGCGCCTTCGTCCGCGAGGGTGAGAGCGTGCGATCGACCTTGGCCGCGGGCGGCGCCGGTCACGAAGGCCACCTTCTCGTGCAGTCGCTGACCGATGTTCGTCATGCAGATTCCTTTCGGGGAGTCAGACGTTGGATGACGTGACGCAGGTCCAGTTGCTGTGCTCCCACCGCGACGGCGATGACCACTGCCTGGACGAGGAACTGTGTGGAAGAGGGCGCTCCGAGGGAGAGCACGAGCTGGGTCAGCTGGCTCAGAAACAGGGCCCCGACCGCCGTGCCGATGATGTTGCCGCGACCACCGGTCAGCGCGGTGCCGCCGACGACCACAGCTGCGATGGCCGGCAGGAGGTAGCTGGTGCCGGCATTGGTGTTCGGTGTGCTCACGTACCCGGCCAGCAGGACACCGGCGCCGCTGTAACACAGTGCCGCGGCGACGTATCCGCTGATCTTGAGTCGGGCGGTGCGCACACCCGCGGCGCGGGCGGTCCGCTCGTTGGACCCGACGGCGACTACCCGGCGCCCCCAGGCGGTGCGCCCTGTCGCGAATACCGTCACGATCATCAGCAACACTGCAAGCCACACCGTGTTGGAAACACCGACCGTTTTTTCCAGAGCGAAGTCGGACACACTTTGCGGTGCGCGGGTCGGGGTTCCTCCGGAGTATGCGAGGGCGGCCCCCATCAGGACGGCGTTGACTGCCAAAGTGGCCACCAGCGGGGTCACCGAGAATGCCGAGACGACGATGCCGTTGACCAGTCCGACGACGACGGCGATGGCGGCGACGACCAGCAGAGCGGCGAGGATACTGCCGTGATCCTGGGCGTACTGGCTGCTGACCAGCGCGGCGAGGGTCATCATGCCGGGCAGCGACAGGTCGATGCCCTTGAGCATGACCACGATGGTCTGCCCGATCGCCGCGATCGCCAGGATTCCGGCGAAGGGCAGTAGCGAGTCGATAGCGCTGCCCGAGATGCTGCCGGGGGCGATCAGCCAGCTGAACAGGAACAGTGCCACAGTGATCGCGATGACCGAGCTGGTGCCGTTCCAGGTCGGGGTCCAACGGCGACCGCCGGTGGACTCGTTCCCGGACTTCTGGGGGAGTTGTTGTTCTTGTGTTGCGCTCACGGGTCAGCTCCGCTCTGCGAGGGTTCGGGACTTCGAGTAGAAGGCGGCCGCGGCGATGGTCAGACCGCCGAGAAGCCACTGCTGCCAATACAGCGGCAGCCCGATGAACTGGACGACCGTGTTGATCTGGATCACCAGCACTGCGCCGAGGCAGGCTCCGATGAACGAGCCGCGCCCGCCGAAGATGGAGGCGCCGCCGAGGACCGCGGCACCGATGCTGGCGAGGGTGTAGCTGTCACCGATACTGGCGTTGCCGGTACCGGCCTGCGCCATGAGCAGCACGGCTGCCGGGACGATCAGCACCGAGCAGCTCACGTAGGCGGCCAGAGTGATCCACTTGGTGCGGACTCCGATGCGGTCAGCCGTGGCGTGCTGGGATCCGGTGGCTCGCAGTCGGACACCGAACATGGTGCGGTACATGGCGACTTCGAGAAGCACCGCCACGACGATTGCCACAACCAGCATGATCGGTACGAATCCGAGCTTGGTCGATGCGTACGAGGTGAAGACTGGATCGATCTTGCCCGCGGGCAGCGGACGCAGGAGGTAGGCGATGCCCTGGATCGCGGTGTAGGTCACCAGTGTTGCGATCAACGGGTTGATCTTGACGACGACCGCCAGTGTCCAGTTCACCAGGCCGACAACCGCGGCGACGATCGCGAGGACGACCAGGCCGATGATCATGCCGATGGGTGTCTTGTACGCCGACAGCACGAATGAGCCGACAACGACGAGCAGACCGGCCAGTGGGCCCACCGACAGGTCGATGCCCCCGATCATCATCACCACCTGCTGTGCCATCGCGAAGAACGCGAGGGTGGCCAGCAGCGGCAGGATCAGACCAAAGTTGCGTGACGTGAGGTAGAACTCGCTCTGGAGGATCGCGACGATCGCCAGCAGCACGGTGGCGAGCGCGAGAATCGCGGCGGGCGTCAGGTCGCTGCGGGAGATCTTCCGGCCGAGCGTGACCTTCCGCAGCGCCGTACCGACCCGGCTACGACTACCTGTTGCGCTGAGCGCGGCGTGGGCGATGCCGTGCTCGGTCAGTTCGTCGCCGACGAGCTCCTTCGCGGCCTTCCCCCGGGAGAAGACGATGACCCGGTCACAAAGCTGCTCGAGTTCCGCCGCCGACGAGGAGAGCACGATGATCGCCGCCCCGCGCGCCGCCGCCTCTCGGAGGATGGTGTAGATCTCCTCCCGCGCACCGATGTCGACACCCTGGGTGGGCTCATCGGCGAGAATCACCGTGGACTCGGTCATCAGCACCCGGCTGAGCACGACCTTCTGCTGGTTTCCGCCCGAGAGGGTGGTGATGTCGACCTCGGGGGAGGGAGCCTTGACCCGCATCGACGCGAACGTCTCGGAAGTGGCCTTGCGCTCGCGCAGGCGTGAGAGGGCACCAAAGCGGGTGAACCGCCCCAGCGAGGCCAGCGAGGCGTTCTCCCGAAGGCTCAGTCCCGGCAGGATGCCCTCGTTGTGCCGGTCGTGGGGGAGATAGGCGATCCCACCGGCCAGTGCGGTGGTCGGGCTCGACGTCTTGGCCGGGCGGCCGTCGATCTCGACGGTGCCGTGGTTGCTGACCAGACCGCCGAGCGCGCGGAGCACCTCACGTTGGCCTTGTCCCTCGACACCGGCGAACCCGACGATTTCGCCGGCGCGTACCTGCAGGTGAAGGTCGTCGAAACCCTCGCCGGAGAAGTCGGTGATCTGTAGCAAGGTGTCACCGAGCCGGCTCGAGCGGGTGTCGGCCCGCGTGTGACCGCGCGTGAGTTCCCGGCCGACGACGAGGTTGACCACGTCCTGCTCGGTGACGTCGGCGCCGGTGAACGTGCCGACCAGCGCGCCGTCGCGCAGCACCGATACGGTGTGGGCGATCTGCTTGACCTCGTTGAGGCGGTGCGAGATGTAGACGACGGCACCGCCGGCCGCGATCAGCTCCGACACCAGCCGGAACAACTCCGCGACTGCAGGCGGTAGGAGGTGCTCGGTGGGCTCGTCGAGAACGATGACCTTCGGCTCCTCGGCCAGAGCCTTGGCGATTTCGACGACGAACCGCGCGTCCGGCTGCAACTCGCGCACCGGAGTGCGTGGATCGATCGACGCCACGTTGCTCCACCGCGCGAGGATGCCTTCTGCCCAGCTGACCTGGTCCCCGACGGATGGGCGTAGTTCCTCGGGCATGCTCAGGCGCATGTTCTCGGCGACCGTCAGGTCCGGAAGGAGGGCTGGTTCCTGGTAGACGATGGCCAAACCCTGTTCGCGGCACCACGCCGGGGACGGGTCGGCGGCGGCGACGCCACCGATCTCCACCGTCCCCGAATCGGCGGTGATCGAACCGGCCGCAATGCCGACGAGCGTGGACTTGCCGGCGCCGTTCTGGCCGACCAGCGCATGAACCTCGCCGCGCCGGACCGTCAGCGAGACGTTCTTGATTGCGTGCACGCCCGGGTACTTCTTGTCCACCGCTTCGAGCCGGAGAACGACGTCCTGATCGGGCACTTCGTGAACGGGACTTTCCTGAACCTGTACGTCACTCACGTACATCACATCCTCGACAATGTCTTGCTGAGTCATAGTTGACCACTCCTTATCCCTGGCGCCCAGCCGCTACTGGAAGACGGCCGAGAGCTGCTCGGGCGAGAGCGCCGAGGACAGGTCGGCGTCCGGCGGCAGATCCTCGCGGCAGGTCGGGAGCTTGCCGCCCAGGGTGTCGACGAACGTGGGCAGTTCGAAGTTCTCCGGCTCGTTGTCGGGCCGGCCGTTGAGTGCGGCGAGCGCCTTGCGGGCTGCGATGCGTACGACGGTCGTGGTGCCGTCGAGGGTCAACAACTGAAAGCCGGGGTTGGCCTCGTGGTGCTGCAGCCACATGCACCCGAGTTCGTTGTCGGTAGCGGAGGTGGCCAGCGGCGGGATCGGCCGACCGGCGTTGATGAAGGCGCGCAGTCCACCTTTCGATGCGACACCGTAATCCGATGCCAGGGCGTCGATCTCGGGGTACTTGGTCAATGCGCCGGCCATGGCGCGCTGTTCGTATGCCGCGTCCCAGCTCGAGGGCTGCGGCTCGTTGGTCAGCGGGGTGAAGGGATCACCGAGCTCCTTGGAGGTCTCGTTGATTCCGTCCCACAGGGCGACCGTCGAGGGGCTTCCGCCCGGTAGTCCACCGCTGAAGAGCAGTTTGCTGCCCGGCTGGACCTGGCCGCCCAGCCACTTGGCCATCGTGTCGCCCTCGACGTCGAAGTTGTACTGGACGTAGCCGTCGTAGTCGACACCGACCTCACCGCCGGGATCGGCGATGTAGGGGACGACGACCACGCCGGCGTCATGGGCGTTCTTCAGGGCGCTGAGGGCCTGGCTGCCGAAGTCGTCGTACGTGACGATCGCATCGAAACCCTGTGCGGTGTAAGAATTGATCGCGGTGATGTACTTCTGCAGATCGTTGTCGGCCTGGGTGTACTCGAGGGTCACGTTGGGGCAGGCGGAGAGTTCGTCGGTGAGTTCGGCCTGCGTGATCTTGCGCCACGAGTTGGCACCGAATCCGGCGACGTGCGCGATCTTGAGTGGCTGGTCACCACAGAGCTGCTCGACCGGCAGGGCCTGGCCGCCGTCGCTCGTCGAACCTCCTGAGCTGCCACCCGATTCTGCCGGAGCACTGGCCGTGCATGCCGCGACGCTGAGGACTGCGCTGAGGGCAACTCCGGCAAGGGCTGCGCGACGACAAGACAGAGCGTTCATGGATTTTCCTTCTTCTGCCAGACACAGACGAACGTTTGCTCGTTTGTTTGTATTGTGGCGTAGAGCACAGCATCCGTCAACGGGTGATCTACGGCATGCCGCTACCTGGACGATTGGGTATTTCGCGGCCGTCGCACGCCGACAGGGCAGTGCCGCACGTGACGCGCCCTCATTGTCGACGCACCAACCCTGTTGCGTCGGTGGGTAACCGCACGTGTGCTCGCTGCCGTGGGGTTCGGTGTCGCGCGAACACTGGGGGTGGGAACCGAGGTGCGCGATCTGGGGCCGCAGGGCTCGAAGGACGCTCGCGAAGCAACGGCCACTAGCCCTTCCGGTCCGTGACGGACTGGAAGGGCTGGGCCGTGCCGTATTCGATTGTGGAGCGCGGAGGGGTCAGCCGACCGGGACCGGGGCGGCAACGCACACGGTGTTGCGCAGCGTGCCCAGGCCGGTGATCTCCGTGGTGAGTGTCTGGCCGTCAGACAGATGCGTTCCGGTCGGGTGGCCGACCCCGCCGGGAGTTCCGGTCAAGATCACGTCCCCGGCCTGCAGGGTGACGATGTGGGAGATGTACTCGATCAACCGGGCCGGGGTGAACACCAGGTCGCCGGTCAAGTCCGACTGGACGGTGGCACCGTCGACGAGAGTGTTCAGGGTGGCACCGAGCGAAAACTCGTCCGGGGTCACCAGCGTCGGACCGAGCGGGCACGTTCCCTCGAACGTCTTGCCCTGCAGCCACTGTTGAGTCCGATATTGGTAGTCGCGCATGGTGACATCGTTGGCGACCGCGAAGCCGGCGATGTACTCGCCGGCGTCGGCGGCCTGCACCGATCTCGCCTTCTTGCCGATGACGACGGCGAGCTCCCCTTCCCAGTCGACCTGCTGATCGGCGTAGGCCGGGACGTGGATGTCGTCGTAGGCGCCGATGAGCGCTTCGGGGAACTTGGCAAACAAGGTCGGGTAGCGGGGGAGTTCGCGTCCCATCTCCTCGATGTGGTTCGCATAGTTCAGGCCCACGCACACGATCTTCGTCGGGTGCGTGACCACGGGGGCGTACTCCACGGCACCGAGGTCGACAACCTGCCCGGAGGCCTCGGTGGCGATGCGGTGCCAGTGCGGGTCGCGTAGCAGATCCGAGAGGCTGGGATAGGGCTCGATCAGCACCGCGTTTCCGCCGTCGATCCGTGCGGCGGCGGTCGATCCCTCCACACGCAGCGTGGCCAGTTTCATGAGACGGCGACCTCGGCGGGCTTCTTGAGCATCAGACCGGATCGCTGGACGCGGCAGACCAGTTTGTCGTTCTGGTTGAAACCGCGGTGCTCGAAGCGCACGATGCCGGTATCCGGGCGGGACTTCGACTCGCGGCGCGACAGAATCTCGGTTTCCACGCGCAGGGTGTCGCCGATCAGCACCGGCGCGGGGAAGGCGATCTCCTCGAACCCGAGGTTGCCCAGCGTCGTTCCGAGAGTCGTTTCCTGCACCGGAATACCGACGACGACGCCGAGGGTGAAGACGCTATTGACGATGCGCTCGCCGTACATGCTGTCCTTGGCGAACTCGGCATCGAGGTGCAGCGGCTGCACGTTCATCGTGAGCGTCGTGAACAGCAGGTTGTCCGTTTCGGTCACTGTACGGGTCACCGCGTGCTTGATGGTGAGCTCCGGCTCGAGTTCTTCGAAATACAATCCACTCATTTTAGGGTCCTCAAGGGTTCGGTCGGTCGGGTGATGGGGTCAGCGCGACTGGATGGTTTCGGCAAGGGCAACCACGCCGCGAGCGGTCTTGACGTGGGCGATGTCGACGTGTTCGCCCTCGAACAGTGCCGCCGCTTGCCCGTTCGCCTGGGCCTGTTCGAAGGCCTCGATCATGCGGCGAAAGCGGTCGACGATTTTCGGGTCCGGCGCATAGACGTCGTTGACCGTCTCGATGTGCGAGGGATGGATAAGCACCTGCCCGGTAAAGCCCAGTCGCCGGTTGCCTTCGGCGAACCGGCGCAGCCCGTCCAGGTCGGAGATCTCCTGCCACAGTCCCACGATCGGATGGGCCAACCCGGCGGCGCGGCAGGCGAGCACGGCCTTGCTGCGGTAATGCAGGGTTTCCAGGCCCTCGGCGGTCCACTCGAAACCGACCTCACGCGAGACATCGGCATCGCGAGCCGCCGCGACCATCAGCGATGCGACCCGGGGATGGGCCGCCGCGATCGACTCGCAGTTCACCAGCGACTTCGCGGTTTCGAGAGTGGGGATCACCTCGACGCTGCCACGGATCAGGGCGGCCTCGATCTCGAAGTGCTCGAGCAACGCGGCGAAGTCGAGGACCTCACGGGCTCCGTACACCTTCGGCAACAGCAACCCGTCGAGTCCCGCGCGCACCACGGCCGCGAGATCTCGGCCGAAATGGTCTGTGTCGAGTGGGTTCGGGCGCACCAGCACCGTCACATCCGGATGGTCACGGCGCAGGGCGTCGATCGTCTCGGCTGCCATTGCGCGGGCATCCGCCTTGCTCGGCTCGGGAACCGAGTCCTCGAGATCGAGGATCACGGCGTCGGCACCGGCGCGAACAGCTTTCTGTGCCCAGCCCTCACGATGAGCCGGCACGAACTGGAGAGAACGTAGGGGTCGCATTACTTCCTCACTCGATAGGGCACCGCCGGTGCGGCGACGACACAGGCTCCCCGCAAATTCCCGGGGGAGACTGACGGTCGCCGCCTCGGCCACTCGGCCGTATCCGAACCCGCCGCGGACGCGGCGCGATATTTCGTGGTGTGCGGCATTTCGTCACATCCAGACTTCGTGGTGCAAGGCTTTGACCAAATGATTGACCAGCGGGTTGGTGGCCCGTACTGTTAAACGAACAATCGCTCGTACGTTAACACGGCCGGCGGCGCCGGCGCTATGAGGAGTTTCGATGACAATCAACGACGTCAGTACTGCCACACGAGTGATCGGGCAGCCTGATCGCTGGTGGGAGGACCTCGACCTGGGGGACGTACTCCGGGGTCCCGGTATGACCGTCACCGATGCGCACCTGGTGCAGTGGGCCGGCCTGACCTGCGACATCGTCTCGCTGCACCTCGACGAGGAGTACGCCGCCGGCACCCAGTTCGGGCAGCGGATCGCGCACGGGCCGTTCACGCTCTCGCTCGCCCTGGGGCTGGCGACTCAGACCGGCTACTTCAACAACGTCGTCGCCTGGCTCGGCCTCGACGAGGTGCGCGCCTTGCGTCCCGTGCTCATCGGCGACACCCTGCATCCCGAAGCCGAGCTCATTGCCGCCCGCCCGACGAAGAAGCCCGACCAGGGCATCTGGTCCTTCGCCTACAGCGCTCTCAATCAGCGAGGCGAAGCCGTGATGACCTTCCGGAGCAGCTTCATGATCCGCCGGCGCCCCGAGCCGCTTCGCTGACGCGTGCAGTCGTCGGAGCGTGACCGTCGCGCAGTCTTGTGCGATCGAGGGTGCGCTCGTACCCTCGCCTACAGGCGAACGTTTGTTCTTTGAAAGGAATCGAGCATGGCTGAGCACGACAAGCCGGTAGTAACTCGCAAGGGAGAGGAAGCGCAGAACACGGGCCAATCCGGTGGTGCCGTGCGTGTCTCCGGGGTCAGCGTCCAGCACACGCCGGCGACGAAGATCTGGTTCGGGAAGGTCTTCAACGAGCCCGGATATCGGTCACTGCCGCATCATCACGGTGAGGCCGAAACCGGCGGCTACGTTCTCACCGGCAAGGCGCGAATCTACTTCGGCGAGAACTTCAGCGAGTACATCGACATGTCCGAAGGGGACTTCGTCTTCGTCCCACCCTTCATGCCGCACGTCGAAGCCAACATGAGCACCACCGACGAACTCATCTGGCTCACCACCCGCACGCCCGAGAACATCGTCGTCAACCTGCCCGAGGTCGACGACACCACCCTCGCCGGATATGTCCGGGTCGGTACTCACGCCGAGGCGCACTGACTTTCCCGTCATCGCCTCATCCGCAGGCATCATTCGCTGCGGCTCAATCTTTCCACCCACGGAAGTCCTCCGGTCGAATCACGGCTGGGGGCCTTCGGTGTGTCGGGAGGCGGAACGCATATCGGCCGTTCGGTGTGCCGAGACGGGGGCAACCTGGGGAGAAGTGTCAGCGCGCGCCGGTGCCGGTTGTCATCTTCCCGACCGCCGCAGTGCGATTGTTCACCGACATCTTGCGCAGGATATTGCTGACGTGAAACCGGACCGTGTTCCTCGAAATGTACAGGTCACGACCGATTTCGGCGTTCGACGCACCATCGGCGATCATGCCCAATATCTCGTGCTCGCGACCGGTCAACGGCTGGTCGTGATCCGAAGGGCATGCGGTATCCGCGCGGGCCGTGAGACCGGCGTGAACACACGGATTAGCGTGGACGTCGGAGAGGAGGACCCTCTCCAGCGCCGATGCGGCGCGAAGACGTGCCGCCCGATCGGTCACGTGCTGAGAGCGAAGCACGTCGAGGATTCGGCCCAGCTCGGCGTACATCGTCATCGATTCCCCAACCTCCGGGTCCCACCGAGCCACGGACGTCCCGACGCGGATTTCGAGACCTGCTGAAACTCGGCCTGAAATGGTTGGCCGGCAGGGGATCTTTGCCATCCGCCAGGTAGGGTCCTAGGCTAAAGCGAACAAACACTCGTAAGTGTAAGCGAGTGTCGGGCACCGTAGCAACTTCACTGAAAGAAGCGGTTCCGAGGACGGGTTCGAGCGCGATGCCGCCGAAGCAGTTGCGCCGATTTCACCACCTCAGTCGAGCTACTCGCCGAGACCCGGAATCCGGCCGGGCCGGAGGAAATCCGGCCCGGCCCGCCCAAGGGTGTCAGCCCACGGCGCTGTCCGACCACTCCGGGTAGTCGATGTAACCCTTGTCGCCGCCCGAGTAGAAGGTGTCGAGATCGGGCATGGTCAGTTCGAGACCATCGCGCAGGCGACGCACCAAGTCCGGATTGGAGATGAAGTACCGACCGAATGCGATCAGGTCGCCGCCGCGTGCCAACCATCGATCGGCATTCGCCTTGTCGACGAAGTCTGCACTTCCGACAATTGCCGGGTTCACGATCAGCGGGCCGGTCCAGATTTCCCGGATCCGGTCGTTGACGTCGTCCGATGCAGTCTCGAGGATGTGAAGGTACGCCAATCCCAGCGGATTCAGGGCGTTGAGAAGGGTTGTGTACAGACCTTCGGGATCGCTTTCGTTCATGTCGTGGAACTTTCCGCCGGGCGAGAATCTGATCCCCACCCGGTCGGCGCCGATGGCGGTACTGACGGCGGTAGCGACCTCGACCGCGAAGCGTACCCGGTTCTCGTGCGACCCGCCGTACTGGTCGGTGCGCTGATTGCTGTTGTCGGACAGGAACTGCTGGATCAGGTAGCCGTTGGCGCCGTGGATCTCGACGCCGTCGAAGCCGGCAGCGATCGCGCGCTCGGCCGCCGCGACAAACACGTTGATCTGCTCTTGAATCTGCTCGACGGTCATCTCGACGGGAGTGACGAACGCGAGCCGACCACCGGAGTTGAAGATGGTGCCGTGGGCGGCGATGGGCGAGGCTCCGAGCGGCTGCATTCCGTTGATCTCCGGGTGCCCCACGCGGCCGCCGTGCATGAGCTGGGCGAAGATCCGGCCGCCGGCATCGTGAACAGACTGGGTGATCGGGCGCCAGGCCGCCTCCTGCTCATCGTTGTAGAGACCAGGAATGTTCGGCTCGGACTGTCCCTGCTTCGACGGCGAGATTCCCTCGCTCACAATGAGCCCCGCGCTGGCGCGTTGCGCGTAGTAGAGCGCGGCACTCTGGGATGGCAGTCCCGTCTCGGAGGCGCGAACCCGCGTCATGGGTGCCATGACGACTCGATTCGACAGCTCGAGTGGACCCAATTTGTATGTCTCGAACAACATGACCTGAGAACTCCTTAGGGTGGAAATGTTTGTCGGCCCGGTCACCGCCTGGCTTGCATCGGCACCAGTAGTGCCCTTTGCGTGGCTAGGTGTCGACCGCGTTATCGGTGTTTGTCTGGTGCGCGTGAAATTCGGGTGTGTAATCGTCGGTCGAGCCCCGGGAGCTCAGTCTCATCGACGCAGTAAGACGAATCGACAGATATCGTTAATGCTCAGGTGGGGTTGATGTCTCGACTGAACTCTTCTGGTGCCACCGCGTGTGATCGTCTCCGATCGAAGTCCCTCTCCCGTGCAACAAACGTACGGACGTTCGTAAGTATTAGCGGGAGAGTCCGATGTGTCAACCCTCACAGGGGGGCGCGCCGCCGGGTTCGTGTCACGGCCCGTGGCGATGTGGCGCGATCGGCGCCGACGGGTGCGCGTTCGGCGTCCGCAACTCTTGCGCCCACCTGAACTATGATCTACGTTTCATCCATCGAACGAGCGTTTGTAGGCTTTACTACGTTTGTCGCATCTACTTGGTCGTTCCCGACGCGCCGGTCGAATCGTCGGCCGCCCTTCTGGCTGCGCGACGTATCCGTAGCAAACACGGACGGCTCGCAGTAGATCCAGCCCAGCGCTCCCACCGGACCGGATAGGTATCCCTAGGCGAGGAGGATCCGTGATCGTTTCAGAGTCAACAACTGCGGACACGCGAGAAGTGACGAGTCACCATGTTCCAGACCCTATCGACAAGCTGTGCGCCCTCGAGGAGATTCGCAGCTGAAGTCACGAGCCGGATACCGCCGCAACATCCAACATCACGATCCGCTCGAAGATCGACCCTTCGCGCACATCTCAGCGTCCGAGGCCACAGCCCGGTGGGACCGCCTCCCCATCCCATCGGCAGTGCCCCGTCCAGTTCCCAAACAGGAGTCAACATGTCACGGTGAGGGCTCGTGCCGTGATCAGCGATAACGCTTCCCTGCCGAAGCGCGCCTGGGTAGCGGCCAGAGCGCGTCGCTGGCGGTAACTCATCAGATCCTGTGCGGCGCCTCTGCAGTCACCAGGTCCGCGAGGAAAGTGGCAGGGACCGATGCCCAGTCTCTACGCCACCGCCCGGCGACCTGATCGTCCCGCAGCGCCGCGATGAGCGAGACGATGTGTGGTCCACCATCGGGAAGATGACGTACGAGGCCCAGCTCGGCGCATTGTGCTGCGATCGAGGTGAGCAGTTCCTTGGCTTCGTCGACGCGGCCCGAGGCGGACAAACAGGCCACGAGTAACCTTCTGGCCTGCATCAACAGCCTGTGTGCGCCGCGGCCTTCGAGTCGGTTCGTCCACTCCTGTGCCCATGTGCAGGCGAGGTCGGCCTGGTCCGGTGAATGCTCGTCGAGCAGCCGTCTGGTGGCTGTTGCCTCTTCGACCTGCGCCGTCAGTGCCTCGATTCCGTCCACCGGTCGTCGACGAGAGCAATATTCTGCGGGCGGCGAGACCGCGATATCGGAGCTCAGGGGAAGCCCCAGCCTGATCCGTTCATTCTCGACGTTTGCTCGCAATCGCGGAAGAGACAGTGTCACAGCGATCCTCGCCCCCTCATCGAGTCGCTGCGCTGCCGCTATTCGGTCGCCCCGCAGGGCCTTGATACGCGCCCCGAGGACATACCGCGGGATCTTGAACTCCACGAGACCGCCCTCGCCCCCAAGCTCATAGCCTTCGTCGAGCAACTGTTCGGCTTCGTCGATCTCGCCCTGTTCGTACAACAACGCGCCGAGGAGAGAATCGGCCAGGCGCGCGGCCTCCGAGTGCGTACCACCCATCTTCCTTGCCACACGGACGCCAGCCCGGAAGCTGCTTTCCGCCGCGGCGACATCGAGTTGCTCGTAGGCGGCGAGGCCGGCGAAACAGTGCCCGTGCATCACCAGGTACGGACCGTTGGTTCGCGCATGAAATGCGAAGGCCCATTCCTGCAATCGGCGTGCTTCGTCGAAATCGAACTGGTATGTCGCGCGGTAGGTTGCCATGTTCGCGGCGCTCGACACAACCCACGGCCGCAACGTGTCCAGCCGCGGCAGGCATGCCTGGACCAACTCGTCCGCGCCGTCGATTCGGTCCGCCCGGAACCGAATAACGCCCCGCATCACGGCGACCTCTACTCTCAGATCGGCGACCTCATCGGTGGAGGGAACACGATCGAGCGTTGATTCGACGAGGTCGAGTGCTCTCTGTGCAGGTTCGGCCCGGTGCAGCATGATATTGGCCCAGGCTACGGCGAGTTGCAACCACGGACGTGACTCCGTCAGCGCGGGAGGGAGTTTCGCGACCATCCCGAGGAGGGTCGTCATGTGCGAGTACTCGATCAGGTGCATCCCATCGCGCTCGACGAGCTCGACCGCCCGGACCTGATCCCCAGCCATGAGTGCGTGATCGACGGCCTCGCCGAGCAACTCGTGATCGGCGAACCAGGTCGATGCCGTGCGGTGAAGTTCGTCGATCCGCTCGGGTTGATCACGCTCGAGTCGTCGTTGCAGGAACTCGGCGAACACGTGGTTGTACCGGAACCACACTCCGTCCTCGTCCACCCGTCGCAGGAACAGATCCCGCTCCTCGATTATTTCGAGTAGCGCCTGCCCGCGTGACACGTGCGCCAGCGCGCCCGCAAGGCTCCCGCTGATCCGTTCGGTAACCGACGTCGCCAGCAGAAAATCGAGGATCTCCGGTTCCAACGTGTCGAGCACGTTCTCGGCGAGGAACTCGCCGATGGCGTGATGCCGACCCGACATGTGCCCGATCAGTTCGGTGGGGTCGTCGCGTCCGCGCAGTGACAGGTACGCCAATTGCAGCGCCGCCACCCACCCGTCGGTCGAGTCCCGCAGGTCCGCGATATCCTCTTGCTCCAGCTCCAGTCCGCCCAGGTCGACCAGGAAGGATCGTGTCTCATTCTCATCGAAACGTAATGCTGTGTAGTCGATTTCGACGAGTTCATCACGCACGCGCAGTCTACTCATCGGAAGGCCGGACCGGGTGCGGCTTGCCACGACGACCTGGAGGTGGTGGCAGCCGTTGTCGAGTAGGAATCCCATGGCTCCGCGTGTCCCGGCGTCGGTGACCCGGTGCCAGTCGTCGATCACGATCGCCACCCGCTCACCGCGGGCGTGGATCTCGTTGATCAGTGAAGACAGGACGTACTGCTCGGCCTCGTCGCCGTGCTCGTCGAGCGCCTGCCCGAGGTCGCGCGCCAGGGTCGGGCGGACCCGTCTGATCGCCTCGACCAGATGCGAGAGAAACCACACCACGTTGTTGTCATCGTGATCGACCGTCAGCCATGCGACCGCCACACTCTCCTCTGTCAGCACTTCACCCCATTGGGCGGCGAGGGTGCTCTTGCCGAATCCGGCCGGCGCGTGAATGACCGTCAACCGGCGCCGCTGTCCAGCGCGTAGGGAGTCGATGAGTTGTCTACGCTCGACCAGTTGCCGGGTCGGCGTGGGCGGGCGGAATCGGGTGGAGGGGGCGGGCGGCGTCCCTGTCGTCGCTGCATCGTTCCGGCCGGCCGTCGTCATCGGGCCGGACCTGCCCGACGCAGTCCTGGTCGAGGCGCCGCGGCGATGTTCGTCCTGGGTCTGCGTTCCGAGGTCGGTGGGTAGGGCCATCTCGTCGGCGGGCAGGCCGTTGCGAAGTTGGGCTTCGCGCAGTTCCTCCCCGAACTCGGCGGCAGTCGACGCACGATCGTCTGGCTCCCGGGACATCGCCCTCTCGATCGCGGCACATACGTCGGCGGGTATGTCCTCCCCACGCAATTCCGGCACCGGGTGAGAGGTGATCCGCAGGAATTGGGCCATCGCCTGCTCGCCGCTGCGTCGCTCGAACGCGGCATGCCCGGTGATCGCGCAAAACAGCGTCGCTCCGAGGCCGTACACGTCCGACGCCGGGGTGGGGGGCCGGCCCCCGAGCACCTCGGGTGCGGTGAACGCCGGTGAGCCGACCACCGCGCGCGTCGAGGTCTCGAAGCCACCCGCGATGCGTGCGATCCCGAAATCGGTCAACTGCGGTTCCCCGTAGTCCGTCAGCAGGATGTTCGCGGGCTTGACGTCCCGATGTACGGTGCCGATCCGGTGCGCGGTCTCGAGCGCGCCCGAGATCTTCACACCGAGTCGAACCGCCTCCCGCCACTCGATCGGGCCCGTGCGGTGGATCCGTGTCGCCAGCGAACCGTGCGGGTGGTAGTGCATCACAATGTACGGTTGCCCGCTGGTGGTGGCGCCGACCTGCAGAATGTTGGCGATGTTCGGGTGCCCGGACAGCCGGCCCATAGCCCGTTGCTCACGAATGAACCGCTCGAGGTTGTCCGGATCCAGATCGGCGGTGAGAACCTTCACGGCGACGGTGCGGTCGAGGGATGGCTGCAGGCAGCGGTAGACGACGCCGAAGCCACCCCGACCGACCTCCCGGGCATCGTCGAACCCCGCCGCGGCCAACTCCGTGGCGATATCCGGGGTCAGATCACGCTGTGTCGCCGTTGGATCGTATTCGGCCACGGCCGACCTCGATCCCGTGCCTCGGTGTCCACAATCCCTGTGTCATGCAAATCACCTCTCGAGCATCAATGCGAGCATAACCCCAATCCGAACGCTCGAATCGTCGGTAGGTAATCAGTTCGAGCGGCTCGCGTGATCAGCTGAGGTCGTGGTCGACGGTCGGTCGTCCGTTGGGTCAAGATCGCGTAGCGCTCCCAGCTCCCGGATATCCGGTGAGTGCGCCAGCCCAGACGACTCAGCTGTGGCACGGCAGCACGACGAACAACTGATTGCGGGCGAGTGCCACTCCAAACCTTGCGGCCGTCGACTGAAATTTTCCCGTACCCGCAGTGCAGCAAAGCTTCCGGCCCGCGCGGAACGACCGTCTCGTTGTCGTAGACACGGATGCTCGCGGGAAGACACTACCTCGTCGGTCCCGCGGACCGCGACGCCGTCATCCTCGGTGACGCAGACCAGGGCGGCCGAGCTATTCCCGACCGGACCACGAGACTCGGGAGCCGTTGTGCCCAATCGCGTTCGGTTGACACTATTGGCGGCATCGCGGGAATCGTATCGTGTAGACCTCCAGCGCTGCATGCGGATTTCCGGGCTTATTGGCGTTTCGCGCAACGGTATTCGTATCATTTGTCTGCATCAAGTGCGTCGAATGAGGTATCAGGTGTATCTAGTCGTGCACTCCGAGCGTGGGCGTGGGCAAAGGTTAAACGGACTCTCGGACTTGTGGCCACCACAGTAGGATCTGTTCGGGACGCAAAGCTGACGAATCATTTCGACCACTGGTAAACATCGACAGGGTCCAATCTTGCGCGCACTTCGAGAAGCATTTCGTTTGCGAGATGGAGTGGCTTCTCGCAGCTGCCGCCGAAGTCCGATCTCGGGTGCGCTTCCACCGGACCACGTACGCGAATGTCCCTGTCCAGCGGGCCGTCCATCGCGGCAACCCAGGGTACTGCGTCGAACAGCCCAGGCGGCAGCCCTCGCGCGTGCGGCTACGGTGCCGTCACTGGGTTCCAGAGGCTGGCGATGAGCTCATACGAGCGCATTCGTGCTGCTTGGTCGTAGGTCTCCGACATGAAGATGAGCTCGCGGGCGCCCGTCCGAGCCACGAGCGCTTCGAGTCGGGGACGGACGGTCTCAGGCGTACCGATGTAGGACTGGCTCAGCTGCTCTGCCACTGCTGCGGCTTCGTCCCGGGTCCACAGTCGATGTATGTCGTCCACCGGTGGAGCCAGCGGCTGCATCCGGCCGCGCACCGTTGCGAGGAACCGCTGTTGGACGGAGGTGAACAGCCGGGCCGCCTCTCGGTCATCATCGGCGAGGACCGCGTTCACGGAGACCATCGCATACGGCTCGGAAAGAATCTGTGAAGGACGGAATGTGGAGTGGTAGAGATCCGTCGCTTCCTGCAACCGAGTCGGGGCGAAATGTGCGGCAAAGACGAACGGCAGCCCGAGACGCGCTGCGAAGGCCGCGCTATAGACACCGGAACCGAGCAGGTAGATGGGTATGTGGGCGCCTTCTCCCGGGATGGCCCGCACCCGGGGTCGTGTGCCGTGGAGGTAGGCGAGGAGTTCGGCGAATTGCGCGGTGAACTCCTGATCCGCCGGTCGTCCGCGACGGATTTCGGCCGCTGTCCACGGGTCCGCTCCCGGTGCGCGCCCCAGCCCGAGATCGAAGCGGCCGGGATGCAGGGCTGTCAGCGTGCCGACCTGCTCGGCCACGACGAGCGGCGCGTAGTTGGACAGATTGAGACTGCCGGTGCCGACCCGAATGGTTCGGGTCCCGGCGGCGACGGCGCCGGCCAGGACGATGTTGGCCGAGCTCGCCATCGGCGCCATGTTGTGGTGCTCGGCAAGCCAGTACCGGTGGAAGCCCAGGAGCTCGGCATGGGCGGCGAGTTCGACAGTGCGGTGCAATGCGTCACCGACAGTGTGGCCGTGACGGATCGGTGCGAGATCGAGAAGCGAGAGTGCCGGACGATCCTGAGGAGCGGAAAGGGTATCCATCGCATGTGCCGTTTCTTGTCTATGAGTGGGTAGTGAGTGCGTCAGGGGTGCCGGCGAACCCGGGCCGCCATGTGGAGGGCGAGAGCGGCCGCCCCTGCTCACCCGAGAGTCGGCTCCAGCGGTGCGCCCGGACCCGGGGTGCCTGGGACGGGGGACAGAAACCTGGGATGCGGTGCGGTGGCCGCAGTCCCGGCCGGTGTTACCACGGCCTCCTACGGCGGGCCGAGGATGCGCTGGCGGGTGCCGTGACGGCTGCACCCAATCTCGATGCGGCCGTCGAGCCGGGCGACGGGCGGTCTACCGTCCCGTCGCGGTGATCCAGCCGGGTATGTATTCGAAACGCGAGATCTTCCAGGTGTCGTCTTCGCGGCGGAGATCGAACTGATAGTGGGCTCCGTAGAGATCCTGCCCATTCGGTGTAGCCGGCCGCTGAGGGATGATGCGGCCGACGACAAGGTGAGCGGTGTTGCGAGCTTCGTCGACCGTGATCTGCAGCGGACGGCCGAAATGTTGCATCCACGGCCACAGGCGACGGAAGGACTTCATCTGTCCGATAACTTCATGGCGTCCTTGGAGGTCACCAATCGGGGGGAACGCCCCGAAGACATCCTCGGTGAAGCAGCCATGCAGGAGCGTGATGTCCCCTTGGTCAATGGCCCACGAATAGCGCGAGTAGAAGTCGGCGACCTGCCGCACGGCATCGTGGGGGTCGAGATCGGGGATGCCGCGGGCCCAGGGTGAGTCCAATTCGCTCACGATGCTGGGCGTCGCGTCGCCGATCTTCCATCCTTCGGGGGAGGGGATGCTCCATTTCGCGAACCGAGCCTCGTCCCCGTCGATCCATGGGATGGACAGCCGCAGGACCTCGAATTGCCAACCGGACTCAGTCCGGACGAGGTCGGCCACGAGTGTCGCGCCGAACGTCGAAAGCGCCGGTTCTGTTTGCGGTGTGAAACCGTACAGGTAGGAGGTAAGGACGGCCCGCTCGTCGTCGCCGCCGACGAAGTGGTTCGTGGTGACTATGTCTAGGGGCATGGCGGGATCGAAATCGGCGCTGAACAGAGCCGTGATGTCTCTGGCTCCGCGGGCCTCGCCATGCGCACTGGAGTGCAGGACGCTCGAGTCGGCGAAGACGGCAGTCAGGGCGTCCTGGTCGCTGCAGGCCCAACCTGCCACGAAGGTGTCCAACGCCGCGAGTGCCCCCTCGGCCGTCGGGGTCATCGGCCTTTGTCCTGATACTGGGTCGAGGCGGCCTCGCTCCGATTTGATCAATCCATTGTTGCGGGTCATGTTGTCGACGCTAATCAATGACATTGATGTCAAGGTCAAGCGAATCCGGAGTGAAGCACGTCACCACCCACGCGCGGCGCAAACGCGCAGAACGGAATTCGACCGAACTCGGAAACCTGAGATCCACACCCTGTCGGCGGCGGGGGGCCATCCCTCTCGCCTCTCAGGCGGCCGGGCTGGCGACCGTAAGGTAGGCGCGGATGGCGTCCCGATTGCGCGTCAGAGTGTCGATGCGCCGCTCGATCTCGCCGAGCTCGCGGGCGAGATTGGCGGCCAACTCCGCGTCGACCATCGGGCGCAAGGCGGCGCCGGCGCCGAGGAAGCAGGGCACGATCTCGCGAATGACCCCGGTGCTCAGCCCCGCCTGGAGCAGATCACGAATCTGCTGGACGCGCTGCACTGCGCTCTCGGGGTAATCCCGGTAACCGTTGGCCAGACGGTCGGGGTGCAGCAAGTCCTGCTGTTCGTAGTAGCGCAGGAGTCGAGTGGCGACTCCGGTGCGATGGGAAAGTTCACCGATCTTCATGGTGATGTGCTTCACTCCATTTCGGCTTGACCTTGACATCAATGTACAAGTTTAGCGTCAATGGCGTGACCGACGTAATGAACGACTCCTCCAGAACAAAACGGGGCGGCCTCGGCGTCCTGTTCGTGGCCGCCTTCATGACCATCACCACCGAGACCCTGCCCATGGGTCTGCTGCCGCAGATGGGCCAAGGCCTGGGGGCATCAGAGTCGCAGGTCGGACTGTTGGTCGCGATCTACGCCCTCGTGGTCATGCTCGTGACCTTGCCGGTCACCGCGTGGACCGCCAACTGGCCACGCCGTCGACTCTTCCTGGTGATCATGGCGGCCTTCGCCGTGAGCAACCTGTTGATGGCCCTCGCCCCCACCTTTCCCGTGGCCATTATCGGCCGGCTCATCGCGGCGCTGGTGCACGGTGTGCTCTGGTCGATGATGGCTGCTTACGCCACCCAGATGGTCGCTCCCGGCCGCGCCGGCCGCGCCGTCGCCACGGTCTACGCCGGTAACAGCGCAGCCCTGTCCCTGGGCGTCCCCCTGGGTACGGCACTGGGTAACGCCCTGAGCTGGCGAGCGGCCTTCGTCGTCCTGGCCGGGGTGGCGGTCCTCGTGATGGCCGCGGCTCCCGCCCTGTTGCCTCAGGTTCCCGGCACGCGCTCCGCCGACTCGTCGGCCGCCAAGGCATTCAGGATCCCCGGAGTACTGGCCATCGCCGTCACGACCACCGTGGTCATGCTGGGTCACTTCACGCTCTACACCTATGTCGCCCCCTTCCTGCAGGATGCCGGCATCTCCGAGAGCGCGGTCAGCCCTGTCCTTTTCGCCTTCGGCGTCGCGGGCATCGCCGGGGTGTGGTGCGCCGGAATGCTGGTGGACCGGCGCCCGCGGGGCGCCCTGCTGAGCGCCGTGGGCATCGTCGTTCTGGCCCTGACCGGATTGGGGGCAGTCGGCTGGTTCACTCCTGCGACGATCGCACTGATTGTGCTGTGGGGACTGGCCTACGCGGCACTACCGACCTTCCTGCAGTCCGCCGCACTCAAAGCAGCGCCCGCGGCGCCGGCCGCCGCCTCCGCGCTGTTCATAATCGGCTTCAACCTCGGCATCGGCGGCGGTTCGCTGGTCGGCGGTCAGGTCCTCGATCACATCGGCGTAGCCGCCGTGCCCGGTGCGGCCGCTGCACTCACCGCGGTCGCCTTGCTCATCGCCCTATTCGCTCGCACGTCCGCCTTCCCCCGCCGCCCGACGTCGGCCGTCATCGCCCGCCCCGGCAACGAGGACGAGCCCACCCCTGCTCACCAACTCGCCGAGCTCAGTCAGCACCACTGACCTGCACCACCGTCACCCGCACATATCCAGGCGTGATCACGCATCCGCGCCGATCAATCCATGCATTCCCCGCAGCACGCGAAAGGCAATCTCGCACAGTCATGAACCACCTCCGCGATATCCCGCTCTCCCTTCTCAACCTCGCCCCCATCCGGCACGGCGGCACCGCCACCGAGGCGCTGCACGAGACCATCGAACTTGCCCGCAAGGCAGAGGAGTTCGGCTACCACCGCTACTGGATCGCCGAGCACCACAACATGGCCGGCGTGGCCTCCGCGGCGACCTCCGTCCTGATCGGACAGGTGGCCGCTGCCACCGAGCGGATCAAGGTCGGCTCCGGCGGCATCATGCTCCCCAACCACGCCCCATACGTCGTCGCAGAACAGTTCGGCACCCTCGCCTCCCTCTACCCAGGACGCATCGACCTCGGTCTGGGACGCGCACCGGGCACCGACCCGTGGACCGCCCAGGCACTGCGCCGCGGTGACGCCACCGCCGATGACTTTCCGGCCCAGGTGGCCGACGTTCGCCGCTACCTCGCGCCGGGCAAAACCACCCGACGGGTCCGCGCCATCCCCGGCGAGGGCACCAACGTCCCGCTGTACATCCTCGGTTCTTCCACCTTCGGCGCGGCCCTGGCCGCGAAGGAAGGCCTGCCCTTCGTCTTCGCCTCGCACTTCGCTCCCAATCAGCTGTCCGCTGCCCTGGACATCTACCGTGCGAACTTCCGCCCCTCCGAGAACCTGGACAAGCCGCATGCCGTCGTCGGTGTGAACGTCATCGCCGCCGACACCGACCGAAGCGCCCAGCACATCTTCACGACCCTCCAGCGCAAGTTCCTCACCCTGATCCGCGGCGAACTGCAGAACCTGCCTCCCGTCGACGACATCGACCAGCTGTGGTCCCCGCAAGAAGCTTCGGCCGTCGGTGCCATGCTCCGCGCGTCCTGCGTCGGCTCGCCTGACACCGTCCGCGACGGCCTCAACGAACTGGTCAAGCACACGCAGGCCGACGAACTCATCGTTCTCACCGAGACCTGGGAATTCAAGGACCGGATCCGCAGCTACGAACTCCTCGCCGAACTGAAGACCGCATGACACCCGGCTCCCTATCGGCGCCCGGCACCGTGAACTCCGCGTTATTTGACAGCGCAACAGTGGGCGCCCTTACCGTGCCCAATCGCATCGTGATGGCTCCGATGACCCGATCCCGCGCCGCCTCGGATGGCACGCCCAGCGCGTTGATGAGCACCTACTACGCACAGCGCGCCAGCGCCGGACTGATCATCGCCGAGGGCGCCCACCCCACCGCGGCCGGCCGACTCGGACCCGGCGTGCCAGGCCTGCACAGTGACGCCCACCGGCGCGGCTGGTCTCGTGTAGCTGATGCGGTGCACGACGCTGGGGGCCGGATCTTCGTGCAGCTGATGCATGCGGGACGTCTCGCCCACCCCTCCTTCCTGCCCGATGGGGTGTATCCCGTGGCGCCCTCGGCCATCGCCGCCCGGGCGGAGGTGTACACCGCAGACGGCAGGAGACTGGCCGTCCGCCCGCAGCAGCTCACCGGAGCCCAGACCCTGACCATTGTCGAGGACTTCGCCCGCTCAGCCGAGCGGGCGATGGCAGCGGGACTGGATGGTGTCGAGATCCACGCCGCCAACGGCTATCTTCTGCACCAGTTCCTCGCCGAGAACACCAATCTGCGCACCGACAACTGGGGCGGAACCAGCGAGGGCCGCATCCGGCTGACGGTCGAGGTCGTACGAGCGGTCGCCGCGGCCATAGGCCCGCATCGAGTGGGGCTGCGGATTTCCGCCGGCAACCGATTCGGTGACGTCATCGATCACGACCCGCACACCACCTACACATCGCTGGTTCAGGAGCTGGCACAGGAGGAGCTGGCCTACCTGCACCTCGTCGAGGCAGGTAACGCCGACCTCGACGACCGAATCCGGGCCCTGTGGCCGAGCGCTCTCGTGGTGTCGCCGACACTCAGCCGGCCTGACGATGTCACGAAGGTCGGTGCCGCAGATGCCTGGCTCCGACGCGGGGCCGACCTGATCGCCTTCGGCCGCGGCTTCCTTGCCAACCCGGATTTCGTGGAGCGTATCCGCCGAGGCGCCCCGCTCAATGCCCCGGAACCGATCGGGATCTACGGCGGCGACCACCGCGGATACACGGACTACCCGACCCTGGAACAGGCACACACGGTTCGTACGTGACGCGGCAAGCCGCAGGTGTTTGCGTGGAACGCAGTGTTCTGCTGGAGCATCTGCAGTTCTCTCAGGCTTGGTACTTCGGTGAGTTCGCAGTGTCCGCGGCAGGTAGGTGTAGCACTCCGCCGTGTGCTTCTTGGCCCACTCCAAGGGCCTTCGAAGTGTATCCCGACGCTGTGAAAACAACGCATTCTCTCTGGTGTAATGCGAGGTCCCTTGTGAATAGGGCCTATTCGCGATTGCGACCTGTGAGGCGTGGTGTTTGATCAACGCGGCGCGACCCTGCTCTCAATGACGCCGCCCGGCTGCCGAGCAAGCCATAGGCCGGGCCTACGGTTCGGTTGACTGCCGCGAACTGGCTTCGAGGAGGTGTTCTGCTTCTGCTCGAGCGGCCCGGCGAACTGCGGTGAGTGCGGCCGTCGGTGAGTTGGGTGCGTAGACGAGTACCAGAGGGAGCCCTAGTCCCAGTTTCCTGTCGAGGGTGAGGAATACGATGTCGTCCCGCGTGTGATCGACGAACAGTAGTGGCAGTACAGCCACCCCGGCACCTGCGCCGACCATCGGGAGTTGAGCCCACATATCGTCAGCTTCGACGATTCTTCTCGGGGAGCACTGATTGTCGGTGACGAGGCGCAGTAGTTCGTCGTAGAAGACTGGGTTCCGGTCGCGTGGAGCCATGATGAAGTCCTCGTCGTTGAGGTCTGCAATGGAGGCGAGGCCGCGAGTTGCCAGCGGGTGCGAGCTGGCGACGGCCGCGTAGAGCGGCTCGTCCATGAGGGTGTCGACCGCGAGACCTGGTGGGGTGCTGCGGCTGCGGAGGATTCCGGCTTCGAGTTGTCCGTCGATCAGCTGGCGGAGTTGAGTGTGACTGTTTATGGGGTGCAATGTCATTCGAACGTCGGGGACCCCGGCGCGAACGGATGACAGGATTCGAGGCATGAGCAGCCTCATTGCTGGGTGGACCGCACCGATTCGTAACGCCGCGGTACGCCCGGCGGCCGCGTCGCGGGTGACCTGCTCGAGGCGGATCAGATCTGCCAATAGCTGCCGGGATCCTTCGACCAGGGTCTCACCGGCCGTCGTGAGTCGGCTCCGCCGCGTCGTCCGTTCCACCCGGCCCACCGATGAGCCTTTCGAGCTTCCCTGCCTCGACCTGCCCGACACCCCGGCCAACGCCGAGCACTTCGGGCGGCCCGGATCGAGTCGCGGCGAGAAGTCCGCGTTCCCGCAGGCACGGTTGGTGGCGGTCGCCGAATGCGGCACCCACGCGGTCTTCGACGCCGCGATCGGATCGTGCAGCACCTCCGAGCGGGAGCTCGCGCACGATCTGTTCGACACCCTCGAACCGGGAATGCTGCTGCTCGCCGACCGCGGCCTGTACGGATTCGACATGTGGACCCGGGCCGCCGCCACCGGCGCCGACCTGCTGTGGCGGGTCACATCGACGCTCTCACCTCGCCACCTCGAGACCCTCGACGACGGATCCTGGCTGGCACAGATCGTCCCCACCTCCGGGAAGAATCGGCAGCAGCGCACACCACTGACGGTGCGCGTGATCGACTACACCCTCGACGACGGGCGGGGAAACCCCGAGCAGTACCGGCTGCTGACCACCATCCTCGACCCCGCCGACGCATCCGCGGAAGAACTCGCCCTCACCTACGCCCAACGCTGGGAGATCGAGAACACCTTCGACGAACTCAAAACCCACCAACGCGGGCCGCGAGCGGTCCTGCGGTCGAAATCCCCACCGCTGGTCGAGCAGGAAATCTGGGGGCACCTGTGCTGCCACTACGCCATCCGCACCCTGATGCGCGACGCCGCGACCGCCGGCAGTCACGACCGAAGACCGGATGTCCTTCGTCGCCGCCCTGCGGATCACCCGACGATCCCTGTCCCACAGCTCTTTTTCCCCCTCATAACCACAACGCCGCCACCAGATTGTGGAATCAGGGCATCGCCAAACTACTGCGCCGTATCAACCCGGTACGCCGACACCGCGCCAACCCCCGCGTCGTCAAACGCAAAGTTCTCAAATGGGCAGCCAAACGCGCCCACCACCAACACCATCCACAACCTACCCAACCGCCGAAATGCAACATCGTTGTTCACTCACTGAACGGTATTGCCCTTAAAGTAGATCGAGTACGCCGATCAAGCGTGTCGAGCGTGCCATCCGAGCGGTCGATACTTTTGCTACAGACCCCGGCGTTGCTTCCGTTCCGGACCGAGTTGTGCGACGCATTCGGGAACGCCGATCAATTGCGCAAGTGAACAACCGAATTCAATCGCTTTTCGGGGCAGGCTTCTTCATCCTCGCAGTCCGATCCCTCGGCCCTATTGCTGGAACGATGGTGGCATCGACGCAGCCGGAATCGACGCAGAGTTCTATTTGAAGCCTGGCATACCCCTGCTCGTGGATCCGACGATATCGGACATCCGCTGCTGTCGCTGCCAGCACAGCACCTGCTTTCTAGACACCCGATTCCATCTGCAACGCCAGTTCTTCCCGCCGATCCGGACGGCACAGAAACCACCCCAATCGACCTAGGGATGGTGTCGGAATGGCTGACGGACCCCACCACACCCGCAGAAAATAACAGCAGCGAGTGGATCTCGACAGCGGACCTTGGCTGGTCCGCAGCACGCCACGCCGCCGAGAGTTCGGTCACCGGCGTCACCGAAGTCGGACTTCCACAGCGTGTCCCGGGAGCAAGGCTGGTTCCCGGCGCGATACCCAGCCCGGCGCCTTCCGGGAAGAAATCACGCAATCCTGACTCGATCCGCGCGAATCTCGACGCCCACCACAGAGGTATCCAGGCTGGACGGATTGCGCTCCAAACCTCCAAACACGCCATTCCCGAATGAAATTTGAAAGGATCGGATCATATGCATCCAGCACCAGATCGTGCCCTGGACTGGCTCGTGTCGAACTTCGTTCGCGACGTTCCTCGAGTCGTGCACGCAGTGCTGGTATCGACGGACGGTCTGCTCATGGCAGCAAACGACCGACTTCCCGACGCTCGGGCGACCCAACTCGCCGCCGTGGCAGCGGGGCTCGCGAGTCCGGCCGCTGGAGCAGCCGATCTGTTCGACCGCGGCATGGTCGCCCAATCGGTAGTTGAAATGCCGAACGGGTACCTGCTACTCATGAGTGTCGGAGACGGCTCGCAACTCGCGGTCCTTGCAGTCGCCGACTGCGACTCACGACAGGTCGGATACGAAATGGCGTTACTCGTCGAGCGGACGGTCCCAGAGATACAGGCCCTGCCAAGGTCGCGGCCCGAGGCGCTGCAATCCAATTATTGATTCAGATAACGTAGATGACTGCGAAGGGGAACATCCTTCCACCGTGAGGAGCAATTTTCACCGATCAGATGTCAACCAATGACGGGGCAGTCCCGAACGAAATAGTCGAGCGCGGACTCGGGCCTGGGTGGGTATCGAGAAGGATGAGCGGTTCGTCGACGAGTTCCTCGATCGACACCGATGCTTGCTGGGCCAGCGGATGACTGACTGACAAGATCACGTGCATGCGTGTGTCGTAGAGGGCCGCGGTCTTTAGAGCTCGGTCTAGGTGGGCGTTGTACCCGATCGCGATCTCCATCTCACCCGAAGGACAGCAATTGCATGGGCCGTTCCTCGGGCTCGGTGTAGGCACGCATCATGACATCAAAAGGACGGCGTGCAGCGAACGCGTCGAACAGTGTTGGCACCACGAAAGGTGCCAGTGAACCAAAGCGCCCTACAGCGACGCTCCCCTTTCCCGGGTTGGGCAATTGTCCGGGTTCGGATCCTTGGCTGGGTAGGCCCCCGGAAAGCCGCACCGCTTATTGCGTTCCCGACGAGGCAGTAGAGCGGACGTCTGCCGACTAACGAGCCGAGCGTAGCCCTTAAACGTCACGGAATCGACCCAGTCTGATTTCAATGACCGCGGCTACACCGGTGCTACCGCGCCCGCCCCGGTTTGATCGCCGCACGCGATGTTGTAGGCGAGGGCGACACTCATATGACTGATAGCGATGGTCATGAGTGGATCAAAAGATGGCCTGGGTGACTTGCCCGACTCACAAACCCGACTGTTGACTAAGTCTCACATTGCGGGATATGGTCAATATCACTTCGAGTGATTGGGCACTGGCTCTGTTTAACCGCCGGCCTATCGCGCCGACGTGTCAAAGCGGACCGCGTGGTTCGTCTTGATCGAAGCTGTCCACTCCCGTGGAGAAGGAGCGATTCACCCAATACATCGTCGTGTTCACACCACTACGCACCGAACACCAAGCCCAAAGGTAGTAAGACGCATGACCGAACAATGCCGATCGAACGCGTATGAAACTCGTACACGCAGCGTGGCCGACCGCACCCCGGAACGGGCCCTGCCCGCCCTCGGCACCCCGGACGTCACGAGTTCCTGTCAGGCCTCGGGCCCGGCACAAGCGGGAGGTGTCGGCCGATGAACACGCACGTCAATGCGGGCCTGCGGCTTGACGATCTCCCGATCGGCAAGTTTCACCGGCGGTTGGTGGTGCTGGTCGGTCTCGGCATGTTCTTCGACTCGTTCGACAACACGCTGTCCTCCGCCGTGCTGGCATCGATGCTGCCGATCGGCTTCTCGACGCTCGAGTTGAACTCGCTCTTTCTCTCGCTCACGTTCGCCGGTCTCGCGATCGGAGCGGCCTTCGCTGGCTGGCTCAGCGATAGGTTCGGACGGGGCTTTGCCTTCCAATTCAATCTGGCGCTCTTCGGTGTCCTCGCTCTGTGTGCGGCGGTGGCACCGAATATGGAGGTGCTCATCACCCTGCGATTTGTGATGAGCATCGGGATGGGGGCCGAGTACGTCATATGCTGGGGAATTATCAGCGAGTTCATTCCGCGTGGGCACCGAGGCCGTTACCTGGGTCTGCTCGGAATATTCGCCGGGCTCGGGGTTTCGCTGTCCTCGCTCATCGGCTGGGTGGTCATTCCAGTGTGGTCCTGGCGCGCGATGTTCATCATCGGGGGCGTGGGCGCGCTGATCACCTGGTGGCTGCGCCGGAAAATGCCGGAGTCGCCGCGGTGGCTGGAGTCGCGCGGGCGGTACGAGGAAGCCGAGGCAGTCCTGCAAAGAATCGAAAGAGAGTCCGGCGTCTCGAGCCAGGAGGACACCCCGACCCCCCCGAACGCGCACCCGGCGGCCGGCACCGCAGACGAGAAGGCCGAGTGGGTGCCGATCACGGTGCTGTTCTCGCGCCCGGTCATTCGGCGGACGTTAATGGCTCTGATCTTGACCGTGACTTGCCTGTTCGGTTCCTACACCGTCACCGGCTGGATGCCCACCTTCTTCGTGCAGCAGGGGCTGACGGTGTCGAAGTCCCTGGGGTTCAACGCGGCCATCATGTCCGGTTATGTCGCGGGACCGCTGCTGTGCGTGTTCATCACCGATCGCCTCGGACGCCGCAACAGCATCGTGATGTTCGGAACGCTCGCGGCGATCTTCGCTGGCATCTATCCGTTCATGAAAGAACCTGTTCTGATCATGGCCGTCGGCTTCATCCTGGTCGCTATGGCTGCATCGTTCCTGACCTTGTGTTCGGGAACGGCGCCGGAGTTCTTTCCCACCGCCTTCCGCTTCCGTGGCGGCGGCTTCGCTCAGACCGTCGGTCGAGTCGGCTTGATCGCCTCGCCCTTCATCGTTCTGTGGCTGTTCTCCAACTATGGCATCGTCGGGGTCATCCTGGCCGTCTCGGGCATGTACGTCGCCGTCACCCTGCTCTACGCCCTCGCCCGTGTGGACACCTCCCGTGAGGCTCTGGAGCAGATCGCCCCGAACGGTGACACCGATGATGGGCCGAAGGGTCCCGGAGACACGAATAATCCGCAGCGAGAGTTAGATTCGTCCTCCGGTCCGTCGCTCTCTGGCCCGTCCATCTCTTGACCACCGAGGAGCGTTGACATGAAAGCTGTTGTATTTCTGGGCGAAGGCAAGCTCGATATCCAGGAGTACCCCGACCCGAAGCCCGGGCCGGACGAAGTGGTGATCCGCATGAAGGCCTCCGGCATGTGCGGAAGCGACCTCAATCACCTCCACGGCCCGCTGCGCACCGGATCCCAGCTGGTGATCGAAGGTCATGAGCCGTGTGGAGTCGTCGAAAATATCGGTGACGCCGTACGACCCAGTGAGGCCAAGGTCGGAGACCGGGTCATGGTCCACCATTACGACGGGTGCCGAACCTGCCAGTACTGCCGTTCAGGCTGGACCCAGTACTGTCCGAACGCACGCACGGTATACGGCGGGCTGGATGGCGACGGTGGACATGCGGACTTCATGATGGTTCCCGCCCACACGCTCATCAAATTGCCCGACGCACTCTCGTTCAAGACCGGTGCGGCCATCTCGTGTGGCACCGGGACAGCCTTCGGGGCGATCAAGAGGGCCGGTGTGTCCGCCGACGAAACCGTGGCGATCTTTGGGCAGGGGCCCGTAGGCCTGAGCTGCACCATGTTGGCCAAGGCCTTCGGTGCTCGGGTCATCGCCCTTGACGTCGAACCCTCGCGGCTGCAGATGGCCCAACAGTTCGGCGCCGACTACATCGTCAACTCACGAGAGCAGGACCCCGTGGTCGCTGTTCGTGAGCTGACCCGCAACGGCGAAGGCGCAGACAAGTCCATCGAATGCAGCGCCAACGCCACCGTACGTCGTCAGGCGGTCCAGGCACTCCGCCGCTGGGGAACCGCATGCATGGTCGGAGTCTTCGGCACGATCGAGTTGGACAGCGAGGAACTCATCCAATTGCAGAAGACCGTCCTCGGGTCGCTCACCTTCAGCAAGAACCTGCAGGAGGAGTGTGCCCTCTTCGTGGCCGAGCGTGGCCTGGACGTGGAGTCGCTGTTCACAAATGAGTTCCGGCTGGACGAGGCGGAGCGGGCCTACGAGCTGTTCGATCGACGCCAGATCGGCAAAGGCGTCTTCATCTTCGATTGACGGATCGTCGAAGGTCAGGTGAGAGGAAAGCAGTGACCATATCCCAGCAGAACTTCGCGCTGTGCGAGCAGGCCCAAGGTTTTTTGTCCCGCGACGTGCAGCAGCTCGTCATCGACGGCCAGCGCGTCCCGGCCGCGTCCGGGCAGACGCTGACCACCGTCAATCCGTCGACCGGTGAGGTCTTGGCGCGGCTTGCTGCCGGCGAGCAAGCCGACGTCGATCGCGCGGTCCTCGCTGCACGCAAGGCATTCCATGGTCCATGGAGCACCTGGACCCCCTACCAGCGGCAGGCCTTACTGACGCGTATCGCCCAGGTCCTCGACGAGAAATTCGAGGAACTGATCCACATCGAAGCCATGGACATGGGTGCGCCGGTCTCGCGGTTGCGTAACACCAAGCCCGCCTTGATGAAGATGCTGTCGTTCTTCGCCTCACAGGCAGCCAACATCTCAGGTGAGACCCTGATGAACGGCATCCCCGGCAATGTCACCACGATGACGTTGAAGGCCCCGGTCGGGGTCATCGGCGGAATCATTCCCTGGAATGGTCCACTCAACAGTCAGTTCTGGATCATCGGCGCGGTTCTGGCCAGCGGGTGTACCGCCGTGCTGAAGCCGTCCGAGGATGCTTCGCTGTCGGTGCTGCGGGTCGCCGAGATCCTGCACGAGGCCGGGACGCCGGCGGGAGTAGTCAATGTGGTCACCGGCCTGGGCAAGGAAGCCGGCCATGCGCTGGCGGCTCACCCCGACGTCGACCGCATCGCGTTCACCGGATCGACCGAGACCGGCCGCCGCATCATCGAGGCGTCCACCGTCAACATAAAGAAATTGCAGCTGGAACTGGGCGGCAAGTCGGCGGACATCGTGTGTGCGGACGCGGACCTGGACAAAGCGGTACCGGGAGCCGCGATGGGGGTCTTCGCCAACTCCGGCCAGATCTGTTTCGCCGGCACTCGGGTGCTGGTTCAGCGGCCCATCGTTGACGAGTTCACCGAGCGGCTGCTGGCGTTCATGAAAACCTTGCGGGTCGGGCACAGCCTGGACGCCGCCGCCACGCTGGGCCCGGTCATCTCCCAACCCCAGCTGGACAAGGTCCTGTCCTACATCGACGTCGGCCGAGACGAAGGGGCCGAACTGCTCTGCGGCGGCCAACGGCTCGAGGGGGAGCTCGAGAACGGATACTTCCTGGAGCCGAGCGTCTTCGGTGGCGTGACCAACGAGATGCGAATCGCTCGCGAAGAGATCTTCGGCCCAGTTCTGTCGATTCTGCCGTTCGACGACGTGGACGAGGCCATCGCCATCGCTAACGACAGCGAATACGGTCTCGGAGGAGCGGTGTGGTCACAAAATCTGTCCTCTGCGCTTCGGGTGGTCCACGGCGTGCACACAGGCACGATGTGGGTGAACTGTTACGGCTACATCGATCCGTTGGTCGGATTCGGTGGAACGAGGCTGAGTGGGTACGGCTCCAAGGGGAGTGCTGCACATATGGACACCTACCTCTACAGCAAGAGCGTCTACATCGAACTGTGACGATCAGACAAATACAGACCGGCCCCGGGTGCGTCACGCACGCGGGGCCGGTCTGCATTTCGTGATGGGACCACCTCGTAAGTGCTCGGCCGGGACGTCGTTACCGTCCCGTCGTCGAGAGGTCGGCCCGGCCGGTCGCGAACAGAAGGATGTGGAGGATCCCATTCACCGAATGGTGTCGACGACGTGAGAATGCCTCCGGAGCGAGCAGCCTGTCCAAAATGCTCTGCTCCTCGAGCTGGTCACCGAGATCGAGCCTGTCTGGCCGACAGCTGCGACGCTGGAGGCGCTCGAGGCCTCACGATCGTCCGGTATCGCAACATCGAGTCCCTGCATGATGCTTTGCTCACAGCCGTGCGCACCGGACAGTACTCGGTGAGATCGCGAGTCATCGAAATGAATGTGCAGATTCGTCGACCGATCTCTTGATTCTGGCTCATCTGCCGGTCTACCCGCGTCGACGCGAAGACGGCTACGTGCTGACCCAGGGGAGTTCAACCCTCGCGTCTACAGTGCTCCGATCCTCACCAAATCAAAAGGCCGCACTGGGCAGCGTCGGCGTCGCATGGGACGAAATGTTCGACGGGATGTCGAGGTCGAACTCGCGATCGCCGTGGTCAGGCAGACGCCCCGACTATTTCCGATCGCCTCGTGGAGAAGCAACTTGCAGGGCAGTTCGCCACTGTGGCCTGAGCTGTTGGGTGCTAGACACGTGGTATCGACGCCTCGACGCGTCGGTTTCCGTCGATTCAAACTGATCAGACTGCCTCGGCTCCGAATTGCGAATCCCCACACCCAACCTCGTCTCGCCTCTCAGATCCGAATATCGGATCCGGGTCGATCTTTTGCGCGGCAACCATCCCTTTTGCTGTTGACCAAGTCTCATACTGCGAGATATTGTGAAATTGGTCGCATCTGAAACTGCACCGTCCCTCGGTTCGACGACACAGATCTGGGAGCACCACATGACCTCAGCCTTACCGCCGGAGCAGTCGGCGGAAGCCGCTAAGCGCAAGCCTTCCCGCCCCATGGAAATCCGTGCCGTTGTGAGCGGTGCGCTGGGGTCGGCGCTGGAGTACTTCGACTTCGCGGTGTACGGGGCGCTTGCCGCCACGTTGTTCCCGATCCTCTTCTTCCATGAGTTGGGTTCGACTGGTGCGTTATTGGCATCCTTCGCCACGTTCGGAGTCGGGTTCGTCGCTCGACCCGTGGGCGCCATCGTGTTCGGGCATCTCGGTGACCGCATCGGGCGTAAACCGATCCTGTTCACCACGCTCGTCCTGATGGGTGGCTCGTCGATTCTGATTGGCGTACTACCGACTGGACAAGGTTTCGGTATCGCCGCTCTGCTCGTCGGATTACGTTTTGTACAGGGCTTTTCACTCGGTGGTGAGGCGATCGGCAATCAGCTGATGACGATGGAACACGGCGACAAGAGCCGTCGAGGTTTGCTGGGTTCGTTCATCGTCATGGGCTCGCCCGTCAGCCAGGTTCTCGCGAATCTTGCGCTGGTGGTGCTGGGTGCGACTTTGACGCAAGACCAGTTCGAATCCTGGGGTTGGCGTGTGCCGTTCCTCGGAAGCGTCATCATTGTCGTTGTCGCCGTGTTCATCCGGCTGAAGCTGGAGGAGACACCCGCCTTCGTCGTCAACAAGGATATCGAAGAGCGCGTCGTGAAGCCTCGCAGCACAGGCCTGCGAGTCCTGGCCACGCATCCTCGCAAAGTTGCCTTGCTGACCCTTGCATGGGGCGGTTCGTCGCTGAGCTTCTACCTGGTCGCGGTATATGGACTGAGCTACCTGCCCCGTGAGACGGGCATGTCGTCTCAGACAGCGCTGGTGATCCTGATGGTCGCTAACGGAGTATCGGTATTCTTCGCCATTGCCGGAGGCGTGGTGTGCGACCGGATTGGTCGCAAGCCGGTCTTCCTCCTGGGGCTCGCTGGGTGCTTCACCGGCATGCTGCTGTTCTTCACCCTGCCCGGGCCCAACCCCGTGCTCACCGGATCGATCATCACTCTCGTACTGTCCTCGATCCAGTTCCTCAGTGGCGCACAGCCGGCGATGTTCGCAGAGCAGTTCCCGACGGAGGTTCGGTTCTCGGGTGCTGCCATGTCACACACCTTCGCGAACCTGATCTTCTCTGCGCCTGCGCCGTTCATCGCAGCAGCGTTAGCTGCTGTCGGAGGTACCAATTTGGTTCTGGTGTTCACCCTGGTCGTGATCATCGGTTCCGCCTACGCGGTCTCCACGATGCAGGAAGGGCGACACCTCGACCTCGCCGACTTCACGACCGAGGCTCTGCCCGCAACGAAGAAGCCCGGTGCAGCACTCGCTCGATAGATCCGCTTTCACTACAGCACAACGTAAACGAACGAAGAAGGACGTCTAGTGACGAAGTACCAGTTGCACATCGACGGAGAGTGGATCGACCCGGCCAGCGCTGAGTGGCTCGACTCCGTGGACCCGTACAAGGGGACACAATGGGCAAGGATCCCGCGCGGCACGAAGGCCGATGTGGACCGTGCGGTATCCGCGGCGAATCGCGCGATGGCAGAGGGCCCATGGGCGACGATGTCGGCATCGGCACGCGGGAAGACGATGCGCGCCATCGCCGATCTCATCGAGAAGAACGCCCAGCGTCTGGCCGAGATCGAGGTCCGTGACAACGGAAAGCTGCTTGCCGAGATGCACGGCCAACTCGCGTCCATCTCGGAGGTCTGGTACTACTACGCCGGCCTGGCCGACAAGATTCAGGGATCCTCGATCCCCATCGAGAAGTCCAATTCGGTCGCCTTCACCGATCGGGAACCCATCGGCGTCGTTGCTGCGCTCACGGCGTGGAACTCGCCGCTGTGGTTCGCGGCAGTCAAATGCGCTCCCGCGCTTGCAGCTGGCTGCGCAGTGGTGGTCAAACCGTCGGAGTTCGCCTCCGCGAGCACGCTGGAGTTCGCCGAGCTCACCAAGGAAGCCGGGTTGCCGCCCGGGGTGTTCAACGTCGTTACCGGCCTTGGGCACGAAGCGGGCACCGCGTTGGTCGAACACCCGAACATCGCGAAGATCACGTTCACCGGCTCGGATATCACCGGGGCCAGGGTTTACGAAACAGCTGCACGCACCATGAAGCGAGTCTCGCTCGAACTGGGTGGCAAGTCTCCCAACATCGTTTTCGACGACGCGGACCTGGCGAAGGCTGCGACGGGAGTGGTCTCCGGCATCTTCGGAGCGTCGGGCCAGATGTGTTCTGCAGGTTCACGTCTGCTGGTGCACAGCTCGATCAAGGATGAATTCACCGACAAAGTGCTCGCGATCGCCAAGGGTATCCGTTTGGGTGACCCTATGGACCCGCAGACGAACGTCGGTCCCATCGCGACACCGCCGCAGTATCAGAAGGTCTTGGACTACATCGACATCGCGAAGGCCGACGGTGCCCGTCTGCTTCTCGGCGGAAAGCCTGCCTCCGATCCGGATCTTCGGGGCGGCCAATTCGTCGAGCCCACAATCTTCGCCGACGTCACCAACGACATGAGGATTGCCCGGGAAGAGGTCTTCGGGCCCGTGCTGTCGATCATCGAGTTCGACGACGAGGCGCACGCCGTCGCGCTCGGCAACGATGTGGCCTATGGGCTCGTGGCGGGTGTGTGGACCGAGAACGTCGGGCGCGCCTTGCGCATGTCGAAAGCGCTACGCGTCGGAACGGTCTGGGTGAACACCTACCGCACCTACAGCTACATGGTGCCGTTCGGCGGAACGAAGCGATCGGGTTTGGGTCGTGAGCACGGAATCGAGGCGGTGGACGAATACCTGGAGACCAAGAGCGTTGTGCTCTCGACGGACGACACCGCGCCGGCGAATGCCTTTGTGATGCGCTGACGGTCGATACTACGGAAAAGGAAAATTATGACCGAAACTTTGTCGGAAGCACCGGAGCACCAGTCGTCGGCCCCGACTCGTCGTCTTCTCGGACGCCGTATCGTCGTCACCGGCGCGGCGTCGGGAATCGGACGGGCTACGGCCCGATTGTTGGCGAGCGAGGGCGCGTCGGTCGCCCTTCTGGATCGCGATGAGGGCGGTCTCCAGCAGGCCGCCGAACACACCAGCGGTCACGGGTTCGTGGTGGACATCACCGACGAGAACGCCGTCGCCGACGCCGTGAATTCGGCGGCAACCGCACTTGGCGGCATCGACGGGGTGGTCAACGCGGCAGGAATCATGTTCCGCGGCGCAATCACCGACGTCCCGGCTGACGCGTGGAGGCATGTTCTGGAGGTGAATCTGACCGGCACGTACATCGTCCTGCGTAGCTGTATCCCGTGGTTGTTGAAGGAAGAGAACGCAACTGCGGTGAACATTGCGTCGGCGGCAGGATTGCTGGCCAATGCACCCGAGCTCACTGCGTACGCAGCGTCCAAGGGTGGGGTGCTCAACCTGACGAGGGCACTCGCCGCCGAATTGGCACCGAAGGTGCGGGTCAATAGCGTGTGTCCCGGCATGGTCGATACCGCGATGGCCGACGGCCAACGTCAGAACGTCGGGAACTACGCCCTCAACCGGCTGGCGCAGCCCGTCGAGATCGCTCGTGCCGTTCTCTTTCTGACAAGTTCGGAATCGTCCTATGTCACCGGAAGTGCGCTTGCAGCAGACGGGGGCCGGTCGTTCCACTGATATCGCACCTGGAGAACTAGGTGTGAACAGCATGTGCTCGACGTGATTGCCGCCCAGTCCGGTGGCACGAGGGCGTCAGCAGTCCGTTCGGGGCCGTTGCCAGTGCCGCACCGATGGAGGGTCACTCCGGACTGTACGACGAGGATCGGCGAGTGGAGGCTGCGATCGAATCGGCCACCGGCAGCGGCGTCCCGACCGCGCCATCGGTCGCACCTCGAATACCCCGAACGTGACCGACGCCATCGCGCGCGCTGCAGAACGTACTGACTCCTATCTGAGCGAAACTCCGTTAATGAGAAATCAATTTTCCGCTCGGGAGCTGACCAGGCTCAACCGGTGGAAGCAACACCTCGATAACGGAGGTGTGGGATGGGACGACCACCCGGGTGGGCGGCAGCGTTGACGGGGCGTGCGGTGATGCGGTCACCGGGACGACCTCCGATACGCCGAGATCTCGAGCGGGCATTCTGGACGCGGATCGCCGAGGGTCTCACGAGCGACGACGCAGCGACCGCATGCGGCGTGTCGGGGCCGGTGGGGACACGGTGGTTCCGCCAGGCTAGTGGGATGCCACCGATCGAGTTGACCCCGGTCTCGGGGAGATACCTGTCGTTCACCGAGCGTGAGGATATCGCGCTGCTGCGAGCCAAGGGTATGAGTATGCGCGACATCGCTGACCGGATCGGACGGTCACCGTCGACGATCTCGCGAGAGTTGTGGCGGAACGCCGCCACCCGCAATGGCAAGCTCGAGTATCGCGCGTCGACCGCGCAGTGGAAGGCCGATCTCGCCTACTACACCTGCCGCGACTGAAAGGCTATGGAACAGCGACGATGGTGAAGAACGGGCCGGCGCTGTCCGGATATGGTTCGGAGTCCGTTCGTGATGCTCTGGCCGCGACGCTGTCACCGCTGCCCGAGCATCTACGCAGATCCGTGACATGGGATCGCGGAAAGGAACTCGCGCGTCATGCCGAGCTGACCGCCTCAACCGGTATCCGTGTCTACTTCTGTGATCCGTACAGTCCATGGCAGCGCGGAACGAATGAGAATACCAATGGTCTGCTGCGACAATATTTTCCGAAGGGAACTGATCTGTCCCGATACAACTTCCGTGAGCTTCAGGCGGTCGCCGATGCGCTCAACAACCGCCCCCGGAAAGTGCACGTTGGAGAACTCCAGCGGAAGTCTTTGCCGTACAGGTACACTCGTGCCTCACGGCACGGTGTTGCGACGACCGGTTGAATCCGCCCTGAGATCCGAAGTCAATGTTGACGAGAAACCGGTGTGCAGTGGCCCTGGCGCGTATGTCGACCACGGGCGTCGTATACGAGGTTGAGGAGTGGCTCGATGAAGGCAGTTGCACGTTCGACGCCGTCACAGCAAGGCAGAACTTGGGGCCTGGCCCTCTCCGTTCTCGCCGTTTCGGCGTCGACCGCAGTGAGCGTCATCTACATTCCTCAGGCATTGCTGACCGCGATGGCAACGAGTTTTGGTGCTCCTGCGATCGCGACTGCCTCGGTGGCCACAGCGGTGCAGATCGGTTACGCCTGCGGCATCTTCCTGTTCGTACCGCTGGCCGACCGAGTGCACCCTCGTCGGCAGGTCACCGTCCAATCGCTCGCGCTCGCCGCGACGTTGATGTGCTGTGCAGCAATGCCGTCCATCATAGGTCTCGCGGCGAGCTTCTTCGCGGCGGGACTGGTCGCGAACATCGCCCAGGTTCTCATTCCCGCGGTCAGCACACTCGCGCCGGAGGGTAAAGCCGCGACGGCGACCGGAACGATGGTGGGCGCATTGCTACTCGGGGTCTTCGGCGGTCGCATCGTTTCGAGCGTTCTTTCCGACTCGATCGGATGGCGGTTCGTCGTCCTGTTGTTCGCGGGCATGGTGCTTGCGACTGTTCCGTTCACCAGGAGAGCCCTCGACGTGGCCTGGATGCCGTCGGCGCCGTCTGCGAAGTATCGCGCGTTGCTGAGCGACACGCTGCGTTTGGCCACTCGCAGCCCCGAACTCATCGAGTCGGCGGTCCTTCAGTTTCTCGTGTTCGCCGTATTCAACATGTTTTGGACGGTCAGCGTGTTGCATCTGACCGCTGAACCGTACGGCTGGAGCATTCTGCAGGTGGGGATGTTCGGGTTCGTGGGATTGTCGGCGGCGCTGGTCACTCCGTTATTCGGTCCGGCTATCGAACGTTTCGGCCCTGTTCCCGTCATAGGTGTGGCTCTGGTTGTTCTGTTGTGTGCCTGCATCTCCGCATTCTTCGACGCCTACGTCTTGGTGGGGCTTGCACTGACAATGTTTGTGGTCACGTTGGTCAACCAGGCGGTACAGACGTCGAACCAGAGTCGTGTGCTGGCGGCCAACGAGAACAGTGCAGCTCGGGCCAATACGTTGTTCATGGTCGGGGTGTTCATGGGAGGGTCGGTTGGTGCAGTCATCGCGCCCGTCGCCTATGAACTGGGCGGGATGACTCCAGTGGCTGCGTCGGCGAGCCTGCTCGTGACGGTCGGGATTGGTGCCTGGGGCGTTGTCCGCGCTCGACAGAACCGGCGTGGCCAGTCCCACCGTGAGTCTGTCTGCCTGGTGCAGTGAAAGGGGATAGGCCAGCTGCGGCGGGGGCAGTCCCGACCGACTTCGACGGGGTATACGAGTAGATCTCCTGCAGCCCGCGTTCGCGACCGACGCCGCTGTTCTTGTAGACGCCGAACGGCACGGCCTTGGCGTTGCTGGTGGACCCGTTCACCCCGCCATTCACCATTTCCGTGGGAATCGGCTAGCGAGCGGCACCGTCCCGGCAGAGACGACTACAAGGACGTGGCGCTCTCAGATCCGAAGCGCCTGAGCGAGCCGGGTGACGCGTTGCGCCTCTGCCAGTCGTGGGCGGTCCGACCCGTCGCGGATGCGGACGCCGTCGGCCCCGAGAAGTTCGATGACCGACCGGGCGGTCTCGATCTCGTCGGGGGAGGGGCTCAGATGCGAGTTGATGCAGTCCACCTGCTCGGGACGGAGGACGAGTTTGCCGGTCATTCCCGTGGCAATCGCCGGTTGCAGATCCGCGGGAAGGTCGTGGCAATCGCGCGCGCTGGGACCATCGATCGGTGACGCGATGCCGGCGGCGGTACTGGCCACGACCAGGCGTGCACGGGGATAGGCCAGTGCGAGAGGGTCGTACCGCATCCCGGTGTCTCGCCGGAAGTCTCCGCTGCCGAACGCAAGTCGGATGACGCCGGTTGCCGCGGCGATGCCGAGGCTTCGTTCCAGGCCGAGGGCGGATTCGATGAGCGCCACGATCGGGGTACCGGGCAGCCGCTCGCTCGTCGCTTGAACGTGTTCGGGGCTTTCGGTCTTCGACAGTACGACACCCAACAGGCCCGGGGAACCGTCCAGGGCGGCAACGTCGAGATCCCAGTCCGGTGTGGTGACATCGTTGATGCGCACCCATGCGGAGCTGCCGGACAGCCAGGTCAGGACGTTGTCCCGTGCTTGTGGTTTCTCTGACGTCGGGACGCCGTCCTCGAGGTCCATTATGACGGCATCCGCGCCGGATTGCGCGGCATCGTCGAAGGTCTCGCGCTGGGACGCGGCCGTGAGCAACCACGATCGAGCTACTTCCGGTGCGATGGTTCCGTAGGACCGTGAATGCGACACAGTGCTCCAGCTTTCGGTGGGTGGGTTCTCGGCAGACGACATGGTCAGCAATGACCTAGTGCGAAGTGGGGTAAGTAGTGTGACGGTCAAGTTGTCGCGAGCCGGGACAGTCAGCCGCCTGGGCCGCCGGTTCGGCAGTGGTGCGGGTATGCGCTCGCCAAAATGCGAATCTCGTCATGGACACAGTTCGATTCAGGAATGACCTGCCACAATCGCTCAATGAACCGGCGCGTTGTCATTCCGAAGTGCACAAGTACTTCCTCCTCATGAGCGACCCCAAATGGCGCCCACCTGATGGCGAACTCGATGAGGTGCTCAGCCTCGGCGTCAGGATGGTTCCGCTTGCGGTGGGCTTCGATCCGAGCGGCGCGACGCCTCTGGCGCCGTTGCCGATACTCACGAGGGTTCATGGGAATTCACGTCTGATCGGTGCGGAAGCCGCGGAAGTTTCCTCGCCGAAGCGAGAGAAATAAGTGGAGCGCCAGACGCTCTCGCCCTGACCGTCAAATTATGTATGTCACGCCGCGCTCGAGCATTGCGATGGTGGTCGGGGCTCGCGGCGAGCGCCGAAGTCAGGAAGGCGTCGATCCGAGCCGCTGCGGGGACTCCGGGTCGGCCACGACCACCCGGAAGCAGGTCCAGGCACTGGCCAGCGTCGCCCGCTGATTCGGTTCTGGCTACGGTTCGGAGTGAAACCCGTTGGGAGTCCGTCGATGAGCCACACGATCTGCGGGTTGCTACCGGAGCCCGTTGCGATGTCATCTACTGGTGTCGTGATACTGGCCCGTGGCGCGGGCCCGCTGAGTGGCCAGTTCGATCACCAGGTCAAGGTTGGGGGTCGGGACCTGTGCCAGTTCGGCCAGATCGAGGGGAACACGGAACATGGCGTCGATCTCGAGGGGCCGACCGGCCTGCAGGTCCTGCGCGATGCTCTGCAGGTGGCTGGACGTCGCCAGCTTGCTCAGACCCTCGTAGGGATCGCCTGGGTCGCAGCCCAGGGCGCGAGCGATGGCGGCGCCCTCGGCCGCCATCGCCTTGGCGGTGCCGGCGACGGCGGGCTTGTCGAGGACATCCTTCATGGGTGAGACGCTGAGGACGCCCAGCGAGCCGCCGATCAGGTTCATCAGCAGTTTGGCCCAGACCGCATCACGGATCTTCTCCGTGACGGTGGCCTCCAGGCCACTGGGGTTCAAGAGCGAGGCCAGAGTGTCGAGCCGTTCGTCAGGCTGGCCGTCGGGGCGTCCGATGATCAGGCGGTTACGGGGGTTCCCGGCGCGAACCACTCCCGGTGCGACCACGCTGCACGCGGTGTAGGCAACGGCGCCCACGGCCCGCTCGGGACCGATGTGGTTCCACAGCGCCTGTTCGGGGTCCAGCCGTCCCAGCTGGGTGCCGTCCAAGGCTCCGTCGTGAGAGTGGAAGTACCACCAGGGAATGCCGTTCGTGACGAACAGCGCCAAACTGTCCTGGTGGAGCAGGGAACCGACGTGTTCGGCGATGGCGGGCAGGGCCGGGGCCTTGACCGCGACGATCACGATGTCCTGTGACTCCAGATCGCCGGGCCGGTCGGTGGCGACCGGGTGAGAGACCAGCTCTCCGTCACGGGTTTGCACCCGCAGCCCATGCTGTCGGATCGCGGCCAGCTGCTCACCGCGAGCGATCAGCGAGACCTCGGCTTGACCAGCAGCGAGCCGTCCGGCGATGTGCCCGCCTACGGCGCCTGCGCCATATACGCAGATTTTCATGTGTGCTTCCTGTTCCGTGGTGTGGCGATCAGGCGAACTGCCGACGCTTCTGTGCTGCAGCAGCGCTGAGGAATGAGATGTCGTTGCCGGTGGAGACGTAGCCGGCGCCGAGTGCGAGATACTTGTCGATAAGATCCGGCCGCCCACCCATTCCACCGATGCCTACGGTCTTCCCGTGTGCTCGGCAGGCGTCGATGACGTGCAGAAACGCCTCGTGCACCTGGGGGTGATCGACTTGTCCCGCGACACCCAACTCGACGCTGAGGTCGCTCGCACCTACGAGGACGATGTCCACGCCGTCCACTGCCGCGATGGCGTCGGCCGCCTCCACCCCGGCCCGGGATTCGATCATCGCCACCACCATGGAGGCCTGGTCGAGCTCACGGACGGTCTGATCGGCGGGCAGGGAGCGGTAGAGCAGTTGGGGTGCTGCTCCCGCCAGGGAGCGCTCACCGGTGGGCGCATGCTTGACGGCACGGACCGCGGCGCGCGCCTCGTCGGCGGACTGCACGCCGGGTACGACGATCCCCATGGCGCCGGCATCCATGACCCTGGCGATGAAGAACGGGTCCAGGCCGGGGATGCGGACGAGTGGAGTGACGCCAATGTGAGTGCAGGCCATGCAGATCTGACCCGCGGCTTCGAGGGGAAAGCTGCTGTGTTCCATGTCGATGTAGATGGAGTCGAAACCTGCGGTGTGGGCGATGGCGGCGATGTCGACGGTCCGCACGAGTCGGACGGTCATCGAGAACACCGGCTCACCCCTGGACAACTTTTCCTTCATGGGATTGCGAAGCAGGGGGGTGGCGACGTTGTTCATGTTCTGGGGGGCTCCTGACCGACTTGGGGTGTCTTCAGCCGAACAGAGTCGGCAAGGCTTGCGCTTCGTCCTCGAATCCGTACACGGATTTGACTTCGAGGTATTCTTCGAGCCCGAGCCTGCCCATCGAGCGACCGATTCCGGACTGCTTGTAACCGCCCATGGGGGTGTACGAATCCGTGGCGGCGCCGTTGAAGCTGATGCGTCCGGCACGCAGACCGTTCACGACGCGGCGGGCATTCTCACGCTGGCCGCCGAAGACGTAGCCGCCGAGCCCGAAGGGTGAATCGTTGGCGATGCGCAGGGCGTCGTCCTCGTCACGGTAGGTCAGGACGGCCAGAACGGGGCCGAAGACCTCCTCCCGGGCGATCGTCATGTCCGGTGTGACGCCGGTGAACACCGTGGGTTGCACGAAATATCCCTGGTCGAGACCGTCAGGGCGCTCGAGCCCGCCGGTGACGAGGCAGGCGCCCTCGTCGAGACCGCTCTGGATGTGGTCTCTGATCGACTTGAACTGGGCGGCACTGACGACCGGGCCCATGGTCGTCGAACTCTCCAGTGGGTCACCGAGGCGGAAGCGCTGTGCCTCGTCGACCAGGAAGGACGCCACCTGCTCGACCTGGCTCTCGTGCACCAACATTCGGCTGGGGGCATGGCAGGACTGGCCGGCATTGAAGAAGCAGCGCTGGATGTTCCAGCGCGCGGCCTTTTCCAGATCTGCGTCGGGAAGCACGATGTTGGCCGACTTTCCGCCCAGTTCGAGGCAGACACGTTTCACGGTGCCTGCGGCGGCGGCGCCGACCACCTTGCCGGCGCCGGTGGACCCGGTGAACGAGATCATGTCCACGCCCGGGTGGTGGGACAACGCGTCGCCCACCTCGCGGCCGGTGCCGCTCACCAGGTTGAACACGCCCGGCGGCACACCGGCCTCGTGCAGCACCTGAGCCAAGAGCACGCCGCTGGCGGCGGAGTTGAGACTGGGCTTGGCGACAATCGTGCACCCGGCGGCCAGAGCGTAGATGAGCTTGATCACGCCGGTCTGGATCGGCCAGTTCCACGGTGAGATGAGCGCGCAGACGCCGACCGGCTCACGACGGACAATAGCGCCGCCCACCCGAGCCTCGAAGGGGTACTCGCGCAGGAGGTCCCGGGCCACCCTCATGTGTTCGGCCGGGCCCGTGACCTGAGCGCGGTTGCTGACGGGAATGCCGACCTCGCGCGCGATCAACTCGGAGAACTCATCGATGTGCGACTCGTATACGTCGATGATGCGGTCGATCAACGCAATTCGGTCGGCTGCCGAGGTGGTGGAGAAACTCTCGAACGCGCGTTGGGCCGCGGCGACCGCGCGGTCTACATCCGCAGCGCTCCCCAGAGCCACCCGAGCGAAGACCTCCTCGCGGGTGGGGTCGATGAGCTCAATTTCGCGGGGCTCGGTCGGTGCAGTCCATCGACCGTCGATGTATAGGTGCGGGTACTGCCTCATGAGCGAGGTCTCCTCAGACTGTGGGTGGCGTGTCCGGTGGGTCAACTGCTGTGGGTGTAGCCGCCGTCGCAAGCGATCGTCTGGCCGGTGATAAACGCGGACGCCGGTGTGGCCAGGAAGAACATGATGCCGACGAGGTCGGTGGGGACCATTCCTCGCGGGATGCACTGCTGTGATGCCGCGCGCTCACGGCCCTCGACGGTGGGGTTGACGGCGCGCTCGACTTCCGTGGCCACCATGCCCGGTCGGACGCAGTTGACGGTGATCCCGTGACCGCCGAGCTCGCGCGCCAGGGAGTTGGTCATCCCGATCAGCGCCGACTTGGAGGTGACGTAGTGCAGGTAGTTGCCGACGCCGCGGGTCACCGCATCGGATGAGATGTTGATGATGCGGCCGAAACCCGCCGTACGCATGTGCGAGGCCACCGCCCGAACACACAGGTAGCTACCCGTGACGTTGACCTTCAACACCTGTTCCCACTGCGCCACCGGGATCTGATCGAACGGCCCCTTCTCGATGGTCGCGAAGATCGACGCGTTGTTGATCAGTACGTCGACCCGGCCCCACTGTTCGATGACGGTGTCGACCATCGCCACAACGGACGACTCGTCGGCCACGTTCACCTTGACGGCCACACCGACGCCCCCGGCGTCATGAATCTCCTTGACGACCGTGTCCGCCTTGTCGATGTCGAGGTCGGCCACCACGGCAACAGCTCCGGCCGCGGCGAACTGACGCGCCAGCTCGCGGCCGATGCCCTGGGCGGCACCGGTGACGATCACAACCCTCTCCTCGACGCTGAAATCCCGTGCCGACGCCGGCACGCCGGAGTCCTGGGGGGTGTGAGTCAGTGCTGTCGTCGTCATGTTCGATCCTCGTGCATCGCGTCGTGGTGGGCAGGCAGTGGGTGAGGGGCGAAACCGTCTCGGCCAACTGATGTAGACAATATCCCGCAATATGAGATATTGTCAATTGTCGCCTTGTACTGATGCAGGAACGACAGCGGGCGAGACGCCGCAGCCCCTAGGCCTTGCCGCGGGATGACATCGACTTTGTGAAGGAGCAAGAGATGCGTGTAAGCACGGCATCCGAGACCGGCAGTGAACGAGTCGGAACCATGCGTGAGGGAAAGCTCGACCAGAAGCACCTGCTGTTTGGTGAAGATGGCTCGCCCAACAATTACGACCTGAACATGGGTTACACGGGCGGTGGTGGTTGGCGGACCCCTCGCCATCGGCACGATTTCGACCAGATCCGCTACGTCATCAGTGGAAGGTTGCCCTACAGCGAGACCGACTTCCTCGAGGAAGGGTGGGTGGGGTATTTCCCGGAAAGTGTCCACTACGGGCCGCAGGAGCGCGCCGAGGGTCTTCGCACCCTGGTTCTGCAGGCCGGCGGCGCGAGCGGTAACGGCTATCTGAGTGTCGCCCAACGCGAGGCGGTGAACGCCGAACTGAACAAGACCGGCGAATTCAAGAAAGGCCTGTACCACTACACCGACGCCAACGGCGTGCCCCAGACCGTTGATGGCTCGCAGGCGATCTTCGAGCGCGCCACCGGGCGCAAGCTCGAATTCGCAACTCCGCGATACACCGATGTCATCGCGATGAACCCGCAGGCCTACGACTGGGCGCAGCAGGGCGACGCGGGGGTCTCGGAGAAGTGGCTGGGAAGCTTCACCGAACGCAACCTCCGGATCGGATTCCTGCGCCTCGACGCCGGCGCCGTGTACCAGGCGGGCCAGCACCCCTCCATCGAAATCTTGTTCCAGCTCAACGGCAAGGTATCGGCGGGCGGCGAGAAGTACGGTCCCGAAACCGGATACGAATTCTTGGCCAATGAGGGTCCGGTGCCCGTCGAGGCCATCGAGCCGACCGAGTTCTTCCGCGCGGTTCTGCACACGTTCTGAGTCGACACGAGGCAACACGGAGCACACACAGCCCCGTGTTGCGCTCACCGGCCACTGCCTGTCTCTACGAGAAAGACTCATCCCATGACCGATTCCGTCAGCCGCCCGGTGTTGCACGACCCCGAAGTTCTGCACCAGCGCAACCCTGTCGACGGCGCACCGGTGGACACTGGTGACGGGGCCGTCATCGAGGTACGCAATCCGGCGACGGGGTTGCTCCGAGAACTCTCGGAGGCAGGGGTTTCCGCGGACGCGTCGCCGCGGCGGCGTTCCGAGTATTCCTACGACGCCTCCAACTACCGCGTGGAACCGCTCGCGGTCGCGTTTCCGCGCACCGTCGACGACGTGGTGGCCGCCGTCATGGCGTGCCGGGCGAGCGGCACCGCGGTCATCGCCCGAGGGGGCGGAACGTCGATGGCCGGCAACGCCATCGGCCCCGGACTCGTCCTGGACTTCTCGCGGCATATGGATCGCGTCCTCGCCCTCGATGAGGAGGCCGGGACGGTCGACGTCGAACCCGGCGTCGTCCTCGCGGCACTGTCCCGCGAGGTGGAACGCGCCACCGGCGGTCGCTGCACGTTCGCGCCCGACCCTTCTTCCAAGAACCGCGCCACGGTCGGTGGAGCGATCGGCAACGACGCATGCGGCAATCACTCCGTGCGCTACGGCCGCACCTCCGACCACGTGGCGGAAATCGACCTCGTCACGTCCGATGGCGCGCGGCTGACGGCGACCGAGACGGGCCTGCGGGCAACCGATCCCGCCGACTCATTCTCTATCACCCGAGCGGAGACCCTCTCGGCGTCACTGGCCCGGCTCGCCCAGGAGAACCTGAGCACCTTCCGCCTCGAACTCGGCCGCATTCCCCGGCAGGTCTCCGGCTATCACCTCCAGAATCTCCTGCCGGAGAGGAAGTTCAACATCGCACGCGCCGTCGTCGGCTCCGAGGGAACGTGGGCGATAGTCGTGGGCGCCCGCATGAAGCTCGTGCCGAAGCCGGCGACCGCGCTCCTGGTCTGCCTCGGCTACCACGACGTCGTCGACGCCGCCCGCGACATCCCCGCCATCCTCGAGTTCTCACCCGCCGCCGTCGAGGGCACCGACGAGGCCATCGTCGCCACCATGCGGCACCGTCGCGGACCCGATTCCGTCCTGGGCCTGCCCGAGGGACGGGCGTGGCTCTTCGTGGACCTCGACGGCGACGACACGGAGGCGGTGCGCGCTCAGGCGGACCGGCTGCTCGCACGGCTGGCAGAGAACGGGCGGCTCGTGCACGGCCGTGCGGCCGCGGACCCCGCCGAACGCGCCTCGCTCTGGCGCGTCCGGGAAGATGGGGCGGGACTGTCCTCCCGTCTGGCGTCGGGGGGTGAGTCGTGGCCGGGCTGGGAGGACTCGGCGGTCGCCCCCGACGAGCTTGCTGACTACCTTGCCGACCTTCGCGAACTCCTGGCCGAGCACGAGCTCACCGGGGTTATGTACGGGCACTTCGGGGCCGGCTGCATGCACATCCGCATCACCTATGATCTGCGCAGCGAGGAAGGCCGCGAGGTCTTCCGCACGTTCACCCGCCAGGCCGCCGAACTCGTGGTCCGGCACGGCGGATCGCTGTCCGGTGAGCACGGCGATGGCCGGGCTCGGTCCGAGTTTCTGCCCCTCATGTACTCGCCCGAGATGATGGCCGCGTTCTCCGAGTGCCGCCGTCTGTGGGACCCCGTAGGCATCCTGAATCCAGGCTCGATGACCGAGCCCGATCCCATGGACGCGCACCTCGCTCTCGCGGGGGTGCCGCAGCGCGAATGGCGCACGAGCTTCGACCTACACCCGGCACATGCCGGGACGGATCCGTGGGTACACGCCGCCCAGGGCTGCATCGGCGTGGGCCGGTGCCGCGCGGACAGCGGCGGGGTTATGTGCCCGAGCTATCGCGCCACGCGCGACGAAAAGGACTCGACGCGAGGCCGTGCCCGCGTCCTGCAGGACATGGTCCGCGGCGCGCGCACGGTCGAGGAGGGCTGGCGATCCGAGGAGGTCCGGGAGGCGCTGGATTTGTGCCTGTCGTGCAAGGCCTGCTCGACCGACTGCCCAGCCGGGGTGGACATGGCCACATACAAGTCGGAATTCTTCGACCACTACTACCGCGGCCGCGTGCGTCCGCTCGCGCACTTCTCCCTCGGATGGCTCCCGCGCTGGCTCAAGCTGACAGGCCGCCTCTCCGTCGTCGTCAACGCCGTCCTCGCGACCCCGTTGGGCAAGGTTGCGGCAGCGTCAGGCGGGCTCACTACCAAGCGCGCGCTTCCGCGGTTCGCCGGCGCGCGGGAGTGGCGGCGCGAGATCGCCGACGCTGGCGCCCATGCTGCAGGCGAGACCGACAGCACGGACTCGGTGGTCCTGTTCGTGGACACGTTCACGCGCGGTTTCCGGCCCGAGGTCGCGGGCGCGGCCACCCGCGTCCTCGCCGACGCCGGACACGTCGTCGAATGCTCGCCCGACGCCTGCTGCGGCCTGACATGGATCTCCACGGGTCAGCTCGGTACCGCGAAGAAGCTACTTTCCAAGGCCGCAAAGGTGCTCGACGACGGTACCGACCGGCCGATCGTCGTCGTTGAGCCGAGCTGCGCGGCCGCGCTCCGGAAGGACCTCCCCGAACTCGTCCACACCGAGCAGGCCAAGCGCGTCGCCGCACGCGTGCGCAGCTTCGCCGCGCACGTCGCCGAACGAGTGTCCGCAGGCTGGGAACCGTCCCCGGCAAGCCCTCCGCCGGAACAGGCCGTGCTCCAGACGCACTGCCACGAGTACTCGGTCTTCGGAGCTGCGGCCCAGCGGACGGTGCTCGAAGCGGCCGGCGTGCGCAACGTCGTCGACGCGAATGGCTGCTGCGGCGTGGCCGGGAACTTCGGCTTCGAAGCCAACCACTACGACGTGAGCATGCAGGTCGCAGAGAACGCGCTTGCCCCCGCACTCAGGGCCACCGACGAAAGCGCTGCGGTGCTGACCGACGGCTTCTCGTGCGCCAGACAGGTAGACCAGCTCGATCCCTCGAGACCCGGCCTGCACCTGGCTCAAATCCTCGACCCGGGCACAACCACCAGCCCGACCCCGACCACCACCACAGCCCGCCACACCAAGGAAACAGAGGAACTCCCATGACCACCACCGACAGCGACCTCCGTACCTCACAGCGAGCACGCGAGGCCATCGCCAAAGTCAGCACAGGCATCTTCATCGACGGGCAGTGGAGCGAAGCCGCGTCCGGTGCCCGCTTCGACGTCGTCAATCCGGCAACCGAGGAAGTCATCGCGACCGTGGCCGACGGCGGCCCCGAGGACGCACTGCGCGCCATCGAAACCGCAGGCCGCGCACAGAAGGACTGGGCCAAGACAGCTCCACGTGAGCGCAGCGAGATCCTGCGCCGCGCCTACGACATCATCATGGCGCGACAGGACGAGCTCGCCCTCATCATGACCACGGAAATGGGCAAGCCGCTCACCGAGGCCAAGGGCGAGGTCGCCTACGCTGCCGAATTCTTCCGTTGGTTCTCCGAAGAAGCCGTCCGCATCGGCGGCGACCTCACGACAACGGGCGACGGGAAGAACCGCATCCTCGTCTCACGCGAACCCGTCGGCCCCTGTGTACTCGTCACCCCGTGGAACTTCCCGCTCGCCATGGGCACACGCAAAATCGGACCGGCCATCGCGGCCGGCTGCACGGTCGTGTTCAAGCCCGCCAACCTCACCCCGCTCTCTTCCCTAGCGCTCGTGGACATCCTGGTCGAGGCCGGGCTCCCCGCCGGCGTCGTCAACGTCGTGTGCACGACCAAGGCATCCTCGGTGGTCTCGCCCTGGATGGCGAGCGGCATCGCCCGCAAGATCAGCTTCACCGGTTCGACCGAGGTGGGCGTCCGCCTGCTCGAGCAGGCGTCCCAGCACGTCATGCGCTCGTCGATGGAACTCGGCGGCAACGCCCCCTTGATCGTCTTCGCCGACGCCGACCTGGACCGTGCTGTCGAAGGGGCGGTCGCGGCCAAGATGCGCAACATGGGCGAGGCCTGCACGGCCGCGAACCGGATCTTCGTCCAGCGGCCCGTCGCCGAGGAGTTCGCTCGCCGACTCGCCGCACGGCTGGGCTCGCTATCGGTCGGGGACGGCGCCGAGCCGGGCACCGACGTCGGCCCGCTCGTGGAGGAAAAGGCCCTGCGGAAGGTCCAGGAGCTCGTCGACGATGCCGTCAACAAGGGCGCGAAGGTCGTCTGCGGCGGGAACCGGCCGGACCACCCGGGCTACTTCTACTCGCCCACCGTCCTCTCGGACGTCTCAGCGGACGCGGACCTCATGACCGAGGAGATCTTCGGTCCGGTGGCTCCGGTCGTCCCGTTCGACACGGAGGAGGAGGCCGTCCGCATAGCCAACGACACCCCGTGGGGGCTCGCGGGCTACCTGTTCACCCAGGACGTGGACCGCGGCTTCCGAGTGGGGGAGGCCCTCGAGGTCGGCATGGTCGGCCTGAACACGGGCATCGTGTCCAACCCCGCCGCGCCGTTCGGCGGCGTCAAGGCCTCGGGTCTGGGCCGCGAGGGCGGACGCGTGGGCATCGACGAATTCCTCGAGTACAAGTACATGGCGGTCCCGCGGACATAGCTCGCTGGCCGCGGCCGAGAGAAAGGCCGGAGCGTGATCCCTCAGGGCTGAGCGGGGCATTCGGCGCCGCTCAGGCCCTGAGATTCGGGACCATCCGCTCTCCTCAGTCGATGTTCCCGTTGCCGGCCGGAGATGCCGTGCGTGAGGCGGGCCTAGCGCTGAGGACCTGAACCAGCAACCAGCAACGCGCCGAGGCGCTGCACGAGGGGAAGGTGCCCTACAACTATCATCGGCCTCACACTGCCATCGGAAATCAGCAAGCTCCGCACTGGTGTCACCAACGTCATGGCCTCATACACCGAGCCGGGCCACACGAAGAGAAGGATGTGGACTCACGTCATGAGAGGACTCGAAACGCCGAATGGCGCCGGCGCAGTGACAGCCACTCCGGACAGCGCGAGCAGCCTGGCCAAGATGCTCCACATCCTGCAGCTGTTCACCGAAGCAGAGCCCGTATGGTCGACAGCCGCCATCATCGAGGCTCTGGAGACCTCCAGATCGACGGGATACCGCTATATCAAGACCCTGCACGACGCGGGACTGCTCAACGCAGTGCGCAATGGTCAATACACCCTGGGCCCGCGGATCATCGAGATGGACCTGCAGATGCGCGTGACGGACCCACTACTCCTGGCAAGCCACGGCGTACTCGAGGATCTGGTGGACAAAATCGGGCACTCGGCTCTTCTATGTACTGCATACGGTGACTCGGTCCTGTGCGTCGGCGAGTGCCGCGCCCCGCTGAGCCCCGAAAACCGGTTCAGCCGCGGGCAGCGGCGCCCGTTGTTCCAAGGAGCGGTGTCGAAGGTCATCCTGGCGTACCTCCCGCATCACCGCCTCAAAGCCATCTACCCTCGCCAGCGCAAAGAAATTGAGAACGCCGGACTGGGCAGCACGTGGAGCGCCTTCCGCGCGAACCTGGGTGAGATCAAGAAAGACGGCTACGTCTTGACCGTGGGGGAGTTCAACCCCGGCGTCTACGGCGTCGCGGCACCAATTCTCACCGACCAGAAGACAGCCCTGGGGAGTGTGGGTGTCGCCTGGGATGAGAACGAGCGCCGCGATGTCGACGTCCAGCACGCTGTGCTCGCCGTCCAGCAGGCAGCAACGACCATCTCGGGCCGACTGAGGGAGAAGCAGCGCGCTGTGTGACCGAAGGCGGGGATGGTCCAGAGCCCGACCAGCGCCCAGCCGAACAAGGCGAGTCGACGGTCGCCGCGAAGACGCCACTCACGATCAACAACCCTCGGACTCGACGTCACGTACCAGAGACTGCCGCCAAGGTGACCGGGGATCTGTCGATACCCGGCGTACCCCGGGTGCCGGCAACCCGAAGGGACACGTCAAATGTAACGCACACCCGAAGGCGGCCAGTATTCTTGAGAGTTACCTCGAATCACGACACCAGCCTGACCGATCAGCCCTACCAGCCTGGCCCCACCTGTTTCGGCCTGATCAGGAGCTTGCCCGCTTTCGAGCGTGATCCTTCACAGTGCTGCCGTGACAGGTGACCTCTCCCAGACCGGTGCCGTCACCCGAGCATGTTCGCATATCCCGTTCCGTCGGCCGAAGACACGATGTGCGCGGGGACACCACCGGTGGCGGTATCGACTATGGACAGGTCGACGGTGTCGCGGACGCGGTCTTCAATACCTCGTTGGTTCTGCGTAATTCGGCTACCTCTTGTCGAAGGCAGGGTCCGACACGTCGGGTGTTGCAGACGACGCTCCGGGAGCGGGGTGGGTCTCCTCCCGTTCAGTCCAGTTCGCCAGCGTCGCCGAGCAATGCCGAGCAGCTCGCCGACATGGCGCCGGGCGATCTTCGGGCCGTGCTCGCGGATTCGGTCCCGATACATCCGTACTGTGCGCTCCTGGGTCTCGGTGTCGTACTCTGCGGTGCAGGCATGATCAACATTGTCCTTTTGAGATCAGCGTCTCCACTTCGCCCTGAGCGTCTAGTTGACTACATCTCATATTCCGGGATATTGTCAACATCGATCAGAACGCCAATCCTCGGTCCTGCAGATGATCGCAATGCGATGAATTCCCTTCATGGGAATTTGCTATGACGTCAGAAGTAAGGAGCCCTAGGAGCAGGCTCCCGAGTCGGTGGAACACCGTCCACCACTGCTTGGGCACGCACCGCGACGCCACGAGGAGTGACGATGACGGTAACGCTGACGCACAACCCACCGGGCAAGGCCAGGCGGGATCCGGTCTTCACGGCCTTCCTGGATGCGGGTGCATTGGTATGAGGATTAATAACGGCGGCGCCTAAAGCTCCTCGAGCAGTATCACTTTGGTGCAGTGTCAGCTTCCCTCACAGCACACCCGGTGTGGACGGTCGATTAGCCCGGCCTAGCCAGCGGCTACGAAGAGAAGGGCGTGGACTTACGACATGAGAGGATCCGATTCGCCGAGTGGCGCCGGCGAGGTGACGGCCACTTCGGACAGCGCGAAGGACCCGGCCAAGATGATCCACCTCCGCTGGCGGACGATCCTAGCTTGCCACGGATCCTCGAGCGAGACGTACTACCGCAGGATGTGGAACCGCCATCGTGAAATAGCCGCTCGTTGGGCGGGATTGGCCACCGCATCGGGTCTGGGGTGGTGGCTGTTCGCCGTTGTCGGTGTGATCTCACCGACCCTGTTCGCGGCGTTGATCGCCGCGATCGTCTTCGCAGTCGCCGGAATCGGGCCGTCACGCCCTCCCCGTCCGGCCACCATGGCGGCCCAGGCCATGCTGGCGGTCTCCATTGGTTTGTCGATGCGACGAGAAACGCTGTCCGCTTTGGGTTCTCACGGTCTCGTTGTCGTCGGATTTTCTATCGCGACGTTGCTGCTGAGTGTCGGTACCGGACTGATCCTGGGTCGTCACCGGGATGTCGATTCCGCAACCGGTGTGTTGTCGATGATTGCGGGCGGTGCGACAGGTTTGATCGCCGTCGCCCAAGATCTGGGCGCCGACGGGCGCGTCGTGGTAGTGGCCCAGTACCTGCGGGTTGCCCTGGTCGTGCTGTCGATGCCGCTCATCGTCACCTACGGCTTCGCGGCCCCCAGCACCACCGCTTCGGTTCTGCCGGTCACATCCGGTTCTGCTGTGCCCTGGTGGTTCTCGATCGGTTTCATGATAATTGTGATGATTGCCGGCACTGGCGCAGCGATGCTCGTTCGCATTCCGGTCCCCGCTACGCTAGGTCCCTTGATCGCATCAGCGTCGTGCGAGCTCGCAGGGTGGGTGGATGGCATTCACATCCCATCGGTGGTGTTGCCGATCGCATTCCTGATCATCGGATGGCAGGCGGGATTGTCATTCACCCGCGACAGTTTGGGTGCGTTGGGCCGAATCTTCGTCTGGGCGTTGGCGTTGATTGTCGTGCTGACCGTGGCGTGTGCTGGGCTCGGTGTGCTGTTGTCGATGTGGACAGGCATCAGCGTCTTGGACGGATACCTGGCGACCACCCCCGGTGGGTTGTCCGCGGTATTGGCTGTTGCCACCTCGACTGACTCCGACGCGACTTTCGTTGCAGCGTCGCAGGTGATCAGATTGGTGATGATGCTGTGTGCGGCGCCGCTGCTCGTGTGGGCGATCACCCGTCGGCATCGACCCTCCAGGACTCGGTCGTGATCCACGCGACCACCGCCGAGGCTTGTCTCTAGCTTTCTGGTGGCGTCTGTAGGTGTGAAAAGGTTGGGTGCGCTATCCTTCGGTGCGACAGCCGGGACGTGAACTGGTCGACCGCCTTGCGCAGGTCGATGAGGTGGCTCGCATGCTGGTCGCGCGGCCGGTCCTCAGCGAAACGGGTAGCACGAGTGGATGGTACGCGCTTTGCCGTGCTCGTCGAGGGCGACGAACGCGGCAGTCCGTGTGCGGGTCTGTCACTTGCTCCTCTGTCTAGCAGACATCATCAGTGATAGAAGTGATAGATCTGCGGCCATCGCTGTGAAGACGACGTCCGGGACTCTGCGTTTGAGGATGCGAAGTGCATCATTCCCCCGCCACCGCTGGCCTTGCGGACTCGCGCGTCGGGTTGGCAGCGGAAAGAGTGAGGGCGGCGAACTGCGGCATTGAGCTGGCGGTTCCCGGTGCGTGAGAGTTGATGTCGAGCGCGAACATAGCGGCGCGGCCCTCGTTGAGCCGTTCGCGGAGGGTTGTTTGGGAGTTGAGATCGCAGGCGCCGCAGTCGCAGGGGTGTGGCATGGTCGCGGCGGGCATCGCCGTAGCAATCTGCCGCATCGGCCCGTTTGACGACCGACCGATATTCGCCTTCTTCGGCTCGGTTAACTGCTCCACGGTCCGGGGCCCGGAGCACGGTCGAGACGACGGGGTTCTGGACGGCGCAGGTCCTTGCGCCGTACAGCGTGGCGGGCTATGGGTGTGCCACGACTAGGGTAACCGTGACTCTGCCGTTCGCCTTGTGGCGCTCGACCCGTTGACGAGTAGGATCGTTCCACCGCCCGGTTGATCGATCCGGGATTTCTTCCTCCGTCCGAAGAGGCGTACTCCCCGGCGACTGTTGCCGAGCTTGCTACACCTTCCGCAACCTGCACCTATCGGGCCGCTGCGCAGCCTCCCATCGGACAGTCCCGATCAATCAAGGTTACTGCCGCCTGTGCCGGACCGGCTGCAGGCACTCGCCGACGCCAAAGGCCACCGGGAAAACCGCAGTCTCCGAACCATTTCTGCGTCGGGTGCGCCGCCAGCAGCTGTTCTTCTCCCGCATGCATCGCGACCACTACCGCATCCCCGGACGAGCACGACTGGGCAAGCACGGCACGCGAGGACGGCGCTCCACGCCCACGGGTACCGAGCGCCGAGATCCGACACGGGCCGGAGTTCAACGCCAACTCCCGCTCGATATTCGCCGCGACTACAGCCGGAGGGACGTGGACCTGACCAATCGCACCCTCATACGCGCCCGCCGCGTCGTTCAGGACTTCGGCGAGGCCCACAGGTGGTCACCTGCACTCACCGCAAGGTTCGACCAGGCGCTGGTCGTCGTGCTGTCCGGCCATACCGGCGATGAGAAGATTCGCTACTCCGAGTTGATCTCCACGGTCCGTCATCGCGGTCGGGTCGTGGAGATCCTCGACCAGCTCGGGCTGCTCGACGACGACCGGGCACCAGCGTTTGAGGCGTGCCTCGAGCGCCAACTCGACGGCATCACCCCGGCATCCGGCGACGTCGAGGACTGGATCCGCGCACTCCACGACGGTGGGCTACGTTTGCGTCCCCGCGCGATTCCCCGGCGCTTACGTCGATGGAATCGATCGCGACTCCGGTCAGGTGGGAAGCTGTACGCGCAGGTCACAGTAGTTCTGAGAACCAGCAAGGTGATCTCCTGCGCGTTCGGCGTCTTCGCGGAGCTACGCGCGGACCGTGGCACCGTCAGGGAGTGGACCAGGACCAGTTTCCGGCCGTCGTCGATAAGAGCGATGACTGTGAAGTTGGGGTAGTCCTGCCTCAAGGAGCGCGTGTCTACGGTGGCTGAACCCACCACCTCCGACTGTTGACTAAGTCTCACAGTACGGGATATCGTCAATCCCGCTCCTAGGAACTGTGACCGTCGGCACATTGAGTCAAGATGTCAAGTGGAGTCGGCGGTCTATCTGGCTCGAGGGGTCCACCCGCGTCGTGAAGGAGCGGTTCACCATCACACCGTCGTGTTCGCGCCGTTGCGCACCGAACACCAAGCCAAAGGTAGTAAGACGCATGACCGAACAATGTCGATCGAACCCGTCCGACACTCGTATTCCCAGCGTGGCCGAGCGCACTCGTATCATGAGAGTCATCCCGGAACGGACCCCGCTCTCCGTCAGCTCCCCGGGATCCACCAGATCCTTCCAGGCCTCGGGCCCGGCACGTCCGGGAGGTGTCGGCCGGTGAATATGCACGTCAATGCGGGCCTGCGGCTCGACAATCTCCCGATTGGCAAGTTTCATCGGCGTTTGGTGCTGTTGGTCGGCCTCGGCATGTTCTGGGACTCGTTCGACAACAAGATCTCATCCGCGGTGCTGGCATCGTTGCTGCCTACCGGCTTCTCGACGCTCGAGTTGAACTCGCTCTTCCTGTCGGGCACGTTCGCCGGTCTCGCGATCGGAGCGGCGTTCGCCGGGTGGCTCACCGATCGGTTCGGACGCGGCTTCGCCTTCCAGTTCAACCTGGCGCTCTTCGGGGTCTTCGCTCTGGTTGCGGCGATGGCACCGAACATGGAGGTGCTCATCGCCCTGAGATTCGTGATGAGCATCGGGATGGGGGCCGAGTACGTCATATGCTGGGGCATTATCACCGAGTTCATTCCGCGAGGCCACCGCGGCCGATACTTGGGCCTGCTCGGAATTTTCGCCGGGCTCGGAGTCTCGCTGTCCTCGCTCATCGGCTGGGTGGTCATTCCCACGTTGTCCTGGCGCGCGATGTTCGTCATCGGTGGCGTGGGCGCGCTGATCACCTGGTGGATGCGCCGGAAGATGCCGGAGTCCCCGCGTTGGTTGGAGTCGCGTGGGCGGTACGAGGAGGCTGAGGCCGTTATCCAGGGGATCGAGAGAGAGTCCGGCGTCTCGGGCCGGGAGGTCAGCCCGCCTCCGGTCGTGCACCAGGCGGCGGGCGCAGTGGACGAGAAGGCCGAGTGGGTGCCGATCACGGTGCTGTTCTCGCGCCCTGTCATTCGGCGGACGTTGATGGCTCTGATCTTGACCGTCACTTGCCTGTTCGGTTCCTATACCGTCACCGGCTGGATGCCCACGTTCTTCGTGGAGCAGGGGATGACCGTGTCGAAGTCATTGGGGTTCAACGCGGCCATCATGTCCGGCTATGTCGCGGGACCGCTGCTGTGCATGTTCATCACCGACCGCCTCGGACGGCGGAACAGCATCGTGATGTTCGGCGCGCTCGCCGCGGTGTTCGCTGCCATCTATCCGTTCATGACAGAACCTGCGCTGATCATCGCCGTCGGCTTCATCCTGGTCGCGATGGCCGCGTCGTTCCTGACCCTGTGTTCGGGAACGGCTCCGGAGTTCTTCCCCACCGCCTTCCGCTTCCGTGGCGGCGGTTTTGCCCAGACTGTCGGTCGCATCGGCTTGATCGCTTCCCCGTTCATCGTCCTGTGGTTGTTCTCCAGCTATGGCATCCTCGGGGTGATCCTGGCCCTTTCGGGCATGTACGTGGCCGTGACCCTGCTGTACGCCGTCGCCCGTGTGGATACCTCTCGTGAGGCGTTGGCGAAGATCGCCCCGGACGGTGACACCGATGATGGGGCGGAGGGGCCCGAAGCCACGCATGACTCACAGCGAGAGTCGGATTCGGCTGCCGCTCCCGTGCCGTCGGCCGCATCGGGCGTGTCGGGTCGGCGGCCTGGCTCGCACGGTTGACCGCGTCCGACGGACCATGCCTGTGATGTTCTCGGACCGGTCTTGCCGGTCCGAGAACGTCAATCCGGCGACTCTGTGCGGTCCCTCGGGCAGCGTTCCGGCGGCGGGTGCCACGAGCTGCCGGGAACGCATGCCCTTTTATCTGGCCGTGGAGGGGCGCTTCGGCGCACGTGGCAGCCACGGGCCCTCACTGCAGAGGTTAGCCCGTGGGGAGCACGCTGCTCTGAAGGATGTAGCGGGTCTGGTCGAGTTGTTCCGACGGTGAGGGGTCCACCAACCGCCGTCGCCTACGAAACCCGTGTTCAGGTCGTAGATATTAGCGACCCATCCTTTCCGAATGATAGGTCGATGTATTCGCGCCGGAACGGCACTAGCAATTGACAATATCTCATATTGCGGGATATTGTGTCAGTAGTAGGCGGAACGCCCATCTCCCGTTTCCAGCAGGCCTATGCCGCGCACCATTAAATGACATCGCGCATGCTCCCGACACGAGCGCCCGGGCCCGCGACCGTGATCCGACCGAGCGGCGACGTCAAGCACACTGAAAGGTGAGTTTCATGCCCTCTGGCTGCCCAATCCCCCATCCATCTGAGGACTGGGATCCGCTCGCCCCGGAGAACCATGGCGACCCGACAGACGTCTACACCCACCTGCGCGACGAATGTCCCGTCGCGTGGAGCGACCAATTCGGGGGGTTCTACGCCCTCACGCGCTTCAAGGACGTGACCGAGTCCGCTCTCGACTGGCACACCTTCACCAGCGCACAGAAGACCCCGATCCCCGATGCCACAAGCCCGGATCGCCCCCCTCGAGCACCTGCCGAGGTGGACCCGCCCTTTCACACGGCCTACCGCGACCTGCTGAACAGGTTTTTCACACCGGAGTACATCCGTCGCATCGAACCGGTGATCCGCCGGACCGCACGGGACCTGATCGGACGGTGCGTTTCCCTGGGCGAGGTCGACGCCGTCGCGTCCTTTACCTTCTACATGCCGATCCAGGTCCAGTGCATCTTCCTCGGCATCTCGGTCGAGGACGCCGAGCGCATCAAGACGACGATCAACCAGATCATCGATGCCGGTGCGGCCGGCGACAGCGCGACGCACAAGGCTGCGAACGATGAGATCTACGAGTACATCTACCAAGTCCTGGCGACGCGTAAGAAGGCGCCGCATGACCCGAACGACGTCATCAGCGCGATGATCCACGAGGAGGTCGGCGGGAGGCGACTCACCGACGACGACATCGCGGGCACGATCCGGTTGTTCCTCCAAGCGGGCCACGGCACGACGACCAACATGCTCGGCAGCATCATCCGACATCTCGCCACGACTCCGAATGATCAGAAGCGGCTCAGGGACGAGCCGAAGCTGATCCCCCAGGCGATCGAGGAGCTGCTCCGAGCCTGGACGCCCGTCCGCCTCGTTGGCCGCAAGACGACCCGTGATGTCGAGATCGAGGGTCGAATGGTCCCCAAGGGATCGCGGGTCGGCCTGATGGTGTCGGCAGCAAACCTCGACGACCGCAAGTTCGAGAACGCGGACAAGGTCGATTTCGATCGCAAGCCCAATCCTCACATCGCGTTCGGTTTCGGCCCGCATCGATGCGTCGGTGCCTCTCTCGCACGTGAGCAACTGCGCATCGCGGTGGAAGAGCTGCTCTCGATGACCGACGACTTCGAGTTGACGGGTGAGCCCGAGATGAGCACCTGGACCCACCTCGGCCCGTCCAAGCTCCCCGTACGTTTCGTTCCGCGCTCCGTCGACCTGACCGGCAGCGTGATCCGGGCCGGTTACAAAGAGCTGGTCATGACTGTTGCCGCGGTCCGCCCCGTGGCCGACCGCACCGTCGAGATCGAGCTGCGCGCCAACGAGGACGCAGCGCTTCCCGAATGGACGGCGGGCGCGCATATCGACGTCGTGCTGCCTGGTGACGTTATTCGGTCGTACTCAGTGATCAACGGACCGTCGGACCGGACCCATTGGCGCATCGCGGTCCTGCTCGAGGAGAACGGCCGCGGTGGCTCCGCGATGCTCCACACACTGAAAGTCGGCGACCGGGTCCCGGTCCGCTGGCCGCGCAACAACTTCGCGCTGGAGACCGCCGACCGCTACCACTTCTTCGCGAGCGGGATCGGGATCACACCGATCCTGCCGATGATCGAAGCGGCGCAAGAGCGCGGCGTGCCATGGCGGCTGGACTATGTGGGGCGGACCAAATCCCGGCTGGCCTACCTCGATCAGCTCGAGCGCTACGAGGAGACGCAGATGCATCTCACGTCCGAGCGCGGCCGCCCCGACCTCAACTCCCTCGTCGCAGCGACGGACGAGCGAGCGGCGATCTATGCCTGTGGCTCGCAGGGTTTCCTTGTCGGCATCGAGGAGGCCGCCGAACGGGCGGGACGGGACCTACATGCCGAGTGGTTCGCGCCGAAGCCCGGCGCTCGACAGGGAACTGCGGGGTCGCATGAAGCATTCACAGTGCACCTCGAGCGCTCCAACATCGACGTGTCCGTGCAGCCTGGCCAGTCCATCATCGACGCCTGCGCTGAAGCGGGCGTGACCATTCCCGCTGCCTGCTTCGAGGGCACCTGCAGCTCCTGCCTGTCGACTGTGCTGGAGGGCGTGCCCGACCACCGGGACTCCTTCCTCTCCTCCAAGGAGCAGGCGTCCAACGCATTGATGGCGCCGTGCGTCTCGAAGTCGATGACCGAGCGCCTGGTGCTCGACTGGTAACTCTGACCCCCTTCTCGGCAACCACCGTGCCTGCCCCGGCCCGATGCGACCAGCCGCACCTCTGTGGCGGTTTCCGTTCAACCGCGAGCGAGAGGATGAGATTAATGGCACCGACGAACGTCGAGGGGTTCGCCGCATTCGCGCAGCACGTCGCAGCTGCACACCGACCGGAGGTCCTCAACGAGACCAAGCGGATCATCCTCGGCGCAATCGACTGCGGACTGGCCAACGACGACCAGCGACGTCGTCACGATGAGCGGCAGGAAGCAAGGGTCGGATCATCTGATGACACCGACACAGTACGAGGCCTGTCGCATCTCGATAGGGTGGGGGCCGTTGAGTACTCGTGCGCTCGCGCACCGCGAGCAGGTTCTTCCGCCGGCGATCGCCCGTACGGTCTCCGCCTCGGAGGGCAAGGGGATAGGCGCTCGTGCGCTTGATCCGGCGAATGCGGGTTCGCGGCTCGTTTCGATTACCGTGACGGGCGCAGCGCCCTCTCTGCGGTGCGTGCCAGGCGGAACGCGGACTGCCGTTCCTTGCGGGGAGCCTGCTGGCGGCCCTCTCAGAGGTCGCAGATCCGTACCGACCGAGGGAGACGCAGCCGTGACGGCTATCAACGGTCGGAATGTGCCCGTATCTGAGGAATTGCAGGTCCCGTTCCGCGTGAGTGGAGCGCTCGCCACCGGCAGCGTCCTGCAGCCATTGAACTCGTCGATGATCGCCGTCGCCATCGTGGGCATCGCCGCCCAGTTCGGGTCGACGTCCGGGATCTCCTGGGTGATCTCCGCGATGTACATCACGACGGCAGTCGGAGCTCCGACCGCGGGACGGTTTGGTGCACTCTTCGGCGCCCGGCGCGTGTTCGTCGGCGGCCTGGTGCTGGTTGCTGTGGGCTCGGTCGCAGGAATGCTGGCCCCGGGCGTGGGATGGCTCATCGGAGCGTATGTTGTTCTTGGAATTGGCATTTCGACGCACATGCCAAACGCCATGACGATGATTCGCAGCTATGCCGAGCGGTACGAGCGGCAGCCGCGTACAGCGCTCACCACTCTGGTGGTGTGCGGTCAGTCCGTGGCTGCGCTCGGCCCTACAATCGGCGGTGTGCTGGTGGGCACGTTCGGATGGCAGTCCATTCTGTGGGTTAACTTGCCGGTTGTGTTGCTCAGCGCTGTCGCCGTGATGCGGGCCGATGTCGGATTCGCCGGCGGACGAGCTACATCTGTGCGCGCGGCGCTACACACCCTTGATGGGTTGGGAATTCTGCTGTTCCTCGTCACAATCACCTCGATGATGATGGTATTGGTCTCGTTGCGAGATGCCCCATCGTGGGGGTTGCTGCCGGTAGCCATCGTAGGTCTGGGTTTGTTCGTCGGATGGGAATGGCGGACGGCGGAACCGTTTCTCGACATCCATGCGTTGGTGCGGAACCGGGCGCTCAGTGGAACGCTCGGTCGGGCACTGATCACCTTCACGTGCTTCTACTGCGTGTTCTTCGGAATTCCCCAGTGGCTGCAGTACGTGCGGGGAATGAGCGCGATCGAGGCCGGGCTGACGATGCTGCCCGTTGCCGGGGTCAGCGTGATCTCCACGATCGTCGGATCCCGCCTTTACCGAAAGGCCGGGGCCCGCTGGACCCTGCTCGTCGGCACCTTAGCGCTGCTGATCGGGGGCGTGTTGATTGCCTCCGTCGAACGTTCCACCGCGCCGATTCTGGTGCTGCTGCTCGTGGGAGCAGTCCTTGGTATCCCCAACGGCTTCAACAATATCGGAAACCAGAGCCTGGTGAATGCGGTGACCTCCGTCGAGGAAGTCGGTACTGCTATCGGCATGTACCGAACGATGACGTTCATTGGCGCCAACCTCTCTGTCGTCGTGCTGCAGGTGACTGCCGGTGATGAGATCGATGATGGCGGATTACATCGCATGGGATGGTTCATCGCTGCCACCGCGGTCCTACTCTTCGTCGGGATCGTCTTCTCGCGCAGCATTGGACCGAACGCCGAGGCTCGGATAGACAACGCAGGATCCTGAGCCACGAGACCATCCGATGACATCACAACATTGGGTAGTGGCCGAAGCGAAAGAGGATGCCGAAACGGCGAAGTCTGGAATGGACACCGGTTGGTGGACACCTCGTGTCGGAGATAGTCCATGTTGAATGGTGAAGTTCCGTCCGCCGTCGAAGGACGCGGAACACGGGGAGCACAAAGCCGACGCCGTCGCGCTGGTCGTGCGACCAAACCCTGGGGGGTGGGTCAAGCAGGCGCGCATCGACCGCGGCCAGCGCGACGGACTGAGTAGCGAGGAACGCGCCGAGTTGACCCGGCTGCACTGCGAGTTGGCGAAGGTCGCCGAAGAGCGTGACCTACTCAAACGAGCCACGGCTTTCTGAGTGAAGGAATCGACCCGGCGACCCGGGCGACCGCATCGAGCACCCCCTCGGAGACACCGCCGATGTGCCCCTTCTCGAGCCGGGTGTACCACTCGGTGCTCACCCCGGCGAGGACGGCAACCTCCTCACGCCGAAGCCCGGTACCCGGCGCCGGGCGCTCGTGGGCAGGCCGACCTGCTCCGGCGTCAGCTTGGCGCGTCGGCTGGCGAGGAAGTCTCTGATGTCCGCGCGATTGTCCATGCCTCCACGGTACGAGCGATGCTCGGCTCGTAGGGGGTTGAATTTGTACCCCCATAAACAGAACCTTCTCCGCATGCCCGACGCGGGGTCTGATGGATATCGACACCAAACAACTCAAATCGATACGAGGTTCTGCACATGCTTGATGAAGCCCTCATGGCTTCCGAACCGGAGCACGCCCCGCCACGCGGCACCGCGTCTTCCGGCCTTCCTCTCGTCGTCTACGTTCTGGCGCTGGGCACGTTTTTGATGCTCACCACCGAGTTCGTGGTCGCGGGTATTCTCCCCGAGATCGCGACCGACTTACGCATCTCGCTCGCGGAGGCTGGCTCCCTCATCACGGTGTTCGCGATCGGGATGATCATTGGCGCCCCGCTGCTGACGATGCTGACGATGCGACTGTCGAAGCGGCTGACGCTGGTCCTCGCGCTCGTCGTTTTTGTCGTCGGCCATATCGTCGTGGCGCTCGGATCGGACTTCGTGATCCTGATGGCCGCCCGGTTCGTGACCGCCCTGGCGACCGGGGCGTTCTGGGCGGTCTCCGCCGTCGTCGCCACCCGCGCCGCCGGTCCTTCCCTCGGTTCCAGAGCGATGGGCATCGTCGGGGCGGGCGGTTCGCTCGCCACGGTCCTCGGCGTGCCCGTGGGCGCGTTCCTCGCGCAGCATGTCGGCTGGCGAGGCACGTTCTGGGCGCTCGCGATCGCCGCCGTAGTAGCGGTCGTGTTCGTCGCCCGGCTCGTCCCGCGCGACGCGCCCTCGCACGAGCCCTCCCTCGGCTCGGAGCTGGCGGGTTTGCGGTCCCTGCGACTGTGGCTGGTGCTGGCCGCCTGCATCACGACCTGCGGCGGGGTGCTCGCCACCTACTCATTCATCGCACCGATCCTCATCGACCAAGACGGCGTCTCGGCCTCCCTGGTCCCACTGGTGCTCACCGGCTTCGGTGTCGGCTCGTTCATCGGCACCATCATCGGCGGGCGACTCGGTGACGCCCACCCCCACCTGGTGACGATCGTCACCCCGGCCGTGACGACGATCATTCTCCTCAGCATCGGCCTCTTCTCGGGCTCGGCATGGTTGACAGTCGCCCTGGTCGTGCTGCTGGGCCTGTTCGGCCTCAGCGCCAACAGTGTGCTGATCCACCTGGCCGTCCGCTACGCAGGGAAGGCCGCGGCCCTCGGGTCGGCGCTGAGCGTCGCGTCGTTCAACGCCGGCACCGCCATCGGTACCGCGATCGCCGGTGCCTCGTTGGCCACGCCGCTCGGCCTCAGCGGTCCCGCGATGGTGGGCACCGTCATCGTCGCGCTCACCCTGATTCCCACCATCGTGCTCGCCCTCGTCTGCCGCCGTCGCGAGACGAGAACAGAGGTACCCGTCGAGCGCTGAACTCCCCACCGATCCAGCTACCACTCGACGAAAAGGCGCATTGCACACGTCATATTGAAAGCAGATAACGGCCCATTTCAAGGAGAAATCCCAACTCGAAAATAAGCGACTAGGAAGGTTGCTCCCGTCGAAATGCGTAGGACAAAACGCGTCACCACCACACGGAGGGCAGCGAGGATGCCCGGGGGCCACTCACCGTGTCAGCGAGAACTGTGTATCGCCATCGATGGTCGCTCATCGCGCTCGCCGGGATTCTCGTGTTGCTTGTCGGCCTGTTCGGAAGAAGCCTGACCGACGAGCTCTCTGCCGGCAGTGACGATTCCGCGTCCACCTCTGCTCTTGCCTACGACGTGCACACGCGAGGACCTGCGCCGATATCTCCATCCGAGCGCCTGTTGCAGACCGTTTCGGCCGAGCCCTGGTTCAAAGTGGCCACCCGATCGAACCGCCACACCCTCCTCACGCCGCCGAGCTGGCGGCTGACCCGACCGCTGGAACCTGTGGCACAACCTGGCTGCGTCATGGCGCAGATATGCCGGAAGACGTGGGGGCTGAGGTGTTTTCCGACCAGCGACGGACAGGACTGCCGAGCTTGTGCGGCGTAGATGGTGACTCTGCGTTGGACGGCATCGACACTCAACCGTCGGCCGGTTCGAGTGCAGAACGCCGCATCGTCGCGTTGTCCGGCTCGTTCGATCAGCCACACGTTCATGACTGCGCGCACTGATTCCGTCATCGGCACCGACCGTTCTTTGCGGCTCTTGCCTACGCACCGAACGTGTCCGCTCGTTCCGGTGACGACGTCGCCGCAGTTGAGTCCGAGCAGTTCCGAGACCCGCAGACCGGTCTGCATCGCCAACGTCATCAGCGCATGATCACGCCGCCCGGCCCAGGTGCCGCGGTCAGCAGCGACTAGCATCGCAGCGGCCTCGGGTTCGTCGAGGAAGCAGACGATGGCTTTGTCGAACCGTTTCGGTGGGATCGCAAGGACCTGTGCAATGAGCGCTGCATGTTCGGGATGCCGCAGGGCGGCATAGGAGAACAGTGAGCGGATGGCGGTCAGTCTGGCGTTTCGGGTGCGGGCGGAGTCTCGTAGGTCCTTACGAGTGCCCATGCGACCATTCGCCCCAATCCCGTCACTTCGCGGACTGCGATACGCGCATCGTCTGTCCGAGTGTGTTATCCCCCAAGTGAACCCAGCGGTGGTCGGCCGACAGACCGGCTGGCACTGACACCGGCTGAGCCGTCAGAACTGGGATATCCAATACTCGTGCCAGAATCGGCAATGTCCTGACGTGCTCATACCACCCCACCATCAAGATCGGCCGCGAAGACCGACCAGGACCAACTCTCTGCATCGTCATTAGAGCAGGGCCTCGGCGGTGATCGGGAGTTCGCGGATGCGGCGTCCCGTGGCGTGAAAGACTGCGTTGGCGATGGCGGGCGCCACTCCGACCATCACGACCTCGCCCAGACCTTTGACGCCGATGGGGTCGGCCTCGCGGTCCTCCCCGTCGAGGTAGATGGCCTGAAGGCCGGGCACGTCGGCGTTGACGGGGACGAGGTAGTCGGCGAGGTTGGCGTTGGCGATTCTGCCGTCGCGGTGGTCGGTGACCGTGTGTTCGAGCAAGGCGGTCCCGATTCCGCCGACCATGCCGCCGAGCGCCTGACTGTCGGCGAGTTTGGGGCTGATGATCCGGCCCGCGTCGTACACGCCGAGCATTCGCCTGACCCGCACCAGGCCGAGATTCCGGTCGACGGCGACTTCGGCGAATACCGCGCCGTAGGCGGACATCGACCAGCGGGCTTCCTCGGGCGGGGCATACGTTCCGATGACTTCGAGGTGGCTGCGGTTGTTGCGAACCAGAAGTTGCTGATAGGTTTCCGCGCGCGTGGGGTCGTTCGACAGTTCCAGTCGGCCGCGCCGGACGATGATGTCGTCGGGGTTGACGCCGTGTAACGGTGACCGGACGTCGTTGACAGCCATCGCGATGGCCTGCTGCCGTACTTTGTCGCAGCCGTCCTGGACGGCGGAGCCGACGCTGGCCATGGTCATGGAGCCGCCGTGCGGTGGAGTCGGGGGCATGATGGAATCGCCGAGCTGAAATTCGACGGTGCTCATGGTCAGGCCGAGTGCGTCGGCGGCGACCTGGGTCATGGAGGTGTAGGTGCCCGGGCCCATGTCGCTGGTCGCGGACTGGACCAAGGCGGTTCCGTTCGCGTCGAGTCTGACGTGGGCCCGTGCCGCAAGTCGCACGGTGTCGTATACGGCGGTCGCCATTCCGGTGCCGATCAGCCAGTCGCCGTCCCGGGTTGCGCCTGGTGCGGGGTTGCGCCGGTTCCAGCCGAACTCGCGGGCCCCGACGGTGTAGCACTCGCGCAGCCGGCGGGTGGAGAACGGCAGCCCGGTGGACTGGTCGTTGTCGGGTTCGTTGCGTTGACGCAGTTCGATTGGGTCGACGCCGATCTCGTGTGCCAGTTCGTCCATTGCGGACTCGATGGCGAATGCGGAGGTGGCGTGGCCGGGGCCCCGCATCCAGATCGGCGCGTTTACATCGAGCGGCACCGTCTGGTACGCCTGCCGAACGTGGGGCGTGCTGTACAGCACCGCCCTTGCCCCATGACGGATTCGGTGAACTTCTCATAGGTTGATGTTTCCGCGCGGATGTCGTGGACCATGGCCGTCAGGCGTCCACTTCGATCGCTGCCCAGGCGCAAGTGGTATGCGTAGGCTGGCCGGTACCCGGTTCCGAAGTACAGCTGCCTGCGAGTGAGCACGAGCTTGACCGGGCGCCCCACCTCGCGCGCGGCGAGGGCTGCGATGGTCACGTGTGGCCACGCCCGCAAACCGCTGCCGAACGCGCCGCCGACGAATGGTGAGATGACGCGGACCGTGTCCTGTGGAATGCCGAATACGGCGGCAATTTCCTTCTGGGTGCCGTCTCGCACCCATTGGGTTTTGTCCCACAGGGTGAGGCGGTCGCCGTCCCAGCGGGCGATGGTGGCGTGTGGTTCGATCGGGTTGTGGTGGTTGCGGGCAGTGCGGTAGGTCATCTCCAACCGGACCTCCGCAGAGCCCAGCGCCGCGTCCGCGTCCCCGCGGGCATAGCTCGTCGGCTGGTCCGCGGGAGCGGACGTCAACTCAGTCGAGGACTGCTCGGCAGCATAGGAGACGCGCACCAGGCTCGCAGCGTGCTGCGCCTTCTCCAGTGTTTGAGCCACCACCACAGCGACCGGCTGCCCGAAGAACAGAACTCGGTCATCCTGGAAAACCCGTAGCCGCGCGCCGTCGGGGTTGTTCGAGCCCGGGTTGTCGTTGTATGCGAGCCGAGGCGCGTTGTGGTGTCCGATCACCGCCAGCACGCCGGGCTGGGCCAGAGCGTCCCGGGTGTCGATACCGGTGATGCGTCCGCGGCCGACGGTACTGTCGACGATGACGGCGTGGACGACCCCGTAGATGTCGTGGTCGGCGGCGTACGGCGCCTGTCCGGTCACTTTCAGGCGGCCGTCCACGCGGGATAGTGGGGTCCCAACGGCTGCCTGTGGTTGCTGGCTCACTTGATGTCTTCTCCCACGATGCGAAGTTGGCGTTCGACGGTGCGCTCGAGCAGGTCGATCTTGAATCCGTTGTGTTGCAGAGGGTGAGCCCCGTCTGCGGCAACCCGAGCAGCGTCGGTCCACAGGGCCGCGGAGGGTCGTTGCCCGACCAGTCGTTGCTCCACGGCGGGCAGTTTCCACGGCACGGTGCCCACACCTCCCGCGGCCACCTTGGCCACGCGGATCACACCGTCCCGGACGTGCAGTGCGACCGCTGCGGATACCAACGCGAACTCATAGCTCTGCCGGTCGCGCACCTTGAGATACCCGGATTGGAGCGGTTGCGGATGCGCCGGGACCTCGATGGCGGTGATCAACTCACCGGACCGCAGTGTCTGTTCGCGTTCCGGAGTGCTGCTCGGTTGCAGCAGAAAGTCTGCGAAGGCGACGCTGCGGTCCCCCTCCGGTCCCAACAGGTGCACGGTTGCCTCCAGTGCCGCGAAGGCCACGGCCACATCCGAAGGGTGGGTGGCCACACAGTCGTCGGATGTGCCGAGGATCGCGTGGGTGCGGTTGTATCCTGCCAGCGCCGCACAGCCCGATCCCGGCTCGCGCTTGTTGCAGGCAGCCGCGGTATCTCGGAAGTAGGTGCACCGAGTGCGCTGCATGACGTTGCCACCGATGGTGGCCATGTTGCGCAGCTGTGCGGATGCGCTCAGCTCCAGAGCCTGCGCGATAACGGGATAGGAGGTGCGCACCAGCGGATGGGCGGCAGCCCCGGCCATGCTCACCAGCGCACCGATACGCAGCCCACCACCGTCGGTGGTTGTGATCTCTCGCAGCGGAAGTGGGCTGATGTCGACCAACGCGTGGGGACGTTCGACGGTCTCGCGCATCAAATCGACTAGGGTGGTTCCGCCGGCGATGTAGCGTCCCCCGCTCTGTCCGGCGGCAATCGCCTCGCGGGTGTCGGCGCTTTTAGTGTAGGTGAACGGGTACATCGGGCCTCACTTTCCGTTCCCGGCTTGCTGGATCGCATTGACGATCTTCACGTAACAACCGCAGCGGCAGATGTTTCCGCTCATCCATTCGCGGATCTCCTCCTGAGATCCGGTGTGCCCTTCCTGCATGCAACCGATGCCGGACATGATCTGGCCAGGCGTGCAGAACCCGCACTGGAATGCGTCCTGCTCGACGAAAGCCTGCTGCAGCGGGTGCAATTCGTCGTCGTCATCCGCTGCCAGTCCTTCGATCGTGGTGACCTCGGCACCCTCGAGACGCACCGCTAACATCAGGCACGCATTGACCCGCTGACCGTCAACCAGAACGGTGCACGCCCCGCAGGCGCCGGCGTCGCAGCCCTTCTTGGTTCCGGGCAGCGCCAGCTGCTCGCGCAGCAGATTCAGCAGCGAGGTCCGGTTGTCGACCGTCAAGACATGCCGTTCGCCATTGACGACGAGTGACACGGGACTGCTGGGCGCCTCGGCGGCAGCAGCCGCTTCGGAACCGAAGAGAGAAGGCCCGGCAGCGACACCGCCTGCCACTACAGCCACGCCACCCGCCACCACACCGCCTGCCACGATGAACGTGCGCCGGGACAACTCCGACGTAGGCCCTGCGGTCGAAGGATCGGGCGAATCGGGAAATTTGGTGGGCATACGGTTCTCTCAATTCGGCGGATGATCGATGGTCGTGCCCTCGTTGCGTCCTCAGGGAACGCGTGCGATGTAGATCGCAACGGCGTCGAAGCCGGGCGACAACCATGCAACCGGACATATCGCCGGTGAGGGAGACCCTGTCAGTACACCCATCGACAGACCGCCCCTGGGACTGCCCGACGAACCATCCTTCGTCACGATGCGCTCAGCGAATGTCCCGAGCTGGGCGAGCGCAACGTGCAGCGTCCAGACAGCTCTGACCAGTCCTCCATCTTGCCAAAGGTCGGCTCGTACCGTGGGGCAGTGAGCGGGTGTCTTCTCCGGACAACACGCTCGGTTGGAAGCCGGGAATCGCGCAAGCGCAACACCACCAATGAACGCGTCATCCACTACGCGCCAACGCGCTTGCACATCGGACTGCCGGGCAAGGGTTTTCCGAAGGGTGTACTGACAGGGTCCCCCAGCGGCCGTCTTCCTCGCCTAGCCTGGCTCTATGCACAACCAGGCTGAGATACCTACTTTTCCGACATCTCTCGGTGACGCGTCGCGAACTGTCGGGACAGGAGTTGCCGAAGGACTTCGATGCGTGAGGTGATTGAAGAGCTGCTCGAAACTTGGTCGACCGGGCAAGATACTGCCCTTGCCACCGTCGTCTCGACGTACCGGTCCGCGCCGCGGCAGCCTGGCGCAGTCATGCTGGTGCACCGCGACGGCTCAGTTCTCGGCAGCCTGTCCGGCGGATGCGTCGAAAGCGATGTCTACGAACTCGGACGCGACGTGTTGGCGGGCTCGGGTGCAGTATTGCGCAGCTATGGTGTCTCCGATGACGACGCCCTCGCCGTAGGCCTGACGTGCGGCGGCGAGATCACAGTCTTCATCGACCGCATCGGCCGCGATACCTTTCCCCACCTCGACGAGGTCGCGACCTCGGTTCGACAGCACCGACCCGTGGCCGTGGCAACGGTAGTCACTGGTCCCCGGCCCGTTCGAGGAAGGCGGGTGTTGGTCTGGTCCAACGCGGTTTCGGGCACCACCGGTTCGGCGATATGGGATCAGCAGATAGCAGACGACGCGCGTGCCTGTCTGGTTGCGGGACGAGCGCGGCTGGTCACCTACGACGCCTCCGAGTGCGACCGACCTGGCCAGATGCAGGTGTTCATCGACGCACTCATCCCCCCGCCGAGGCTGCTCGTTCTCGGAGCGACGGACTTCGCGACCGCGCTCACCCGTCTCGGCGCCGCAGCGGGATATCAGGTCACCGTGTGCGACGCGCGTGCGATCTTCACCACGCCCCAGCGCTTTCCGGATGCCCACGAGGTGGTTGTCGACTGGCCCCATCGCTATCTGGCCGACGAAGCCAGTGCGGGTCGTATCGACGGAAGAACCGCGGTGTGCGTTCTCACCCACGACCCAAAATTCGATGTACCCGTTCTCTCTGTAGCGCTGCATCTTTCGTCCGTAGGTTACGTCGGTGTCATGGGGTCGCGCCGCACACATAGTGATCGCATCAGACGGTTACGGGAGGAAGGTACCAGCAACAGCGAACTCGAACGTATGTCGAGTCCGCTCGGGCTCGACATCGGAGCAGCAACTCACGCCGAGACTGCGATATCAATTCTCGCCGACGTCATCGCATCCGCGTCCCGGCGTAGCGGGCGGCCGCTACGAGACGGTGTTGGTCCGATTCATAACCGCCCGTCCGATATACCCCGGGGATCCTTTGCGCAGTCGTCAACGCAGTGCAGCCATTCAGTGTGCGCCGATAGGTTGGAGAACGCTAACCATGCACCACACCAATAGGCTTCGTCAGCGCGTGAACGATTCCTTGAGAAGCGAGGCTACAATCGTTGCAGCGTCGATCCGAGAAGAAATATCGACATTTCCAAATTTCTGTGTCATCAGTAGACGTCATAGATAGCGGTCCAGTGTTTGAAAATAGAATCGCCCCACAGAAATGTCCTAAAAAAGTGTTCGACTTCGCAAAATTCCCGATCTGCAGTGCTCTTCACGGGCGAGGACTCCCGATGAACCTCCGAGAAGGAGTGGCCTGTGGTTTTAGTGTGATGCGGCTAGGTATCGATGCCGGTATCGCCGTGGTATCGATGGCCCTTGCAGTCCCCGTCGGGTTCGCCATAGGCGAGGGGGCGGCGATGGCGCGAGAAGCGCGCGGTCGCACACTGCCGGTCACCACCCCAACGGACCCGAAGGCTCACGACTTCGGCACGATCGTTACACACAGGTGAGCCGGGTGACAGTCGTGGCGTCGGGTGTCGTCGGCAGCCCTTCCGCGTCGACCCTTCCGCACTATTCCGGGCACGTCCCTTGTGGCGGACGCGGCCCCACGATCCACGAGGGAGTGCCGCGGTCCGTCCTGAACGGCTCACCGGTCGGCCGTGCAACGATCGAATCTGCAACAGCCACAGAAGCATCGACAACGTCTGCGTCGAAGAACGCCGCTCGGGGCAGGTTTGGTCAGCCCTGAGTGTTTCGATCGCAGCCGCAGCTGATCCCGCCTTCTACGGTACGAGGAGCGAGTGCTGCACTCACATCCACGGTTGGCGGACTACCTGGGGGGAGGTCTGCCCGCACTCCACGGTGTGCTTCGTGTAAGCCTTCCGGTGCGATCCGCCTGCTCCCGCGCTCGGCCGCTACGCCGTCAGCACGCTGGCAGGCAGGTCTTCCACGGTCCGTCCGAGACTCCCGGGCGGCCGTACTGCCGAGGCCATGGGGGTTGTTGTCGGCGAGCGGTTCCCACCGGGTCGCCGCGGGGGCGGAGGTGGCTACGGCATCGACCTTTGCAGCAACGGAAAGGATCCCAGTGCAGCGAAAGCACCCCCGCCGGCGGAGCGGGCAAACTACGTCGGAACATGGCGAGCGACTTCCCTGGGCGGCCCTGCTAGCGCTCGCCTTGGCGGGTTTCGTGAACATCATGACCGAGACCATGCCGGCCGGTTTGCTCCCGCAAATTGCGGCCGGAGTCGGCGTGAGCGAAGCCGCCGCTGGCCAGTGGGTCACAGCCTATGCCGCGGGAACGGTCGCCGTGGCGATTCCCGCCGCTGCTCTCACCCGTGGGGTCCGGCGAAAACCTCTGTTGCTCTTCGCAGTCTCAGGATTCCTGGTCGCCAACACGGGCACCGCCTCCACCGACGTGTACGTCGTGGCGATTGCTGCGCGCGTCGTCACCGGCGGGTTCTCCGCTCTGGTGTGGGGGATGGTTGCCGGCTACGCCCGCCGCCTGGTACCCAGCCACATGGCCGGACGAGCGATGGCAGTGGCGATGGTCGGCACTCCGCTCGCGCTCGCCCTCGGAGTGCCGTTGGGCACGTTCAGCGGATCCGTTGTCGGCTGGAGGTGGGCCTTCGCGGGGATGTCACTGCTCACGGTGCTCCTCATCGTGTGGATCCTCGTGGCGGTGCCCGACCGGCCAGGACAGTCCGCCCGCACCGGAACCCCGCTCACCAAGGTTCTGCTGATCCCCGGCGTCGCCCCGGTACTGTCCACCACCTTCCTCTGGATTCTCGCGCACAACGTGCTCTATACCTACATTGCGCCCTATGTGGACTCGACAGGGCTCGACGTCCGGGTAGACGTGACCCTACTGGCATTCGGCGTTGCGGCGTTGGCCGGCATCTGGTTCACCGGGGCGCTCGTCGATCGAGGACTACGGATGCTAGTGCTGTGCAGCTTGTCCACATTCGCACTCGGTTGCCTGATTCTGGGGCTCACTGGCCATCTGCTGGTGCCGTACTTCCTCGCGATCGTCGGGTGGGGTTTCACCTTCGGTGGAGCTGCCACCCAGGTGCAGACCGCACTTTCCGACGCCGCCGGTCGCGACGGTGATCTGGCGACCTCGATGCTGATCACCAGCTTCAACCTGGCGATCTTCGGCGGCAGCGGCCTCGGCGGAGTTGTCCTCGGGAAACTCGGAGCGTCCTCGTTCCCCTGGATCGTCTTGGTCCTCGCCGTGTCCGCCCTGGTGATCGCCACGGTCGCACGCCGTCACGGATTTCCACCCGGCCACCGCCTCGCAACCACCTCAGACGACGGCGAGCCTTCCACGTGCTCATCGCTCAGCAGTACCGCCTGAGTGCGGCGTGCAGGAGGCCGGAGCCCCCGTGCGAAGATTCATGAGAACTTGCCTTCCGGGAGTAGGCGTACTGGCCTGGCAGAGTACCCGCACCGCGTCGCTTCGTAGGATGCTGATTAATGCACTCGACTCCGTTGCGCCACTTGATTTTTCGCTGGAACGCGCGTAATTGTTCCTTGGCTAGTCGGCCAGCTCTGGCAGGCACCGACAACTCGCGTGCGAATCACCGTCGCCAATCCGTCCGTGGCAGAAAAGCCCTCGCCGGCAGCACCTTCCGATGCGCAACCGACTGTGATCACATCGAGTTTGAATCTAGGCGGTGTCAACGACGAGCAGGCTCATTGGGCGATTCGTCGTCGGCGAGCCGATAGAAGAAATTCCGCCGCCATCGACGTTCTCTGTTCGACTTCGTCGACGATGAGGAGAGCTATTCAGTGAAGTATCCAGGAAGCGATCCCTCACGAGCGGACGAAACAGCGTGCCGCGCCCAGATGTCCGCCCGGTTCGAGGAGGCGATCACTTCTCTGTCCCTCGACTGGACCCGCAGGCGGACGCGCCGACAAGATTTGCAAGGCTCGGTCCTCAGTTCAGTGTTCGGGGATGGCGGTGTGGTGGTCGGCAGTCCAGGAGGCGAGCAGTCGGAGCCGTTCCGCCGAGGGGGATCCCGGTTCGGCGGTGTAGATCATGAGGACGAGTCCGGGTTCAGCGGTGAGGATGAGTTCTTCGTATGCGAGGTTGATTTCGCCGACGAGAGGGTGGTTGAAACGTTTGGATCCCGAGCCGTGGGTTCTGACGTCATGAGCGCCCCATAATCTGCGGAAGGTGTCGCTTCGTGTGGAGAGCTCACCGACGAGGTCCTGCATTGCGCGGTCATGCGGGTCACGTCCGGCCTCGGCGCGCATGATTGAGACGCACATCTCGGCGAATGCGTCCCAGTCGGGGTAGAAGTCGCGGGAGGCGGGGTCGAGGAATTGGAATCGGGCGAGGTTGGGGGTAAGTCCGCCGTCGCCGATGAGGGGCGCGTAGAAGGCGCGTCCGAGTGCATTCGTCGCGAGAAGGTCCTGGTGTTGGTTCCGTACGAACGCGATGCCGTCGGTGATCGCGTCGAGCGCCCATTGCAGGCTTGGACGTGCGGGTGGTTGCTTGGACGCCCGGCGTCGAGGACGCCGTGATGTGGAGATGCCGTCGGCGGCGCGCGCGAGGTCGAGCAGGTGCTCGCGTTCGGTGTCGTCGAGTTGGAGCGTACGCGAGATTGCATCGAGCACCGATGAGGAGGCGCCGGCGATTGCACCGCGTTCGAGCTTGGAGTAGTACTCGACGCTCACACCCGCGAGGGTGGCGACTTCGGCGCGGCGGAGTCCCGGAACTCGCCTGTTCGGGCCGGCCGGGAGTCCCACCTCCTCGGGGGTGAGTTTGGCGCGGCGCGACATGAGAAACTCGCGGACCTCGGTTCGGTTGTCCATGTTCGAAAGAATAGATCGTGTTCTGGGTGGGAGGGGTGCCCTCTCGGTACACCTCTCCGCAGGGACTTCCTGGTCTCAGCACGCGAGGGTTGACTGCCAGTGTGCCAATTTCTTCGTCCTCGTTACCTACGACGTTCACTACGCCGCAGCAGCCTATCGGCCGGGTGTTGCCGATCCTGTTGCTCGTGCTGACGGTCTTCGGCCCGATCTCGATGGACCTGTATCTACCGGTGCTGCCCGCGCTGACGATCGAGCTCGACGCGGCCACCTCCATGGCCCAACTGACCGTGACGGCGTGCCTGATAGGCCTCGCGCTGGGGCAGCTGATCGCCGGGCCGCTGTCGGACAGGTTCGGGCGCCGTGTCCCGCTGTACGTCGGGGTGGCTGCGTACATCCTCACCTCGGCGCTGTGCGCGGTAAGCCCGAGCGTCGAGCTGCTGATCGTCGCCCGTCTCGTGCAGGGGATGGCAGGTGGCGTCGGGATCGTCATCGCTCAGGCCGCGGGCCGCGACATCTACTCCGGCGGCGCGCTAATGCGGTTCTACGGTCGACTCACGGTCCTCGGTGGCTTCGCAGCCATCGTGGGTCCGCTGTTGGGAGGTCAACTGGCGAGAATCACCGACTGGCGTGGCCTGTTTCTGTTCCTGGCAGCGATCGGTGTGCTCATCCTCGTCGCCATCGTGTTCGGGTTCCGTGAGACCCTCCCTCGTCAGTTGCGCACGGACGGGGGCTTCGCCCAGATCGGCCACGACGTCCGCACTCTGCTATCCGACCGTGTGTTCCTCGGCGCGGTGCTCGTCCAGGGCTTCGTATACGCCGCTCTGTTCGCTTACCTGAGCGGGGCAACTTATGTACTGCAGGGCATGTACGGCCTCACGCCGCAGGAGTATGCGTTCGCGTTCGGGCTGAACTCCGCCGGGTTCATGGTCTTCGGGTTTCTCGCGGGACGCACCAGCGAACACTGGAGCGTGCAGGGCACGCTTCTCACCGGACTGGCGATGTGCGCATCCGGAGCACTGGGCCTACTCACGTCCGGGCTGTTCGAGCTGCCACTGGCCGCGGTGATCATCTCGCTCGTGGTGATGGTCAGCGGTGTCGCTGTCACCACCCCGCCCACCACCACCCTCGCTCTCGCCGGATACCCGCAGATCGCCGGCACCGCGTCGTCACTGCTGGGCATGGCCCGTTTTGCGTTCGGCGGCATCTCCGCTCCATTCGTCGGCATCGCAGGAGCCGCCATGTTGCTGCCACTGGGTGTGATCACCGCTGTATCGGTGGCGCTGGCGGTGGCCGCATACGCCACATTCATGCGCCACCGGGGCACCCCGAATCCGATTCCCTCCTCCGACACAGCCCGCCCGCTGGCGGAACTTCGCTAAACCAATCAGAAGGAGCACATCCATGCGTTCAGTCATCATGCACGCGCCCGGCGACGTCCGAGTCGAAGAGCGCGAGAACCCGACCATCACCGAACCGACCGACGCGATCATCCGCGTCACCGCGGCCTGCATCTGCGGCTCCGACCTCTGGCCCTACCGCGGTATCGAAAAGCCCGAGTGGCCCCAGCCGATGGGTCACGAGTACGTCGGCGTCGTCGAGCAGATCGGCGACGACGTCAAGCACGTCAAGGTCGGCGACTTCGTCATCGGGTCGTTCTTCGCCTCCGACAACACTTGTGAGATCTGCCAGTCCGGCTACCAGAGTCGCTGTGTGCACGCCGTTCCCATGGGCTCCATCGGCACCCAGGCAGAGTATGTGCGTGTTCCGCTGGCCGACGGCACCCTCGTGGCCACCCCGACGCAGCCGACCCCGGAGCAGATCCCATCCCTGCTTGCCGCCTCCGACGTCCTCGGCACCGGATGGTTCGCCGCCGTCGCCGCCGAGGCCGGCCCCGGGAAGACGGTCGCGGTCGTCGGAGACGGCGCGGTGGGACTGCTCGCCGTGCTCGCCGCCAAGCACCTCGGCGCGCAGCGCATCATCGCCATGAGCCGCCATACAGATCGACAGGCCCTGGCCCGCACGTTCGGCGCGACCGACATCGTGACCGAGCGCGGCGACGACGGTGTCGCCAAGATCAAGGAACTCACCGACGGCCTCGGGGCGCACTCGGTCATCGAGGCCGTCGGCACCCAGGAATCGATGATGCAAGCCATCCGATCGGCACGCCCCGGCGGTCACGTCGGCTACGTGGGCGTCGCACACGAGGTCGAACTCCCCGGTATGGAGTTGTTCTTCTCCGGTGTGCACCTGCACGGCGGCCCCGCGCCGGTACGCCGGTTTCTGCCCGAACTGATCGAGCTCATCATCAGCGGCCAGATCAACCCGGGCGAGGTCTTCGACCTCACCCTCCCCATCGAGCAGGCCGCCGAAGGCTACAAGGCAATGGACGAGCGCCGCGCCACCAAGGTTCTGCTCACACTCTGATCCACACAAAGCGCGCGTGCGGCCCCTTACCCCTCTGGGGCCGCACCCGCCGACAGGAAGGACCACAGTCAATGTCCACCATCGTCATCATCGGCGCCGGCAAAGGACTCGGAGCCGCCGTCGCCCGAAAATTCGGCGCCCAGGGATTCAACGTCGCACTGATCTCCCGTACCCAGAGCAATGTCGACGCCCTCGCCGCGGACCTGCGGCAGGCGGGCATCAACGCCCGCGGCTATGCCGCCAGCGTCCGTGACGCCGAGGCCCTCGGCACCGCTCTGGACCGGGCCGCCTCCGAGCTCGGACCGATCGACGTGCTCGAATACAGCCCGATTCCGCAGCGCGAGTTCCTCCGTCCCGTGCTCGACACCACGCGGGATGACCTGATCGCCGCGGTCGAGTTCTCCGTTCTGGGTCCGGTCGCGGCGGTTGGGCACGTGTTGCCGAGCATGCGGAAACAAGGCCGGGGCACCGTACTGTTCGTCAACGGCGCCAGCGCCACCCGACCCAATCCGAACGTCGCGGGAACATCCATCGCCTTCGCCGGCGAATCCGCCTACGCCCAGATGTTGCATACGGAATTGGCAGATTCTGGTGTTCACGTCGCCCAACTCATCATCCCCGGGGCCATCACACCGGGACACCCGACACACGACCCCGACGTGCTCGCCGACAAACTTTGGACCATGCACACCACTCACAGCAGCTTCCGTGAGGTACTCGACGCGGCCTGACCGGATCGGCCGTGGCGCGGATAGCGCTGCTCGCGGCCACCACCACACGACCGAGCGCCACCACCACACGACCGAGCGCCGACACACCCACCGTCGAGGCGAAGACCGGGTCCACGAACCCGTCGCCTGACCGCTGGCTGATGCAGCACGTCGGTGCGAGCGTCGAGCGATTACGCACCGCTCACACTCTGGCCACCAACCACCCAAACCCAACAGTCTCTGTAAATCCCTTTGCACCGTGCGCTTTCGGTGCAGAACACTAGGAGCATCAACGATGAACACGAAATCAGATGCCGCCTACGCGAGGCGGAACGTCACCCGCCGTGGCCTCAAGCTGGCCGGTGCCAGTGCGGCCCTAGTCAGCGTGCTCGCCGCAACCGGCTGCACCCCGTCCGAGCGGGACACCACGTCCTCGGCACCGGTGGCCCAGTCGACCAACCTGCCCGCCGGTGACACCTCCAACGGTGCCGATAACTTCTACACCAGCGACCGGGTCACCGTCGAGAAGGTGACCTTCAAGAACCAGTACCAGATGAACGTCACCGGTAACCTGTTCGTCCCCAAGGACATCGACCGTAATGTAACGAATCCGGCGATGGTCGTCGGACACCCGATGGGAGCGGTCAAGGAGCAGAGCGCCAACCTCTACGCGACCAAGATGGCCGAGCAGGGATTCGTCGCCCTGTCCCTGGACCTGTCGTTCTGGGGCGAGAGCGACGGCGAGCCCCGCAACGCTGTGGCCCCCGACATCTACGCCGAGGACTTCAGCGCCGGCGTGGACTTCCTGCGCACCCAGTCATTCGTCGACAGGGAGCGGATCGGCGCCATCGGGGTCTGCGGCAGCGGCAGCTTCGTCATCAGCGCCGCCAAGATCGACCCGCGCATCAAGGCCGTCGCAACGGTCAGCATGTACGACATGGGCGGCGTCAACCGCAACGGGCTGGGCCACTCGGTCACCCCCGACCAGCGCCAAGCGGCCTTGGCGCAAGCCGCAGCCCAGCGAGACGTCGAATTCACCGGCGGTGAAACCGAGTACACCAGCGGGACCCCTGAAGAATTGAATGATCAGTCAACGGCGATCGAGCGTGAGTTCTACGACTTCTACCGCACATCCCGTGGGAATAGCCCGGACACCACCACGCACCCCACGCTGTCGAGCAATTCCAAGTTCATGAACTTCTACCCGTTCGCCGACATCGACACGATCTCTCCTCGGCCGATGCTGTTCATCACCGGCGACCAGGCCCATTCCCGAGAGTTCAGCGAAGAGGCCTACCGGCTCGCTGGTGAGCCCAAGGAACTGGTGACCGTTCCCGGCGCCGGTCACGTGGACCTCTACGACCGCGTCGACCTCATTCCGTTCGACAAGCTGACCAGCTTCTTCCGCACGAACCTGAACTGACCCCCGTGGGGGCCCGCACCGGTGAGCCGATCCCAGCGGGGCTGGATGTTCGCTTGCCGGTGTCGGGCCGCGAAATTGTCTTGCTGCCAGAAAGGCTGGTTCGGACCTAGCCTGACAACGAGCAAAGATGGACCAGCACGGGAACCGTGCGCTTGGTGCGACGCACGACCAGCTCCGCGCAAACCAGCACTTGTTCGTGCTCGTCGTCGGCCTCCTGCTCCTCGCGGACCAACAGCGTGGCGGCTGTGCGTCCGAGTTGCCAGCGAGGTTGGCGCACCGGACTGAGCGCGACCGCAGCCGCCAAGTCCTCGTACCCGACGATGGCCAGTTCGTCCGGTACCCACCCTGGCGCTGACTCACTCGTGGATAAGCCCAGCGCGAACAGATCGTTGGCGCAGACCACCGCGGTCGGCCGCACGCGTGACGCCCCCCCCCGCAGTTGCACGCCCGGTGTTCTTGCCCTCGGCCACGATCAAGGCGGTCGTCTCTACCTCCACGGCGATTCGCTGCGAGTCCGGCCAGAGAACTGCCTGATCGCCCCAATAGCTTCCGACGCAGCCGCGATAAACGCTTGAGCCTACGGCTGCGTCCATTTCCACGATGACGCTTGCGTTCCAAGCGCCTGCGCGTCTCGACGACCGCACCCGGCAATTTCGTTTATACGGAGGATGCCAGGTCACGCCCGTCCGCACATCTGGGAGACCCAATCAGCCCCCAGGATCGAGCCGCCTGTGCAAAGGTTGGCTGGGGATTCTGACAGGGCATTCCACAGGCGGCGAACTGGGCCTGACGATTCTCACATGCTCTTCGGTGACCGCGAGAACATGCTCGTAGCACTCGATGGATTGCTGTATCAATCCGCACAGTCCATACGCCAAACCCAGCCCGTACCCGACGCTGATTTCGTGTGCGCGTTTGCCTTGATTGCGGAACTCCGCCTGGGCGGTCTCGAGGTGCGGATAGGAGCGCGTGGGGTCACCGCTGTAGAGGGCCAGCATGCCATCAGCCCCGTCGACGAGGGCGTGCATCATGCGGTCATCCGTCTGCTCGGTCGCCACACGTCCCTTCTCCACGAGGGCGGCGCCGACCTGGAGATCGCCCTGCACGTTTGCCATCACACTGGCGCAGTACAGCGCTTCGACCCATTCGAGGGCAGGTGGGCCGCTCTGACGGGCAATCAGGTTGTTGAGCCAGCGCCGGGTCTCGTTGTAGAGGCCCTGCGAGCCCCAGAACCAATAGAGCGCGGTGGCCATACGAAGGCCAGCGGGCACGTCGTCAGTGATGCAGAATTCGAGAGCTCCCCGCAGGTTCGGTTGTTCCCGTTTCAGACGGCTGATCCACTCGAGTTGGCGGGCACTGATCCACTCCGCCTCCGATTCGACCGCCAACGCCTCGTACCAATCCCGGTGCCGGCGACGCAACACGGTTCGCTCACCGATCTGCTCGAGTTGCTCGTAGCCGTACTCGCGGAGCGTCTCGAGCATCCGGAACCGCACCACCGATCCGGACTCCTCCCGGATCAGGATCGACTTCTCGACCAGGGAGGTCAGCGTGTCGAGCAACTCGTCCTGGACCAGTCTCTCGCCGCACACTTGCTCCGCGGCATCGAGTTCGAAGCTTCCCGCGAAGACCGCCAGCCGCCCCCACACCAGTTGTTCTCCAGCGGTACACAGCTCAAAGCTCCAGTCGATGCACAACCGCAATGTCTGTTGCCGCGTCGGCGCACCGCGGCTGCCTCGGTTCAGTAGGGTGAAGCGGTGGGTGAGCCGCTCGAGGATCTGCTCGGGTGACATCGCCCGCAACCGGGCAGCGGCCAGCTCGATCGGCAGCGGCAATCCGTCGAGGCGGTGGCAGATACCAGCCACAGTCGCCGCGTTGTCCTCGGTGAGAGAAAAGCCAGGAACCCCGGCAGCGCCACGTTCGACGAACAAACCCACTGCATCGTATTTCGGCATCTCGCGCAGCGTGACCTCCCGCTGAAGATCCGGGACATTCAGCGGCGGGACCCGCAGCACCGCTTCGCCGCCGATGTCGAGGGGTTCGCGGCTGGTGGCCAGGATCCGCAACCGCGGGCAGGTGTGTAGCAGAGAGCCGGCCAGTTCGGCGACCGCGTCCACCATGTGCTCGCAGTTGTCCAGTACCAGCAGAAGTTCCCGTGGCGCCAGATGTTCGATCAGGACGTCCTGCAGCGGCCTCGCCGACTGGTCTCGCAGTCCCACGGCCGTGGCCACCGAATCGACCAACGACGACTCGTCACGCAGTTCACCCAGCTCAACCAGGCGCCCACCGTCGGAGTATTCGCGGTGAACGCTCGCCGCGACCTGTATCGCCAGACGTGTCTTGCCGACACCTCCAATCCCCGTCAATGTCACGAGCCGAGACCGCGCCAGCAAGTTCGTCGCCTCGGCGAGTTCGCGGCGACGGCCGACGAAACTGGTCAACTCCAGCGGAAGACTGCCCGTGGCACCCCCATGGGAGGGATGAGTGGACGGTCGCTGCTCCCGCGACACCGGTTCTCGGTCAGTGACCCCACCACCGGGTTCTATGCGAAGGGCCATCTCGTCGACCGCGAAGCCGTGGTGTTGCTGAAGTTGTCGCAATTCCTCCCCGAAATCGGCCGCCGTGGCCGGGCGTTGAATGGGTGTGCGGGACATTGCGCGTTCGATCGCCGTGGACACATCCTCCGCGATACCTTGCTCGCGAAGGTCGGGGACCGGCTGTGTGGTGATCCGCAGAAACTGCGCCACCACCTGCTCACCGCTGCGCCGCTCGAACGCGGCATGACCGGTCAGGGCACTGAACAGAGTGGCACCGAGACCGTAAACATCCGCGGCCGGACTCGGCGGATCACCGCTCAGCACCTCCGGTGCGGTGTACGCCGGCGACCCGGTAATGGCGCCGGTGGCGGTCTCGAAACCGCCGGAGATGTGCGCGATGCCGAAGTCGGCCAGCTCGGGCTCGCCGTACTCGGTGAGCAGGATGTTCGCGGGCTTGACGTCGCGGTGCAGGATGCCGAGCCGGTGCGCTGTCTCCACGGCGCCGGCCATCTTCACCGCAAGACGTAGTGCGTCCCTCAACGGCAGCGGACCGTTGTGGCGGATCCGAGCGTCGAGAGAGTCTTGTGGGTGATAAAGCATGACGATGTACGGGAGTCCATTGTCGGTGACACCGACCTGCAGAATGTTGACGATGTTCGGGTGCCCGGTCAGCCGGCCCATCGCGCGCTGCTCCCGAAAGAATCTGGCACGGTTCTCGTCGTCGAGCGCCACGGTGAGCACCTTCACCGCCACCTGACGGTCCAGGCCCTCTTGCGTGCAGCGGTAGACCACGCCGAAACCGCCGCGACCGATCTCCTGAACATCGTTGAAGCCCGTGCCTGCCAACTCCGCGGCCGGGACCGGCGGGTACCGCTGAGTGTCGAGCGGATCACCTTCAGCCATCGGACGGTCTACTCACTCCGTCGGCTCGTGGGTTCCGCGCACTGGTCCCGACGGCACGACCAGTTCAGATACAACCGTGGATGCACCTCTCGATAGCGTGCTTTCAACGATATCGCTGTCGGTTCCTATACTCAGCGGTCAGGGCCGCGGTCGTCGGCGCGATGAGACGGCTGGTTGTGATGGCGCACACTCCGGATCAACCGTTCTTCTGACAGTCCCTACAACGCCAAAGAAGCTTGACCTGCGCAATCGAAAGTGGAACTGAGAGGCACGGATGGATTCCGCGACGCGAAGACCACACGACGCGAACACGAAACCGCTGGGATACCTTGCAGGTCTCCGCCAGGAATGGGCGGGTCGGGTCGAGACGCTTCCCGCCGAGTTGGTTGTGACGACCAGTCGAGAATACGGATTTCGAATCCTTCCCTGCTCCATCGTCGGTCTAGAGACGACCAATCACCGGCGTCCATTCGAGAATTCGATGTTCGGGTACGAGTTCCTGGATGACGAAGGGATCCTGCGTGAAGAGTTGTGCCACCGTTGCGGTGGTGTCGGACTCCACGAGGATGAAGGCACCGCTGTCATCGGCGTACGGACCGCAGGCGATGACGATCTGGCGGTCGACCAATTCGGAGAGCCATGCTCGGTGTTCGGATCGGTACGTGTCACGTCCTGCGGCGGTCTGGGCTGAGTAGGTGTAGTCGACGACGAAGAGTGGCATGGTTTCTGATTCCTCGCGGATTGCTTCGGGGGGTGGATGCAGCAGTCGAGCGGCACACTGCGGTGTGCAGTGTGCCGCCCCATGTCGGTGTTAGCCGAGCAGTTCGTAGATCAGCAGGCCGGACAGGGACAGGATCGAGAGGAATCCCAGGGCGCCGATGATGTTCTTCCACCAGGTGTTGCGGAGGTTGCCCATCAGCTGACGGTTGTTGCTCATCACGAAGAGCAGGAGTCCGAGGAACGGTGCGATCAGCACGGTCAATGCCTGGGCGAAGATGATCAGCTGGACAGGGGATTTCGTGAACAGGATCGTGATCAGGAGTCCGAAGCCGAGGATCACGGCGCTGGTACGTTTGGCTGTCGGTGTGCTGGGCGACGGTCCTTTGCCGAGCGCGTCGGAGAGCATGGTGCCTCCGGCGGTGGCGTTGGCGACCATCGCGGAGAACGCGGCCCCGGACAGCCCGAGTGCGAAGATCGTCGATCCGATCGGGCCGGCGATGGGTTCGAAGATCTTGGCCAGGCCTGCGAGGGTGGTTGCTTCGGTGTTCTGCCGGCCGAGGACAGCGGCGGCGACGATGATCACGAGCGAGGTCATGATGCCGGGTGCCACGATGCCCGGGATGGTGTCGGCGATGGTGGTTTGCCGGTATTCGGCTGCGGTGCGCTTGCGTTCGTGGGTGCCGTAGGACGTGAAGAAAGCGGCGTTGAGGGAGAAGTTGGTGCCGACGAGGGCCACGACGAGCAGTTGTCCACCCGGCGGGATGCTCGGGACGAGTCCGTGCACGGCCTGGAACCAGTCGGGTTGGGCGATGACGGCACTGAAGACGAAGGTGGCCGCGAGGAGGGCGACGATCACCAGCAGGACGCGTTCGACGGTTCGATAGACGTTGCGGAACAACAGGATCAGTCCGACGAAGACTGTGCAGACGGCGGACCACACTATCGGGGACCCGCCGAAGACCATCGACAGTCCCAGGCCGGATCCGACGGCGTTGCCCACGGAGAAACACAGGGTGATGATGAAGACACCGATGCCGGCGGAGACGCCGACGCGTCGGCCCAGGATGTCTTTGACCGAGCTGATCATCGATACGGGCGTGCGGATGCCGAGGCGGACACTCATGTCGGCGTAGACCAGCATGAAAATCGTCGAGACGGCGATCACCCAGATCAGGGAGTAGCTGTACTCGCTGCCGGCCTGGACGGCACTGGCGAGGTTGCCGGGCCCGAACTGCCAGGCTCCGGCGATGAATGCGGGACCGGCCATGGCCAGGGTCCGAACCCAGTACCGCCGCTGGGGCCGGACGCGACCTCCGGGCGGCGGAGGGGTGTCTGCGACCACTGAACCGCCTCCGACGGGATCGGCTGATGTGCGAGATGGCTGACTCATCGGTGAGCCTACTTTCTGGTGTTCGAACCGCAGACGAGGAGTGTGGCGCAACTGACGATGGGGCATCCGACGCTGCCGGCTCGGAAGGGGCGACGAACCTGCGGCCGGGAGTGGGCCGGGTCTGCTGCGGGTGGTGCCGGCCGGCCCGGGGTGTCCGGGCCGGGCGGCAGAACCGGCACGCGGCGCAGTGGCACCGCGTAGCGGCGGATTCGGTGAATCCGAGGTGACGGGTCGAGCGGGGTCAGGCGTGGGCGACGACCGAGGTCAGCTCGGCCGACTGCAGCGCGGCGGCGATTTCGGCACCAGCGCCCTCGGCGAGCGGCAGCAACGGTGAGCGCACGGTGGCGTGTTCGAGGATTCCGCGGGCGACGAGGCCTTCCTTGAGGGCGACGGTGCCTTCCATGTGCGAGCCGCGGTGGTAGACGTTCGCCGTCACCGGCAGGAGGCGGTCGTGGATGGCCCGGGCCGCGGGGTAGTCCTTGGCCTTGCCTGCCGCGATGAGTTCGACCAGCGGCTCGGGCGCGAGTCCGCCGTAGCCGACGAGCAGGCCGTCGACGTCGAAGATGGTGTGCAGAAGGTACTCGTCGTGGCAGCTCAGGATCTGCAGGTCGGGGTTCTCGCGGCGCAGGACCGGGATCTCACGGTCCCAGCGGCGCATGTTCCGCACGCCGTTCTTGGTGGCGAACACACCGGGCTGGGCGGCGATCTCGAGCTGGGTGTCCAGGTTGTACGTGGCCTTGGTGGCGTCGGGGTACTGGAACAGGATCAGCGGCAGCCCGGACCCTTCGTGAATCGCCTTGTACCGATCCTGCGGGGCGCCGTCCTGGTAACCGAACCGCAGCCATCCGTGGGAGGGGTACACCAGGCCGGCCGAGGCGCCCGCGTCGACCGCGCGGCGGGCCTCCTCCACGGAGACTGCGGTGCCTTCGCCGGTGATGCCGGCGATGATCGGCAGCCGGCCGTCGACGGACTCCTTGAAGGCGGCGATGACGCGAACCTGCTCGTCCTGGGTGAGGAAGGTGCCCTCGCCGGCGTGGCCGAGCACGACCAGGCCCTTGACGCCGTCGACACTGCCGAGCCACGAGCCGAGGCGCTGGATGGCGTCGTAGTCGACGGCGCCGTCACGGGTGAAGGGTGTCACCGGCGCCGGTGTGAGGCCGCGGAGGTCGAGTGTGCTCATGATCGCTCTTTTCCATCGAAGGAGACTTTTGCAAACGTTCCCGGGAACGTTCCCGTGAACGATTTCATCGTGCGATACGATCGTGTCTGTGTCAAGGGTCACGTTCTGAATCGGATGTGATCAGGCCTTACCTCACGCGCGGAGGGCCGGGCCGAGGCGGTAGAGAGGAAGACCATGGAAGCCAATGGGAGCGCGCCCCAGCGGGCGCGGGACGGTAAGCACGTCGTGACGCTGCGTGAAGTGGCGGACGCGGCGGGGGTGAGCACCTCGACCGTCAGCCGGGTGCTCGACGATCGCGTTCCACCGTCCCGCTCCGCTACCGCCGAACGAGTGCGGGCGGTCGCCGATCAACTGGGCTACCGGCGCAACACCTTCGCGTCGAGCCTGCGCCGCGGGCAGACCGCGACGATCGGCGTCCTCGTCCCACGGTTGAGCGACACCGTCATGGCCTTGATGTACGAGGCGATCAGCCGGGCCGCGACCCGCCTCGGCTACTTCACGGTCGTCGCCACGACGGGGGACAACCCCGCCGACGAGTCCGACGCGGCGAGGACGCTGCTCGCCCGGAACGTGGACGGCCTGATCGTCGCCTCGAGCCGGCGCGACGACCCGCTGCCGCGCGAGCTGCGGGAGCGCGGCGTGCCGCACGCGCTCGTGCTCAGGACCGACGGGATCAGTCCGTCCTCGGTCGGCGACGACGAGGCGGGCGGCTATCTCGCCACCCGTCATCTGATCGACCTCGGGCACACCGACATCGCCGTCCTGTCGGGCCCGTTGTTCGCGTCCACCGCCGTCGGTCGTCTGGCCGGGGCGCGAAAGGCGCTGCGGGAAGCGGGAATCGCGGAAGTGCCCGAGTGGATCGTCGAAACGACGTTCGGCATCGAGGACGGCGAGGAGGCCGGGAACCGGCTCTTCCGCTCCGCGTCCCGTCCAACCGCGGTCTTCGCCGCCAACGACAATCTCGCGCTCGGAGTCGTGGCTGCCGCGCACAGATGCTCGTTGACAGTCGGCGACGACGTCGCCCTGGTCGGCTACAACGACATCCCACTGTCGCAACGTCTTCCGGTCCCGCTCACCTCGGTGCGCACCCCGTTCGACCAGATCGCCGCCACCGCGCTCGATCTGATGCTCGCCACCACCCCCGTCGACGATCCGATCCGGCGCGCGATGCCCACCCTGATCCCGCGACGCTCGTCCGGGTCGCACCGGGCCACCATCGCGGCGGGCCCGCAGACCGCCGGTAATGTGCACCACCGCGAATAGTGACTGACGACTGATGTCGGCGAGGCTGGTCCGTGGGATGATCGAGTCGGGCACTCCGAAGGAGTCCCGAACGACTGCTCACATGGTGGTGAAGGACGGCGGTGCCCCGGGTGCGCGCTGCCGTGGAGATTCGCCGGGTGCGGCACCTGAAAAAGAGGAGCGGACCATGACTGATGTTGCCGTGCAGCGTCGGCCACGAAACCGCAAGCAGCTCATCGTCGCCGCTGCGGAGAAGTAGTTCGAGCGCCGGGGTTTTCACGATGCCGCGATCGCGGACATCGCGGCCGATGTCGGTATCACCGGTCCGGCGTTGTATCGCCATTTCCGAGGTAAGCAGAATCTGCTCGCCGCGGCGGTCGAGTTCGAGATCGAGGTGCTCGAGGCGGCCTACGCTGCCCCGCAGCCGGGGCTTCGGGACCTGCTCGAGTATGCTTCCGCTGCGCAACCATTCGCCCGATCGGACTGTCGGACGCCAGGAGATGATCCTGCCCGACCACGTCCGACAGGTCGGACGGCCGTAGGCGGTCCGCCAGCGGACGCGATGTGTCGTCCACGTCAAACAACGATGGGGGCCTCTCCACAACCATCAGTATCCTTCTTCCTGCGTCCTATCCTGTTGCGGCTCAGTCGGAAATGTGACGATCGATCGCTTCCCGCGCATCGTCCGGGCGATCACGGCGAGGTACTCGCTCGACGACGAGTGCATACGAGCCGGCGACAAGGTTCTCCACCAGGTCGGTCGTCACGCCCGGCCCCGCGGCGATCGAAAGCCAGTGTCGTTTGTCGAGGTATCGTCCGGGGCCGACGCTTTCGTGGGAGCGCTGCAGCGCGCGCCCGTGGTCTGGGTCCACTTTGACGGTGACGATCCGCTCGGCAGGATCCTCGGTGACGATCAGGAACACCTTGCCGGCGACCTTGTACACGTCCAGTCCCTCGGTGAAGGGATACCCGTGGCTGACCCCGGGAAGATCCTCGGCGGTACGCCGAGCGGCCTGCTCTACCCGATGCCCTGAGACCGTCATGCCCGGCCCTGTCCAAACCGATCCGGGTCGATCGGCCGCTGCGTTCTCGGCAGCTTTTCCACGACCAGGAGATACGACTCCGTCACCAGATCGTCGACTAGCTGCGCGTCGATGTCCCCACCTGGCGTCAGCGTGATCCAGTGTTGCTTGTTCATGTGATAGCCCGGCGTGATGTGCTCGTGCGAGGCTTGCAATGCCTTCCCCTCCGCCGGGTCCGTTTTCAAGATCACCATCGGCTCACCTGTCACGTGCGTCAGGAGCATGAATATCTTCCCGCGGACCTTGAACACACCCCATCCGTCGCCGAACGGATGCTCCAACCCCGCCCCGGGCAGCTCCTCCGCCCGCGCGGCCGCACGCTCCTGCAACTTCGTCGCCTCCATGCGAGCTCCTTCCGTCGTAGAAGTACGTACTACCGTACGCACTATGGCTGATCGCATATCGCCACGACCAGAGGTGGGATCTGGCTGATGGTCCGCAAGGGGATCGCGAACGACCCGTCACGAAATGCGCGAATCAGGAAGGCCGCCTTGGATATCGTTGCTGGGGAGGGGCTGCGGGCCGCCACCTCGACCTATTGCTGATCGTGCCGGTGTGGCGTTGGGATCGGTGACCTATCATTTCGTTGATCTGGACGAAATTTTCGCCAGGCGGATCATCCCGTGCCACCGAGTGGGAACTGAGGTTGATTCGCGAGATCTACGCGTACGGCTCTGTCAGCCACCGGGTGCGAAACCTCATCCGTGCCTTCGTAGAAAGCTCCCTCTTAGCTCTGCAGACCCACTTCCCGGAACCGGCAACACGCTCGCTGGAGGCGCTGCGTCGAGGGCTGGTGGATCTACCAGCGCTGGACCCCGAGGCGTTGGATGAGGACATGGTCCGAGACGCAATTGACGCAATCGCCGACAAATTCGGTCCTGTCACCCGCATGGCTGACTCGTCATGCCCGGCAAGTTGTTTACTCGTGCCGTGCCAGTTGACCTGGTTCTGCTTCTGGTTCGCCCACTGACAGCGTGAGTCTATTGCGAGCCTGCTGGGAGACGCGGCGGGCTGCGATCAGCGGTGGTTACATCGGCTGAGGATCCGGGCAGCGGTTGCAGCTGAGGCGGGCACTGGTGTTTCAGGAAGGAGTATGAAGGCGGGGTTGGGTAGCGCTCCGACATGATGTGCGTCCTCCTACAGGACGGAAGCGGCGTCAAAACTGGGAAGTCAACAGTTGTCGGCGGTGCAATCGCAGCAGTTGATTCCACACCGCGTTGGCGGACTTCCTGCGAGCTCGACAGGCCGTCGCGGGCCGATACTTCACGCGGTTGGGTTCCGCATTGTGAAATCATCTCCGATGCGGGTCAATCGGGTGGAACGGTCAATCGGCAGTCCCTTCTGCATAACCCGCAATGTGGTCTTGATCTTGATTCCGTAATGCGGACCGATTTCCTGGAGATTTGTCGACTCGCTTGACGGCCGAGTTCGGCAACGAGCACAGTCACATCGAATCGTGACTCAGATCACGTCGTAGGTCTGCTGCGGAAGGGGGGCGGTGTTAGATCCCGCCAGCACGTCTTCCGCGCTCTCGCGCCGGATGACTCCGACATCCGCATCCGCATCCGAAGGCCCAACTCGGCTCATTCGGTTGAGCGCAGCCGCACCTCCGCCGCACACCTGTCGTCGCTGAACAGTTTCGGCAACAGACGTCCTGAGAACACATTCGTGTGTCGGTGACCAATTCCAGAAGGGCAGTACATGATTGACAAAGGTGTAAGTGTGGCCACAATGGATGGCGTACTCGAAGAAAAGGCTCCCGCGCTCAGGGGCAATATGGGCACCTTGGGGCTGTTCTTCAGTGTGATGGCCTTCAATGCCCCCCTCGTCGTGGTAATTGGCGTCATCCCATTCATGATTGCCTTCGGGAACGGCATTGGCACGCCGATCCTCTTCGTCATCGGCGGCCTGATCGTGGCGGCTTTCGCCACGGGATTCTTGCGAATGTCGGACGTCATTCAGCGTCCCGGCGCGTTCTATGCATTCGTAACGGCCGGCCTCGGGAAGAGAATCGGTCTCGGATCCGGCCTTGCCATGCTGCTCGCATACTTCTGCGTCTGCGCGGGCTACCTGCCCTTCGGTGGCGTCATATTTGGCACCCTCGTCACGAATACCTTCCACGGCCCTGACCTACCCTGGTATGTCTGGGCGTTCGTGCTCTGGCTGATCGTCGCAGTCCTCGGCTATCTCCGCGTCGACTTCTCGGCAAAGGTCACCGCCGTAGTTCTGTGCGGAGAACTGATCGTCGTCTTCATCTACAACGCGGTGATCTTCGCGCGTGGGGGTGCCGAGGGACTGAGCGCGGCACCCTTCAGTCCTAGCAATTGGTTCGACGGATCGTTGTCCATCGGACTGCTCTTGGCCAGCGGCATGTTCGGCGGCTATGAGGTGACCGTCTTGTTCCGCGATGAAGTGCGCAATCCTGAAAAAACGATCCCCCGGGCAACCTACGGACTCATCGCCTGCGCCGTCGTCATCTACGTGACGACGACGTGGCTGTTCATCAACGCACTCGGAGTTGACGACGCGGCGTCACTGGTCGTGGCCGACCCCACCGGCGCCATGGATTCGACATTCGTCACCTTCGGAAGCCACTTCCTTTTCGATGCTGCCTCGATGTTGGTCATCACCAGCGCTCTCGCTGTGATCGTCTGCGCGCACAACGTCGGCGCGCGTTATTTGTTCAACCTGAGCGCTGACGGAGTCTTTCCCCGTTCCCTGAGCGGTGTGCACCCGCGCCACGGATCACCCTACGTGGCATCGATGGTGATGAGTGCGGCCGCGCTCGCCCTGAACGCCGCCGTAGTCGTACTCCACATCGACGAGATGGCCTTCTATGCCGCGTTGCTGGGTGTTGCTGCGCTGACAGGTATTACGGTGCAGTTCCTCACGGCTGTCGCAGTTCCGGCCTACCTGAAGCGAACAGGCAATCACAAAGACCACGTGATGAAATCAATCGTCCTTCCCCTGGCCGCTGCCGTGGGCTTCGGTACGGTCATGGTGCTGTCCATTCTCAACTTCCACATCCTCACCGGTGGATCGCAGACCATGTCCAACATTCTTCTCGCCTTCGTCTACGGATTCTTCGCCTTCGGTTTCGTGTTGGCACTCGCCTTGCGACGGTGGCGACCGCAGGTCTATCAGCGAATCGGGCGGCAGTAGAAGGCGACAGCTTCCCACCGGACTACCTGATCTCCGTGGTGTCCGTGGCAGGAGATTGGGTGCTCCGGGCGTGCTCTCACGGCCATGTGAGGGCACGCCCGGTCGCTGCGGGTAAATCGACCCGAACACGATTACGTCAAGATAAGAGGTTTCATGACCGACGACCGTAGCAATGCAGGTAACGCTGGAATGTCCCCCGAGGCTTGGGAGGAATGGTTCGCCGACAAGCACATCACGACCGAGGATCGCGCGGCATACGCGGACGCAGACGATACCTGGCCCGAGTACTCACTCGGCTCGAACTCGCGTCCGCGTGAGGGCGTGCCAGCGGGTTCGATCACGGTCCGTCAGCACACGAGCTCGGTCGCGTACCCAGGAATCGAGCGGGACTATCGGGTGTACGTTCCGGCACAGTACGACGGCTCGGAGCCGGCGTCGTTGATCGTCTTCCTCGACGGACTGGAATACCTTGCGGGGGATTTCCGCGCCAACGTGGTGCTGGACAACCTCATTGCCGAGGGCCAAATCCCCCTGACCCTTGCCGTGTTCATCGAGGCGGGAAAGACGGGACCCGGGTACCCGATCTTCGGTGGTGCGGACAACCGAAGCATCGAGTTCGACTCGATCGACGACACCTGGACACGGTTCCTCATCGAGGAGCTGCTCCCGGACGCGGTAGGTGAGCTGAACGTGTCGACGAAGCCACGCGACCACGTCATCGTCGGCTTCAGCTCGGGCGGCAACGCGTCCTTCACAGCGGCGTGGCACCGGCCGGACTTCTTCGGCAATGTCATCACACACTGCGGTTCTTTCGTCGACATCCGCGGCGGCCACAACCACGCACCGCAGGTGAGACGGAACCCGCGCAAGCCGATTCGGATGTGGCTCCAGAGCGGGCGACGCGACGCGCGTGTGGTCTTCGGGGACCTCGCGATCGCCAACCAGGACATGGCAGCGGCACTGGAGTACCGCTATTACGACCATCAGTTCGTCTTCGGCGAGGGCGGCCATACCTTGCGCCACGGTGGTTCGGTGTTTCCTCGGACAATCCGCTGGATCTGGCGCGACCACCAATCCACCACCGGCACGTACTGACCACCACCGGCACGTACTGACCACCACCGGCACTGGGCCCCCAAGAGCGGGCACAACCCACACCTCAACGAGTATCAGGCATTCAACTTCCAACCACTCGATTTCATCGCGCAGCACTGACAGTCGCCATGCCGGAGCTGGTCCGGCGCCGAGGTGCAGATTCGTCGCCGGACCAGCTCAGCGGGCTGTCAATTCTTCTTCGGTAATCGTGGTCTCCGCCGACGCACGCGGCGGCGCCGTTCTGCGGCTCAACAACATTCAGTGCACATAGTTGTGTTGAAAAGTGAATGTTTCCGTCCGCCACCTAGGAAAGAAGCTACCAATGGTTCACAGAGTTTCGAGTCTCACGAAAACCGGGTTCCGTCGCAGCGCTTGCAGCCTTGCGAGTTGCGGCACCGAAGCCGACGATGCATCTACACCAGACGCCAACTCGAACACTGCACTCAGCAACCCTGAGAAACCCATCACCATTACATTCATGCGCCACGGGCAAGTCTGCCGGCAACGTATCCAAGATTATTGATACCTCCACGCCGGGGCCAGCACCGAACAGGGACGGAAGCAAGCTCAGGTTGCCGCCGATGCCCTTGTGGGTCAGGGCTCCGACGGGGTGTACGCCTCGACAATGGTGAGAACACAGCAAACCGCCCAGCCCGGGGCGGAAGCAGTGAACGAGCCGGTCGAGGTGCTCCCGGGTCTCCAGGAAATCGAAGCCGGCGACCTGGAAGGCAGGCCGGAGGCGGAGGCCGTGGCAGCGTATGACGCCCCTTTCTACGATTGGCTACAGGGAAACCGTGACTCACGTATGTCCGGCTCGGTCGACGGCAACGAATTCGACCAGCGTTTCGACAAGGCCGTCGAAGAGATCTACGCGAGCGGTGATACAAACCCCATTGTCTTTGCGCACGGACCTTCGATTCCTACCTGGGTCCTCTTGAACGTGAGGAACCCCGATTTGAGCCCTTTCACAACCGACCCTCTCCCCAACACCGGATACATCGTTGTCACCGGTACTCCGGAGACAGGATGGACGCTGACCGACTGGAATGGAAAGCAGATCTCTCAGTAGGCCGAAGACGTCGCCCGGTGTGATCGGGTACCTGCCCAGGGCGGCAGCACTACTGTCGCCGGCAGAGCGGGCGCAACCCGCCCTGCCGGGGCCACCCCGTGCACCGGTATGCCAGAATTGCACCTCACCGTGATTGGGTGCTTACTTCGTCATCCGAAGCTGGGTTCGATGAAGTGCCGTGCCCGGTGCTACCGAGATTCAGTAGTCCCACGCCAACGACGATGAGCGCTAATCCCGCTATGGCCACACCGGAGAGTGATTCTCGGAAGAACACCACACCGAGGATTGCCACGATCGTTGTTCCTGCAGCGGCCCATATTGCGTAGCCGACGCTAACCGGGAGCCCGCGGTTGAGCGCCAGGCCGAGCAAAGTGAAGCTGCACACGTAGCCGATCACAACCAGGAGGGAGGGCGGGAGCTTGCTGAAGCCTTCGGACACTTTCAATGACAGCGTTGCGACGATCTCGCACACGATGGCGCCGGCGAGCAACACGTAGGCGATCACGCGTCGACCTCCGAAAGCTCACGACGGTCTTGCACCGCTCGGTGCGCGATCCACAACGCGCCATCGTCGATAGTTGTGTTCGTAGACATGCTTTCCTTGCCGGGACCGCTTACGACGACCCATGTGACGGTTACGCGGATGAATTCAAGGTGTGGTGCCGACACTATCGCCCACAACGTGTCCAGATTTCGCCGGCGGTGTTGCCGATGCGTCCGGTGATTGATCCGACGCCGAAGTCAGATGCACCGGGCGCTCAGCCCACCGTCGATTGGCAGAAGAACTCCGTTGACGTAGGCGGCGCGGTCGCTCATGAGGAACAACGCGGCGTTGGCGACGTCCCAGGGAGTGCCCATTTGTCCGGTCGGGCTGGCGGCATGGCGGGCGGCGAGTTCCTTGTCGAGGTCGACCTCGGGTCCCCTCGCCTGGCGTCCGATCGGAGTGTCGATGAGTCCGGGAAGGATGGCATTCGCTCGGATGCCGCGTTTCGCGTAAGTCAGCGCGAGCGAGATCGTCAGCTGATTTACCGCTGCCTTGCTGGCGTTGTACACCGGGTACACGTATCCCGTGTCACGAATGCTGGCCAACGATGACACGTTGACGATGGAGCCCTTCCCGCGGGCGAGCATGTGGGGCAGGGCGTGGCGGATGGTGAGGTAGCAGCTGGTGGCATTGAGCGCCATTCCCTTGTCCCAGCCGGCCCGATCGAGGTCGACGATTTCGCCTGGAATGGTGACACCGACATTGTTGTGCACCGCCAGCGGCGGCTCCCATTCGGCGGCCATCGCCGAGTAGGCGCGGACCACGTCGTCCTCTGAGGTGACGTCCGCCTGGACGCTGAGTGCCGTCCCGCCTTCGTCGATGATTTGCTGGGTGACGACGTCGGCGGCGTGACCGTCGACATCGATGCAGGCGACCGCCGCACCGGCTCGGGCGAAAGTCAGCGCCGCCGCTTGACCGTTACTCAGGCTGTCGGCGCGGGACCCGGCACCGAATACGGCGACGACGATGCCGTCGAGTTCACCGGCAGCGGCGGACGAGCGGCTCGCTTCCTCGTGTCGCGCCGAGCTGCTGCCGGGTGCTTCGGGTGAGACGTGTTGTGACACTGCATTTCTCCTGTGGAATGGAGCGATTACGCGTAGGGACGGAAAATTAGAACCAGCTGTGCAGTCGTGGCTCGCGGCCGAGTTCTGTTGCCATTGATCGGATTTGCCGAATCATGAGACCAATGTCGGACCCTAACGAAACCATACGGAATCCTTGATCGCGTCGAGTAATTGCTTCTTCGGTGCTGCGTGCGACGAGGCCAGCGTGAATGCCGCGTGCTTCGGCCCGCTCTAGGATGTCGAGATTGAGCTCCGCGACGCCGGGCCCTTCCCATTCGCCGACAGCCCCGCGGCTCGCAGACATATCGCCGGGACCTAGGAAAATAGCTTCGATCTGGGCGACCGACAAGATCGAGTCGAGATTGTCATAAGCTTCTTGGGTCTCGATCATCGGCAAGAACATAAGTTCGTCGTTGGCAGACTTCACATAGTTTTCCAACTCGAGGCCCCAGGTGACGCTGCGCTCACCGCCGATGCCCCGTCGCCCGATAGGGGGGTAGTAAATGTGCTGTCGGACGGCTTCGACCTCGGCGGCGTTGTTGATGAGCGGAACGATCAACCCGTGGGCGCCTACATCGAGTGCCCGTTTGATCGGTTCGAGGGCTTGGGTGGGGGGTCGCACGAAGACTGACAGTTGGCTACCGCGTGCTGCGGCGAGATGGCCCTGAATGTCTTTGTAATTCAGGTAGCCATGTTCCATGTCGATGCAGATCCAGTCCAAGCCAAGGACTGCAGCAACTTCGGTTACGGCGGCGGCTTCCGAGGTGACCCACATCCCGTAGGCGGTTTCGTTTGCGGCAAGTCTGGCTCGCAGAGCTTTGTTCATGGTCTTCGTCCTGTGAATAGGCTTAGTGTTCGGCGGTCACCGATGTGGGAAGTGCGCAGAATTCGAGCAGTTGTCGATTGAACTCGACTGCCTCGCTGACATGTGGCTGGTGTCCGCTCTGCTCGAAAATCGTGAAGCGGCTGATGGGAATCTGCTTCGCGACCCACTCCATCCCATCCGAATGGTAATAATTCGTGAAGCGAGAGGTCACAACCCAGGTGGGAACAGGAATTCGCGGTAGGACGTCACGCCAATCAGAGACGAAGTGGTTGAGGAAAAGTTTAGACACCGCAGCATGATCGAAGGTCGCCCAAGGTTCTTCCGCCATGGCTGAGCCGGGAGGCAGTGGGGGTTCTTGGTCTTCATTACTCCATTTGATACGGAAATTCACACAGTCATCGGCATTACTCCAGTTCACGCCTTTGACGCCCCAGTGCCAGTGTTCGTCATTGATGATCTTCGGCGACTGATCAATGTAGACAAAGCGCTCGATCCGATCAGAGCCGGAGATCATGAACATCGCGAGCGATACCGACACTCCCATGGAATGCCCCACCAGAGTCACCTGATCGAGATCCAGCGCCGAAATCAATTCGCGGACGTCCTGACCCATACGTGCGATCGTTTGTCCGTGCGGCGGTTTCTGGGAGTCGCCGTGACCCCTCAGGTCGAGTGCTATCACTCGATGGTCGACATCCAACAGTGCCTGACGCTGATACTCCCAGTGTCCTCGTCGACAGCCGTAACCATGTAGGAAGAGGAAGGTGCGGCCGACACCTTCATCGTCGTAGATCAATTCAACATCGTCGGACGTAATGAACGACAATCCCTGTCCTGACACCTGTCCTCCTTCGGAGGGATTGAGACAAACGGGCGAATGCACTCTGCTCCGATGTCGTGGAGTACGAACCTCTGTCACGGTGTAGCTATATGTTCAGCAGTCCTGCAGCGACGAATCCGCCGTCGACTGGCAGGGTATGTCCGGTGATATAACCGGCCTGTTCTGAAGTGAGAAACCCAACGGCGAAAGCGATTTCCTCAGGGTTGCCATACCGCCGCAACGGAATGTGGCTGTAATAAGACTTTCGAGTTTCTTCGCTGTGCGTCACATGGGCGAGAGGCGTCTCGATGGGACCGGGTGCAACAGCGTTTGCCGTGATACCCGCATGCCCGAGTTCGACGGCAAATTGGCGGGTCAAAGCGTCGACGCCGGCTTTAGCTGACCCATATGCGGTGCGGCCGACGCCGGCCCGGATCCCGCTGATCGAGCTGACGTTGACGATCCGCCCCCACCTGTGCTCGGCCATCATCTTCGCCGCCCGTTGGCTGCATCGGAAAGCCCCAGTCAGGTTGATGTTCAACGTTTTTTCCCATACGTCATCGGGAAACGACAAAATATCGTGCACTTGTGAAATGCCCGCGTTGTTCACGAGAATGTCGCATCGGCCATGATTTATAGCGAGATCGTCGAAAGTCGACCGGATCGATTCCTTGTCCCCGATGTCTATGTGCTGAGGTTCGGCACTGTAAGACCGGGCGTTCAGCGCAGATGCAACTTGTTCTGCGCTCGAGACGTCGCGATCGGCGACGATGATGTGGTGTCCCGCGTCTGCGAGAACCTCGGCGCACGCAGCACCGATTCCGGAGCCCGCACCCGTGACAATTGCTACTCGAGTATCCATTGCTTTCTTCTCTGGTGTCAGGCGGTTTCGGTGATCGGGCGGTCGACCCAGCTCATCAGGTCGCGCAGCTTCTTGCCGGTGACCTCGATGGGGTGCTCGGCGTTGGCCTTGCGCAGGCCCTCGAGTTCGGTGTTGCCGTTCTCGACGTTGGCGACGAGGCGGCGGGTGAATTCACCCGACTGGATGTCGGCCAGGATCGCCTTCATGCGCTCCTTGGTGCCGGCGTCGATGACGCGCGGGCCGGACACGTAACCGCCGAACTCCGCGGTGTCGGACACCGAGTAGTTCATGCGGGCGATGCCACCCTCGTACATGAGGTCGACGATGAGCTTGAGCTCGTGCAGCACCTCGAAGTACGCCATCTCGGGGGCGTAGCCGGCCTCGACCATGACCTCGAAACCGGTCTTGACCAGTTCCTCGGTGCCGCCGCAGAGCACGGCCTGCTCGCCGAAGAGGTCGGTCTCGGTCTCTTCCTTGAACGTGGTCTTGATGACGCCGGCGCGGGTGCCGCCGATGCCCTTGGCGTAGGACAGCGCGAGGGCCTGGCCCTCACCCTTCGGGTCCTGGTCGATCGCGATGAGCGCGGGAACACCCTTGCCGTCGACGAACTGACGGCGCACCAGGTGGCCGGGGCCCTTGGGGGCGACCATGCCGACGGTGACGAACTCCGGAGCCTTGATCAGGTCGAAGTGGATGTTGAGGCCGTGTCCGAAGAACAGCGCGTCGCTGTCCTTCAGGTTGGGCTCGATGTCATTGGTGAAGATCGACGCCTGCGCGGTGTCGGGTGCGAGCACCATGATCACGTCGGCCCACTCGGAGACCTCGGCGGGGGTACCGACGGTCAGGCCCTGCTCCTCGGCCTTCGCGCGGGACTTCGAGCCTTCCTTGAGGCCGATACGCACATCGACGCCCGAGTCGCGCAGGCTCAGCGAGTGCGCGTGGCCCTGGCTTCCGTAACCGATCACAGCGACCTTACGGCCCTGGATGATCGACAGATCGGCATCGTCGTCATAGAACATCTCGACTGTCATCTTGCTGGCTTCCGCGATGGACACTCTGCTGCTTTCTCTCGCTGGGGTGTGGAGCGGTCCGACGGGACCGATCCCTTTTGTAAAACGGTGGGGGTTTCGGGGGTGGTTGGCCGAACGCCTCGACGAACAGAAACCGTTCAGTCACTGAGCATTCCGGCGGCGAGGAAACCGCCGTCGACGGGCACGACGTGTCCGTTGATGTAGGACGCTGCCTCCGAGGCGAGGAAGCCGACGGCGGCGGCCACCTCGTCGGGGGTGCCGTAGCGGTGTGCGGGTACGTGGTTGTTGTATGCCTCGCGCATCGCTTCGGTGTGCACTTCACGCGAGAGTGGTGTTTCGATCGGGCCGGGGGCCACGGCGTTGGCGGTGATGCCGCGCGGTGCGAGTTCGACGGCCATCTGTTTGGTCAGAGCGATGAGCGCGGCTTTGGAGGTTCCGTAGGCGGTGCGTCCGGTGCCGGCCCGGATCCCGCTGGTGGACGCGATGTTGATGATGCGTCCCCACTCGTGGTCGAGCATCAGCCGGGCTGCGTGCTGGCCGCACCGGAATGCCCCGGTGACGTTGATGTTCAAGGTGGCCAGCCAGTGATCGTCGGGGTAGTCGACGAAGGGGTAGGTGCGGGCGATACCGGCGTTGTTGACCAGGATGTCGCAGCGCCCGTAGGTGTCGGCGAGCCAGGCGAATCCCTGGGCGATCGATTCGCTGTCGCCGACGTCGAGGCGGACGGCTTCGGCGACGGTGCCGCGGTCTGCGAGGGTCTTCGCGAGCTGGTTGGCGGCCTCGTAGTTGAGATCGGCCAGGATCACGTGGTTGCCCTGAACGGCAAGGTGTTCGGCGATGGCTGCGCCGATACCGGCGGCGGCTCCGGTGACCAGTGCGATGCGTTTGATCATTGCCTATCTCTGTTCTGTATGCCAGGTCGGCGGAAGAGTTAGAGCGACTGCTCGAGTGCCTGGGAACGGGTGCGGCGCGCGTCGACGACCATGACGACCGTGGCGGCGATGAGGATGCCGACACCGACGATCCAGAATCCGGATGCGGTGTTGCCTTCGGTGGCGACCAGGCCGATGAGCAGAGGTCCGACGAGCCCGCCGAAGTTGCCGCAGAGGTTTACGAATCCCACTGAGGCTCCGGCCTGGTTACGGGGCACGATCTGCATCACCCAGGTCCACCACAGGGCCAGGGCCGCGTAGATCGAGCCGGCAGACAGCACGAGCATCGCGAAACTGAAGGCCACTCCCAGATCGATGAAGTGCTGGGCGAGCATCGCTGCTCCACTGAGTCCGATACACGGGGCGATGAAATAGCCCAAGGAGCGGCCGGTGGTGACAGCGGCCTTGGTGACGACATACATTGCGACTGTTCCGCACAGGAATGGGATGGCGGTGAGCAATCCGACCATCAGCGACCCTTCACCGGTGAGGTCGCCGATGACGGTGGGTAGCCACAAGGTCAGCGCATAGATACCCATCGCCCAGAAGAAGTACACCAGCGCCAACAGCCACACGGTCGGGCGGGCGAATACCTGCAGCAAGGTTGATTCGTCGGCGGTTTCGACTGTCCGGGTGGTGACGATGTAGTCGCGTTCCTCGTCGCTCAGGTGAGGATTGTCCTCGGGGCGCTCGGTGACGGCGAAGTGCAGCCAGACAGCGACGAGGATCGCCGGGATGGCCTGGATGATGAACATCGCTCGCCAATTGGCTAGGTCGATCAGCCAGCCCGACAGTGGTGCCATGACTGCCGCCGACAGCGGCACCGTGTACATGGTCAAGGCAACCGCGAGTCCGCGTTCCCGGGAAGGAAACCAGCTGATGAACATGACCGCGAAAGCAGGGAAGATCGCGCCTTCGGCCAGTCCCAGCACGACGCGGGCAGCCAGGAGCACCGGATAGTTGTGCACGACTCCGGTCAGGCCGGCGGCCAGGCCGATGATCACCATGCAGACCACGATGATGGTTTTGGCGTGGCCCCTGTTCGCCCAGGCTCCGGCGGGCATGCCGCTGAGGACGTATCCCCAGAAGAAGGCCGAGAACACCACACCCATCGCAGCGGCGCTGAGCTGAAGTTCTTCCGCCAGGTGGGGGGACGCGACGCTGATGTTGGTGCGATCCATGAAACAGATGAAGTAGGTCACGAACAACGGCACACCAACCCGTGACCAGCGGGCCTGCCGGAAGTCGATTCGGGGTGGCTGTTCATTCACCATCGTCTTCGTCATTGGTTGCGGGTCCTGTCTGTGATCGAAGCAAAACAGCGTGTGAGCGGGGAGCGGATACCACGAACGCTGAGCTCGTGACCTCGGTCACGATGTCGAAGCAACTGTGAGCCCGCGTGCCCCGAGGCGTCAACCAAGTCCACAAAAGCCCAGCAAAATGGTCCACATAGCGGAATAGTTGACTGAGACCACGGTCACTCCTATCGTGCAAGAAGTGCTGAGAGGTACTTTCAACACGAAATCGCATTCCACAACTCACCTCTAGGGATTCCATGATGCGGAACGATTCCCCCGCTTCGGCCGCAGCCGACCGACAGCCGACCACCGGAACGCAAAGTGTTCGCCGAGCCCTCAACTTGTTGTCGATGGTCGCCGGGCACGAACGGATGGGCGGGCTCTCGCTGGCGGAGTTGGCCTCCGAGAGCGGGTTGAGTAAGCCCACGGTGCATAGACTCCTCGCGGAGTTGGTGAGCAGTTGCTATCTCGAGCAGTCCGAGGACCGTAAGTATCGGCTCGGGTCGGAGGCCTACATCATCGGCAGCGCCGCCGAGCGCCGGCACGGGCTGCAGCAGCAGGCATTGGCGTCGGTGGTGCGGCTCGCGCAGGTCTCCGAGGACGCGGCGTTCATCTCGGTGCGCCGCGGAACGCACTCGGTCTGCCTGCACCGCGAGGAAGGGACCTGGCCGATTCGCAGCCACGTGCTGCAGGCAGGGGACCGGTATCCGCTCGGCGTCGGTGCTCATGGCCTGGCGCTGCTGGCTGCGATGTCGCCGCAGGAGGCCTCTGCCGTCACCGCAGCCAATGCCGCAGAGCTCGCGGAGAACTACCCCAACCTCACCCCGGACTGGATCCTCGAGCAGGCCGAACTCGTCCGCCGGCGCGGAGGTGTCGCGGTCAACGAAGGCACCGTGGTTCCCGAGTCGTGGGCCATCGGCATCGCGGTCCCCGACGCCAGTGGCGAACCCGCGATGGCACTGAGCATCGCGGCCATCAGCTCACGTCTGGGTCCTGACCGGCAGGCGCGGCTGGCGATCCTGCTCAAGGAAGAAGCCGCCCGCCTGGCACCGACTCTGCGCCGCAGCGAAGCACCGAAGCTGCACGCAAAAATCTGAAATAACCTACAAACAAACCAGTTTCACACTTATCGTTGGAGGAAACGCATGACCAGTCGAACATCCATCATCGGATGGGGGCACTCGAAGTTCGGCAGACTCGACGAACCCGATGTCACCGCCATGATCGGCTCGGTGGTCCCGCAAGCGCTTACGCACGCACAGGTCACCGCAGACGAGGTCGACGGCCTGTTCGTCGGCGTCTACAACAACGGTTTCTCCGATCAGGACTTCCAGGCTTCGCTGGTCTCTCTCACCAACCCCGAATTCCAGTTCACCCCCGCGATGCGGGTGGAGAACGCCTGCGGGACCGGCAGCGCCGCGGTCTACGCGGCATGCGACTTCATCGATTCGGGCCGCGGCGATGTGGCTGTGGTCATCGGCGCCGAGAAGATGACCGGCGTCGACACCCCACGCGCCGGCGAGATCCTGTTGTCCGGCTGCTACCGGCCCGAGGAGTCGAATGTCTCCGGCGGGTTCGCCGGTGTCTTCGCCGGCATCGCGAGCGCATACGCCGACCGCTATGGCGATCCCAGTGCGGCCATGGCGGCCATCGCCGCGAAGAATCACCACAATGGCATGACCAATCCCTACGCTCAGTTACACAAAGACCTCAGCTTCGAATTCTGCAACGAAGTCTCGGACAAGAACCCCTACGTGGCGGCTCCACTGCGCCGCACCGACTGCTCGCTGATCTCCGATGGCGCGGTCGCACTGGTGATCACCAGCGCCGACCGTGCGAGGACCGCACCACGGCGAGTGTCGTTCCGTGCCCGCGCGCACGCCAACGACTTCCTGCCGTTGTCGCGGCGCGATCCGATCGAGTTCGCCGGTGCCCGCCGAGCCTGGAATCAGGCACTCGAACAGGCCGCGACAGCCACCACTGATCTGGACTTCATCGAAACCCACGACTGCTTCACCATCGCCGAACTCATCCACTACGAAGTCTTCGGGCTGGCCGAACGCGGCCACGGCCACGAGGTGGTCGACGAGGGCCTCGCCCTGCCCGACGGAAAGTTGCCGATCAACCGGTCCGGAGGCCTGAAAGCCAAGGGACACCCGATCGGAGCCACCGGCGTGTCCATGCACGCCATCGCTGCCATGCAGCTCACCGGCGAAGCCGGCACTTTCCAGCTGCCCACCGCAGACCTCGGCGGCATCTTCAACATGGGTGGCACAGCGGTCACCAACTACGCATCCATCCTCGAGAGGTGGTAACCGCCATGACCACAGAGACCGCACCATCGCCGGCCAACCGGCAGCGCACCACCAATCTGGCGACCTTCCTCACCCAGACCGCCGCCCGGCTACCCGATCGACCTGCGATCATTCGGGGCGAGCACACCTGGACGTGGTCACAGCTCAACGCACGCGTCAACGCGTTGGCCGCGGCGATGCGAGAGCATGGAGTCGGTCCCGGCTCCAAGGTCCTGTTGCACAGCGCGAACTGCATGGACTCGCTCACCGTCCTCTACGCCACCTGGCGGGTGGGCGCGATCATCGTGCCCACCAACTACAAACTGCTTCCCGACGACGTCGTCCCCCTGGCCGAGCTCGTCGCCCCGGATCTGGTGATCATCCACGCGTCGAGCGACGACCACGCCCGCGCGCTGTCGGACTACGAAATCTGGTCGATCGGCGACGAAGGAGAGACCGCCGAGTTCGCCAGCGCGCACGTGTCACAGATGATCGAGAAGCACACCGGCCGCGGCAATGTCACCGTCGATGAACCCGTCTACGTGAACTCGCCGGCGTGGTACTTCTTCACCTCCGGCACCAGCGGCCGTCCGAAAGCGGCGGTACTCGAGCACGATCAGATGGCATTCGTCGTCACCAACCACATCTGCGACCTGATGCCCAACCTGACCGACCGCGACGCCACGCTCGTGCTGGCGCCGCTCTCACACGGCGCAGGTGTCCACGCTCTGACTCATGTCGCTCGCGGCGCCGCGGTCGTGCTCACCACCAGCGACACCCTCAACCCCGCCGAGGCCTGGGAGCTCATCGACCGGCACTCGGTGTCGACGATGTTCACCGTGCCCACCATCTTGAACAAGCTGGTTCAGACCGCCCCGGCCGATCATGCTCCCGATAACAGCAGCCTGCGCTACGTGGTCTACGCCGGCGCACCGATGTCGTCGCGGGATCAGCGCGTCGCCCTCGACACTCTCGGCACAGTACTCGTGCAGTACTACGGACTGTGCGAGGTCACCGGCAACATCACCGTCCTGCCTCCGGAGTTGCACGGCACCACCGCCGAACCCGACGGAATCCCGACTGCCGGTTACGTGCGTACCGGTATGACGATCAGCATTCAGGACGACGCCGGCCGCGAACTCGAGCCCGGCCAGCGCGGCGAGATCTGTGCCTGCGGGCCAGCGGTGTTCGCGGGCTATCTCAACAACCCGGAGGCAAACGGCAAGGCTTTCCGTAACGGCTGGTTCCGGACCGGGGATCTCGGCTATCTCGATCCGACCGGGCTGCTCTACATTACCGGTCGCGCCTCGGACATGTTCATCTCCGGTGGTTCCAACATCGATCCACGTGAGGTCGAAGAGAAACTGCTCAAGCATCCCGATGTCGTCGCCGCCGGTGTCGTCGGCGCACCCGACGACACGTGGGGAGAGGTCGGCTACGCCTTGTGCGTCAGGCGCCCGGACTCGTCGCTGACCGCCGACGAGCTGCTGAGCTGGTGCCGAGAGAACATGGTGCGCTACAAGATTCCGAAGCGGATCGAGTTCGCCACCGTGCTTCCGACTTCGGGGTACGGCAAGGTCACCACGGCCCTGCTCGAGGAGGAATTCCGCAAGCGCAACTCCTGGCCGAGCGAGGCCTGACCATGACAACCCTCACAGACCGAGTGCTGCCCGAGGTTCGCTACCTGACCCAACCCGGGACACCGCTGCCCCAACGGATCGACGCGTATCCGACCACCCTCCATCCGATCAGCGTCGAACTGCCCGCCGGAACCCCACTGCTGGAAGCGTTGCGGCAGGCCGTATTCGAGCAGGGATACAGCAGCGCGTTCGGCGAACTGCGGGGCGGGACGTTCACCTCGTTCGACTACTACATCCCGGCGGTCTGCCAGGCCGGCACCAGCGTCGCGACGTTCAGCGACCCGATCACGGGCCGTAGCCCGGCCACGTTCATGCGCGGCGGACTGACGATCGGGCTGCGGGACGGTGAGGTCTTCACCCACTGCCACGCCCAGTTCGTCGACGCCGACGGGATCATGCGCGCCGGACACCTCATCCCGGAGTCGGTCATTGTCGGTGCCGGGGTGACCGCCGACCTGTACGCCAGCCGTGACGTGGCGATGACCGTTTTACCCGACACCGAGATCAACTTTTCGGTGTTCCAGCCGCAGCCCGCCGCCCCCATGAAACCGGCGGTCAACGCATCCGGTGGCTTGCGCTCAGTCGTCGCCCGGGTCCACCCCAACATCGACATCATCGAAGCGATCGAGAATCTTGCTGAAGAGCACGGTTTCGAGACCGCGGTGATCCGGGGCAAGATCGGTTCCTTCGTCGGTGCCACCTTGGTCCAGGGCGACCAGCTCGTCAGCGCCCCGGGGCCCGCCGTTGAGGTCATGTACCTCGACGGAGGAGTTCGCCGCGATGAAACCGGCACTATCCGAGCCGAACTGACCTGCGCTGCTGCAGCTGTCGACGGGAACGTCTACAGCGGCGCACTCGTCCGGGGACACAATCCCATCGCCATGACATTCGAACTCGCCCTGTCCGAACCAGCGGAAGCCACCCAGTGATTACCGACTCCACTGCGATCGACCGGCTCATCGACAGCCTCCCTGCCCAGATCATCACCACCGATCCCGACGTCGTCGCTAGCTACGCCGCAGATCAATCGCAGTTCACCGATCGCGCACTGCCCGTCGCGGTGGCAATGCCCCGGACCACCGAGGAAGTCGCGGCCTGTGTTCGCGTAGCCCACGCCCACGGCGTCGCAATAGTGCCCCGCGGCGCCGGCAGCGGGCTCAGCGGCGGGGCGAACACACCAGCCGACGCGATCGTGCTGAGCCTGCACCGCATGACCGCCATCCGCGAACTCGACACCGACAACCGTATCGTCGTCGTCGAGCCGGGCGTCATCACCGCCGAACTCCGCAACTACGTCAGCAAGGCCGGTCTGTATTACCCGCCCGACCCCGGAAGTGTGGACTTCTGCACGATCGGCGGCAATGTCGCCACCAACGCCGGCGGCATGTGCTGCGTCAAATACGGTGTCACCGGCGATTTCGTTCTTGCGCTCGAATGCGTGCTCGCCGACGGGCGCATCGTGCGAACCGGGCGGCGAACGGTGAAAGGTACCGCCGGCTACGACCTCACCAGCCTTCTCGTCGGATCCGAGGGAACCCTCGCGATCATCACCGAGATCACGCTGCGACTACTCCCGGCTCCGCGCCAGCCACAGACCCTTGTGGCATCGTTTTCCACCCTCGACGGTGCGGGCAAAGCGGTCAGGGCGATCTCCGGTGCCGGAATCACCCCCTCCATGCTGGAAATTCTCGACCGCACCACCGTCAAGGCAGTCGATGACATGACCAAAATGGGTATCGGCGACGACACGGCCGCGCTGCTACTCATTCAGCATGATGGAGTCGATGCGCCCAACGTGCTCGCCGACATCGAACAGCACTGCACGAGCCACGGCGCCGGCGAGATCGTTGTCAGTTCCGACCCAACCGAAGCGGAGATGCTGCTCGAAGCGCGGCGTCAAGCCCTACCCGCCCTCGAACGGCTCGGTGACTGGTTACTCGACGACGTCTGCGTACCGTGCTCACGCATCACCGATCTCATCGCGGCGATCGAGCAGATCGCGCAGCAGACCGGACTGACGATCGGAGTGTTCGGCCACGCCGGGGACGGCAACCTTCACCCCACCGTCATCTACGACAAGACTGATGCCGCCAGCCGTGATGCCGCGCTGGAAGCGTTCAATGCGATCACCCAGAAGGCCCTCGAGCTAGGGGGAACCATCACCGGTGAACATGGTGTCGGTCGTCTGAAGGCCGGGTGGCTGCGCAAGGAACTCGATCCCGTGAACATCGAGGTCCATCGAGCGGTCAAACACGCCTTCGATCCCACCGCAGTTCTGAATCCTGCTGCCGTACTGCACATCCGCGGTTGAAGCACCAGACCTGACCACCCACGTCGAAGCGCCGTCGCCCCCACATCGGTGTCGCACCGAACCAACACTTCGCAAGGACATCATGATCCTCAACCTCGATGACGCACGGACGCCTGCCATCGCACCGGACGCCTGGATAGCACCGACCGCCGTCGTGGTCGGTGCCGTCACCATCGGATCCGAATCCGGAATCTGGTACAACGCCGTGATCCGGGCCGACGCCGAAACAGTCACCATCGGATCGGGAACGAACGTGCAGGACGGGTGTGCGATCCACGCCGACCCAGGCAGTCCCGCCACCATCGGTGACGGTGTCTCGATCGGCCACAACGCCACCGTCCACGGATGCACAATCAGCGACAACGTCCTCATCGGCATGGGCGCAGTCATTATGAATGACGCCGAGATAGGGGAGGACAGCCTTGTCGCCGCCGGCGCCCTGGTGCCCGAACGAACCGTCGTGCCACCCCGATCATTGGTCGCTGGAGTGCCGGCCAAGGTCCGACGCCCCCTCACCGATGAGGAAGTCGACAACATTCGGGCGAACGCAGCGAACTACATGACCCGCCGCACAACTCACGCGAACGCTAAGTCACGGTAATAGTCGGCCGGTCACGAGTCGCGCGCAGCAGCGGTAGATGTCTGTCTGCTCAGGTCGCCGATCACAATGATCAGTCACGTCGGTCCATCATCGTGATCGGCGGCGGCCGCCGCCTGCCCGGCATCGGTTCCCGACAAGGCCGGAGCGATCATCACCAATGCCGAGTAGGTCTCCGCTACTCTGGTGCACAACGGCTCCGTCCACCTCCACCCGAGATGCGGCCTGATTGAATTCTTCACCCGCCCTGTGCGGTTAAAAGGTGCGTCAGGTACGCCAGGTCTTGCTCCGGCGGTAATCCGCGCCAGTGCGTGACAGATGCGACCCGTTGCTTGCTGGGGCGCTCTGAGTGTCGGGTAACCGACCCGATCTGACGTCTTCCTCGGTGCCCGCGGTCAGAAGACCCATTGTCTGGCCCAGGTCTGGCGCGGGCCAGACCGCATCGCCGGGAACACAGGTCAGCAGGTTCGATTCACTTCGATCGTGGTGATGCAATTCTGCACATCCCCATTGCAGGTTAGGTGATTCCACGATCATCCATACGCGGGCACACTGATTACCGTTCCCGGCGGAGAGCGACGCGAAGCGCCATGATCCCCGGGGTTCATCCACGAGCCGTTTGTTCGAATCGATGCCCCAGGTGGGTTTTCTCGGCCCCGTGCGTGGAATGTCGGCTATCACACCGCTAGGAGTACACGATGAGCAAGATCGCTTTCCTCGGGCTCGGTAACATGGGCTTGGGTATGGCCACGAATCTGGTGCGCAACGGCCACACGGTCATCGGATTCGACCCCTCCCCGGTGGCAGCGGAGAAGGCAGCATCACACGGAATCGACTCTGCTGCATCTCCTGTAGACGCAGCGGAGCGTGCCGACGTGATCATCACCATGCTGCCCAGTGGCAAGCACGTACTCGACGTCTACGGTGATCTGGTCGCGGCCGCATCGCAGGGAACCCTCTTCCTCGACTGCTCGACGATTGATGTCGCCGACGCGCGGGCAGCCGCTGACCTGGCTGTCGCAGCCGGGCATCGGGCGGTGGACGCCCCGGTGTCCGGAGGAACCGTCGCCGCCGACGGCGGGACGCTCACCTTCATGGTCGGCGGCCCGGCCGACGCGGTGGACCAGGCCAGCTCACTCCTGGACGCCATGGGGTCCCACATCGTCCGATGCGGCGACTCCGGAGCAGGTCAGGCCGCGAAGATCTGCAACAACATGATCCTGGGGATCTCCATGATCGCCGTCAGCGAAGCCTTCGCGCTGGGCGCGCAGCTGGGCCTGACCGACCAGGCCCTGTTCGACGTCTCGTCGACCGCGTCCGGTCAGTGCTGGGCGTTGACCACGAACTGCCCGGTTCCCGGACCGGTTCCCACCAGCCCCGCCAACCGCGACTACGCCGGCGGGTTCGCGAGCGCGTTGATGCTCAAGGACCTTCGACTCGCGCAGGCCGCCGCGGCGGACAACGGTGTCGATACGACGCTCGGACGACGCGCCACCGAACTCTACGAACAGTTCGTCGCCCAGGACGGCCCGGGTCGCGATTTCTCCGCGATCGTGACCGCGATCCGTGCCGGCGCATTCGACGCGCAGGAACAACAGTCGTAGCCCTCCCACGTAGACCTCGCCCTGTGCCGCGGCACCGGGTGTGAGGCGCTGCTCGATGTGAAAGGAATTCGTTGTGCGCATCATTCTGACAGGGCCGCCGGGAGCCGGTAAAGGCACTCAGGCGCAGTTGCTTTCGACGGCGCTGCAGCTTCCCCATATCTCGACTGGTGACCTGTTCCGTTCCCATATCGCGCAGGGCACGGAACTCGGACAGACGGCGAAATCGTTCCTCGACGCGGGCGAACTGGTCCCGGACGAGGTCACCATCGGGATGGTGGCGGAGCGCCTCGCTACCGGCGACACGGGCACGGGATTCATTCTGGACGGCTTCCCCCGCACCGTGGCTCAGGCGACCGCGCTCGATGAGCTCCTCGGCCGGCAGCTGCGCCAGATCGACGCCGTCCTGGATTTCTCGATAGCGGACGATGCAGTCGTCGAACGGATGCTGGCCCGTGGCCGCGCCGACGACACCGAGGGTGTCATTCGTCGACGCCTGCGGGTCTATCACGACGAAACCCGACCGCTGCTCGATTACTACTCTCCGCTTCTTCTGTCGGTCGATGCAGAAGGTGAGGTCGACGAGGTCTACGCCCACGCGATCGGCGTGCTGTCCGAGCGCGGAAGTGTCGCTCCGTCCGCCTAACGCTTTCGCTAGCACCCACATATTTCCTGACCTCACTGCACTCCAGCAGAGCCATCCGTATATCAAGGAGATTCCGACATGACCTCCACACAAACCTCACTCGCTGAGCTCCACATTCCCGAGGCCCGCGACTACCCCATGTTCGTCGACGGGGCCTGGGTGGACGCCATTTCCGGTCAGTGGAGTGAGGTGACCACCCCGATTCTGCGTGAGCACGTGATCGGCCGGGTCCCGTCCTCGGGCACCGAGGACGTCGATCGTGCGGTGCGTGCTGCGCAGAAAGCCTTCCCTCGGTGGCGGTCTCAGCACTTCACGGCACGGGGCCGGGTCCTGAGCCAGATCGCCGACGCCATCGACGCGCGGGCCGAGGAACTGGCCCGTCTCACCGCCCTCGACACCGGCAACGCGCTGCGCACCCAGGCGCGTCCGGAGGTCGCCACCCTGGCGAACCTGTTCCGGTACTTCGCCGGTGTCGCCGGCGAGATCAAGGGCACGGTTCTGCCCGCCGGTGACGATCAGCTTCAGTACTCGCGGCAGGAGCCGCTCGGCGTCATCGGATGCATCCTGCCTTGGAATTCCCCGCTGATGATCGCCGGATTCAAGATCCCTGCCGCCCTCGTTGCCGGGAACACCGTCGTGGTCAAGGCGGCTGAGGCGGCCCCGCTGAGCGTGTTGCTGCTTGCCGAGATCTGCGCCGAGTTCCTGCCCGCCGGTGTCCTCAACGTCATCACCGGATCCGGCAGGGTCGCCGGCGAGGCGCTGGTCCAGCACCCCGACGTCGACAAGATCTCCTTCACCGGCTCGACCGAGGTGGGGCGCCATGTTGCCCGTGAGGCCGGTGGCCGTCTCGCACATGTCTCCCTCGAACTCGGCGGCAAGAATCCCTCGATCGTTTTCCCCGACGTGGACATCGACGACGACTTCATCAATCAACTGCTGCTGTCGACCCGGGTACACCGGCAGGGACAGAGCTGCACGGCTGGTTCCCGGTTGTTCCTGCACCAGGACATCTACGACGAGGTCCTCGACCGGCTGGTGAACACGTTGGCCGCCCTGAAGGTCGGGAACCCGCTGGATGAGTCCACGGACATGGGCGCCATCATCAACGAGACGCAGTTCGCCTCCGTCTGCGGATTCCTCGACGACGGCCTGAGCTCGTCCCAGGTTGCCACCGTCCTCGACGGATCCCCCGCCAAGGTTCCCAACTCCGACGGCTACTACATGGGACCGACCGTATTCTCCGGTGCCGACAACTCCTGGCGCCTGTCCCGTGAGGAAATCTTCGGACCTGCGCTCGTCGCGATCCCGTGGAACGACCACTCCGACGTCATCGAGATGGCCAACGACTCGCACTACGGTCTCGCCGCATACGTGTGGACACACAACCTCGATCTGGCGCTGTCCACCGCCCACGCCCTCGAAACCGGATGGGTGCAGGTCAACCAGGGCGGCGGCCAGATGGTCGGCCAGTCCTACGGCGGATACAAGCAGAGTGGTCTCGGCCGCGAAGTGTCGCTCGAGGGCATGATCGCCGGCTTCACCCAGACCAAGCAGGTCAACGTGCGCCTGCGCACACTCTGAGAAGGGAGCAGGCCATGACTGTCGGACCACTGAGCGACATCCTCGTGCTCGACCTCTCCCGCGCTTTGGCGGGGCCCATCGCCGCAATGATGCTCGGTGACCTTGGTGCCCGCGTGATCAAGGTCGAAGCCCCGGGCACCGGCGACGACTCCCGCACGTGGGGGCCGCCGTTCGTCGGGCCGGCCGACGACCCGCAGTCGTCGTACTTCATGTCGGCGAACCGGAACAAGGAATCGATCGTCCTCGACCTCAAATCCGAGCACGGCAAGGATGCGCTGCGCCGCCTGATCCGGCGCGCGGACGTGCTGATCGAGAACCTGCGGCCGGGCGCGTTCGACCGGCTCGGCTTTGCGGCCGACGTGCTCGAAGAGCTCAACCCGCGCCTGATCACGTTGTCGATCACCGGCTTCGGGCATGACGGGCCGGAGGGATCCCGCGCCGGCTACGACCAGATCGCCCAGGGCGAAGCCGGGCTGATGTCGGTGACCGGAGACCCCGACGGGGAACCGACGCGGATCGGAGTCCCGATCGCGGACGTCCTCGCCGGTGTCCACGGCGCCACGGGTGTCTCGGCTGCACTGGCATCGAGGGAAAAGACCGGCAAGGGCATGGTCGTGCGGACGTCCCTGTTGGCCGCCGCGATCAGCGCCCACACCTTCCAGGGCACCAAGTGGACGGTCGGCGAGCAGGTCGCGCAGCGGTCCGGCAATCACCACCCGCAGATCGCACCGTACGGAAGCTTCCGCTGCGCCGACGGCTACGTTCAGATCGCGGTCGGCAGCGAGGCGATCTGGGCGAAGTTCGCCCCGGTGGCCGGTCTGTCGGCCCAGGATCCGCGGTTCGCGGTCAACCGGGACCGGGTCGCGGCGCGGGAGGCGTTGATCGCCACGATCGAGGCCGACTTCGCCGACCGCACGCGGGTCGATGTCCTCGCCGCGCTCGAGGCCGCGGGTGTTCCGGCGGGGTCGATCCGCACGATCGACGAGGTCTACGAGTGGGAGCAGACCCGCAGCCAGGGACTACTGGTGCAGGTCGAGCACCCTGTGGTGGGGCCGGTGCAGTTGCCGGGTCCGTCCTTGCGGATGGAAACTGCCGACGGTGCGTCGCTGGTGCGGACCGCGCATGCTGCGCCGCCGGTGCTCGGACAGCACACCGAACAGATTCTCGACTGGCTCGACTCGGTCGACGCCACCGATCCGCTCGATGCGATGGTGCCCGCGCGGGCATGAATTCGGTGAGAGTCCGACTGGCGCACCGGTCAGCGGCGTTGCAGGAGTCTGCGTCCTGCGGCGCCGCCCCTGGTGCGCCCGGCAACTACACAGTGGGGACCAGTTCGTCTCGCCGACTGCGCGCCTCTTCCTGAATCGCCTGCCGGACTGCCTGGACCGCGGGATTGGTGAGGCTTTCGCGGCGCGCGGCCAGGGAGAAGGCGAGCCGAACATCGACGGCATCGGGCAAGATCCTGCGCAGATCGGCGTGCTGGTCCGCCATGAACGCCGGCAACAGCCCGATGCCGCCGCCGGAACGCGTGGCAGCAACATGAGCGAAGATGTTGGTGGACATGAACTTTGCCGCGACACCGGGTAGATGCCGGCTCAAGTCGAGATCCCCGACCTGCAGCAAGGAGTCGACGAAGAAGACCAGCGGGTGCGCTGTCAGCTCGTCCAGACTGCCGGGTTCGCCGTGCTCGCGAAAGTACTCCTCGCTGCCGTACAACCCGAGCGAGTACTGGCACACACGTTCGGAGACCAGCCGACTGGTGATCGGTGTGCCCACCGCGACCGCGAGGTCGAACCCTGATTGATAGAGATTCAATTGCCTTGTATCGGTGATCAACTCGACGACAAGGTGTGGGTGACTCATTCGCAGCTTGGCCAGTGCGGGAGCGACGAACAACGATCCGAATCCGTCCGGGGCGGTGATCCGGATGGTTCCTCGGAGTGCATTCTCACTGATCCCGAGGACCACGTCGGCGGTTTCCTGAACGGCTTCCTCGATCAGTCGTGCTTTCTCCGCGATCGATCGGCCGACATCGGTCAGCTCCCAGCTGTCGGCACTGCGCTGCAGCAGACGGACACCCAGGGCCTTCTCGAGGGCGCGTATTCGCCGCGAGACGGTGGTGTGGTCGACACCCAAGTCCAGTGCCGCGGATTGGCGGCGACCGGTTCGCGCGACGGCGAGCAGGTACCGAAGGTCATCCGAGCGGATGTTGCGTGCGTCGATCACGGCCGGCCTCCTGATAGCTCGACCGCCGTGGTGTGGCGTCCGCCCGGTGCAGCGGTCGATGCACGTCGGGTGGCCGAGAGGAGCTGTTGCAGGTCCTCGTGGAGACGGTGCATGACCTTCGGGTCCGCGAGGGCGACGGCATCGAGGGCGCGGGTCGCCGAGGTTGCCACTTCGCGACCCTTGTCGGTGATCGTGACGAGGGTCGAACGGCGATCGGCGCGATTGATCGTCCGTAAGGCCAATCCGGAACCTTCGAGCCCGTCGATCAGCGTTCCGATGGTGGTGGGATGCCTGTCCAGAGCGCGGACGATCCGCACCATCGGCAGTGGGCCGTGCGCGGCGACCAGCATCGCCAATACCTCGTACCGGGCGAAGGACAGCCCGAGCGGACGCAACGCAGAGTTGAGTTGATGGCTGATCAGCTTCTGCGTCTGCAGGACGGCGGCGATCAGCGACGTGTACGGCGCCACAGAGTCGGCAGCCGGCGCCGAGTGGGGTGGTTGCGCGGTGGCCACCGGAAGCCTCCTAGTTGTCCGGAATGGGCATCGAATAAACACCCTGAGTGTGTATTTCGCGAAACTCGCGTTCAGGTGGACGGGACTGTGTCGGCACTTCCCGTGTCGAAGCGGTTCCGGTTTGGAGTGGGTCACACCCACTGGCAATTTGCGTGGATGTCCAACTATAGTACTTCCAACTTCCCCGATCTGAAAGGGTCTATATGTTCACCTTGACCGATGACGAGCGGGCGATCAGCGACACTGCCCGCGATTTCGCGGCCGAGCATCTCGCGCCGCACGCCGTGGAATGGGATCAGGCCAAGCACTTCCCCGTGGACGTCCTGCGTAAGGCGGCGTCGTTGGGGATGGGTGGGATCTACATCCGCGAGGACGTGGGTGGATCCGAGCTCACTCGTGTCGACGCCGCCCGCATCTTCGAGCAGCTCGCGAAGGGGTGCCCGTCGATCGCCGCCTACATTTCCATCCACAACATGGTCACGTGGATGATCGACAGGTTCGGCACCGACGAGCAGCGTCACGCGTGGGTGCCGGGGTTGTGTTCGATGGATCAGCTGGGCAGTTACTGCCTGACCGAGCCGGGCGCCGGTTCGGATGCGGCGGCGCTGAGTACCCGGGCGGTCCGCGACGGCGACGACTACGTGTTGAACGGGGTCAAGCAGTTCATCTCCGGTGCCGGCACGTCCGAGGTGTACGTGGTGATGGCCCGCACCGGGGAGGGCGGGCCGCGGGGGATTTCGGCGTTCATCGTCCCGAAGGGGTCGCCGGGTCTGTCCTTCGGGCCGAACGAGGTGAAGATGGGCTGGAACGCCCAGCCCACCCGTCAGGTGATCTTCGAGGACGTGCGGGTGCCGGCGGCGAATCTGCTCGGTTCCGAGGGCGGTGGCTTCCGGATCGCGATGGCCGGCCTCAACGGTGGCCGGCTCAACATCGCGGCGTGCTCGGTGGGCGGCGCGCAGACCGCGTTGGAGCGGGCCATCGCCTACCTGACGGACCGGAAGGCGTTCGGGTCGCCGCTGATCGACTCGCAGGCGCTGCAGTTTCAGCTCGCCGACATGCGCACCGAACTGGAGGCGGCCCGCACCCTGCTGTGGCGGGCGGCGGCCGCGCTCGAGGACGGCGCTCCCGATGTCGTCGAACTGTGTGCGATGGCCAAACGCTTCGCCACCGACACCGGTTTCGAGGTGGCCAACAAGGCGCTGCAACTGCACGGCGGTTACGGCTATCTTGCCGAGTACGGAATCGAGAAGATCGTCCGGGACCTGCGCGTCCACCAGATCCTCGAAGGCAGCAACGAGATCATGCGGGTGGTCATCGCCCGCAGCGTCGTCGGAAATAGCGGAACGGCAGGGTGACCTACGTGAATTCTGAATCTGAGGTAATTGTCGAGAAGCGGGACGGGCTTGGCCGCATCGTGCTCAATCGGCCCAAGGCGATCAACGCCCTCAACCATGCGATGGTGCGGCAGATCGCGGCGGCCCTGACCGAATGGTCCGGCGACGACGAGGTGCGGGCGGTGGTGATCACCGGTGCCGGGGAGCGTGGCCTGTGCGCCGGCGGCGACATCGTCTCGATCTACCACGACGCCAAGGACGGGGGCACCGGTTCGCGGGAGTTCTGGCGCGAGGAGTACATCCTCAACGCGGCCATCGCGGGCTACGGCAAACCGTATGTGGCGATCATGGACGGCATCGTGATGGGCGGCGGGGTCGGGGTGTCGGCGCACGGCAGCGTGCGGATCGTCACCGAGCGGTCGATGATCGGGATGCCCGAGACCGGGATCGGTTTCGTCCCCGATGTCGGGGGCACCTACCTGCTCGCCCGCACCCCGGGCGAGTTGGGCACCCATATCGCCCTGACGACCGCCCGGCTCAGTGCCGGCGACGCGATCGCGTGCGGGTTCGCCGACCACTTCATCCCGTCGGAGAAGATCGAGCAGTTCCTCGACGCGCTGTCGGCCACGTCGGTTCAGGAGGCGCTCGCACAGTTCACCGAACCGGCACCGGTCTCGGAGTTGCTGGGCCAGCAGGGCTGGATCGACGCCGCGTACTCGGCCGACAGTGTCGCCGACATCGTCGCCCGGCTGCAGGCCAGTGGGGTGCCCGAGGCTCAGAAGGCGGCCGAGCAGGTGCGGGCGAAGTCGCCGACCGCGTGCGCGGTCACCCTGACATCGCTGCGCCGCGCACGGCAGGCCGGCAGCCTCGAGGAAGTACTCAATGACGAGTTCCGGGTGTCCGTCGCCTGCCTGAGCTCGCCCGACCTCGTCGAGGGCATCCGGGCGCAGGTCGTGGACAAGGACCGCAACCCGCAGTGGTCGCCCGCCACGATCGAGGAGGTCGACCCGGCGCGGGTCGACGCGTTCTTCGCCCCACTCGGCGACCTCGAACTCGGGCTCACCCCACCCACCACAACCGGAGACAACCAGTGACCGACTACGACACCATCCTCCTCGACCGCAAAGGCCGGGTCGGGATCATCACCCTCAACCGCCCGAAAGCACTCAACGCGTTGAACACCCAGCTTCTACGCGAACTCGTCTCCGCCGTCGAAGAGCTCGACGCCGACAGCGACATCGGGGCCATCCTCGTCACCGGCTCCGACCGCGCGTTCGCCGCCGGCGCCGACATCAAGGAGATGCAAACCAAGTCGTACATGGACGTCTACCTGGACGACTTCTTCTCCATCGGCGACCGCATCGCCGCCGCGCGCAAACCCATCATCGCCGCAGTCGCGGGATACGCCCTCGGCGGCGGCTGCGAGCTGGCAATGATGTGCGACATCCTCCTCGCCGCCGACACCGCCAAGTTCGGTCAGCCTGAGATCAAGCTCGGCGTCATCCCCGGCATCGGCGGCTCACAGCGACTCACTCGCGCCATCGGCAAGGCGAAGGCCATGGAACTGTGCCTGACCGGCCGCACCATGGACGCCGAGGAAGCCGAACGCGCCGGACTCGTGTCCCGGATCGTCCCTGCCGCCGAACTATTCGACGAAGCACTGAAGACGGCCACCACCACCGCCGAGATGTCACTGCCCGTCGCGATGATGGCGAAGGAAGCAGTCAACCGGGCATTCGAGACCACCCTCACCGAAGGGATCCGCTTCGAACGGCGGGTCTTCCACTCCACCTTCGCCACCGAGGACCAGAAGGAAGGCATGGCCGCGTTCGTGGAGAAGCGGTCACCGGTATTCACACACCACTAGTCCCCACAGACGCTGGTGCAGGTGGGCTGCCCGAGCGGTCGGCCCACCTCTGTGCGCCCAGTCAGTCCACGGTTTCGGGTACCGTGTGCGCGACTATGACACCCTCCCGCACGAGAACGGCAGGTGTGGCCGTAGTTGGAATCTCCGCGAGACGATGAGTAACGAGAATGCCGGCGCGGTCGGGGTCCTGGGCGCGCACATCGTCAAGCGATGTCGGAAGCTGTTCACGTGCCGCCAGATCGAGGACCGTCGCCGGCTCGTCGAGCAGGCAACAGGTCGGGCTCGGAGCGGCGCATTCGTCGCCGACGCGCTGAACTCGCAGAACGAGGTGATCGTCGCGTCGCGGTCCAGCGCTCTCGACGTGGACCTGCGCGACCGACGGTCGATCGACCGCGTGTACGACCGAGTCGGCACCGTCGACGCCGTGGTGAGCGTCGCGGGCGTCACCCCGTTCCCGTCGTTCGGCGACACCACCTCGGCCGACTTCCGGCCGGGCTTCGACGACAAACTGCTCGGGCAGATCGAACTGGTTCTCCGGGGGCTGCCCTTCGTCGCCGACGTAGCACGTGCCTTCGTCAAATCAGTGCACGGAATTCACACCGGCCAGGTGTACGAACTCGGCTGACGCCAGTCTCACGAGCGACGCTGCGGAACCACGCTTTCCGCAGCGTCGCGTCGTCGAGGCGTTACTTCCCCCCGACGATGCCGCTGTCGAGGAGTTTGGCGATGTCGGAGTCGGAGCTGCCGAGGAGGTCCCGGAGCACGCTGCCGGTGTCGTCGCCGACTGCGGAGGCGGGTGCGACGGTGCTGTGATGGCCGTCGAACGACGCCGGATGCCCGGAGGCGAGGTAGGTGCCGATGCGCGGCTGATCGAGGGGGGCGAACATCGGGTTCTTCTCGAGCTCCCCGGACTTCACGACTTCCTCGAAGGTGCGATAGCGCTCGGCGAGCACGGACGTCTTCGAGAGCGCCTCGGCCACTTCGGCCGCGGTGTGTTCGCGGAACCAGCGGGCGAACAGGGCGGTGAGGACGTCGCGGTGGGTGAAGCGATCGGTGTCGCGCGCGAAGTCGACGTCGAGTGCGGTGGCGAGTGCCTCCACGGCGGCCGTGGTTCCGGTGACGGCGACCAGGTCACGGAAGTGGCGCGGGGTGAGGGCGACGATCATGAACCGTTCGCCGTCGCTGGTGGTGAAATCCGTTCCGTACGTGCCGTAGACGGAGTTTCCGGTCGCCGGCCTGCCGGTGCCGTTGATCTGGACTTCGGTGAGGTAGCCCAGCGTGCCGGCGGTGGCGAGCGCGACGTCCTCGAGCGGCAGGCGGATGTGGGTGCCCTCGCCGGTGGCGTCGCGGTGCCGGACGGCGGCCGCGACGGCCAGCGCGGCATACAGCCCACACACCACGTCCCACGCGGGCAGGACGTGGTTGACGACACCGGCATGATCGGTGGGACCGGTGATGGACGGGAAACCGAGCCCCGCGTTGACGGTGTAGTCGACGGCGGGGGAGCCGTCGGTGCCGCCGAGGACTTCGAGGGTGATGACGTCGGGGCGTAGGGCCCTGAGCGCGTCGTGGGTGAGCCAGTCACGACCACCGGAGTTGGTGACGAGAATTCCGCCACCCGCACAGGGGGCCGCGACCAGTTGCTGGACGAGCTGCTGCCCCTCGGGGCTGCGCATGTCGACGGCCACGGACCGCTTGCCGCGGTTGAGGCCGGTCCAGTAGATGCTCTCACCGTCACTCGTGACCGGCCAGCGCTTGTAGCAGGCGGAACCGCCGATGGGGTCGACCCGGATCACCTCGGCCCCCAGTTGAGACAGCGTCAGCCCGCACAGGGGCGACGCGACGAAGCTGGAGACCTCGACGATCCGAAGTCCGGCAAGGGGAGTGTGGGCAGTCACGAGAGAAGCTCCTTGATGGTGGAGGTCAGGCCATGAGGGCGGTGAAACGCCAGTCGAGGACGGGAACGTCGGACGCTGCGGCGTTGTGCGCGAACACGAGTGAACGCAGATGCAGAACTCCGCCACCGCCGGGCAACGCCTCGGCGCTCTCGATCTCGAGGTCGCTGGTGAGGGTGTCACCCTCGTGGACGGGACCGGTGTGGTCGCAGGACTTCCAGCCCAGGACCGTGACGAGGTTGGGCAGCGCGCGCGTGGCCTGCCCGAGCGCGATGCCGATGGTGTGGCCGCCGTAGACGAGCCGTCCGTCCGCGCCGACCCGTTCGTCGTGATGGGTGGCCGCGATGTTGAGGGTGAGGCGCGCCAGTTCGGGGGCGCTCGAGACCACGTCGCCGCTGCTCCGCAGGACCGCGCCGGCGAGGTCGGTCGAGAAGTGCTGTCCGGGAACCTTGTCGCGGTAGCGGGCGAGGTCCCAGCCCTCCGGGGCGGCGAAGGCCTGCTCGGTCTGCGGACCGATCGCGGACAGGTCGTCGGACTTGCGGACGCGGTCCTCGTCGGGGTTCTCGCTCAGCGGGAGCATGGCGCAGCGGTAGAAGTCGAGGACAGTGCGGCCGTCCTGGTCCGTCGACGTCATCCGGAGTGCCGCCAGCCCGGTGGGTTTGCGTCCCGGCTTCGCCGAATTCTCGCGCAGGCCCACCACTTCGGTGCGGGTGTACAGGGTGTCACCGAGGTGCGGGAAGTGGTGGAATCGGAGGCCGCGGTAGAAAAGGTTGGCCTTCACGTGGTGGGTGGCGAGCGTGGACTGTCCGATGGCGACGTCGCAGACGAGGCCGGGATTCGCCACGGCGTCCCCGGATCCGGTGACGGCCCGGGCCAGGTGCGCGTCGAGGGGCAGCCGCAGGCGGTCGCCGAGGATGGCCTGATGGGCGGCGGCGAGGCCGCTGGTCAGGGTGACGGCGGGGGCGGTGTCGAACACCTGCCCCACCTCGAGTTCGTCGAAGTACGGTCCACCGACGTAGGTCTGCGTGATCGTCACTGCGCACCTACCTGGGCGAGGACCCGTCGTGCGGCCACCGCGACGGCCTCGTCGAGCATCTGCCCGTCGAGTTGCGCGGCCCCGCTGCCCGCGGCCTCGGCGGCGGCGAGTGCGTCGATCACACGGCGCGCGTCCTCGACTGCGGTGTCGGTGGGGGTGAAGGCTGAAGCGGCCGATTCGACCTGGGCGGGGTGGATGACCCATTTCCCGTCGAACCCGAGTGCGCTGGTCCATGCGGCCGAGTGGCGGAAGGCGTCGTCGTCGGCGATACCGAGGAAGGGTCCGTCGATCGCCTGGATGCCTGCGGCGCGGGCGGCGACGAGGACGCCGTCCTGGATCGCGAGCCAGTGCTCGGGGAGAGCGGATCGGGAACGGCCCAGAGCCGCCCCGAGATCGGCGTAGCCGATGATGACGGACTCGAGCCGGGCGACGGACCGGGTGATGTCGCCGATGTTCTGCACGCCGACCGGAGTTTCGACGAGAGCCTGCAACCCGATGTCGGTGCCGGCGAGAGCCTGATCGGCGTGCGCCAGATCCTGCGCCGTCTCCGCCTTGGGAACCACGATGCTCGTGAGAGCGGCACCGAGGGAAGCGCACAGGGCGAGGTCGTCCTCGGCCCACGGTGTGGTCAGTGCGTTGATGCGGACCGAGACGGCCCGGGAGCCGTCGGACTCGCGCACGAGACGGCGCACGAGGTCGCGGGCGTCGGACTTCCTGGCCGAGGCGACGGCGTCCTCGAGGTCGAGGACCACCTCGTCGGCGGTCGACGCGAGCGCCTTGACGGCCTTGCGTTCGTCGGATCCGGGGGCCACCAGAACGGCGCGCCTGCGGGTGAGGTTCTGCACGATGCTTCATTCCTAGGGTCCGGGAGCCCGGTTCGGGCTGGATATGTACGGCCAGCCCGGTAGGGCTGCGCTGCTGATGCTGGCAGCGGCGTAGCCGTCATGTCAAGACCGATCGTTGACTTTAAGCAGACATTGTCGGATTATGGCCGTACAAATGCTGTGCGAGTGCGAGGTGGAGTGATGGGCAAGCTGAACGAGGAAGAGGCGTACCTGGTCGAGACGGTGCGCGCCTTCGTCGACCGCGACGTGAAGCCGACGGTGCAGGCGGTGGAGCACGCCAACGAGTACCCCGAGAAGTGGATCGAGCAGATGAAGCAGATCGGGATCTACGGTCTGGCGGTTCCGGAGGAGTACGGCGGATCACCGGTGTCGATGCCCTGTTATGCGCAGGTGACCCAGGAATTGGCCCGCGGGTGGATGAGCCTGGCCGGGGCGATGGGCGGGCACACCGTCGTGGCGAAGCTGCTGTCGCTGTACGGCACCGAGGAGCAGAAGCGGCAGTATCTGCCGAAGATGGCGACCGGTGAGATCCGGGCCACGATGGCGCTGACCGAGCCCGGCGGCGGGTCGGATCTGCAGGCGATGTCCACCAACGCCAAGTCCGACGGCGATGACCTGGTGATCACCGGTTCGAAGACGTGGATCTCCAACGCCCGCCGGTCCGGGCTGATCGCGCTGCTGTGCAAGACCGATCCGGCCGCGTCCCCCAAGCACAAGGGGATTTCGATCGTCCTGGTCGAGCACGGTCCCGGTCTGACGGTGTCGCGGGATCTGCCCAAGCTCGGCTACAAGGGCGTCGAAACCTGTGAGCTGTCGTTCGACGGCTACCGGATCTCGTCGGACGCGATTCTCGGCGGGACCCCGGGCAAGGGGTTCGCGCAGATGATGAAGGGCCTCGAGACCGGCCGCATCCAGGTGGCCTGCCGGGCCCTGGGTGTGGCCACGGCGGCGCTCGAGGACTCCCTCGCCTACGCGCAGCAGCGGGAGAGCTTCGGCAAGCCGATCTGGAAGCACCAGTCGATCGGCAACTACCTCGCGGACATGGCGACCAAGCTGACCGCGGCCCGGCAGCTGACCTGGCATGCGGCCGAGCAGTACGACAGCGGTGATCGGTGCGACATGGAGGCCGGGATGGCGAAGCTGTATGCGTCGGAGGTGGCGATGGACATCGCCCTGAACGCGGTGCGCATCCACGGCGGCTACGGCTATTCCACCGAGTACGACGTCGAGCGGTACTTCCGGGACGCCCCGCTGATGATCGTCGGTGAGGGCACCAACGAGATCCAGCGCAACGTCATCGTCTCGCAACTCGTGTCGCGAGGCGGTCTGTAGTCCGGCAACCTGCACGTAGGATCGGTGCGCGATGAACGGTAGGGAAAGAGAACGAGAGACGGAGCCGGCGTACCAGCTGGTGTCGAAGCAGCTCCGTGAGCACATAGCCGCGGGCAAGTACCGCGGCGGCCTCAAGCTCCCTACCGAATTCGAGCTCGCGGAACAGCACGGCGTGAGCCGGCAGACCGTGCGACGCGCATTCCAGGACCTGGTAGCCGAGGGCATCGTCTACCGGGTCCCGGGACGCGGGACGTTCGCAGCGGAGTCCGACGGCCGATACCTGCGTCAGCTGGGGTCGATCGAGGATCTGATGAATCTGTCCACGGACACCACCATGGAGGTGGTCTCTCCGCTGCGCCGCCGGGTCGACATCGAGGCCGCGAGCAGGCTCCGCCTCGACACGGACCTCGTCCACACGGTCGTGTTCCGGCGACGCCACGACGACACCCCGTTCGTGCTGACCACCGTGTACCTTCCCGACGAGATCGCCCGGCTCGTCGTCGACGCGCCCGAGATGTCCGAGGGCGCCGTCAGCGCGTACACGATCATCGGTCTGCTGGAGCCGCACCTGCGCAGCCCCATCGTCGAGGCGGCGCAATCGATCACGGTCGCGCCCGCCCCCGCGGACGTGGCCCGCGAACTCGGCTGCCCCGAGGGCCATTCGATGCTGCGGGTGGACCGCCTCTATTCCGATTCGGAGGGGCGGACCGTCGAGTTGGCGGTCAGCTACTTCCTGCCCGAGCACTACACGTATCGCGTGACCCTGCGACGCGGCGGACGCTGACCGTCCGCGTCTTCGTCGCCAGAATCCGGCTATGCCGGTAGATTCTCGCGCGCCCAGGCCGTCAGGGCGTTCAGGGACGGCAGGAGCGCCCGGCCGGCTGGCGTGAGTTCGTACGCGACCGAGACCGGTGGGCCCTCCTCCACCGAGCGCAGGACGAGTCCGGCCGCGGCCAGTTCGGCGAGCCGGTCGGACAGCACCGAATCGCTGATACCGCCCACTCCGCGGCGTAGCTCGGAGAACGTGGACGGTCCCTCCATCAGCACGCCGAGGATCACACCGTTCCAGCGCTTGCCGAGGAACGTGAAGGCGCGGGCGAGTGCCGCGTCGCAGGCACGGGGTTCGTGCGTCACTTCGCCGTCGTCAGCCACGCCTCCACCCTATCAATGGTGCTAGCATCGGCCCTGCAACTAGTATTTTAGAAGTAACAAGCAGAAAGGGAGTCGATGAGCCACGCAATCTCTACAGGTAGAGGACTCGACGAGGCGGCACGGGCGCTGCTTTACACGGAGGCGCGCACCGCGAACAGCTTCGCTCCGACCCCGGTGAGCGACGACGAACTCGCGCAGATCTGGGAACTCGCGCGCTGGGCGCCCACGGCGGCCAACACGCAGCCGCTCCGGGTCCTGTTCGTGCGCACCGACGAGGGCCGCGCTCGTCTGGTCGAGCACATGAACGAGGGAAACAAGGCGAAGACCGCCTCGGCGCCCGCCGTCGCCGTCCTCGCGGTCGACCCACGTTTCCACGACCACATCCCGGCACTGCTGCCATTCCGTCCCGAACTCCGCGACGTGTTCGAGGCGAACGAACCGATGCGCAAGCAGACCGGGGACTTCAACGCCGCCCTTCAGGCCGGCTACTTCATCCTCGCCGTGCGGTCGCTGGGTCTGACGGCCGGCCCGATGGCCGGATTCGACGCCGAGGGAATCGACAAGGAGTTCTTCCCCGACGGCCAGTGGCATTCGACCCTCGTGGTCAACATCGGCCACCCGGGCGAGAACCCCTGGTTCGACCGGCTGCCCAGGCTCGACCCCGAAGAATCCGTCTCCTGGGCCTGACGATCCACGACTACGTGTCGTCGGGGGCGGTGCCGGATCCCCAGCTCCCGAACTGGCCCACCACGTCCCTTGTCGGCGGGCGGAGACCATAGGTGCAGTCGGCGGGCCGGGGGTCGGGCACGAACGCCCACAGGAGCGGTTTGCCCAGTGCCGCAGCCTGTTCGAGGCGCCGGGCGAGGCCGTTCCACTGATCGCCGGGCAGCGGAACGCCGTCGGCGCCGTAGTCGTGGTACTGCACGACGTCGACATACGATGACGCCGAAACGAATTGGTACTGGTCGCCCTGGGTTCCGCACTGGCCGCCGCCGGTGAACCCCGCCGTGATCGGGGTCCACGCATCACGGGCCCGCACCTCGGCGCCGGCGGCGTCGAAGAAATCACGCAGCACCTGTGCCGCGCCGGGCTCGCACGAGCGCGTCCAGTCCTGGAAGCTCGTCAGCGTGCGGGGAGCGCCGGGTGTCATCGTCGTCCAGCCGTCCACGTACCACTGCCTGTCCTTGAACACTCCGTCCTCGCCGTGACCCCAGGCCCCGGCGCCGGGGCCTGGGGTCACGGAGCCACCTCCCAGCGTCGGTCGCGATCACCGCGGCGAGCGTCGTGATCCGCGGGACCGTGATGGACGAATAGTAGCGACCGGTCGGTACGAATGGAGGCCCGATCTGCACCCCGAGCGACCGTCCAGTCCCTCTGCCAGGGGATGACGCCTCGAACTTCACCCCCTCGACCCGATAGTGTGCACGGCGGGGGCAAGCGCACGTCATCACCGAGAATTCGCAGAGGTTTACATTGTCGAGTCCCGAAAACGACGCCGAGCTCGCAGGCCGCGTCCAGCGCCTGCTGCAGTTCCTGCGCGAGATCGTCAGGGCTCGCACGAAGCCGGTTCTCCGCGTCGACCAGCACGAACAGGTCGAATGGCTGCATCAGGACGGCCGGACGATCCAACTCGATTCCGACGCCGCGCAGGGCGACATCGTCCTGCGCGTGCCCCTCATCGGCGTCGAGGATCCGCCGGAACTGCCCACGGTCCTGGCCGGCTGGGTGGACGCTGCGGCCCGCTCCGACAGCTCGCGTTCCGATATCGAACTGAACGCGTCCGACGCCTACGCCGAGGACTCCGACGAGGAATACGACGTGCGCCGCGCGTACGACGTCCGGCAGGCGTTCGACGCGTACGTGCCGCGCTGGCAGGCGTGGGCGAAGGCAGACCGTGAGCGTCGTCCGCACGCCGATCTGTACCAGTCGCTGCAGCGGATGCTGCAGGAGCTGAACGCCCGACCCGAGTCGATCGAACTCGTCGTCGCGTCCGGTCTGCTGACCCTGGCGGGCGCCGGCCCGGACGGCGTCCAGACCCACCTGGTCACCCAGTCGGCGAGCATCCACCGCGATCCCCGGACCGGCGACCTGCTGGTGCGGCTGATCGCGGGCTCCCAGCCCCGGCTCGAAGACTCCCAGCTGTTCATCGGACTCGACGTCTACGACAGCGCGCACGCGATGCCGCTGCAGAAGCAACTGCAGGACACCGCCGTGTCGCCGCTGAGCGACGGCGTTCGCGCCCTGCTCGCGGAGTGGGCGCCGAAGTCGCTGATGACGACTGTCACGATGCGGGACGGCCTCCGGCCACCCGACGCCGACGCCGACGGCACCCTCACACTGTCGCCCGCCCTGGTCCTGCGCAAGCGCAGTGCCTTCGCGCTGGTCGAGTACTACGAGCAGATGATCTCCCACCTCGAACGCGACGGCGCGACCGTTCCGCTCGGGCTCGCGCAGCTGGTCGAGGCGATCGAACCGGCAGACCGGCTGTCGTGGCTCGAGCGCACCGGCGCTGCCACCTCGTCGACGCTCGCCGAAGACCCGCTCTTCCCGCTCCCGGCCAACGCCGAGCAGTCGCAGATCATCGAGCGGCTCGGCGGGGACAGCGGAGTGGTGGTCGAAGGGCCGCCCGGCACGGGCAAGACCCACACCATCGCCAACCTGGTGTCGGCGCTGCTCGCGCGCGGCCAGCGGGTGCTCGTCACGAGCGAGAAGGCGCAGGCGCTCCGGGTGCTGAGGGACAAGCTCCCGCCCGAGATGCAGGAACTGTGCGTCTCCATCACCGATCTGTCCCGCGGCGGCTCCGACGAGCTCACCCGCAGCGTCGCGACGATCGCCGAACGGAAGTCGTCGTTCAACCCGCACAGCGAGGGCCAGAAGATCGCCGATCTCCGCGCCCAGCGGGACGAGGCCGTGCAGAAGCGGGCCGTCGTGCTCGAGCAGGTGAAGGCGCTGCGCGAGTCCGAGACCTACCTCCACGACGCTGTCGCGGACGGCTACGAGGGCACCGCCGCCACCATCGTCCGCAAGGTCATGGGTCTGCAGGACGCCTTCGAGTGGCTTCCCGGTCCGCTGCTGAGCGAGCAGCCGCCCCTCACCGGCACCGAGGTCGAGACACTGCGCCGGCTGTCGGTGACCGCATCCCCCGAACGGGCGCAGCGGTCCCGTCAGACGCTTCCCGCGCTCGACTCGCTGCTGCCCAACCGGGCCGAACTCGAACGGCTCTGCTCGCGGGCCTCGACCAGCGTCCCCATCGACACCCCGCAGTCGGCGCATCTGCTCGAGGTCCTCGGGGGTGTCGACCCCGAGACGGCGTACACGGTGCGCCGGCACTGCAAGGAATTGCAGGCGCGGGCACACGACGTCCTCGACCTCGACGGCCAGTTCCAGGGCCTCGCCGACACCGTCCTCTCCGGCCGGGCGACGCACCTGTGGGGTCGTCTGGACGCCCTGCCCGCGATCGTCGAGGCGGCCGCGGCCGCCGACCGCTACATCGGTGCGCACGACGTCCAGTGCGTCGTTATGACCCGACCCGCGCTGCAGGCGATCGGTGCGCTCGCCGTCGCGATGGAATCCGGCGCCGTCGAGTGGAAGACGCGCTTCCGTCGCAGCGACGAGCAGAAGGCCGTCGAAGAACTCGGCCTCGACGCCACCGTCGACGGTGTACCCGCCACGACCGCCGCCACCGTGCGGCTCGTGACCGAGCACCTGCGCGCCCACGACGCCGCGCAGACCGCCGCCACCCTGCTGGCGGACCTTCGGATTCCGGTGGACATGAACGGTTCCCGTGCCGTCCAGGTCGACAGCCTCAACATGATCGTCGGCCGGGTGGCCCGGGTGCGCGCCCTCCTCGTCGCGCGCGACGCGCTGGCCCGCGAACTGTTCGCGCTGTCCCCGAACGCGCCGCGGATCCGCACTCTTGCGGACGCCGTCGCGGTGGCCGGGGCCGCAGAAGCGATCACCACGCGCGCCGACGTGGACAGTGCCCGTGCGGAACTCGACGCCATCGTCTCGGCAGTCTCCACCGAGGTCGACGCGGGACCGTCGCCGGAAGGCACCGCCCTGGTGGCGGCACTCGATCAGGCCGACAACGAGGCCCTGTCGGATGCCCTCTCCCGGTACGCGATCGCCCGCGTCGAGCAGCAGGATCAGCGGCTGTTCGACGAACTGTCCGACAAACTCTCACCCGTCGCCCCGGCGCTGTACGAACTGGTGCGCAGGACGGCGGCGCTCACCGAGTGGGACGAGATGAGCTGGCAGATGTCGGAGGCCTGGGCGTGGCGCCGTGCCCGCCAATGGGTCACCGAGCAGCACCGTGCCGGTCGTGAGCAGGAACTGGAAGCCGAACTCAACGCCGTCGACGCGGATCTCGCGCACCTGACGGCGCGGCTCGCGGCGGCCACCGCCTGGCGCGACTGCCTCGAACACCTGACGGCAGATCAGGTGCGGGCGCTGCAGACGTACCGCGAGCACATCTCCAGCATCGGTGCCGGCGCCGGGAAGTACGCCGAGAAGTACCGCAGCGCAGCACGATCCGCGATGGGCGAGGCGCAGGGCGCGGTGCCCGCGTGGGTGATGCCGCTGCAGCAGGTGCTCGCGTCGATCCCGCCCGTGCCGGGCAGCTTCGACGTCGTCATCGTCGACGAGGCGAGCCAGGCCGACATCACCAACCTGTTCCTGCTGTGGCTGGCGCCGCGGGTGATCGTCGTCGGCGACGACAAGCAGTGCGCACCCGCCGACATCCCCACCACCGGCACCCTCGACGACGTGTTCACGCGGCTCGACGCCTACCTGCCGGACCTTCCGGAGTACGTCCAGGCCACGCTCACGCCGCGGTCGAGCCTGTTCTCGATCCTGCGCACCAGCTTCGGTCAGGTGGTCCGGCTCCGCGAGCACTTCCGCTCGATGCCCGAGATCATCAACTGGTCGAGCACCCAATTCTACGGCGAACTGCCGCTGGTCCCGGTGCGGCAGTTCGGCGCGGACCGGCTTCCGCCGCTGAAACATACGTACGTATCCGAGGCCACCGTGTCAGGCAAGGACGCGACACTCACCAACCACGTCGAGGCCGCCGCCCTCGTCGACCAGCTCATCGAATGCCTCGTCGACCCTCGCTACGACGGCAAGACGTTCGGAATCGTCGTGTTGCAGGGGCAGTCCCAGGTCGACGCCATCCGGACCGAACTCGTCAAACGCATCGGCATCGAACAGTGGGAGCAGCGGCGCCTGCGGGTCGGGACGCCGCCCGACTTCCAGGGCGACGAACGAAGCGTCGTCTTCCTGTCGATGGTCGTGGGACCCGAGCAGAACTTCGCACCGCTGACAGCGAACCAGTACAAGCGGCGGTTCAACGTCGCGGCGTCACGCGCGCAGGACCAGCTGTGGCTGTTCCACTCCGTGACCGTCGACGAACTGAAGCGGGCCGACCTGCGGAACTCCCTGCTCAGCTACATGATGTCGACGTCGCCGGCGCCGGCCGACCCCATGCCGCAGGACGTCGACCGCGACGTCCGGATCCCGCCGTTCGACAATCTGCTCGAGCAGCGGGTGTTCAACGACATCGCCGAACGCGGCTACCACGTCAATTCGCAAGTCGAGGTGAACAATCGGCGCATCGACCTCGTCGTCACCGGCGGCACCATGAGACTCGCCGTCGAATGCGACGGCGACGCGTTCTCGACCACCCCGGAACAGCGGATCGCGGACCTCGAACGCGAGCAGGAACTCAAACGGTGCGGCTGGACGTTCTGGCGCGTCCGGGAGTCGGAGTACTACCTCGACCCGAAGGCTGCCCTGTCGAGTCTGTGGGAGACTCTGGACAACCTCGGCATCGCGCCGCACGCGGTGGATCACGCGATCGCCATCGAGGCGGCCGCCGCCGAGCGGGCAGCGCGCGACGCCGCCGCGTCCGAGCGCGGAAAGCACGCGGCCCCCATAGGCGCTTCGCGCCCGTGAGTACTTATTAACGTCCCGCGGTTAACAAGTACTCACAGGTGCGGAGCGCATGAGAATCCAGGAGTTCGCCGTCTCCGACGAGACGTCGGGGCCGTATGCGATCACGACCGGGCCCGACCAGGCCTTGTGGGTGACGCTCGTCCACGCCGGTCGAATCGCGCGCCTCACCGTCGACGGCGAAGTCGCGACGTATCCGCTCGACACCGCGGAGTGTGGGCCCACCATCATCACGTCGGGTCCGGACGAGGCCTTGTGGTTCACACGATTCCGCGACCACCGGATCGGGCGGATGACGTCGAACGGAGCGATCGATTCCTTCCCGATCCCGACCCCGGACAGCGGTCCGTTCGGGATCGTCGCCGGCCCGGACGGTGCCCTGTGGTTCACCGAGACGAATGCCGACCGGATCGGGCGGATCACCACTGACGGGCAGATCACCGAGTTTCCTCTGCCCACGGACGGCGGGTTCCCTTCGGCGATCACGCTGGGTCCGGACGACGCACTGTGGTTCACCCTCAACCAGGCGAACGCGATCGGCCGTATCGATCTCGACGGCAACGTCGCGGTGCATTCTCTGCCCACGCCCGCCGCCGGGCCGGTGGGGATCACCCGCGGGACCGACGACGCGCTGTGGTTCGTCGAGATCGGCGCCGGGCAGATCGGCCGGATCTCCGTCCACGGCCGGATCGACGAGTTCGCACTCCTGGACCGCTCGGCCCGACCTCACGCCGTCGTCGCCGACCCCGACGGCGGTTGCTGGTTCACCGAATGGGGCGCAAACCGCATCGGACACATCGGGCCGGACGGCGACATCACCGAATACGACCTGCCGACACCGTCTTCGGAGCCGCACGGGATCGCCGTGGGACCGGACGGTGCAGTCTGGGTCGCGCTGGAGATCGGACTTGTCGCGTGCCTGCGGCCCGTGAGTACTTATTAACGTCCCGTGGTTAACAAGTACTCACAGGTGCGGAGCGCACATGCTCACGGGCGCGGCTGCGCACGACTGTCGCCGCGGAACTCGGCGATGACGTCGTCGCCGCGCCGGACGGTGACGTCGTAGATGCCGTTGCGCCCGAATCGGGCCCGTTCCACGGCCTCGGCGACGAGGGTGTCGCCGAGTCGGGTGGCGGTCAGGAATCGGATGTCGGCGCGGGCGGCGACGGCGGGCGTGTCGTATCCGTTGCACGCCATCGCGAATGCAGTGTCGGCGAGGGTGAACACGAACCCGCCGTGAGTGATGCCGTGGCCGTTGACCATGGTCTCACCCACGACCATCGACGCGACTGCGTGACCGGGGCTGAGCTCGAGGATCTCGATGCCGAGCGCCTGGGACGCGTTGTCGGCCTCGAACATCTTCCGCGCGATGCGGCATTCCGCGGACGCGTCGACAGTCATGGTTCTCCTACTGGTTGTAGACGGATTCTTCTTCTTGGACGTACATGGTGACGCCGCCGGTGGCGAAGTTGCGGACGTCCTTGCCTGCCTGCTTCATCTCCTCGGACTGCAACCCGGACTTCATGGTGTCGGCGTCGGGGAAGACGAGGCTCGCGACCGCGTAGTACGGCGGCTTCCCGCCGTCGAGGGCGCTGCACTTGCCCCACGTGAAGTCGGTCAGGCCGGGGATCTTGCGGGCCAGCGGCATGTGGGTGTCGCGGTAGTAGGCGTCGAACGCCTCGGGGTCATCGGGCTGGCCGTAGCAGACGGCGACCTTGAAGCTCATGCGTTTTCTCCTTTGGCGACGAGGGTGAGTACGTCGTACGTTGCGACGGGATCGCCGTCCTGGTTGACGACGACTGCATCCCAACGGACTTCACCGTAGTCGGCGCTGCTGCGCGGCGTGATGAGCTTCGCGGTGAGCGTGACGGTGAGGCTGTCGTCGGCCTTGACGGGGGTGAGGAACCGGAGGTTGTCGACGCCGAAGTTGGCGAGGACGGGACCGGGATTCGGTTCGACGAACAGGCCGGCGGCGAGGGAGACGACGAGGTATCCGTGGGCGACGATGCCGCCGAACAGCGGGTTCGCGGCCGCGGCCTCGGGGTCGGTGTGGGCGTAGAACGTGTCGCCGGTGAACTCGGCGAAGTGGTCGATGTCGGCGAGGGTGACCTGGCGGGGGCCGCCGACGATGGTGTCGCCGATCCGCAACTGAGCGAGGTTCTTCCGGAACGGGTGGATGCCGTCGTCGTTGCGCTGCGAACCGGTGACCCACTTGTTTCCGACCGCGGTCAGGATGTCGGGGGTGGCCTGGACCGCGGTGCGCTGCATGTGGTGCAGGATGCCGCGGATGCCGCCGAGTTCCTCACCGCCGCCTGCGCGTCCGGGGCCGCCGTGCACGAGGACGGGCAGGGGTGAGCCGTGGCCGGTGGATTCCTTCGCGTCGTCGCGGTTGAGGACGAGGACGCGGCCGTGGAACGGGGCGAGGCCCAGCACGATGTCGCGGGCGAGTGCGGAATCGCGGGTGACGAGGGAGGCGACGAGGCTGCCCTTGCCGCGGGCTGCGAGTTCGATGACCTCGTCGGTGCTGTCGTATCCGATGACGGTGCTGACCGGGCCGAAGGCCTCGATGTCGTGGGGTTCGGTGGCGTCCTTGTCGTCGGAGCGCAGCAGGATCGGCGGCAGGAACGCGCCCGTCGCCTTGTCGGCGCCGACGACGTCGAAGTTCTCCGGGTCGCCGACCACGATCTGCGCCGACTTGGTCAGTCCGCGGAGCGATTTCAGGACCTCGTCGCGCTGTTCGAGGCTGGCGAGGGCACCCATCGTGACGCCTTCGGCGTCGGGGGCGCCGACCACGACGCGCGACAGCCGGGCCTCGGCCGCGGCGATGACGTCGTCCATCAGTGCGGTCGGCACGAAGGCGCGCCGGATGGCGGTGCACTTCTGGCCGGCCTTCACCGTCATCTCGGTGACGAGTTGCTTGACGTAGAGGTCGAATTCCTCGCTGCCCGGTTCGACGTCGGAGCCGAGGATCGACGCGTTGAGCGAATCGGCCTCGGCGTTGAAGTGGACGCCCTCGCCGACGACGTTCGGATGTGCCCGCAGGGTGGCCGCGGTGTCGGCGGATCCGGTGAACGCCACGGAGTCCTGCCCGCCGAGGTGGTCGAGCAGCCCGCGGGCGCTCCCCGACAGCAACTGGACCGAACCCTCGGGCAGCAGCCCGGACTCGATGATGCGACGGAACACGAGCTCGGTGAGATAGGCCGACTGGCTCGCGGGCTTCACGATCGACGGGACGCCGGCGATGAACGCGGGGGCGAGCTTCTCGAGGAAGCCCCACACCGGGAAGTTGAACGCGTTGATCTGGACAGCCACGCCGCGGCGCGAGGTGTAGACGTGCTGGCCGAGGAAGGTGCCCTTCTTGCCCAGCTGCTCGAACGCGCCGTCGAGGTAGACGGTGTCGTTGGGCAGTTCCCGCCTGGCCTTGCTGGCGTAGCTGAGGAGGGTGCCGAAGCCGCCGTCGATGTCGACGCCGGAGTCGCGCTTGGTTGCGCCGGTCGAGGTGGAGAGAGCGTAGAACTCGTCCTTGCCCGCCATGAGGGTGAGGGCGAGCGCCTTGAGGGCGGCGGCACGCTCGTGGAAGGTCAGTTTCGCGAGCGCCGGTCCGCCCACCTCGCGGGCGTAGGTCACCATCTCGCCGAGGTCGAGTCCGGTCGCCGAGATGCGCGCCACCTCGGAGCCGTCGACCGCGCTCAGCAGCGGGGTTCCCTCGTCCGGCGCGGTGTACCAGCGTCCGGCGGCGTAGCTTTCCAGTAACTTGCTCACGACAACTCCATTTCACCGTACGTTCGGTCGGTTAACAGAATCGTCGCTTCCGCCGCTGGTTGTCAAGGGAGCATCGCAACTTTTCGTGCGCTACCTCCTCTTGCGTACCGACCGAAGATTCGGTTATTAATAGACGGCACCCCCGTGAAGGAGAAGACTGTGGCCGAAGTGTTTCTGGTGGACGGAGCCCGTACCCCGCAGGGTCGATACGGCGGAGCGCTCGCAGGAGTGCGCCCCGACGACCTTGCCGGTCTCGTCGTGGCAGAGGCCGCCCGCCGGGCCGGGATCCCGGGCGACGCCGTCGACGAGGTGATCCTCGGTGCCGCCAACCAGGCCGGTGAGGACAACCGGGACGTCGCCCGCATGGCCGTGCTGCTCGCGGGCCTGCCCGACAGCGTTCCCGGCTACACGGTGAACCGCCTGTGTGCGAGCGGTCTGACCGCCGTCGCGTCCGCCGCGCACACCATCCGCAGCGGCGAGGCCGACATCGTGATCGCCGGCGGCGTCGAATCGATGACCCGCGCACCCTGGGTGATGGCCAAGCCCGGCACCCCGTGGGCACGTCCGGGGGAGGTGGCCGACACCTCGCTCGGCTGGCGCTTCACGAACCCGCGGTTCACCGCGGCAGAGCGTGACGTTCCGGCCGGGGCCGGACCGGACGTCCGCAAGGTGACGTTGTCGATGGGCGAGACGGCCGAGGAGGTCGCCGCGCTCGAGGGCATCACCCGCGCCGAGAGCGACGCCTTCGCGCTGCGCAGCCAGGAGCGGGCGATCGCGGCGGTGGACGCCGGCCGGTTCGCCCGTGAGATCGTGCCCGTGCCGGTGCGCGATGGTGAACTGACCGCCGACGAAACCCCCAGGCGGGGAACCACGCTGGAGAAGCTGGGTTCGCTGAAACCGGTGTTCCGCACCGGCGGCATCGTGACCGCCGGCTCGTCGTCGTCCCTCTCGGACGGCGCCGCGGCCCTGGTCGTCGCGAGCGAGGCTGCGGTGGAGAAGTACGGCCTGACCGTCCGCGGCCGCATCGTCACCAGCGCCAGCGCGGGCATCGCCCCCAACGTCATGGGTCTGGGCCCGGTCCCGGCCACCCGCAAGGCCCTCGCCCGCGCCAACTGGTCGATCTCCGACCTCGGCGCCGCCGAACTCAACGAGGCCTTCGCGGCGCAGTCGCTCGGAGTGATCCGGCAGCTGAAGCTGGACGAGTCGATCGTCAACGCGGACGGCGGCGCCATCGCACTCGGCCACCCGCTGGGCTGCTCGGGTGCGCGGATCCTGTTGACGCTGCTCGGCCGGATGGAACGCGAAGGCGCCCGCCGCGGGCTGGCCACGCTGTGCGTGGGCGTCGGCCAGGGCGTCGCGATGCTGATCGAGGCGCCGTGAACACACTGAAGATCGAGGACCGCGACGACCGCATGGTGGTCACGCTGCACCGTCCCGCGCAGCGCAACGCGATCAACGCGGAGATGATCGGCGAACTGCACCAGGTGTGCGCCGCGCTGGAAGCGGCGCCGAAGCCGATGTTGCTGACCGGCGAGGGCGATCACTTCGCCGGTGGCGCCGACATCGCCGAACTGCGTGAACGCGGCCGCGACGAGGCGTTCGCCGGCATCAACCGCAATCTGTTCGACCGCATCGCGAAGCTGCCGCTGCCCACCGTCGCGGCGGTGAGCGGGTACGCGCTCGGCGGCGGCGCCGAACTGTCCTACGCGTGCGACATCCGCATCGCCACCGAGACCGCGGTCTTCGGGAACCCGGAGCCGGGGCTGGGGATCATGGCCGCGGCCGGGGCCAGTTACCGGTTGCCCGAGTTGGTCGGCACGTCCGTCGCCAAGCAGGTTCTGCTCGGCGGCCGGAACCTCGACGCGCGGGACGCGCTGCGCAGCGGACTCGTCATGAGTGTCGTCGCCCCCGGCGAGCACATCGATGCAGCGCACAAGGTCATCGACCGCATCACGCGGTCGGCGCCGCTGGCGCTCAAGCTCACGAAGATGATCGTCGACGCACCGGGCTCGCACCCGTTCGCCGACGACATCGCGCAGGCGGTGCTGTTCGAGAGCCGCGACAAACACGACCGCATGACTGCGTTTCTGGAGAAGAAGAAATGACGAGCACGGCACCGAAGAACGTCGGAGTGGTCGGCGGCGGCCGGATGGGCGCGGGTATCGCGCAGGTCTTCGCGACCCTCGGCTCCACCGTCACCATCGCCGAGAGCGGCGACCGGCAGGCGGCGCTGAGGCGGGTGTCCGACGGACTGGACCGCGCGCACGAACGCGGCAAGCTCGGCGACGTCGATCCCGCGACGATCCTCGGACGGGTGTCCACGGTGGCCGCCCCCGATGCGCTCCCGCCGGCCCTGGATCTGGTGGTCGAGGCGGTGCCCGAACTGGTCGACCTCAAGCTGGGTGTCCTTGCGCTCGTCGAGAAGACGGTCGACCCGTCGACGGTGATCGCCAGCAACACCAGTTCGATCTCCATCGCCGGCCTCGGGGCGGCGCTGAATGACCCGGCGCGGCTGATCGGCATGCATTTCTTCAATCCGGTTCCGGCGTCGACGCTCGTCGAGATCGTCCGCGCGCCCGCCACCGACGCCGGTGTCGTCGAGAAGGTCCGGGAGTGGGTGGCCCAGCTCGGCAAGACCGAGGTGCTGGTCAATGATTCCCCGGGCTTCGCGACCAGCCGTCTCGGCGTGTGCCTCGGGCTCGAGGCGATCCGGATGCTCGAGGAAGGCGTCGCTGACGCCGAGTCCATCGACCGGGCCATGGAACTGGGCTATCGCCACCCGATGGGACCGCTGCGGTCCACCGATCTGGTCGGACTGGACGTCCGGCTCGCGATCGCCGAGCACCTCGCGAAGACACTCGGCGACCGGTTCGCGCCGCCCGCGCTGCTGCGCGAGAAGGTCGCCAACGGCGAACTCGGCCGCAAGACGGGCCAGGGGTTCTTCACCTGGTCCTGACGGGCCACCCACACCACAATCAGCAGGAGGCACATTCTCATGAGCACTGACGACGTGGTCGGACTTTCCGTGGACGCGGGACTGGCCACCATCACCCTGCGCCGTGCGGGCGCGTCCAACGCCCTGGACCGCGCGGTGAAGGAACAGTTGCTGGCGGCGGTGGAGAAGGTCGCCGCCGACGACGGCGTGCGTGCCCTACTGCTGCAGGCGGAGGGGAAGAACTTCTGCGTCGGCCAGGACCTGGCCGAGCACGTCGCCGGGCTCGAGGCGGACGCCGCGCACGCGATGGACACCGTCGCCGAGCACTACAACCCGCTGCTCCGGGCGCTGGCCGCGGTCCGTGTCCCGGTCGTCGTCGCGGTCGGTGGGGCCTGCGTGGGGGCGGGGCTGGGCATCGCCCTGGCCGCCGACATCCGGATCGCGGGGGAGGGCGCGAAGTTCGCCACGGCCTTCACGGGGATCGCGCTGGCCGGCGACTCCGGGCTGAGTCACACCCTGGTGCAGGCGCTGGGAGCGAGCCGGGCGACCGGGCTGATGATGCTCGGCGACCGGTTCACAGCGGCGCAGGCGCTGGACTGGGGGCTGGTGCACCGGGTGGTTCCCGACGTCGAACTCGGGGACGCGGCCACTGCGCTGGCGCGGAAGCTGGCTGACGGTCCCACGGCCGCGTACGCGCAGGTCAAGTCGCTGGTCTCGGCAGCGTCGAGCGGGCTGTCGGAGGCGCTCGAGCGGGAGCGCGAGGCCGCCGAGCAGCTCGGCCGGTCGAAGGATCACCGCAGCGCGGTCGACGCGTTCCTCGCGAAGCGCACGCCCGCCTTCGAAGGCCACTGACGTAATTCGGCTCCCGCCCTTGTGTGGGCGGGGGCTGACATGCATACTTGATACCAACCGATCATTCGGTAATAGAGGTAGGACATATGACCACGTCACACGCTTCCGATGAGCTGCAAGAGCTCTTCGATGACACCATCGCAGCCGACCAGAGGGTCGAGCCGCGGGACTGGATGCCCGACGGCTACCGCAAGACGCTGATCCGGCAGATCGCGCAGCACGCGCATTCGGAGATCATCGGCATGCAGCCGGAGGGCAACTGGCTCACCCGCGCGCCGTCGCTGCGTCGCAAGGCAATCCTCATGGCGAAGGTTCAGGACGAGGCCGGACACGGCCTGTACCTGTACTCGGCCGCCGAGACGCTCGGAGCCGATCGCGCCGACCTCACCGAGAAGCTGATCGAGGGCAAGCAGAAGTACTCCTCGATTTTCAACTACCCGACGCTGACCTACGCCGACGTCGGCGTCATCGGCTGGCTCGTCGACGGTGCCGCGATCTGCAACCAGGTTCCGTTGTGCCGCAGCTCCTTCGGGCCGTACGCGCGGGCGATGATCCGGGTGTGTAAGGAGGAGTCGTTCCACCAGCGGCAGGGCTTCGAATTGCTGATGACGATGATGCGCGGCACCGACGCCCAGCGCGAGATGGTGCAGGAGTCGGTGAACCGCTGGTGGTGGCCGGCGCTGATGATGTTCGGACCGCCGGACGACCAGTCGCCCAACTCCGAGCAGTCCATGAAGTGGCGCATCAAGCGGCACACCAACGACGAACTCCGTCAGCGGTTCGTCGACATGTCCATCCCGCAGGCCGAGGTGCTCGGCGTGACGTTCCCGGATCCGGACCTGAAGTGGAACGCCGAGCGCGGCGCTCACGACTTCGGTGAGCCCGACTGGAGCGAGTTCATGCAGGTGATCAAGGGCAACGGCGCATCGAGCGTCGAGCGCGTCGCCAACCGGCGGGCAGCACACGAGAACGGGGCGTGGGTGCGGGAGGCCGCGACGGCCTTCGCCCGCCGCGAGAGCAGCAAGGAGAACGCACGATGAGCACGGACGACAACGCAGTGCGCGCGGACTGGCCCCTGTACGAGGTGTTCCTACGCGGCAAGCGCGGACTCAACCACGTTCACGTCGGATCCCTGCACGCCGCCGACGACGAGATGGCCGTCCGGCACGCCCGGGATGTCTACACCCGCCGCAACGAGGGCGTGAGCATCTGGGTGGTGCGGTCCAATTCGATCGTGGCGTCCAGCCCGTCGGAGAAGGATCCCTACTTCGCGCCCAGCGGCGACAAGGTGTACCGGCACCCCACGTTCTACGAGATCCCCGACAACGTTCCCCACATGTGAGGCTGACGATGACCGACCACGACAATGCTTACGAAGGCCTCGTCGACGAAGACAGCCACGGCCAGTGGGCGTTCGGCACCAGCTTCGACGACCCCCTCGCGGGTGTCGACACCACGGTTCCGGAGGACGTCGACCTCTCCGCGCTGGCCGGCTACTGCCTGATGCTCGGTGACGATGCGCTGATCAGCTCACAGCGTCTCGCCGAGTGGAGCACGCGCGCACCGGAACTCGAGGAGGAGGTCGCGCTCGCGAATGTCGGGCTCGACCTGCTCGGTCAGGCGCGACTGCTGCTCGCCCGTGCGGCCGCGGCGGACGCGTCGGTGGTGCCGTACATCTCGGACACGAGCCCGATTCCCGCCGAGGACGCGCTCGCGTTCTTCCGGGACGAGAATCGGTTCCGCAACACCCGGCTGGCCGAACTCGACAACGGCGACTTCGCTCAGTCGATCACGCGACTGCTGGTGTTCTCGACGTGGCGTCTCGCGCTGTTCGATCGTCTCCGCACGTCCCGGGACCCGGTCCTCGCGGCGGTCGCGGTGAAGGGCGTCAAGGAACTCACCTACCACCGCGACTACGCGGCCCGCTGGGTTGTGACGCTCGGCTGCGGCACGGAGGAGTCGAAGTCCAGGATGGAAGCGGCGCTAACCCACGTGTGGCCGTATGTCGAGGAACTGTTCGTCCCGACCACCGAGGAGCTCGCGCTCGCGGCGGTGGGGGTGGGCGTCGACCCGCGGGACGTGCGTGAGGAATTCGATTCCGTCCTCGAGCAGGTGCTGCATGCCGCCGAGCTCACCGCACCGACCGGCCGGACCGTCGGCACCGTCGGCGGCCGGGCAGGCCGGCAGGGATTGCACACCGAGGCGCTCGGACTGCTGCTCGCCGAGATGCAGAGCGTGGCCCGGGCGCATCCCGAAGGAGTGTGGTGACATGACCACCGCCGTGCGCAGCGACGCCCGTCGCCTCGCCGAATCCGTGCTCGACCCCGAGATGCCGATGCTCACGCTCGCCGATCTCGGTGTGCTGCGCGACGTCGAGGAATACGCCGACGGGTCGGTGGTCGTGACCATCACCCCCACCTATTCCGGTTGCCCCGCCATGGCCACCATGCGGGACGACATCGAGCACACCCTGCAGGACGCCGGGTTCGGCAGCGTCGAGGTCAGGACCGTCCTGTCGCCGCCGTGGAGCACGGACTGGATCAGCGAGAACGGGCTGCGCACGCTCCGCGAGAACGGCTACTCGACACCCGGTCCCGCGCCGCGGCGCACTTCGGGTCCGGTGCCGTTGACGCTCACCGTCAAGCCGCGACCCGTGGCATGCCCCAAGTGCCACTCGGCGAACACCCGGCTCGACTCGGAATTCGGGGCGACGCTGTGCAAGGCGCTCTACCGGTGCCTGGACTGCCTCGAGCCCTTCGATCACGTGAAGGAAATCTGACCATGACCACAGCGGTCTCCCCGACACCCGGCGCGGCGTTGCGCAACAGGGCGTTTCACACCCTCACCGTCGCCGACGTCGAATCCCTGTGCGACGACGCGGTCGCGGTCACGTTCGACGTGCCGGCCGAGCTCGCCGACGAGTTCGTGTTCGGTCCCGGACAGTCGCTCACGCTGCGGCGGACGATCGACGGCGTCGAACACCGCCGCTCGTACTCCATCTGCGCGCCTTCCGGTTCCGCGCCGCGGGTCGGTGTGCGGGAGGTGTCCGACGGTCTGTTCTCGACGTGGCTCGTGCACGACGTCCGCCCCGGCGACCGGATCGAGGTGCAGGGCCCGAGCGGAACGTTCGTCGCCGACCCCGCGGCCGGCGGTCGCCACGTGCTGATCGCCGCCGGATCGGGCATCACGCCGATGCTGTCGATCGCCGCATCGATGCTGGCGAACCCCGAGGCCGAAGTCGTTCTCCTGTACGGCAACCGGCGCACCCGCTCGGTGATGTTCGCCGAGGAGATCGCCGACCTCAAGGACACGTACGGGTCGCGCTTCGACATCATCCATGTTCTGTCCCGCGAGCCCCGCGAGGTCGAACTGTTCACCGGCCGTCTCGACGCCGACCGGCTCCGGGCCATCTTCGACGCCGTGGTCCCGGTGGCCGATATCGATCACTTCTGGCTGTGCGGCCCGTACGGCATGGTCACCGACGCCGAGACCGTTCTCGGCGACTTGCAGATCGACAAGGGCCGCGTGCATCACGAGCTGTTCTTCGTCGACGACGTGCCCCCGCCGATGGAAACCCACCGCGAGCCCGGCGTCACCGGGCCGAGCAGTGAGGTGACGGTTGTCCTGGACGGTCGCTCGACCACCGCGACGCTGCCGCGGGACGAGTCGATCCTCGATGCCGCCGAGAAGTACCGTTCGGACCTTCCGTTCGCCTGTAAGGGCGGCGTCTGCGGAACGTGCCGCGCCAAGATCACGTGCGGTGACGTGGACATGCGCCGCAACTACGCGCTCGAGGACTACGAGGTCGACTCCGGCTTCGTGCTGACGTGCCAGACCTTCCCGGTCAGCGACAGCGTGACCGTCGATTTCGACGCCTGACCATACCCAGCCCGCACACCCCGGAGACTAGAATGACCAGTATCGCCGCCCCCTCGCAGGATATCGAGTTCGCCACGCGCGACCGGATCTCATCGCTGCAACTCGAACGCCTGCAGTGGTCACTTCTCCACGCGTACAGCAACGTTCCGCATTACCGGAAGGCGTTCGACGACGCCGGTGTGCACCCGAGCGACCTGAAGGACCTGTCCGATCTGGCGAAGTTCCCGTTCACGGCGAAGGCGGATCTGCGGGCGAACTATCCGTTCGGGATGTTCGCGGTGCCGCAGGAGAAGGTTTCGCGCATCCACGCGTCGTCCGGGACCACCGGGCGCCCGACGGTCGTCGGGTACACCACGGGCGACCTGAACAACTGGGCCGATCTGGTCGCGCGGAGCCTGCGGGCGGGTGGGGTGAAGCCGACGGACAAGGTGCACGTCGCGTACGGGTACGGCCTGTTCACCGGTGGCCTCGGGGCGCACTACGGTGCCGAGCGGCTGGGCTGCACGGTGATCCCGATGTCCGGTGGCATGACGGACCGACAGATTCAGCTGATCGAGGACTTCGAACCCGACGCGATCATGGTGACCCCGTCGTACATGCTCACGATCGTCGACGCGATGATCAAGAAGGGCATCGACCCGGCGAAGACGTCGCTGCGGACCGGTGTGTTCGGGGCGGAGCCGTGGACCGAGGAGATGCGCACCGAACTCGAGAAGCAACTGAACATGGACGCCGTCGACATCTACGGACTGTCCGAGGTGATGGGCCCGGGTGTCGCGATGGAATGCGTCGAGACCAAGGACGGCCTGCACATCTGGGAAGACCACTTCTACCCGGAGATCATCGACCCGGTCACCGGGGAGGTGCTGCCCGACGGTGAGGAGGGCGAACTCGTCTTCACGTCGCTGACCAAGGAGGCGATGCCGATCATCCGGTACCGCACCCGCGACCTCACCCGGCTGCTGCCGGGGACGGCGCGGTCGGTGCGGCGGATGCAGAAGGTCACCGGGCGCACCGACGACATGATCATCCTGCGCGGGGTGAACCTCTTCCCCACCCAGATCGAGGAACTGATCCTCGCCGTGCCGGCGCTGGCACCCCAGTTCCAGTGCATCCTGGACCGCCCGGGCCGCATGGACGAGCTGACCGTGCGGGTGGAATCGCGTCCGGATGCCGTGACCGACGACCACGCGTGGGCCGCGGGTGAACTGCAGAAGCTGGTGAAGAATAGGATCGGCGTGAGCGTGAAGGTCGACGTCGTCGCTCCCGGCGACCTCGAACGCTCACTCGGTAAGGCACGTCGACTGATCGACAACCGCTCCGCTCAGTGAGGTGATCGAAGGTGCGTCTCGGTGGTGGGCCCGCGCGTGACGACGGGCAGTTCGAGCACTGGCGTCAGGCCGTCTCCACGGCATTCGTCCCGCTCGCCGTGGTGTCCACGGCGGAGGACGGACCGGGGCGCTTCACCGGGACCCTGCGCACCACCGCGCTCGGCGGGTTGCAGCTCAGCGAGGTCGGGGGACACGCGGTCGACGTCCGCCGGACCCGCACGTCGATCAAGCGGTCCGACCCCGGCCTGGTGAAGGTGGGCCTGCAACTGTCGGGCAGCGGCGTCATCGTCCAGGACGACCGCGAGGCCGTGCTCGGGCCCGGCGACTTCGCCGTCTACGACACCAGCAAGCCGTACGACCTGCACTTCGCGGGCGACTTCAGCATGTTCGTGCTGATGTTTCCCCGCGAACTACTGCGCATCGCCTCGCGGGAACTGGGCACCGTGTCGGCGCGCCGCATCCAGGGCAGCACCGGCATGGGCGCGCTCGTCTCTCCGTTCCTGACGAACCTCCACCACTCCGTCGTCACCGGCACCATGCCGACGACGCCCCTCGTGGAGGACGCGGTGCTCGACCTGCTCAGTGCCGCGGTGCAATCGGAGGCGCCCGCCGACGCCACCGCTCCCGGCGCGTCGTTGCTGCTACGGGTGAGGTCATTCATCGACGCGCACCTGCACGACCCCACGCTCGACACCGCCACGGTGGCGTCCCACCACCACGTGTCGACCCGGCACCTGCAGAAGATGTTCGAGGCGGACGGACACACGGTGGCCGGATGGATCCGTTACCGCAGGCTCGAGAAGTGCCGCCGCGATCTCAAGGACGTCCGATTCCGCGGCGACAGCATCGGAACCATCTGTGCCCGATACGGTCTCGTCAACTCGTCGCACTTCTCGCGGCTGTTCAAGGAGACGTACGGGGTCTCGCCGCGCGCCTTCCGCGAACAGGAACTGCTGTCGATCACCGTGTGACGGCGGCAGAAATTCGCTCGCGCCGCACGGCCCTCCGGGTCACACTGAATCGGTCGTCGCGACCTGAGGAGTGGGACCGCTGGAACTGCACGAGTACACCGGGCTCGACGCCGTCGGTCTGAGTGAGCTGATCCGGGCCGGTGAGGTGACGGCGACGGAGGTCGAAGCCGTTGCGCGCGTCGCGATCGCGCAGGCCGATGCGGACCTCGGTGCACTGACGGTGCCGATGTTCGATCCGGCCCTCGACCACCGGTCCGACGGGCCACTGGCGGGGGTGCCGTTCGTCATCAAGGACAGCGGCCCGTTCGCGAAGGGGGTGCCGTTCACGCTCGGTAGCCGCAGCATCCGCGGCGCGGTCGCCGGTGTGGATCACGAACTGATGTCCCGGTTCCGGTCGGCCGGACTGGTGGCGCTGGGGCAGACGACGGCGCCGGAGTTCGGGCTGAACTTCGCGACGGAGTCGGTGCGGTACGGGCCGACGCGCAATCCGTGGGCGCTCGATCGGGGAACCGGCGGGTCGAGTGGCGGATCCGCCGCGCTCGTCGCGGCCGGGGCGGTTCCGCTGGCGCACGGCAACGACGGCGCCGGTTCGCTACGGGTGCCGGCCTCGTGCTGTGGGCTCGTCGGCCTGAAACCGAGCCGCGGCCGAATCCCCTGCGGCCCACTGGTCGGCGAGGCCGGGTTCGGGCACATCTACGAGTTCGCCCTCACCCGAACCATCCGCGACACGGCCCATCTGCTGGACGCCGTCGCCGCCCCGCCGGTCGGTGAAAAGTACACCGCCCCGGCGCCGTCCGGTCGCTACGCCGACACGATGCGCGCCGATCCCGGCCGTCTGCGGGTGGCCCTGACAACCGAACCGTGGGGCGGGAGTTCGGTCGAGACGCAGGTATCGGCGGCCACGGTCGCCGCCGGCACGATCCTCGAATGGATCGGCCACACCGTGACCGAGACGCGCCCGCACTTCGACGCGGAGGACGTCGTCGAGGCGTCGACACTCACTGCGATCGCCACGGGCGCGGCGATCCTGCGCGCTCCACGCAGGCCCGATCCCGCTCTGCTCGAAGCGGTCTCGCGGACAGTGCTGCAGGAGACCCAGGCGTTCACCGCGCTCGACGTCGCGGCAGCACTCGGCGCGCAACACCGGGTCACCCGGTCGATCGGGCTGTTCTTCACCCGATTCGATCTGCTGGTGACCCCGACCGTCGCCTGGCTGCCGGTGCCGCACGGCACCCTCGACTACGACGACTCCCGGCACAGTGTGCGCTCGTGGCTACGCCGCATCTTCGAGTTCGGACCGTTCACGGCACCGTTCAACGTGTCCGGGAATCCCGCGATCAGCCTGCCGCTCGCGCTGAGCAGGGAGGGCCTCCCCATCGGCGTCCAGCTCGTCGCGGCCACCGGCAGAGAAGATCTGCTGCTGCAGGTGGCCGCGCAGTTGGAGCAGGCTGCGCCGTGGAAGGATCGCCAACCGTCGATCTTCGTCGACTGACGATCTTCTGTCGTTGTCAGAGCACGGATTCCAGCCATGCGGCCGTTTCGAACAGGCGTTGCTCCGCGCCGGGACGTCCGATCAGCTGCAATCCGAGGGGAAGCCCTGCGCTGTCGCGCTTCCCGGGGATCGTGACCACCGGCAGACCCATGGCCTGCCACGGCCGACTGAGCAGGGGCGTGCCCGTCGCGTCGTGCCCGGGTGGAGCGGCGCCGAGCGCCGCGGGCCCGAGGATGGCTTCGTCCTCGTCCAACGCCGCGAGCAGCAGCTGTCGGGTCTCGCTGATTCCGGCGAGGGCGGCGCGGTAGTCCGCGTCGGTGGTCGCTGCCCCCGCGGCGAACAGTTCGGCGAGGGCCGCGCTGATTCTGTCGGTCTGCGCGGCCTCGGCGGCGCGTTCTCTGGCCGCCTCGTACGCCATCACCGTGTGGTGGTGTTCCGTCAGCGCCACGATCGTTGCGGCGGCGTCCAACTCACGGCACCCGATCCCCGCCGACGCGGCGGAATCGGCGGTCGTCCTGAGCGCCGCCGTCATCCCTCGGGACACCTCGCCGAGCTCGAACCCACTCCACAGGCGAAGCCGGCTCGGCGCGGAAGGCACGAGGACGGGTGCCCGCGTGCCGTCGCGCAGCGCCGTCCACGCGAAGTGGAGATCGGGCACAGTTCGCGCCAGCAGCCCGACCGTGTCGAGACTGGGACTCAATCCGGTGATGCCCGCGGTCGGAAGTTCGCCGTGGGCGGTGACGAAACCTGCGACTCCGCAGAACGACGCCGGCCTCGTCAGCGACCCCGCGGTCTGCGTGCCGAACGCCAGCGGCACCATGCCTACGGCCACCGCTGCCGCCGAGCCGCTCGACGACCCGCCGGGCGTGTGACCCAGGGCGCGGGGGTTGCGGGTCGGGCCGGGCGTGAAATACCCGAACTCGGTGGTGACGGTCTTGCCGAACGGGAGCGCGCCGAGTGCGCGCGACCGCGCCACACAGTCGGCGTCCGTCGTCACCGGGTCCGTACTCCGCAGTTCACTGCCGCAGCGCGTCGGCATCCCGGCGACGTCGATGAGATCCTTGACGCCGACGGGCACGCCCCAGAGCGCGGCGTCCGGGCCGCCGTCCTGGATCCGGGCGGCCGCGGACCGCACCGCGTCGGCGTCGAGGTGGGCCCAGGCATAGATTTCCGGCTCGAGGTCCGCGATCCGTGCGAGTGCCGCCTCCGCCACGTCGATGGGCGTCGTCGCGCCCGTCGCCAGCTGCTCCGCCAGGTCCCGGAGTGGGCTCGGTGACTGTAGTTCCGTCTTCATTGCGTCGCCACCATCGTGTCGTCGTTCGTCGTCTCGGTCTGCCCGGTGAGCGCTCGGGTGCGCATCACCGAGAAGAGGCGATCTGCTCGCACTTTCGTCTCCCCGGACGGCGCCGACACCAGCGCGACGATGATGGACACCGCCAGCGAGAGGGGTGCCACGGCGAGTGCCGGGTTCGAGAATCCGAGAATGGAGTCCGGTCCCTGCACGACCGGGCTGAGCAGGATGACGGTGACCGACAGGACGAGCCCGACCACGATGCCGGAGATGACGGCACGCGCCGTCATGCGCTTCCAATACATGGTCAGAAGCAGTGCCGGCAGGTTCGCACATGCTGCGATGGACATGCCCAGTGACGCGAGGAACGCGACGTTCTGCTTCTGCGCCGCGAATGCGATGGCGACACCGATGACGCAGGTGGCCACCGTCGCGACACGGGCTGCGCGGTGCTGAGCCTTCGCCGACACCGATCCGTTCCTGATCACCTGCCCGTACAGGTCGTGTGCGATCGCACCGGAGGTGGCGATCACCAGGCCGGACAGTGCGGCCAGAATGGTCACGAACGCCACGGCCGCGACGAACGCCAGCAGGACTCCGCCGCCGACTGTCTCGGCGAGCTGCGCGACCGCGAGGTTGCCGCCCCGATTCTCGGACTTGATCACCTCGACACCGACCAGCTTGGCGGCACCGTAGCCGAGCACGGGGACCAGCAGGTAGAAGGCGAAGAAGATCCAGATCGCCGTGTAGGCGGACGTTCTCGCCTGCTTCGCGTCCGGAACGGTGAGGAATCGGATCATGACGTGCGGCAGGCCGAGCACGCCGAGGACGAGCCCGACCGTCTGCGACAACTGATCGAACGACGCGGCACCGGACGTGCGCTGCGGCGCGACGAACGATTGCCCGAACTCGGCGAGCGCGGTGCTGAACGGGCCGAAGGGGTTGAAATCGAACCGCACCAGCACGAGAACGAACAGCACGACGGCGCAGACCATGAGAAGACCGGTCTTGATGATCTGGATCCAGCTGGTGGCGAGCATTCCGCCCACCAGTGTGTATGCGGTGGTGAGTGTTCCGATGATCAACACGGCCACGGCGTAGTCGAGGTCGAACAGCAACGACACCAGAAGCGCGGCACCGACCAGCTGCGACACGAGATAGACCACGCTGATCACCACCGTGCTGATCGCCATCATCGACCGCACGTCCTTGCCGGGGAACCGGGTGGCGAGGACATCCGCCAGCGTGAAGCGGCCGAGGTTGCGCAGGGGTTCCGCGATCAGCAGCATCGCGAGGACGAACGCGACGGGCACGAAGACCGCGAGGTAGAACCCGTTGAAACCGGTCAGGGCGATCGCACCGGTGACTCCGAGAAACGAGGCGGCAGAGATGAAGTCGCCGGCGATGGCGACACCGTTCTGCCTGCCGGTGAGGCTGCCGCCAGCAACGTAGTGATCGGCGGCGGACTTGTTCCTCTTGGAAGCCCACGCGGTGATCATCAGAGTGACGGCAACGAGGGCCGCGAAGAGCGATGCGGAGACGAGGTTCATGGCTGTTATCCTTTCGCCCGCGAGGCGGTCCGGGAGTCGAGTTCGGCTGCCCGCGCCATGTAGTACCGGGCCACGACGATGGCGACGACGAATTGCGCGACCTCGTAGAGCCACGCCACGGTGACACCGCTGAAGACGACGCCGTCCAGCAGCGAGGTGAACCCACCGAGGATCGGCAGGGGCAGGAATAGTGCGAGGACCAGGGCGCTGAGACGAAACGTCAAGGCGGCGCGCGTGTCTGCGAGCGCCTGCAGGTCGGAATTCTGTGGGACTTGTTCGGGCGGTGACGGGGTGACCATGGCTATTTACCTCCGGCTGCGGCGGGAACGAGGGTGGGCGTCACGGTGATCGGATCGGACCATTCGTCGTAGAACAGCCAGTCGGGGGACTCGACCGGAACCGACAAACGGTGGAATTTGCGTTGGAAGTAGACGAGGCTGTCGCCGTGTTCGCGCGTCTGCACGCGGTCCAGTTCGATGAACATCACCGAATGTGATCCCACGGTCTTGCTGTCCGCGATCCGGCCGGCGAGCACCACGTGGGCGGCGCGCAGGATCGGAACACCGTCGTCGGTGTCTTCCTCCCAGATGTCCCACTCGAACCGGTCCGCCATCGCGACTTGGGTTGCGCCCGCGAAATGCATGGCCAGCTCTTCGTCGTCGCCGGAGAGCACGTTGATGCCGACTCGGCCGTTGTTCTGGAATACGTTGTGCATGGCGCTGTTCTGATTCACGCACACGAGTGCGGTGGGCGGGGAGTCGGTGACCGAGCAGACGGCGGTCACCGTCATTCCGCAGCGCCCGGCAGGGCCGTCGGTCGTCACGATGTTGACCGCGGCCGGCAGATTCGCCATGGCGGTGCGGAAGCTCGATTGCATTGTTGTGAGTTCGGGCATTTCGTCTCCATGAGTTGGAACAGGAAGTCGTGTCACCACGTTGCGCCGGCGTTCCTGCAAGAAGGATATGACGCGCGTCGTGCGCTGGAACATTGGCGGCGACGCTACTTTCTCGCAGTAAGTCGCGTATCCGAGTAGGGGATTCCTTCAGTTGCCTACCGCTTCCGTTACGGTCGGTGTTGACTGGACGAGGAAGCAAGCCATCTGTGCGAGGCAGGATTCGATGGATCAGCAGGAAACACGGGTATACATCGTCGACGACGATCAGGAGTTGTGCGCATCGCTTGCGTGGCTACTCGATTCGGTCAACATCACGTCGGAGTACTACTTCTCGGTGCAGTCGTTCCTGGACGAGTACCGCCGCGACATCCCGGCCTGCCTCGTGCTGGATGTCCGGATGCCGGAAGTCGGGGGATTCCAGCTCCAGGAGGCACTCCTCGCCGACGAATCCCCGATCCCGATCATCTTCGTGTCGGCACACGGTGACATCAAGATGTCGGTGCGGGCACTGCAGCGGGGTGCGCTGACGTTCATCGAGAAGCCCTACGATCCGCAGCACATGCTCGACGTGATTCAGGATGCGCTCCGGGTCGCGCGTCAACGATTCGGCGAGCGACGCAACAGAACGGAACTGCAGGGCCGGATAGACACGCTGACGGTGCGCGAAAGGGAAATTCTCGCACTCGTCCTCGACGGATTGCCCAGCAAGAACATCGCCAAGGAGCTGGGTATCAGCGTGAAGACGGTCGACGTGCATCGCACCCGTATCAAGGAAAAGACCGGAGCAGAAAGCATCGCCGTTCTCGTCCGCGATATTCTGCAGGCCGGAATTGCCGTGACCTGAAATTATTCGGCAGTTTCAGGGAAGTTCGACGACGAGCCGCCCGGATTTCGCGCGCGACACACACGCGGCAATTCTGTCTCCCGCCTTTCTCTCACTCTTGGTCAGGCAATTGTCGCGGTGGTCGGGTTCGCCCTCCAATACGTCCAGGACGCACGTGCCGCAGATACCTTCCCTGCAGGACGTGTCGATCTCGATGTCGTTCTCTTCGAGTACGTCGGCGATGGATTTCCCGGCAGGCACCTCGAACACCTCGCCCGTGTCGAGTTCCACCTCGAACGCCGTGTCCGAACCGGTCGCTGTAGGTGTCGCCGCCTCGAAGTGTTCGAAATGGACCGCGTCCTCACCGACGGCGGGTTCCGCCAGTCCGCGCACCCGATCCATGAAACCTTCGGGGCCGCAGGTGTAGACGTGGGTGTCGGCCGATGCGTCCGCCAGGATCTTCTCGAGGGCCGACAACTGATCGTCCCTCGTCAGGCCGAAGTGCAGGTGCACGTCACGGCGGAAATCGGCACTCTCCAGCAGTTCGACGAACGCGGCCTGCGCCCTCGTCCGCGCGAAGTAGTGCAGGTCGAACTGCTGCCCCCGCCGATGCAACGCGAACGCCAGACTCAGCATCGGGGTCAACCCGATCCCCGCCGCGACGAGGATGTGCCGATCCGCACCCTCGGCGAGCGCGAGCAAAGTGCGGGGCCGGCTGATCTGCAACTCGCTGCCGACCCTCACACGATCGTGTAGCGCGGCCGAGCCACCGCGCGGGCCGGTCTCGCGTTTGACGGCGACAACGTACGATTCGGACTCGTGCGGCGGGCTGCACAGTGAGTACTGGGTGAGGACCTCGGTGGGACCGAGGATGTCGATGTGGGCGCCCGCCGGGTACGGGTCGAACGGTGACCCGTCCGTCCGAACAAGCCGGAACGACTTGATATCCGGCGTTTCCTCGACAATGTCCGCGACAGTGACAGTGAACATGCTCATGGTGATTCTTCCTCCGGTGCTGCGACCCGTCGCCCGCGGGCGGGGGTCAGCGCATGTACAGGCCGCCGTTGACGTCCCAGCAGGCACCCGTGACCGACGCGGCCGTCGGCGACGCGAGCAGGGCAACGGTCTCGGCAATGAAATCGGGCGAGCCCAGGGTGCCCACCGGAATCGTGGTGAGGATGGCGGCCAGCTTGTCCGCGGGCACCGTCTCGCGCACGACCGGCAGGTCCAGCGGCCCGGGGGAGACGGCGTTCACCGTGACACCCGACGGGGCGAGTTCGCGTGCGAAGACCTTGGTCAGTGTGCCGACGCCGCCCTTGGCCGCGGCGTAGTGCGCGCCGGTCGCCGTGCCACCGTTCTGCCCCGCCAGCGACGCGATGTTGACGATTCTGCCGTATCGCTTCTCGGCGAAGTAGCTTCCGAACACCTGGCAGCCGAGAAAGGCCCCGTTGAGGTTGATCTCGACGATGTCGGAGAATTCCTCCGGCGCGATGTCCATCAGCGAGCCCGTCTGCGACCGGCCGGCGTTGTTGACGAGGACGTCGATGCCGCCCCACTCCTGGATCACCCGGTCACGTGCGGCTTCGAAACTTTTCCGCTTCCGAACGTCCAACTCCACGCCGATGGCCGTGTCGCCGTCCGGATCCAGCTCCGCCGCGGTCTCTTTCGCGGCACCGCTGTCGATGTCCGCGACCGCGACGCGGTATCCGCGGTCGTGCAATTGGTGTGCGATCGCGGCACCGAGGCCGCGTCCGCCGCCGGTGACTACTGCGACAGAATCCACGTCGAGCTCCTGTTCGATCGATAAGGTTCGGAAAGTGCTGGTCAGAGCAGGTAGCCGGAGGCGTTGACCGCTGCCTGGGAGTTGACGAGCCGGATGACCTTGAGGTCCAACCGCGGCCCGCTCTCGGTGTAGCGAATGCGGTGCGTGACGTCGGCGGCGAGGGTCTGCTGGTCGTCGCGTTTGAAGCCCACGAGGATCTGCGCGGACCTCACGGTGATCGAGTCCTCGGTCCGTTCCTCGACCGTGAACCGCGAGACGGTGCGGACCGTCCGGGCGGCGGCGAGCGCGGACATCGAGTAGCCGGAGGTCAGACGTTCGAGACGCATGCGCCGCATGCGAGTGTCGTCGTTGACCATGTTCAGCGATCCGTCGAAGTCGTCGGTGTCCGGGTCGATGGGAATGACGTACCGGCCTTCGTCGGTCCAGAGGGCGTCCCACGCCTGGTAGTCCTTGGCGTCGAGGAGTGCCGCTTCGTGCCAGATGAGTTCGATCGCCTGCAGTACCCGGGTGTCGGCGAGTTGGGCGGTCATCAGATCAGTGCTCATCGGTCATCATCCTCTTCCACATTGCGTAGGCCTCGCGCATTCCGGTTTCGTCGGTGACGTGCGAGGTGCGGTGTCCGTCGCTGTCGAGCGCTTCACGATTGAGACCGCGGTTCACCATGATCGGCATTCCGGGTGCGCCGCGGGATCCGCGTTGTACCCGGTCCCAGGCCTCGGAATCGTCGGGGCTGCCGAACCCGAACGGGCCCTGGAAATGTTCGTGGATGCGGAGGCGTTCGCGGTTGACGATCTCCGGTCCGCCGTCCATGCCGAGGGCGATGTGCCGGATCTCGGTCTCGTCGACGGAGATCGGGCGCAGCACCCGGAAGAACGACATCGACATCGCGACGTTGGGGAAGATGTTGAGGTTGAACCCGGCGCCGTGCATGGAGCGGACGATGCGACGGACCTTGTCGGCGGGCATCGTCTTCGACAGCTCTTCGACGATGTGGTCGAAACGCGCCTGAATCTTCTCGGTGCCGTCGTCGTGGTCCAGGTCGACGTGCTCCGGGACCATGATCGCGACGCTGTGGCCGTTTCCGAGAGCGTGGGTGACGGCGTTGTCGTCGGTCATGAAGGAGAGCATGTCGGCGGTCTCGGCGTCGACGGAGGACATCCAGGACCGGTGCACGATCGGGAAGTGGTATCCGTCGGTGGTGTTCTCCAACTGGATCTTCCAGTTTCCGCGGAAACGGAAGCAATGTTCGCCCTGCGTCTTGACTGGGTATCCGGCGCCCTGCTTCATGAACAGGTCCATCCACACCTTCGCGTCGCCGAGGAAATCGTCGAGGGGTTCGACGTCGGGGTTGAAGCTGGCGAAGATCATGCCGGCGTACGACTCCACCCGCAGACTCTGGAGGCGGAGGTCCTTCTTGTCGAGGTCCTCGTCGTAACCGTCGGGGTACGGGATTCCGCGCAGTCGCCCGTCGAGGGCGTACGACCAGCTGTGATAGGGGCAGGTGAACCCGTTCGCCTTGCCCTTGGGGACCTCACAGACGCTGGCCCCGCGGTGGCGGCACCGGTTCAGCAGGACGTTGAAGTTCCCTTTGCGGTCGCGGTTGACGATCACCGGTTGCCGGCCGATGGTCGCCATCTTGTAGCTTCCGGCCTCGGGGATCTCGCTCTCGTGGGCAACCCATACCCAGGTGCGGTAGAAGATTCTCTCGAGTTCCGCCTCGAACATGTCGGGGTCGGTGTACAGCGATCCGTCCACGCGGTCGTCCGTGGCGCGGTCCGCGAAGTTGGTGGGATCCAGCGAAGTGGTCATCACGTTCTCTTTCCATTCGATTCGAGCAGTCGTGTCGCCTCGTCGAGGCGAGTGACGAACAGCTTCTCGGTCGTGAAGTGCTTGATTCGAGCGATACCGCCCCGAACTTCACACTCGGCGGTGATGCGTGCGACGAGCAGTTCGGCCGATCCGTCCTCGTATCGCGACAGCTGCTGCATGATCCACCGCCCCTGCGCCTCGGAGCCGTCCACCTCGATCTGCTCATTGCCGAGCAGGTGCACATTTCCCCGGAAATGGGAGTTCGGTGGAAGGTACGCGGTGAGCATTCCGACGATCTCCGGTCGGCCCCGATGCGTGCCGAACTTGTGCGCGTACTCGGCGCCGATGCCTTCCCACACCGCGTCGGGCGTGAACAGCGAGGCGAGTTCCTCGACCGAAAACGCCACGGAGGGAACATCGCACAGTTCCATGTAACGGCACATCACGCGGTGCACGGCCGCACGGCTCTCGATGCCCTCGGACGCGGTCACAGAGTGCATTGCGCTCACACGCCGAGGTCGACGTCGTCGCGGACGGTGAGCGCACGGCCGATGCGGGCTTCGATCTTCGCGTATCGCCACAGCGTGTACTCGCCGACCGGGGTGGTGCGGAAGAGGTTGCAGACGGCCTTGACGGTCTCCTGGGTGTCGACGTCGGCGAGGATGTAGCAGGTCCACGGCCAGCCGTCCGACGGTCCGACCAGGTGGCTGTCGTCGTCGATGTCGCCGATCACCCGGACGCCCGGTGTCTCGGCCACCGCGTCCATCATCCCGGAGAACGCCTTCCACACCAGCCCGCCCTGGCCGGTCGGGAGGTCGAAGAAGTTCTGGTTGATGCCGATGCAGAACAGGACTCGCAGCGGTGTGGTCTTGGTGTCACTCACGAATGGTCTCCTCGATTGAAACGGGGTGGTCAGATGAAGCCGGGGAACGGCGGGATGTCCATGAGCACCGCACCGGCGCTGTCGTAGATGCCGTCGCCGAGGAAGGCGTGCTGCGGCGGGACCAGGGCCTCGCGCATGTACCGCTGCATCGCGTTGCCGTCGTAGATTGCGCCGGTGCCCGACAACTGGAATGCGGTGTGCACTGCGGAAGCGCCCGCCTTGGCCACGTGCGTCGACGACAGGCGAAGAAGCGCCGCAAGCTTGTCCGGGACGGGGTCGCCGGCGACCACCGTGGCGTACGCCTCGTCGGTGACCTCGTAGAAGAAGGCCCGGGCGGACCTCAGCGTCGCCTCCGCCTTGGCCAGGTCGATGCGGTAGTAGGCGCGATCGGCGAGCTTGGGCGCTCCGGTGATTCCTGTGCGTCCCGCACCGACTTTGATCGCGTAGTCGAGCGCGGCGCGGCCCACTCCGAGATTGACGACGGCCAGGACCTGGGCGGCGTAGGCGATGGAGGGGTAGCGGTAGAGGGGTTCGTCGACGGTGGGGGTTCCGCCCCGGATGAATGTCCAGTCCTCGGGTACGACGACGCCGTCGACCTTCAGTTCGTGGCTTCCGGTACCCGACAGGCCGACCACGTCCCAGTTCTCGACGATCTCGACGTCCGTCGGCCACAGCAGTGCGGTGCGAGGCTTCCCGGCTGTGGAGTCGCCGCCGCGGATTCCGACGCCGAGAATGTCGGCGCCCTTGCATCCGCTGGCGAACTTCCACTGCCCGGTGATCTTCAGACCACCCGGCACCTGTTCGGCGGGTTGCACCGGGAACAGTCCGCCGGCGAAGACGAGGTCGGGGCTGTCCTTGTACAACTCCGCCTGTGTCGCGAGCGGCAGTGCCGCCAGGTAGACGAGGGCGGAGCCGAAGCTGGCGACCCAGCCCGCCGACGCGTCCACCGCGGAGATGCGTTCGATCATCCGCAGAAACTCGCTCGGGGGCAGCGCGTCGCCGCCGAATTGGCGGGGTGTCGCCGCGCGGTAGATGCCGATCTGCTTGAACTCGTCGATCATGTCGCGAGGCACGAACTTCTGGCGAGCGAACTCTTCCCGCCGCAATGCGACGTGCTCGAGGACGTCCTCGAACGACAGCGTCCCGTTCGCGGCGGCGTCCGTCGTGTCGAGGGTCGGTGCGTTGGTCATCAAATACTCCGATCGACGCGAAGTAGAAGGGGTGTGGCGTTTTTCGTGCCGAATTCACGCTATTGCGGTGGCGGGCATCACTCAATCGGTGCTTCCTCCCGAGGACGTGCAGAGATGTCGCCTCGGAGTAAAGGATTTCCCTATCGCGTCCGCGGTCCGTCTGCTCAGTAGACTCGAGATGAGCCGAAGGAGGCCGCATTGTCCGATCTCGCGCCGTCCGACTACGAACGACTCGTCGAGTCCCTTCGCTACTGCGTCCTGGTCCACGATGCGGCCACCAAGGACATCCTCTGGGCGAACCGGGCGGCGTCCGAACTGCTCGAGTTCACGGTCGAAGAACTCAAACCACTCAAAGCGCCCGATATGAGTTCCCCGGCGAAGCGGTACCGCAGGTCGGTGGGACGGCGGTGGCTGCAGGAGGCTGTCGACAACGGGGCGGCGGTCATCGAATGGACGTATCGCGCGAAGAGCGGGCGAGAAGTCCTGACGGAGGCGATCGCGATCCGGGTCGAGTTGAGTGCCCGGACCGTGGTGATGGTGCAGTTCCGCGACATCGAGCAGGAAACGTCGATGCGCCGCGACCTCACCCGCACCGAGGCCGACCTCACCCGTACCGAGGCCCGGCTGGCCGCGTTCCTGCGGAACATGGCCGAAGGAATCCTCGTCCTGGACGACGACAGTCGTATCACGTACGCGAGTGAGGCGGCGTCGGAGCTCCTGAAGGTTCCGGTGGCATCGCTTGTCGGCGAACGCTTCACGGAGTTCTGCCGGGCGGGTCAGTCACGGGAGAGCGTGCGACGCGCCCTGCAACTGACGACCGCCGACGGGGGTTCCCAGAGCCTGCGTTACGAGGTGGAACTGTCAGCCGAGGAGCGCCGGTGGCATGCGGGGAGCTGCCAGCACATCGGTATCGAGAACGATCTGAGCGGCCACCTCCTGCTCTTCCACGATGTCACCGAACACGTCCGCACCGAGCAGGAGCACGAACGGGACTCGCAGTACCTCAATTACCTGGCCCGCTACAACGCGATGGGCGACATGGCGATGGCCATCGCCCACGAGTTGGCCCAGCCGCTCGCGGCCGCCACCAATTTCATCGCCGGAACGCAGAGTCGCCTCGACGACGGCCGGAGCGGTCACGACGAGGTGAGCTGGGGCCTGGGGGAGGCGCGCAAGCAGATCGACCGGGCCAATCAGATCGTCCGGAGTCTGCGTGAATACGTGACACAACTCGAGGAGTCGCAGCAGATCGTCGATCTCAACGACATCGTCGACGAATGCGCATATTTCATCGATATCCGGGCGCGGCAGAAGGGAGTTCACGTCGAGTACCTCCGGGCGCACGACACGGTTGCCGTCGTGTGCGAACGGGTGCTCACCGGGCAGGTCATCCTGAACCTGTGTTTCAACGCCATCGACGAGATGGCGGAATGGCCGGCAGCCGACCGCATCGTGACGGTACGCACCGACATCACCGAGACGGAGGGCGTCGTGAGCGTCGAGGACCACGGCAAGGGGCTCTCGCACATCCCGGACGGCCGAATCTTCGACGGCGCGTTCACCTCGAAGTCCACGGGTCACGGAATCGGGCTCGCGCTGAGCCATCGCATCATCTCCCGCCAGGGCGGGACACTCAGTGCGCGCGAGAACGATCCGCACGGGGCCGTCTTCACGTTCACGTTGCCCGCCGATCCGAACCACTGAGCGGCCGACCCCTACGCGGGTAAAGGTTTCTTGGATTCCGTTGGGCACGATCCGGTTCTAGCGTGGTGGCAAACACCACCGCGGCCCGGAGGTACCTCGTGGACTATTCGCATCATTACCGGACATTCCTGACCTGTTACGCCGACACCCATCGCTACGGGTGGCACCACGTCGACCTCTTCGTGCACGACGAGGACGGCAACGAAGTGAACTGGGTCCACTGGCAGACCCGCGAGGACGGACCGGACGGCGCCGACGCGGCCACCGCGCGCGTCGAACCGAACCTGCGACGGACCACCGACTGGCAACGCGGAATCAGCGCCGACGGGAGCGAGTACTGGATCGCCGAGGCGGCGTGGGCTCAGTGAACCGGCGGATCGGATAGACGCCGAACTGCCGGTTCGCCGACCGAGCGGCGAACCGGCAATTCCGACGTATCGGTACCGGGCTACGCGACGCTTTCGGCGACGCGCTGGAACACGACCTTCCCACCCAGCACGGTGGAGACGACCTGCATTGCCGGGATGTCGTGCGGGTCGATGGTCTCGAGGTCGCCGTCGAGGATGCACAGGTCGGCCACCTTGCCGACCTCGAGTGATCCCTTCCAGTCCTCGGCGAAGTCCTGCCAGGCCGCGTTGATCGTGTAGGTGCGGACGGCGTCGGCGAGGCCGATGCACTGGTCGGGCCCGCTCACCGCGCCGCTGGCCTTGCTCTCGCGCAGGATCATCGTGGAGATGCCCTGACGCCAATCGGGCGGTGTGACCGGTGCATCGGAACTGCTCATCAGGTGCACCCCGGATTCGACGGCACTGCGATACGGCCATTCGTAGGCGGCTCGTTCGGTCCCGACCACCCCGACCTCCAGGTCGGCGATCGTCCACTTGATCGTCGGGTTCATGTTGACGCCGATGCCGTTCTCGGCCAAGCGTTGCAGGGTGGCTTCGCTGATGAAGTCGCCGTGGATCAGGTAGTGCCGGGCATCCTCTCGGGGGTGCGCATTCTGCGCGGCGATGATCGCGTCGGCGACGGTGTCGATGGCACGGTCACCGGTGACGTGCACACCGATCTGGTAGCCGGCCTCGTGGCCGATGCGGACCATCTCGGTCACCTCGTACACCTGACGTTCGTCGGTGTCGCCGCCGACGCAGAGTGAGCCGCAGCCGCCGCCGACGTATTCCTCGTGCATCCACGCGGTCTTGCTCGGCGGGATGCCGTCGGCGAACACCTTCACCCCGAGTACCCGGAACATCCTCGGGTCCACCGATTCCGGAACCTCGATGTTCGCGAGGTTCTGTCCGAAATCCTCCGCGGATCCGGACATTCCGGTGGGCAGGAGGAGAAGGTTGACGCGGGCGCCCAGTTCTCCGCGGCGGGCGAGGTCGGCATACACCGCGAGGCCCTCGGCGCCCATCGCGCCACCGGCGAGGGCCTCGCCGCCGGGGCCGATCGCGGGATCGGTGGAGCTGGTGATGCCCTCGCTCTGCAGGATCGAGATCGCCGAGCGGAGTGCCTCCTCTCGGCGCTCCCGGGTGAGGGCGGGAAGAACACGCTGCACGAGGGCCTGCGCACCCTCCATGACGATGCCGGTCAGCAGGCCGTCCTCGCCGACCGGCATGAGGCTGCCCGGCGGGAGCGGGGTGGTTTCGTCCACCCCGGCGAGCGCCAGCGCCGCGCTGTTCACCCACGACGTGTGCCGCGAGAAGTCCTGCAGGAACACGGGATTGTTCGGGGACACGTCGTCGAGGTCCCAGCGGGTCGGCGTCCGTCCGGCCTCGGCGAGGCACTCGTCGAGATACCCGTCGTCCCAGCCGGTTCCGATGATCCACTCGCCGTCCTCGGCCGCCGCGGCGGCCTCCCGCACGAGTTTACGGACGTCCGCGATCGACCGGACGGCCGGGAACGACACGTCCAGCGACAGCGGCGGAGTGTCGAGCCCGTAGGCGATGGCATGCAGGTGCGAGTCGTTGATTCCCGGGAGGATCGTCTTCCCACCGAGGTCCGTGACCACGGTGTCCGGTCCGATCAGGGTTTCGATCTCCGCATCGCTGCCCACCGCGTGGACGAGTCCGTCACGCACCGCGAGGGCGGTGGCGATCGTGAAGTTCGCGTCGACGGTGAAAACCTTGCCGTGGATGTAGACGGCATCGGCGTAACTCATCGGTTCCTCCAGGTTGCAGTCGTGGGAGAGCTGTCAGACGGCCATGGGGGCCATGCCCAGGATCATCAGTGCGGATCCCGCCGCCGCGGCCCTGACGCCGGAGCGGCGCTCGCGGCGCGGGGTGGAGCGAAAGAGATGCAGTGTCAACAGTGCCCAGCACACGAGCACGAGGAGTGGCAGCCAGCCCGTCGAGATTCCAGCGCCACCGTGGTGGTGGCCCGACGACGCCGACGCGGCCGGGGCGGGGGCGGACGTCGGGGCCAGGAGCAGCAGCACCCCCATGGCGGTGAGGTCCACCGCACAGGGCACGGCGGTCCGGCGGTGCATGGTCTCACCGGTGACGAACACGGCGAGGGCGATGAGGACGGCACCCTCCAGCAGGTGAATCCCCGCCGGCAGGCCGGGGATCATCATCGCGACCATCGACACCGCCATCGCGCCGTGCGCGATCCGCACCCGGCAGTCCGTGCCGTGTGCCCGCCACATCGGCACCATCGCCCCGACGGCTCCGACGAGCATCGCCGCGTGCACGGCAGGGATCTCGAACATCGCCGGACTCAGATCGTGGGGGTGAGTTCGCGACGCTGCCCGACATCCGCCCGGCTCTGCCGGGTGACCCGGGCGACGACCAGACCGGCGACGAAGAACAGCGCGATTACGGCCAGCAGGATGTCCGCGAGCAGTTCCGATCCGCCGATCAGCGTGGTGAAGTTGTCGAGCACCAACCCGGTGACGGCCACCAGGCCCACGCATCCGAGCACCGGAGCGATGCGGGTGTGCCAGAGCCGGGTATCCAGCCGGGTGCGGGCGAAGAACGCGATGATCGCGACGCTGGTGAGCACCATCAGCACCAGGATGCTCACGGTGGCCAGACCCGCCATCCAGGTGAACAATTCCAGCACCGGGTCCGCGCCGACGAGGGCGAACACCCCCACGACCACCGTCGCGGAGATCGTCTGGGCGACCGAGCCGATATGCGGGGAACCGTGCTTGGTGTGGGTGCGGGACAGTGCGCGCGGAGCCGCCCCCTTGCGGGCGAGGGCGAACACGTACCGGGAGATGGCGTTGTGGAAGGCGAGGAGTGCGGCGAACAGGCTGGTGACGAGCATGATGGCCATGACGTCGGCCGCGGGTCCGCCCAGGAAGTGCGCGGCGGCGGCGAACGTCAGACCGGCAGGGTCGGCGGCGGCCGCGGCGGAGACGTTGTCGCTGCCGAACGCGAGCACCACGGCCCAGCTCGCCAGCGCATACACCAGCCCGATGACGATCACGGCGGCGTACGTCGCGATCGGAATCGTGCGCCGGGGGTTGCGGGCCTCCTCGCCGTAGATCGCGGTCGCCTCGAAGCCGATGAACGACGCGATCGCGAACATCAATGCGACACCGGGGGATCCGCTGAAGAACGACGTCGGGGTGAACGATGCGAAGTCGATACCCGCGGCCCCGCCCCGCACCAGCACGCCGAACGACAGCGCCAGGATGATGCCGATCTCGAGCACGAGGAGCACCCCGAGGACCTTGGCGCCGAGGTCGATGCTGCGGTATCCGAGCACGGCCACGAGTGCGATGAGTACGAGCGCCCACATCCACCACGGCAGGTCGGGTCCGCCGTACTGGACCACGAGGCCCTGAATCGTCGCGGCGGCCAGGCCGTACACGGCGGCCTGAATGGCGGTGTAGGTCAGCAGAGCGAGGCCGGCTGCGCCGAGCCCGCAGGACTCGCCCAGCCCCTTGGCGACGTAGGCGTAGAAGGCGCCGGTGTCGACCATGTGGCTGCTCATGGCCGCGTATCCGACGCTGAAGACGAGCAGGACCAGTGCGGCAATGAGATAGGCGGTCGGGGCGCCCGCACCGTTGCCGATCGCGATCATGACGGGCAGAGCGCCGCCGATCGCGGTCAGCGGCGCGGCGGCAGCGATGACGAGAAAGACGATCCCAACGACGCCGATGGATCCGCGTAACTTGCCGGCACCCGAACCCGTGGTGGTGTCAGACATCTGTTCCCCCGTCCGAGTGGCAGCTGCCGCCTCCGGTCGCGCAGTGCTTCGACGTCGTGCGGGGAACGTCGAGAGCGGGGTTGCGGTCGAAGAAGCCGCTGGGCTTCAACGTGAATCCGGTGTAGTCGACGGGCATGATCGGCCAGTCCTCCGGTCGCGGGAAGTGCGTGAGGCCGAACGTGTGCCAGACGACGACGTCCTCGTTCTCCAGATCGCGATCACCGGCGACGAAGCTGGGCAGTCCGGCGCCACCCGCGTGCTGGTTCACGAAATCCCCTGCCGCGTAACGCTCCTTCTCATCGAACTGGGTGACCCACAGGTGCTTGGTGGCGAACGTCGCCCGCGCCGCGATCGAGGAGTCGTCGTCGGCCAGCAGGATCGGCTGACCCTCCGGGTGGAGTGCGTACGCCACCGGCTTGCCCAGACGGTTCAGCTTGTTCGGGTTGCTGATGTGCCACACGCGTCCGACGCTGTTGTCCGCGAGGCGCTGCGCCTCGGATTCCTTCGTCAGCGGCGTGCGCGCGAGGGTGAACGCGTTTCCGTGCAGGTTCCCGGGGCCCATCTTCACCCGCTTGGTCTGCACCTCCTCGACGGAGTTGCGGTCGCCGTCGATCATCATGTCGAGGCGGGCGCTGAACAGGTGCTGGTGGTACGGGGCGCCGAGGCCGGGGGCGATCTCCGAGGCGTACGGGTAGTCGCCGCCCGGGTGACCCGACGTGAAGACGATGCCGGTGGCCTTGACCTCGAATTCGATGGTGCCGTCGAGGTAGAGGTACCAGAAGAATCCGTAGTCGTAGTTGCCGATCGTGGTGAAGAAGGAGATGACGAGACGGCGCTGGCGGCGGGTCTCGGCGGAGCCGGCCCACAGGTCGGTGTGCTTCCACAGCACGCCGAAGTCCTCCTCGTGCATGCACACGGCGTTCTTCAGCGTCTTGGGGGTGCCGAACTCGTCGGCGATGACGGCGTCGAAGTAGGTGATGTCGCCGACGCAGTCGCAGCCGAGTTCGAGGGCATTCGCGTAACGGCCCACCATGTACTCGCCGGTGTCGAAGTAGTTCTGCCACGACCGGACCGGCGAGGGGTCGCCGTAGGGCACCACCATCTCGGCGATGGACGCGCGGTGGATGATGGGGCGCACCCGGTCGCCGTCGGCGAACCCGAGCTGGTGGAGGACGAGACCCTCGCGGGCGTCGAAGCCGACGCGGAACGACCACTTCTCCCAGTCGACGCGGTTGCCGTCGACGACGAAGCTGGGTCCCTCGGGCTGGGTGATCTCGATGGGCTTCTGGGTGGTGCGCAGGGGGCCGGTGACGGCGAGGTCGTCGAAGTTGCCCGACTCCTCGGGGATCGGGACGGCGCCGAGATCGAGAACGTCGGTGACGGTCCGGTTCATGACGTCGACGAATCCGACGAGCCCGTCGATCGGGTGGGCCCAGGCGTGGTCCTTCGGGTGGTCCTGGCGGAACGCGAGCCCCCGGAGGATCCGCGTGCCCGTCTCGCCGGGGTAGTCGAAGACACCGGCCGAGAGGGGAGCGACCCGGACGTCGGCGACGTCGAGTCCGCGGGCGGCGAGCGCGGCGAGCCAGCGTTCGTCGGCGGCCAGCACCTGCTCGACGAGCTCGAACTCCTCGTCCAGGACGGGCATCTGACCGTCACGGGCGGCGTCGAGGGTCACCGAGCTGATCACCGACCGCTGGGTCACCGACACCACGACGTCCACCGCGTTGGGTGACGAGATGTCGTGCAGCAGAACGCGGAATCGGCGATCGGTCTCGGGGTCCTCCGCCGTGTACAGCGTCGACTTGTCCGGTTCCTCGAGGCCGACGTAGACGAATCTCGTCTGCTCGGTCAGCGCGTCGGCGGTCTCGAGGATCTCGCGCAGGGAAGCGATTTCTTCGACGGTCGGCAGCGACAGCGGGTGGTCGATACGCACAGGGGAAAGGGTGGGCATGTCGCGATCCTTTGGTTCTACGGGTGTTGAATAAAAAGCTTAGTGACGTACGTTACAGCCGAGGTGCCCTCGTGTAAACAGTGAGTTTCGCGCCCGAACAAACTGACCGTTCGGTCAAAAATGGTTCCTATCGGATTCCGCAGCAACGGTTTTGGCTGAGCGACGGAAGGCTCAGAGTGCGGCGACGAACTGCTCGAGCATCTCCAGCTGACGCTCCGACGACGTTTCGCCCGGCGTGAGGACACCCAGAATCTGCATGCCCATCATCATGTTGAGCAGTTGCTCGACCACGATGCTGACGTCGATGTCGCCGACGGAGCCCTCCTCGCGCGCCTGCTCGAGGAAGATCGCCATCTGCTCACGCCAGTGGTCCATGGTGCGGCGGTTGGTCGCGGCCATCTGCTCGTCGTACATGGCCCGCGGCCACAGCGAGGCGGCGATCCGGGCTTCGAGGAGTTGCTCTTCGTTGATCGGCATCACTTCGCGGCAGAGGATGCGCAGTGCGTCGAGTCCGGTCGCGTCGCCGAGCGCCTCGGTGATCCGGCGGTCGGTGGCCTCGGAGATGTGCTCGTACGAGGTACGGAGGATCTCGTCCTTGCCGGCGAAGTAATGACTCAGGGCGCCGTTGGTGTACCCGGCCTCGCTGGCGATGTCGCGCATGTTGGCAGCATCGATACCGCGGGCGGCGATCAGCCGCCAGGCGGCGGCGGTGATGCTGCGCCGACGCTCGTCGTGATCCACGAGCTTAGGCACGACGCGTACCTGCCCCACCAGCGATCATGCGACCACGGTATCAATGAGCTCCGCCGAGATTGAGAACGACCACTCCCGAGACGACGAGACCGGCGGCGATCGCGGCAAGCAGGAACACGTACGGCATGGGGGCAGGGAACCAGGCCGGGAGCGGAGAGGCGTGCAGCGCCCCACCGCTCCCGACCGTGCCGATCTACGAATACATGATGACGCCGCGGACGTTCTCGGCCTTCCGCATCGCCTCGTAGCCGTCGTTGATCTGATCGAGTGTGTATGTCCTCGTGATCATCTCGTCGAGCTTCAGCTGACCCTCCATGTACAGGCGCAGTAGGTGAGGGATGTCGAACCGGATGTTCGCGTTGCCGAACCACGCCCCCTTGAGGGTCTTGCGCATCGCCGTCAGATCGAACAGGTTCAGATCGACGTCGTTCTGCGTGACGTCGCCGACCGACACGTGGACGCAGGTGCCGCCCTTGGCCACCAGGCTCATCGCCGGGGCGATGATGCGGCCACTCGCATTCGCGATGGTGATGAGCACCTTGTCGGCGAGCTGGCCCCACGTCAGATCCTGGAGGAGGGGGAGCGCCTCGTCGATGCTCGCCGCGGTGTGGGTCGCGCCGAAGATCTTGGCCTGCTCCCGCTTGAATTCCGACGGGTCGACGACCACGACGTGCCTGGCTCCGGCGAGCGCTGCGCCCTGGACCGCCCCGCACCCGACGCCGCCCATGCCGATCACGACGACGGTCTCACCGGCCTGGACGCCGGCCGCGTACACCGACGACCCCCAGCCCGTCGTGACACCGCAGCCGACCAGCGCCGCCTTGTCGAGGGGAATGTCCTTCGTGATCTTGACGCACGACGCCTCGTTGACCACCGTGTACGGCGAGAACGTTCCGATCAGGCACTGGATGGCGGCGTCCTTGCCGCGAACGTGATGCCGCGCCGTGCCGTCCGAGATCTGCCAGCCCTCGAGCAGGTGGGCTCCCAGGTCGCAGATGCTGGACTGGCCGGTCGCGCACTGCCTGCATCGGCCGCACGCGGGGATGAATCCGAGGGCGACGTGATCGCCCTTCTCGACGCTGGTGACACCGGGCCCGACCTCGAGGACGATGCCGGCGCCCTCGTGGCCACCGATGAACGGGTAGTACTCGAGCGGCAGGCTGCCGTCCCGGACGTGTTCGTCCGAGTGGCACATCCCCGACGCCACCAGCTGCAGAAGCACTTCTCCGTGCTTCGGGGGGTCGAGTTCCAGTTCTTCGATCTGCCACGGCTGACCGGGCTCCCACAACACTGCGGCCTGGGTTTTCATAAGTCCTGCTCCTGTCCGACGACGTCGATGCTGTGAGCGATCAGAGGATGATCGTGACGACCTTCTCCTCGGTGTTGGCTTCGATTCCGGCCCAGCCGAGTTCGCGGCCGGTGCCGCTGGTCTTCATGCCGCCCCAGGGCAGGGCGGGGTCGATGGGTGCCCAGCCGTTGACCGCGACCGCTCCGGCGCGGACCTTGCCGGCGAGGGTGTGGGCGTGGGACACGTCGCGCGTCCAGATCGAGGCGGCGAGCCCGTAATCGGTGGCGTTGGAGATCGCGATCGCCTCATCGGTGGTGTCGAATGCGATGACGGTGCCGACGGGTCCGAAGATCTCCTCCCGCGCGATCTTCATGTCGTTGTTCGCGTCGGCGAAGATGGTCGGCTGGACGAAGAACCCGTCCCCGTCCGGGCGGCCACCGCCGGCGGCGACCCGGGCGCCCTCGCTGCGTCCGGCCTCGATGTAGCCGAGGACGGTGTCACGCTGCTTCGCGTTCACCAGGGCGCCCATCGTGGTCGCCGGATCGAACGGGTCGCCGAGGACCTGCGCGGACGCGGCGGCGGCGAGACCGTCGACCACCTGCGAGTACAGCGAGCGGTGCACCAGGATGCGGGTGCCCGCGGCGCAGACCTCGCCCTGATTGAAGAACAGTCCCATCGCGGTGCCGTTGATGGCGGCCTCGAGGTCGGCGTCGGGGAGGATGATCTGCGGGGACTTGCCGCCGAGTTCGAGGGTGGTGCGCTTGAACGTGTCGGCGGCGCGCTTGGCGATGATCCGGCCGACGCGGGGGCTGCCGGTGAAGCTGATCTTGTCGACGCCGGGGTGGCCGGCGAGTGCGTCGCCCGCGACCTCGCCGAGCCCGGGCACGATGTTGACGGTGCCTGCGGGCAGTCCGGCCTCCTCCAGCAGCGTCGCGAGGTGAAGGATCGACAGCGGTGCGTCCTCCGGCGGCTTGACCACCAGCGTGTTCCCGGCGGCGAGGGCCGGGGCGATCTTCCATGCCGAGATCATCAGCGGGGTGTTCCACGGAACGATCGCGCCGATCACACCGACCGGTTCGCGGACGGTGTACGAGTGGGTGGGCTGGCCGAAGTACCCGGCGGTCGGGATGGACTGACCGGTGATCTTGTCGGCCCAGCCGGCGAAGTGCCGGAACGTGCCGGCGGCCATCGGGATGTCGAGCATGGTGGGCTGGCCGACGGGCTTCCCGACGTCGAGGGCCTCGAGCCGGGCCAGTATCTCGCCGTCGCGTTCTATGAGATCGGCGACCTTGTTCAGGATCCGTCCGCGGGCGGCGCCGGGCAGTGAACCCCATTCACCGTTCAGCTGCGTGCGGGCGGCCCGGACCGCGTCGTCGATGTCCTGGGCGGTGCCGGACGCGATCTGGGCGAGGGGGCGAGCGGTGGCCGGGTTCAGATCCGTGAACGTCCCGCCGTCCGACGCCGCGCGCCACTGCCCGCCGATGAACAACTCGGTCGCGGTTCCATCAGGAAGTCCTGTGGCACTAACGTTCTCGTGTACTGCGGTCATGGCGTCAACTCTCCCGGTGGTGTTGTGATGGCTGTCACAAGCATGCGGGCGGAGGCGCGGCGTCGTCTTGCACGCATGCGCATAGTTATTGCTCGTATGCGCACCGATTCGCCGTCCGGCGTAGTGAGTCGCGGTTTCCTGACAGTAAACGGCGCTGCTACGATGCGGACGTGACCACTCGACCCGAGACCGAGGTCCACCGCGACACGGGAGACCCAGCGCCCGTCGAGCGTGAGGTGCCGTCCGATACGCCGACCGGGCCCGATCTCGAGAAGGTGATCGCCAGGCAGGTCCGGTCGCTCCGCAAAGCCAGTGGACTCTCAGTGGGGGACATGGCGGCCAAAGTCGGAATCTCGAAGGCCATGCTGTCCAAGATCGAGAACTCGCAGACCTCGTGCAGTTTGTCGACGCTGGCGCGTCTGGCAGCCGGGCTCGACGTGCCCGTGACCTCTCTGTTCCGGGGCGCCGACACCGCCCGCGACGCCGTGTACGTCGAGGCGGGCCGCGGTGCGGTCATCGTCGGGCGAGGCACCCGGGTGGGACACCACTACGAACTTCTCGGCGCACTGCGCGGCCAGCACAAGCGACTCGAGCCGGTGCTGGTCACGCTCACCGACTCCAGTGAGACGTTTCCGCTGTTCCAGCACGCCGGCACCGAATTGCTCTACATGCTCGAGGGCGTCATGGTCTACGGGCACGGCGAGGCCGAGTACACGCTGCGGCCGGGGGATTCGCTGCTGCTCGACGGTGAAGGTCTGCACGGGCCCAACGATCTCGTGCGGTTGCCCATCCGGTTCCTCGCCGTCACGGCGTACCCGGACCATCACGAGGACTGACGGCAGAATCGGGATTTCGACCTTCCTTCGCCCCCGCGCCGGCGCGTAGAGTGGCGGATGGTTCGAAAGGTTGTGGTTACCGTGATATCGACAGTTCAGATAGCGTCCGAAGAGAAGGCCGCGCTGCCCTTCGACCGCCTCGAGCCGGTTCACCTGGCCACCGCGGGCACGATCGGTCTCTACTATTTCGACTACGGGACCGATGCGCGGATGAACCCGAACGATCCCGGCGACTTCTACGTCGTTCAGATCCCTCTGTCGGGTACGGCCCGAATCACCTCTGGCGCAGAGGAATTCGATTCGACCATGTCGGTCGCGTCGATTCTGCAGCCGGGCCGCCCGGCAACCATGCAGTGGCACGAAGGGCAGACTCAGCTGATCATCCGACTCGCGCGCCAAAGCCTCGAGGAGCACTTGCAGGAGATTCTCGGCAGCCCACTCGTCGAACCACTGCGATTCGAGCCGCAGATGGAACTCGGAAGACCCGCGATCCGTGGGTGGCGTGAGGCGGTCGAACTACTGGAGCACGAAGTGACGAATCATGCCTCGATTACTGCCGATTCGGCTGCCATGCAGGAATTCGACCTGATCGTGCTGAGTCAGTTCCTTTCGGCCCAGCCGAACAACTACAGCGCGAGGCTTCGGGGTCTGGCTCAGAGCCTGACCTAGCTGGGACACAGGCAGTGGCCCTGCCCCCGCAGCATTCCGCGGGGCTGGGCCACTGCCTGTGTCGGACGCTGGATCAGGCCTTCGCGGGGTCCGCCGCCCTGGTCGTGATCGCTTCTGCACCGAGCACCGCGTCGGTGCCGTGCTTCGAGGCGCCGGTGAGGCCGACGGCATCGAGTACGTAGGCCGTTTCGCCGTGGACGGACACGTCGAGGCCGTCGTACTCGCTTTCCTGGTCGGCGCGAATGCCCATGAACTTCTTCAGTGCCAGTGCGATCACCAGTGTGACGACGAAGCAGTAGGCGAGAACGGCTGCCACGGCGACACATTGACGCCACAGCACGTCGACGCCGCCGCCGTATAAGAGCCCCGCGGCGCCGTTGGGAGCGGCCGGATCCGCGAGGAAACCGATCAGAACGGTGCCGAGGATGCCGCCCACGAGGTGCACACCGACGACGTCGAGCGCGTCGTCGTAGCCGAGCCGGTACTTCCAGGAGACCGCGAAGCAGCAGACCGCGCCGGCGGCGCCTCCGACGACCAGAGCGCCGAGCGGTGAGACGGCGCCGCAGGCAGGTGTGATGGCGACCAACGCGGCGATCAGGCCCGAAGCGGCGCCCAGCGAGGTGGCGTGACCTTCACGCAGTTTCTCGACTGCCAGCCAGGCACAGATACCCGCGCACGCCGCGGCGACGGTGTTGAGGATGACGACGGACGCGCTGTTCCCGGCGGACAGCGCCGAGCCGCCGTTGAATCCGAACCAGCCGAAGAGAAGGATGCCGGCGCCGAGCATGGTCAGGGGAAGGCTGTGCGGGCGGGGCGAGACTGGGAACGTCTTGCGGGCCCCGAGAACCAGGACGACGGCGAGGGCGGCGATGCCGGCGTTGATGTGCACGGCGGTGCCGCCGGCGAAGTCGATGGCGCCGAGGGTGTTGGCGATCCATCCGCCGATCACCGACCCGTCCGCGGAGTCGAACGCGAACACCCAGTGGGCGACGGGGAAGTAGACGAACGTGGCCCACAGTCCGGCGAACAGCATCCAGGCGCCGAACTTCATCCGGTCGGCCAGCGCGCCGGAGATCAGTGCCACGGTGATGCCCGCGAACAACAGCTGGAATCCCGAGACCAGCGCGGGCGGCAGTCCGGGTTCGGCGGGGGCCTCCAGTAATGAACTGGAGCCGAAGAACTCGAGGGGGTCGCCCAGAATGCCGAGACCGCCGAGGGAGTTACCCAGCACGGCGGAGTAGCCGAACACGATCCACAGCACCCCGACGACGGCGAACGCGCCGAACGTCATCATGGCCATGTTGAGCGTGTTGCGCACGCTGACCATTCCGCCGTAGAACATGGCCAGGCCCGGCACCATGAGGCTCACTGCCGTGAAGGCCGCGAGAATCCAGGCGGTGTCGGCCGCAGCGACTGCTTCGTTCATAGTCGTCCACCTTGATCGAGGATGGCGTGACACTTGTCGTGTCCGCCTTTGGGAATCGATGTCTAGTGACAGTGAACCAAAGCGGAGATTGCGGAAATAGTTCGCTGAGTGACAACTGCGTAACGGAATCCGGCGTACGCCTGCGTGCCGATGCGCGAAACAAAGTATCCTGACAGTGGACTTTCTAGGTAAGGAGAAGGAGTGACCACAGTTCGCGAGGCCCGCATCGCCCGGCGCTCGGATCGGCGGACCACCCCGTGGGCCAACGGCGCGGGCACCACAGCGGAGATCGCCGCCGGTGTCGCGTCCCGGTGGCGCTTCAGCGTCGCGACGCTCGACGCGGACTCGACGTTCTCGCCATTCCCCGAGGTGGACCGCATCTTCACGGTGATCGGCGACCATCCCGTGTCACTCGACTTCGGCGGCGGCCCCACCCTGATTCCGCGCCTGAGTCCGACGGCATTCGCCGGTGAACGCAGCCCCGACTGTGTGGCGGAAGGTCCCACCGAGGCGTTCAACGTCATGGTCCACAGGTCCACCACAGCGGCGTCCGTGGACGTCGTCGACATCGGAGCGGCGCAGGACGTCACCGCTGACGGGCGGCTTGCCGTCCTCGTCCTGGTCCTCGATGGGCGGCTGGCGACGGACCTCGGTCTCGTCCAACCGGGCGACTGTCTCCTCGTCGAGCAAGGGTCGGTGCGGCTGTCCGGGCAGGCGTCGGTCGTGGTGGCGGAGGTCCTCGCCTGCACGTGAGTGGCAAAGCGTGCCAGGGCACACTTTGCCACTCACGTGCAGGGACTACCTCGCGGTCGACAGGATCCGGCGTAGTCGCCCGATCGCGCGCTCGGTCGCGGGACGATCCTTCGCGATCAGCTGGTGCATGATGAATCCCTCGATCGCCGAGTACACCAGCAGGGTCAGGTCTTCGTCGGCGGTGATGCCCAGCCGGGTCAGTGCCTGGGACGTCGCCTCGATGTACGTGGCGTACAGCAGTTTCACGTGCGGGTCGAGGCGTGGCGTGCGTCGGGATTCGAGCATCAGCTCGTACTGGAAGACCTGGAGGTCGGGGTCGCGGGCGACGAGGTCGGTGAGGTGCTCGACGAAGTGGTCGAGCGACGAGCCGGCGGCGATGTCGGCGAAGACGCTCGCGCTCTTGTCGAGCGCGTACCGGAGCGCGGCGTCGAGGAGGGCGTCCGTCGACCCGGCGCTGCGCAGGACGGCCTCGTCCGAGATGCCGGCCTCCCGGGCGACGGCCTGCGTCGTCAGCCCGCGCAGGCCGTCGCGGGCGATCACGGAGACCGTCGCGAGAACGAGGTAGAGAGCCTGATCGGTCTGGGGTGCTGCCCGATCGGTGAGCGTCACAGTTCCACATTCCCGTGGTTCAGCAGCCATCTCATGCCGGGTTCCCGGGTGCGACTGATGCCCTTGTATTCGGCCATGTCCACCGGAAGGTCCTCGAGCACCCGGTACAGTCGTTCGCCCCACTCCGGAACGGACGCGATATCCCGGAACGGAAGCAGGTACGTCCGGATCAGGAACATGACGGCACCGGAGTGGGCGAGCCGGATGAGGTGCTGCACTTCGGTTCTCAGGAACAGGCGGTCCCCGACTTCGTCCAGCGGGCCGTCGGCGAGGGTGCGCCGGTCCTTCCCCCACTCGGGGTAGGTCTCGGTCGACGTGTCGAGTTTGCCGTGGACGGTCAGCGTCCAGTTGGTGCGTCGGTAGCTCTGGCCGGGCTCGAGCCGCATCAGGAAGTTGTGTGCGCGGGTGATGATCTTCTCGCTGTGGACGCGCGGGACGGGGCCGTGGATCTCGAGGAAGCTCATGCCCACGTCGAATCCGAAGGACCAGTCCGCCGCGAACGTCACCAGACCTGCGTCACCCCACAGTTCGCCCTCACGCTGATCGAGCAGCACGACGTCCTCCTGGATCTGGCCGCAGATGTACACCAGCGGCGGCGCCGGCAACGTGTCGGGATCCCCGAACACGAAGTTGTGCTCGATCCCGAGGAGGTCGTTCTTCCAGAACCAGCTGCCCTCGTGCCGTTCGAGGGTCATGGTGCGGGGGTATTCGTCGGCGAGCATGCGCATCAGCGTGAGCATCGCGTCCCACGCGGCGGGGACCATGTGGGGCAGGCACTGGTGCCGCGACGGATCCTCGGCCAGGATGCGCTCGCGTTCGGCGAGTTCCCGGTGATAGTGGGCGTCGATGGCGATGCGGGTGTCACCCCAGCTGCCGGCCACGGTGGCGGTGGGGTTCCCGGCCGGCTCGACGTTGGTGCTGTAGCGGTACTGGTCGCGCGGAAAGGGGAACGGAAAGCGCGCGATGTGGTCGGCACGCGAGTCGGTCGATGTCACAGATCCAGCTCCAATCGGTCTCCTGCGGAACGTGATACGCACGGCATGATCGAATCTCCGGAGGCCTTCTCCTCGTCGGTGAGGAACAGGTCGCGGTGTTCGATCGCGCCGCCGCGGACCGACAGCCGGCATTCGCCGCACACACCCTGCCGGCAGAGGTTCGGGACGTTGATTCCCTTGTCCAGCAACGCTTCGAGGAGGCTGGTCCCCGAGGGCACGGGCACGATCATGCCGGTGCGCCCGAGCGTGGCGGCGAAGGGCGCCCCCTCGGGCAGCGGGCCCGCCCCGAACGCCTCCGAGTGCACGCGCCCCGGCGGCCAGCCGCAGTCGCGGGCCCACTCGGCCACCGCCGCGATCATCGGCGCGGGACCGCACGTGTAGACGTGGGTACCGAGTGGCTGGTCCGCCAGCTTGGGGACGAGGCGGTCCGCGAGTTCCCCGGGCGTGGAGACCGTGATCATCCGGTCACCGCACAGCGCCGCCAACTCGTCGGCGTGCGCTCCCGACTGATCGCGGAATGAGTAGATCACTTCGAACGAACGACCCCACTCGAGCGCGGCTCGGACGTGCGACAGGATCGGCGTGACGCCGATTCCACCCGCGACCAGCAGGTGGTGCCGAGCATTGAGCACGGGCGCGAACGCACTCCGCGGAAGGCTCACACGGATGCGCTGATCCGGCTGGAGGTCGTGGACCCAGCGCGAACCCCCGTGGCCGTTCTCGTCGAGCCGGACCGAGATCGCGTAGTGGTCCGGCTCGATCGAGGGGCCGGTCAGCGAGTAGGAATTCTGCCGACCCTCGGCCCAGGTGACGGCGATGTGGCTGCCCGGGGTGAACGACGGCAGGGTGCGGCCTGCCGGGTCCGCGAGGACGACGTGACGGATGCCCGGACACAGCAGCCGTGCCTCGCGCACTGTCAGAGTGAGCCCTCCGGTGATGCTCTCGCCCGCAACTGTTTCGAGGGCCGTGGTCATGGCAGTTCCTCCGAGTCGGCTCGATATCCCAGGTAGGCGCTATGGCGTCGGGAGTAGTGGTAGTAGACGGTGAGTTCGGCGGAACAACCGGCGCACGGTGTCCGGCCGCCGATGGCGACCGGCACCGAGGGCGACGTGGTGTGGCAGTGCGCGCAGAACACGTCGCGCACCGGGGCGTCGGGGTCGATGATCGCGGCGATCTCGGCGGGCAACGCGCCCGCGGAGATCAGCCGAGCACGCACCGCCCCCACCATGCGCTCGGGGCCCGCCACGACGAACCGCCACCCGATGCGCGCCCCGGACAGCAGTTCGCCGAGCCCGCCGAACCCGGATCCGGCCCCGGCGTCCACGATCACCGTGCGAGTGGGAACGGGCGCCACACGCTCGGACAGCTCACGGATGACCTGCCCGCTGACCGAGCGCTCCGAGACCAGTACGTAGCGGGTGACGAGAGCGCCCGCTGCGAGGTCGTCGACGGCCGAGTAGTCGGATCGCCACCGTGGGACGCTGGTCGACCTCATCGATACCGCCATCGCGGATCAGGGAGCGAAGGAACGGTGGCCGACGAAGTAGGCCAGTGCGCGGTCGGGGGTGGTGAAACGGATACGCGAGCCCCTGGGGAAGAAGATCGCATCCTTCGCCTTCGCCACCTCGACCTGGCCGGTGTCGAGGTTCTCGAGGGTGAACTCCCCTTCGAGGACGACCTTCATCTCGTCGTAGGCGTAGTAGTAGTCGAGCGGGGCGTCGGTGCGCTGGAGTTCGAAGTAGCCGGCCGACATCTCCGAGCCGTCCGGGTTGGCGAAGACGTCGTCGATGTATCCCTTGGTGCCCGGGTACTCCGAGACCGGCATCTGAGGCAGGTTCTCGTGGAATCCGGCGGTGACGCGGAACGGGACGGCGGTGGGCTTGTCGGTCGTGGTCATGGGTTCTCCCTGAAGGTGTGGTGAGTTGGGTCCGCGACCTCCTCTGTATGAAACGAGGAGTAGCAACAGGAAACCACAAGACGTATTTCGATGACGTAAATCAATCCGGCCAGGCTGGAAACGTGCAGATCAACGCGAGGATAGTTGTTGAAAGAGCGTTTGAGCGCCGCGATTTGGTGATGCACCGACAACGTTGCCGTAACACGATCGACATAGTAGAACTGTTTCATAGTGAACAACAGCGATTCATGAGGTGAAACGAACCGCTACCCAAGCCGCAGCGCCCGAACATCCGGCCGAATGAAGGAAGCAACGTGACACAGACAGCAAAGTTCGTGATCGTCGGTGGGGGACTCGAAGGTCTCGCCATCGCCTGGTCGCTCGCGGACCGCGGCGAGACCGATGTGCTGGTCCTCGAGCGTGACACCCTGTGCTCGGGCATGACCGGCAAGTCCAGTGGTGTGGTCCGGTGCCACTACGGGACGCCGTCGCTGGCGGCGATGTCGTGGTACGGCGTCGACATCTTCACCAGGGCCACTGAGATCTTCGGCGACGACATGGCATTCCGCGAGTGCGGATACGTGGTCGGCGTCGGTGAGAACAACATCGACCCGCTGAAGGCGAACGTCGCGATGATGCAGGGCCTCGGTATCGACGTCGACTACATCGGCCACGACAAAATGGCCGAACTGTGGCCGGGGTTGCATCTCGACGACTTCGCCGCCTTCGCGTACGAGCCCCTCGGTGGCCGCGGGGAGGCGTACATGGCCGGCATGGCGTTCGGTGCCTCGGCCCGCAAGCTGGGCGTCAAAATCCGCCAGAGCACGCCGGTGGCGTCGCTGCTGCAGAACGCGGACGGCCGCGTCTACGGGGTGACGCTCACGAACGGCGACGAAGTGCATGCCGAGCAGGTGATCCTCGCGACCGGTCCGTGGGCCCCCGAACTCGGCGCCGGTGTCGGCGTCGACATCCCGGTGAAAGCCCAACGGGCGCAGCTCGTCCTGATCGACCAGGGTGTTCCGACTCCGGAGGTGCCGGTGCTGTCGGACCTGGCCGGACTGCAGTACATCTGCCGTGAGCCGAACGGTGAACTGCTCGTCGGCAACAGCGACCACGCCGCGCCCGAATACATCGACCCCGACAAGTACAGCAACCGCGCGGACGACAGCACCATCGAGAAGAACATCGGCAAGCTCGGGAACCGTCTGCCCGACATGCCCGATCCGCGGATCACCTCGAGCTACGTCGGCGCGTACGACGTCACTCCCGACTACAACCCGATCATCGGACCCGCACCGGTCGACGGACTGTTCCTGGCCACCGGGTTCTCCGGTCACGGTTTCAAGATCTCACCCGCGGTCGGCCGCCTCGTCGCCGACATGCTCCTCGACGACGGCATGACCAGCCTCCCGAACGTCGAGCCGTCCGACTTCCGCTACTCACGCTTCGAGGAGGACGACCTCCTCTTCAGCCTGCACCCCTACGAGGGCGCCGGCGAGATGCGCTGACCCACAGACCCCCTCACCCGTAGACCACCAGTTCAGGAGCTACCCATGGCTGTCGACACTGCTGACGCGTTCACCGCGCAGAACATCGTGACAACCCCACCGCAGACCTTGTCCGAGGTGGCCCGGGCCACCGGAACCACCTTCATCCTCGCCCTGTTCGTGACGCTGTCCGGCAAGCCGTGCGCCAAACTGGTCCCGATCGAGGCCGTCGAGCAGCTTCAGGACGACGGCGTGGGCTTCGCCGGGTACGCGGCGGGGCACATGGGGCAGGAGCCCAAGGATTCCGATCTCGTTGCCGTACCGGATGTCTCGTCGTTCACGCCGATCCCGTTCGTCAAACCCGGACTGGCGATCGTGCACTGCGACCCGCACGTGGAGGGAAAGCCCTGGCCGTATGCGCCGCGGGTGATCCTGAAGGAGACGCTGAAGAAGGCGTCCGATCTCGGCCTGTCCGTCAACGTCGGCGCGGAAATCGAGTATTTCCTCGTCCACCGCACCGGAGACGGCGCCCTCACGACCGCGGACACGGCCGACGTCAGTCGTCAGCCGTGTTACGACGCCCGCGACGTCACCCGGATGTACGACCATTTGACCGAGGTGTCCGCGGCCATGAACACGCTCGGGTGGGGCAACTACGCCAACGACCACGAGGACGGCAACGGGCAGTTCGAGCAGAACTTCGACTACGCCGACGCCATGACCACCGCCGACCGGGTGATCACCGCAAGGTACCTGCTGTCGGTGATCGCCGAGAAGCGCGGCATGAAGGCCACGTTCATGCCCAAACCTTTCTCCGACCGCACCGGTTCCGGGATGCACCTACACCTGTCGCTGTGGAACGACGCCGGTTCGGTGTTCCCGGACGGGGACGATCCGAAGGGGCTGGGACTGTCGAGGACGGCGTACGCGTTCATCGCGGGGATCCTCGAGCACGCGTGCGCACTGCAGGGTGTGATCGCGCCGACCGTCAACTCGTACAAGCGGACCGGCGCCACGTCGACGAGCAGTGGTGCCACCTGGTCGCCTCGCTACGCCACGTACGGCGGCAACGACCGCACCCACTACCTCCGGGTTCCGGACAGGAACCGGGTGGAACTGCGCGGCGGCGACGGCTCGGCCAATCCCTACCTCGCCGCGGCCACCGCCATCGCCGCCGGCCTGGACGGCATCGAACGGGATCTCGACCCCGGCACCCCAGGCTCCGGCGACAGTCCCAGCGACATGCTGCCGATGACGCTGCTGCACGCGATGGACGCACTGGAATCGGATCCGGTGGTGACGGGCGCCCTGGACGTCGCGGGCCCCGGGGTCGCCGAGTACTTCGCGACACTCAAGCGCGAGGAGTTCTTCGCCTGGCACAACACCGTCTCCCCCTGGGAACTCGACCACTACCTGACAGCGTTCTGACAGACCTCCCGAAAGGAGACATCCATGTGTGGAATCGTCGGACTTCACCTGCGTGAGCCGTCCCTCTACCCACAACTCGGCGCCCTGCTCACCGACATGCTCGGTCAGATGTGCGACCGCGGACCCGATTCCGCAGGCATGGCGATTTACGGGGACCAGGCCTGGTCACCGGTCGGGGAGTCCACGGTCTCGCTGCTCGACTGCCCCATCCCCGCAACGGAACTCGCCGCAACGCTGTCGGCGTCACTCGACACCACCGTCACCGGAATCGACCTGCACCCGACGACGATCCTGCACGGCGTCGTCGGCGCCGAGGATCTCGCGGCGGCAGTGCGCAGTGTGGTGCCGTCGGCCCGGGTCATCGGCTTCGGCGACGACCTGACCGTCCTCAAGGGCGTCGGAAACCCCATCGACCTGGCGAACCGGTTCGGGCTGCCGTCGGCGAGCGGCTGGCAGGGTGTCGCGCACACCCGCATGGCCACCGAATCCGCAGTGACCGCCGAGGGGTCGCACCCGTTCTCCGTCGGCCCCGACCAGTGCCTCGTGCACAACGGCTCGTTCTCCAACCACATGAGCATCAAGCATCAGCTCGAACGTGACGGCGTCGAATTCGACAGCGCCAACGACACCGAGGTCGGGGCGCGGTTCGTCGCCAAGCAGCTCGCCGAGGGCGTCGACCTGGAGAAGGCGCTGCTGACGCTGAACGAGACGTTCGACGGCTTCTACACCCTGCTCGTCTCGACGGCCGACTCGTTCGCCGTGGTCCGGGACGCCATCTCCTGCAAGCCCGCCGTCATCGCCGAGACCGACCAGTGGGTCGCGATGGCCTCCGAATACCGCGCCCTGGCGAACCTGCCTGGCGTCGACAACGCCCGAATCTTCGAGCCCGAACCGGAAGAGGTGTACGTATGGCACCGGTAGCCACCACCGAAGCGACTGTCCTGAACCTCGAGACGTCGAGTACCCGTGCCGTCAACGAGCGGCTCACCTCCCCCGAGGCCCCGAAGACGGTCACCGTCACCGGCCCGCAGGGCGCGCACGCGCTGGCCTGCGGCCTCGACTCCGACATCGACGTCACCATCGACGGGCACGTCGGCTACTACTGCGCCGGCATGAACCAGCACGCGACGGTGACCGTCACCGGCAACGCCGGAGTCGGGGTCGCCGAGAACATGATGTCGGGAACGGTGCACGTCAAGGGTGATGCGTCGCAGTCCGCGGGCGCCACCGCCCACGGCGGCCTCCTCGTGATCGACGGCAATGCCGCTGCGCGCTGTGGCATCTCGATGAAGGGCGTCGACATCGTCGTCGGCGGCAACATCGGCCACATGTCCGCGTTCATGGGTCAGGCCGGACGTCTCGTCGTCCTCGGCGACGCCGGCGAGGCCCTCGGCGACTCGCTGTACGAGGCCCGCATCTACGTGCGCGGCACCGTCGCCTCCCTCGGCGCCGACTGCATCAAGAAGGACATGCGCGAGGAGCACCTGACGGAACTGCGGGAACTGCTGGATCAGGCCGGTTTCGACGCCGACCCGTCCGAGTTCACCCGCTACGGCTCCGCCCGCAACCTCTACAACTTCCACGTCGACAACGCCAGCGCGTACTAGGAGAACCGTCATGAACACCCCGAACCCGGCCCTGCGCGAATCGGCGACGTTCGACCGCGGCGTCATCTCCGAGATCCAACGCGCCGCCGAAACCGGCATCTACGACATCCGCGGCTGGGGTGCCAAGCGCAAGCTGCCGCACTTCGACGACCTGCTGTTCCTCGGCGCGTCGATGTCGCGGTACCCGCTCGAGGGCTACCGCGAGAAGTGCGACACCGACGTCGTGCTCGGCGACCGCAACGCCAAGTTCCCGCTGCACCTGGACATCCCGATCACCATCGCCGGCATGAGCTTCGGTGCACTGTCCGGGCAGGCGAAGGAAGCCCTCGGCCGCGGCGCCAGCGAGGTCGGCACATCCACCACCACCGGTGACGGCGGCATGACCCCCGAGGAACGGGGGCAGTCGAAGAACCTCGTCTACCAGTACCTGCCGTCCCGGTACGGGATGAACCCGGACGACCTGCGCAAGGCCGACGCCATCGAGATCGTCCTCGGCCAGGGTGCCAAGCCCGGCGGCGGCGGAATGCTGCTGGGACAGAAGATCACCGAACGCGTCGCCGGGATGCGCACCCTCCCGATGGGCGTCGACCAGCGGTCGGCGTGCAGGCACCCCGACTGGACCGGCCCCGACGACCTCGCGATCAAGATCATCGAACTGCGCGAGATCACCAACTGGGAGAAGCCGATCTACATCAAGGTCGGCGCCACCCGCACCTACTACGACGTGAAACTCGCCGTGAAGGCCGGTGCCGACGTCGTCGTGGTCGACGGCATGCAGGGCGGCACCGCCGCCACCCAGGACGTGTTCATCGAGCACGTCGGCATCCCCACCCTGGCCGCGATCCCGCAGGCGGTGCAGGCGCTGCAGGAACTCGGGGTGCATCGCAAGGTACAGCTCATCGTGTCGGGGGGCATCCGCAGCGGCGCCGACGTCGCGAAGGCAATGGCCCTCGGGGCGGACGCCGTCGCCATCGGCACCGCCGCTCTGATCGCGCTGGGCGACAACAGCCCCCGCTACGCGAAGCAGTACGAGGAACTCGGCTCGGCGGCCGGGTTCTACGACGACTTCCAGGCCGGCAAGGACCCTGCCGGCATCACCACCCAGGACCCGGAACTGTCCAAGAACCTCGACCCCGTCGAGGGCGGACGGCGGCTCGCGAACTACCTGCGGGTGCTCACCATGGAGGCGCAGACCCTCGCCCGCGCCTGCGGCAAGTCGCATCTGCGCAACCTCGAACCCGAGGACCTCGTCGCCCTCACCGTCGAGGCGTCGGCGATGGCCCGCGTGCCCCTCGCCGGAACCACCTGGATCCCCGGCGCCCTGTAGGCGGCTCCGCCACCCGTGCGCCTTTTTGGTAGCTGGGACAACCAGAAAGGCGCACGGGCGCGAAGCGCCTGCCGGCTTTGACACTATGAGTAGAGGACCGAGAACATGACTTCCTTCGATTCGCTCTGGGCGAGCATCCTCGATGTGGGACAGCACAAGTCGACCAGGGGATACCGAAGATTCGCGTGGAACGACGCCGACATGACGCTGCGCGAATGGTTCTCGGACTGTGCGCAGGCACGCGGCATGAGCGTCGACGAGGACCGCAACGGCAATCTGTGGGCGTGGTGGATGCCCGAGGGCTGGGACGGCGACCCCCGCGACAGTTTCGTCACCGGATCGCACCTCGATTCGGTACCCGACGGCGGCGCCTACGACGGACCGCTGGGGGTGGTGTCCGCGTTCGCCGCGATCGACCTCGTCCGCGAGCGGGGAATCACGCCGACGCGTCCGGTGGCGGTCACTGCCTTCTCCGACGAGGAGGGCGCACGGTTCGGTGTCGCGTGCGTCGGCTCGCAACTCTCCACCGGGGCGCTGGCACCCGAACGCGCGCTGGCGCTGCGGGACAACGACGGCATCAGCCTCGGCGAGGCACTGGTCGGCGCCGGCCGCGACCCGCACCATCTCGGCGAGGACCCAGACCTCGTCGACCGCGTCGGCGTGTACGTCGAGTTGCACGTCGAACAGGGACGCGCGCTCGACCTGATCGACAGCCCCATCGCCGTGGCGTCATCGATCTGGCCGCACGGCCGGTGGCAGTTCGTGTTCTCCGGAGAGGCCAACCACGCCGGCGCCACCCGGCTCGTCGACCGCCGCGACCCGATGCTCGCGTTCGCCTCCTCCGTCCACACCGCCCGGACCGCCGCGACGCTGCACGAGGCGGTCGCGACGTTCGGAAAGGTGCGGGTACTTCCCAACGGTGCCAACGCTATTCCGTCGGAGGTGCGGGCGTGGCTCGATGCGCGGGCCGCCGACGAGGAGACGTTGACGAAGCTGGTGCAGCAGATCACCGCCGAGGCGCAGGCCTACGCGGCCGCCGACGGTATCGGTCTCGAGGTCGACGCCGAATCGGTCACGCCGATCGTCGAGTTCCCGCACTCCACCCGGGAACGACTGCGCCGCTCGCTCGCCCACCTGGGTGACATTCCCGTCCTCCCGACCGCTGCCGGCCACGACGCCGGAATCCTGTCCGCGAAGGTGCCGACGGCGATGATGTTCGTCCGCAACCCCACCGGCGTGTCCCACTCGCCCGACGAGTTCGCCGAGGCGGACGACTGCAACCGCGGCGCCGAGGCGCTGGCGGACGTGATGGCGGACTGGGTCACCGCTATGTGAGTGGTAAAGCGTGTCGGGGCACTCTTTGCCACTCACGTCAGGACGTGGGTCGCCATTCCTCCAGTTGCTCGACGGCGGTGTTCGCGACCGCCACGGCCTCGTCCCGGTTGACCCGCGACAGCAGGAGTGCGCTGACGGACAGTGATGTCAGGAGCCGGGTCCGGTGGGCCAGGGTGGCCGTCGACGCGTCCGGGTCGTGGGCCCGGAGAGCGTGGGCGAGCGCCCCGGACAGTTCGCGCTGGTATGCGTCGACGACGGACCGTTGCGTGTCGTCGTGCGCGGCGAAACCGGCGGCACTGTTGAGTAGCAGGCAGCCGCGTCCGGGGGTTTCGTCGGGGAGGGCCGCGAGGGCGCCTGCAAGGCTGCGGTAGTAGCGCACGGCGGCGTCGGGGCGCGTCGGTTCGTCGGTCAGGATGCGGAGCCGGGGGCGAACCACCCGGTCCAGGTAGTCGTGCACGGCGGCGTCGAAGAGTCCGCGTTTGCTGGTGAACGCGTTGTACAGGCTCGACCGATTCAATCCGGTGACGCGCTCGAGGTCGGGTATCGACGTGGCTTCGAAGCCCTTGTCCCAGAACAGGTCGCGGGCGCGGCCGACCACTTCGGCCGTGTCGAAATCCTGCGTGCGCGGCATGACGATCCTCACTCCTGGTTGTGAAACGACCATTTCAGTATATATTGAAATGGTCAGTTCAGAACGAGGAGGGATTTCGTATGGTCGCCGCGGGTCTTGTTCTTGCCGCACTCGCCAGTGCGCTGCACGTCTACATCTTCGTGCTCGAGTCCGTCCTCTGGACCGCGCCGCGCACCCGCGCGACGTTCGGAACCAGTGCCGAAGAAGCCGACGCCACCAAGGAGCTTGCCTTCAACCAGGGCTTCTACAACCTCTTCCTGGCGATCGTGACGGCAGTCGGCATCGTCGCCGTGATCATCGGCGCGACCGCCGTCGGTGCTGCCCTCGTCTTCGCCGGTGCCGGCTCCATGCTGCTCGCGGCCCTCGTGCTCCTGCTGTCGTCGCCCGACAAGGCTCGCGCGGCGATCACCCAGGGAACACTTCCGCTGCTCGCGGTACTCCTCCTCGCGCTCGGACTGGCGCTGTGACCTCAGACGTATCGAAAGGAACACCCGTGACCACGAGCACCCAGATTCAGCTGATCAACCGGCCGGTGGGCTGGCCCACCCAGGACGACTTCCGCACCGCGACCGTCGAGCTGCCCGACCTCGGGCCCGACCAGGTGCGGGTGGCCAACGAATTCGTCTCCGTCGACCCCTACATGCGCGGCCGGATGAACGACGTGAAGTCGTACATCCCGCCGTTCGCGCTGGGCGAGACGATGACCGGCGGAGCTGTCGGTCGCGTCGTCGAATCCACCGCCGCGACGCATCCGGTCGGCTCGGTGGTGGTCCACGATCTCGGGTGGCGGGACGTCGCGCAGGGTGACGCCTCGGCGTTCCGCGTCGTAGACGAGATTCCGGGAGTGTCGATCTCGGCCTATCTGGGGATTCTCGGACTGACCGGGCTCACGGCGTACGTCGGACTCGTCCACATCGCGCACCTGAAGGCCGGCGACTCCGTGTTCATCTCCGGCGCCGCGGGTGCGGTGGGGACGGCCGCCGGGCAGATCGCACGACTCGAGGGCGCGTCCCGCGTCATCGGATCCGCCGGGTCCGCGGAGAAGGTCGCGCTGCTGACCGACCGTTACGGATACGACGCGGCCTTCGACTACAAGCAGGCACCGGTGCGCGAGCAACTCCGGGGACTTGCCGGTGACGGCATCGACGTCTACTTCGACAACGTCGGCGGCGACCACCTCGAGGCCGCACTCGACGTCATGCGCAACGGCGGCCGCGCCGCCCTCTGCGGTGCCATCTCCGCGTACAACGCCACCGAGCGCACACCGGGCCCCGACAACATGGTGAACATCATCAGCCGCGGGCTCACCCTCGAGGGCTTCACCCTCGGCAACTACACGCACGTCTTCCCCGAGTTCGCCGCCAAGATGGGACCGTGGCTCGCATCCGGCGACGTGGTTCACGACGAGACCGTCGTCGACGGCATCGAGAACTCGGTCGACGCGTTCCTGCAGCTCATGCACGGCGGAAATGTCGGGAAGATGCTGGTGAAGGTGGCGTAGCCACCCGTGCGCCTTTTTGGTAGCTGGAGCAACCAAAAAGGCGCACAGGCGCGTCAGCGCCTCACGGAGGCATACCGTTCGCGCACTTCGGGTGCCGGGTCGGCCTCGTAACGCTGGGCGGACGTCTGATCCCACTTGGGTGGTTCCGGGGTCCCGGCCAGCGTCCAGGCCGCCTGCCTGCATGCGCCGATCGCGACGTACTCCGCCGGTTGCGGCACCAGGACCGGGGCCCCGAAGATGGCGGGCGCGAGTTCGCACAGTGCCTGTGAGCGGGCGCCGCCGCCGACGAGGAGGATGCGACGCACCGTGACGCCCTGGGCGATCAGGTGGTCGATGCCGTCCGCCAGGCCGCACAGCAGCCCCTCGACCGCCGCGCGGGCGAGGTGGGCGGGGGTCGAATTGGCCAGCCGGAGTCCGTGAACGGAGCCGGTGGCGTTCGGCCGGTTGGGGGTGCGCTCCCCCTCGAAATACGGCACCATCACCAGTCCGCCACTGCCGGACGGCGCCGACAGCGCCAGCCGCGACAGCTCGTCGTGATCGACGCCCAGCAGCGAGGCGGTCGCGTCGAGCACCCGGGCAGCGTTCAGCGTGCACACGAGGGGCAGTTGACGTCCGGTGGCATCGGCGAAGCCGGCGACGAAACCGCCCGGATCGTTCGCCGGTGTCACGGACACCGCGGACACGACGCCCGACGTTCCCACGGAGACGACGACGTCGCCTTCCTGGGCGTCGAGAGCCAGTGCGGCGGCGGCATTGTCGCCGGTGCCGGGGCCGACGGCGGCGCCCCAGCGGGTTTCCCCGATCTTCTCGGCCGGGTGGGCCACGCGCGGCACGGTGGCCGTGCGTCCGCGCAGTGCCAGCGACAGCAGGTCGGGACGGTAGGAATCCGTGGCCGCGGAGAAGTATCCGGTGCCGCTGGCGTCGCCGCGGTCGGTGGCCAGGGTGCCGAGATCGGACCTGCCGGTGAGCTGCCAGCCGAGCCAGTCGTGGGGCAGGCACACCGCGGACGTCCGGTCGGCGTTCGCCGGTTCGGAATCGGCGAGCCAGCGCAGTTTGCTGACGGTGATCGCGGCGAGCGGCACCACACCGACGGCGTCCGCCCACGCGTCCGGACCACCGAGGTCGTCCACCAGTTGGGCGGCGGCGTCGGCGGAGCGAGTGTCGTTCCACAGCAACGCCGGACGCACGACCGTCCCGGTGTCGTCGAGGCACACCATGCCGTGCTGTTGCGCGCCGACCGACACCGCGGCGACGTCGTCGAGTCCGCCGGCGGCGGCGATGGCGCTGTCGAGGGCCGAAGCCCACGCCTGCGGGTCGACCTCGGTGCCGTCCGGATGCGACGCCCTGCCCTCGCGGACGAGTTCACCGGTGTCGGCGTCGCAGACGATCACCTTGCACGACTGGGTGGACGAATCGATGCCCGCGACGAGGGTCATTGCCGGACACCCGCCGCGCGATCCAGTGTCTGGCGGGTGGGCAGGTCCGCCCCGGCACGCGCGACGGTGAGACCCGACATCAGCACCGCGTTGTCCAGCACGTTCCGCACTTCCTCCGGGGCGATCGCGTGGAGGGCGTCGCGGCTCTCCGCGCCGAGGAAGCCGTGCGACCAGAACCCGTCGAGGAGCCCGGCCATGAACGCGTCGCCCGCGCCGACCGTGTCGACCACCTCGACGTTGCGGGCCGCGACCTCGACGAGTCCGGCCGCGCAGACCGCGAATGCGCCCTCGGCGCCCTTCGTCACCGCGACCATCGCCGGGCCGCGGGACAGCCACTCGCGGGCGATGTCCTCGGGATTTCGGTCGGGGTCGTACCAGCGGAGGTCCTCGTCGCTGACCTTGACGATGTCCGAGATCGACACGAGGTGCTCGATCCGCTGCCGGGCGCGTGCCTTGTCGGTGATCAACACCGGTCGTACGTTGGGGTCGTAGCTGATGGTCGCCGACGAGCGGCGGCGGTCGAGCATGTCGGCGACGACGTCGCAGCCGGGTTCCATCACGGCGGCAATGGAACCGGTGTGGACGAGCGCCGGTGTGGACGACCCGCTCGGGCAGGGAAGGTCCCACTCGATGTCGAACTCGTAGGTGGCGGATCCGGCGGAATCGAGGGTGGCGTGGGCCGTCGCCGTTCGCTGCGCGGTGATGCTGCCGGGCGCGAGGCTCACTCCCGACTGCTCGAGGTGCCGGACGATCGCGCCGCCTCTCGTGTCGTCGCCGATCCGGGTGACGAATTCGACCGGACGACCGAGCCGGCCGAGGCCGACCGCGACGTTGAGCGGGCTGCCGCCGACATATTCGGTGGTGGCGCCGTCGCTCGCCGTCACGATGTCGATGAGAGCTTCACCGATGACCAGACTCATGACTGCACCTTCTCACGCAGAGCCTCGAGTGTCTCCCGTGCACCGACGCTGTACAGCGAGTCCAGCGCCCAGAGGTACGCGGTGACGAAGCGCGGATTGTCGGCCAGGTCGCCGAAGACAGACTGATTCTCGATGAAGGCAGTGCGGTTCTCGTGCTGGCTGCGCGCGATCGGCACGAGGGAGTCCTTCAATTGGTCGACGACGTCGATGGGCTCGCCGTCCTCGTCGACTCCCTCGGCATACCGGGCCCAGCTCGCCACGATCGCGGCGGACAGTCGAACGGGCCGGTCGGCCAGCAGGTTTTCGCGGATCACGGGCAGCAGCCACTTCGGGATGCGGTCGGAGGATTCGGCGCACAGGCGGGCGACGGTGTCGCGGATCTCGGGGTTGGAGAATCGTTCGATGAGCGTGCGCTTGTATTCGTCGAGATCGACTCCGGGTACCGGCGCCAGGGTGGGCGTGGCCTCCTCGTCCATGTACGCGAGCAGGAAGTCGGCGAAGAGTGGGTCCTGCGCGACGTCGTGCACGAGCCGGTATCCCGACAGGTAGCCGAAGTAGCAGAGGGCCTGGTGGCTCGCGTTGAGCAGACGCAGCTTCATCAGTTCGTAGGGTTCGACGTCGTCGACCACCTGGACGCCGACGTCCTCGAATGCCGGGCGACCGAGCGGGAAGGCGTCCTCGAGCACCCACGACGTGAACGGTTCGGCGGCGACGGGCCACTGGTCGTCGATGCCGAACCGCGACGACAGCGCCTCCGTCACCTCGGGGGTGGTGACGGGCGTGATGCGGTCGACCATCGAGTTGGGGAACGACGTCTCCGCGCGCATCCAGGCCGCCAGTTCGGGATCCTTCAATTCGGCGTACGCCAGGAACATCTTGCGCGCCACGTCGCCGTTGCCCTGAATGTTGTCGCAGGACATGATGGTCGGCGACGGCAGCCCGCGCGCTCGGCGCCGGGCCAGTGCCTCGACGACGAGTCCGAACGTGGTCCGCGGTGCGGCGCCGTCGGTGAGATCGTGTACGACATCCGGGTTCTCGGCATCGAACTCGCCGGTGTCGTGGGTGAAGTTGTAGCCGCCCTCCGTGATCGTCAGTGAGACGATCTTCGTGGACTCCGCGGCGATCTTCTCGATCACGGCCTCGGGGTCGTCGGGGGCGAAGAGGTAGTCGACGATGGATCCGATGACGCTGACGTCCCAGGTGCCGTCCGGGTGCCGCAGCGCCAGCGTGTACAGGCCGTCCTGCGCGTCGAGGACGTCCTTCATGCGCCGGTCACCGGGCAGGACCCCGACCCCGCAGATGCCCCACTCGCGGGCCTCCCCGCGTCGCAGCAACCGGTCGACGTACATCGCCTGATGTGCGCGGTGGAATCCGCCGACACCGAAATGCACTATCCCTACGGTGATGTCGCTTCGATCGTAATTCGGCACCTGCACGGTGTCGTCGAACTGTTGCAGTGCCTGCGCGCACAGTTGCATCGGTCTCTCCTCATTCCTGGACGCGTACGACGGCCTTGAGGCTGCCCGGCGTCCGGTCTGCGTTCAGTGCTTGCTCCGCTTCGGCGAGCGGAAATCTTCCGGTGACCATCGAATCGAGGTCGACCCGCCCCGACCGCGCGAGGGCGATCGCCGTCGGCCACGTGTTGGCGTAGCGGAATACCCCGGTCAGTACCAACTCCCGGTTCTGGATGGTCTGGACCGGCAGTGTCATCTCGGGGGCGCCCATGCCCACCAGAACCACGGATCCCGCGGGCCTGACGGCCTGGATTCCGGCCAGCACCGCACTCGGGGCGCCGGACGCGTCGACGAACGCGTCCACGTGGAGTCCCGCGACGTCCTGCTCGCGGGGGTCGAGCACCGCGGTGGCACCGAATTTGGTTGCGACGTCGCGTCGCCGGGGATCGAGGTCCGAGACGACCACTTCGGTGGCACCGAACGCGAGGGCGGTCTGCACCATGGCGATTCCGATCGGCCCCGCGCCCGCGATCAGAACACGGGATCCCGCCGTCACTCCGGCTTTGCGGGTGGTGGCGATGGCCACGGACAGCGGCTCGCACAGCGCGGCCGCGTCCTCGGACATCTCGTCCGGAATCGCATGGGCGAACGCCGAGCCGATGGTCACGTATTCGGCCAGCGCCCCGTCGATCGGCGGGGTGGCATAGAACTGCATGTGCGGGCACAGGTTGTAGAGACCGCGCCGGGATTCGTCGGTGTCCGGGTCGGGGCGTTGCGGTTCGATGGAGACACGCTGCCCGATACGCGCTGCCGGGACCCCGTCGCCGACACCTACGACGGTGCCCGACGCCTCGTGGCCCAGCACGATCGGCTGGTCGACCACGAACTCGCCGATGCGGCCCTCGCGGTAGTAGTGGGCGTCCGATCCGCAGACACCTACCGAGGCCACGCGGACCAGGACGTCGCCGGGGGCGGGAGTGGGCACGGGGCGTTCCCGGATCTCGATCACACCCGGCTCGACGAGCACGCTGGCACGCATCGTCCTGGGGATATCCGAAGGGAGTGTTGTGTGGGTCACACTTCGATGCTAGCGTACTGAGCAGATGAACGCATAGTGATCATTTGCTCACGGTTTCCCCGGGGCTCCGAAGACACACACGACGGACCCGGGATCATGGCGAGGAGAACCAGTGACGTCCCCCAACTCGACGGCCCCGACGCCGTCTCTCATCACGGCACCACCGCCGTCCACGACGGAGGATCTGCGCCTCGCGTTGCGCGCTGCAACGCTGTACTACCTCGACGGAATGACCCAGGCCGAGGTCGCCACACGACTCGGTGTCTCCCGCCCCACCGCGGGCCGGCTGGTGGCACGAGCCCGCGCCCAGGGCCTGGTGCGCATCGAGGTGCAGGCACCCGCGCATCTGCGTGATGCGCTGCGCTCGGACGAGGAGCGCGCGCTCGAGGAGAAGTTCGGACTCGTCGAGGCGGTGGTGGTCGCCGATTCCGTCGACGCCGCCGGTGCGATCGACGACCACAACAGCTTCGCCGGCGTCGGACGGGCCGCGGCGTCGCTGCTGGTTCGCCGGATTCGGGAAGGCGACACCCTCGGATTCACGTGGGGGCCGGAGACGGTCGCCGTCGCGCAGGGTCTGCCGTCCGGGGCGGCCACGTGCGCGTCCGTCGTCCAGCTCGACGGCTCGGTGAGTGCCATCAACTACCAGACCGGAACGGAGTACGTCCTGGGTAGATGCGCAGAGCAGCTGCAGGCCAACACTGTTCGGCTTCCCGTTCCGCTGTATGCGGACGCGTCGACCGTGGTATCCATGCGGAGCGACTCCGTCATCTCCAAGGCGCTCGAGGCCGGGCGGACCGCGGAGATGATGATGTTCGGAACGGGTGCCGTGTCCACGTCGACCACCCTGTTCGAGGGCAGCTTCATCGACACGGACATGCTGTCCGTGCTCACCGGCCTCGGCGCGGTCGGCGAAGTCGGTGGACGCTTCTACCGGCTCGACGGAACCGAGGTTGCCGGCCCTCTGGACGAACGGGCCATGTCCGTTCCTCTCGACGACATCCGCGCGTGCGAGGGGTCGATCCTCGTCACGGGTGGCGTCGCCAAACACCAAGCGGCACTGGGTGCCCTCCACGGCGGACTGGCCAAGATGCTGGTCTGCGACATCGAATGCGCGCGTTGGCTGCTCGATCAGTAGCACCACGCAAGAGAGGTGAAGATCGGTGAACAAACACAGGAAACCGGCGACGATGCTGGTAGCCGGAGCGGGAGCGCTCTGCCTCACGCTGAGCGGATGTGCAGGCGCCGGATCGCTGGGCGCGTCGGACCAGACCATCACCATCGCGATGGTCTCCAATTCACAGATGCAGGATGCGCAGAAGCTCGCCTCGCAGTTCGAGGAAGAGAATCCCGACATCGACCTGAAGTTCGTCACGCTGTCGGAGAACCAGGCGCGCGCGAAGATCACGGCGTCCACGGCAACCGGTGGCGGTGAGTTCGACGTCGTGATGATCAGCAACTACGAGACCCCGCAGTGGGCCAAGTACGGCTGGCTGAAGAACCTTTCGGAATACGCCGAGGCGACGGAGGGTTACGACGAGGCCGACTTCATCCCCACCCTGCGCGAGTCGCTGTCCTACGAGGGGAGCATGTACTCGGTGCCGTTCTACGGCGAGTCCTCGTTCCTGATGTACCGCAAGGACCTGTTCGAGCAGGCCGGAATCACCCTGTCGGAGAAGCCGACCTGGACCGAGGTGGCAGCGGCCGCAAAGCAACTCGACTCCGAGGACATGGCAGGCATCTGCCTACGCGGCAAGCCGGGCTGGGGTGAATTGCTCGCACCCCTCGACACGGTCATCAACACGTTCGGTGGCCGCTGGTTCGACGAGGACTGGAACGCTCAGCTGACCAGCCCGGAGGTGGAACGCGCGGTGCAGTTCTACGTCGACCTGGTGCGCGAGTACGGCGAGCCCGGCGCCGCGACGAGCGGTTTCGGCGAGTGCGCCACACAGCTGGCCCAGGGCCAGGTGGCGATGTGGTACGACTCGACGTCCGCGGTGTCCACCCTGGAGGATCCGGCGTCGAGCGCCGTCGTCGGCAAGATCGGGTACGCCCCCGCGCCGATCGAGGTGAAGGACAACTCCGGCTGGCTGTACAGCTGGTCGCTGGGAATCCCCGAGAGCAGCGAGAATCCCGATGCGGCGTGGAAGTTCATCTCGTGGATGACCGACAAGCAATACATACGCACGGTCGGTGAGGATCTGGGCTGGGAGCGGGTGCCTCCGGGCAGCCGGCTGTCGACCTACGAGATTCCCGAGTACAAGGAAGCCTCGGCGGCCTACGGACCGCTGACGCTCGAGGCGATCGAGAACGCGACACCGGATGCGCCCACCGTGCAACCGGTTCCGTACACCGGCGTGCAGTTCCTGGCGATCCCGGAGTTCCAGGATCTCGGAACCCGCGTAAGCCAGCAGATCAGTGCGGCGATCGCAGGCCAGCAGACCGTGCCCGAGGCGCTCGCCCAGGCACAGCAGTACGCCGAGGTGGTCGGCGCGACCTATCGGGAGGAACGATGACCACCATCGCCGAGAAACCCACCGCGGACGGCACCGCCGACCGGGTGCGGGAACTGCGGGAGGCCAAGGATGACAGCGTCTCCCGCGCCGAGGGATGGCGTCGCCGGGGGCCGTTGCTTCCCGCTCTGATCTTCATGATCGTGGTGACCCAGATCCCGTTCCTGTTCACGCTGTACTACTCGACGCAGTCCTGGAACCTGGTCCGTCCGGGGTCCCAGGCTTTCGTCGGCCTGCAGAACTACGTGGACGTGTTCCAGGACAGCCAGTTCCGTGAGGTCGCGGTCAACACCGTGATCCTGATCGTCGGGACCGTGATCATCTCGGTGGTGCTGGGCCTGCTGCTGGCACTGCTGCTCGACCGCGCCTTCCTGGGCCGCGGCATCGTGCGTACCCTCCTCATCACCCCGTTCCTGGTGACACCCGTCGCCGGTGCGCTGCTGTGGAAGACCACGATGTTCGACCCGGTGTTCGGCATCGTCAACTTCGTCCTCTCCCCGTTCGGGGTGGGACAGGTCGACTGGGTCAGCAAGTTCCCGCTCGCCGCGGTCATGGTGAACCTGATCTGGCAGTGGACCCCGTTCATGATGCTGCTGATCCTGGCGGGTCTGCAGTCCATGCCGCGCGACATCCTCGAGGCGGCACGGGTGGACGGCGCCAAGCCGATCGCGATGTTCCGCGAACTGACGCTCCCGCATCTCCGCCGGTTCATCGAACTCGGCGCGGTGCTGGGCGCGATCTACCTGATCAACACGTTCGACGCCATCTACATGATGACCCAGGGCGGGCCGGGCACCGCCAGTGCCAACCTCCCCTTCTACATCTATCAGCGCGCATTCCTCGGTTTCGACATCGGGCAGGCCGCCGCGATGGGCGTCATCGTCGTGATCGCGACCATCGTCGTCGCGACCCTGGCGTTGCGCCTGATCTTCAAGAGCTTTACCGGTAACGAGGAGGCAGCGTAATGAGTACCGACACTGCGGCGGCGCCGGTGGAGTCCACCCCCACCGCGCCGGAGACGAAGCGGGCGCGCAAGCACCGCAAGTTCAGTCCGTGGAGCGTGGTGGCGTGGATCGTGGCCCTCGGCTTCTTCTTCCCCGTGGCGTGGATGGTGCTCACCGCGTTCAAGCAGGAGGGCGACGCCTACACGACTCCGCCGAAACTGTTCTTCACGCCCACCCTGGACCAGTTCAAGGCAGTCCTCGACAGCGGAATCGGCACCGCACTGCTGAATTCGGCGTTCGCGACCGCCATGTCGACGATCCTCGTGCTGGTGCTTGGTGTGCCTGCGGCGTTCGCGCTGTCGCTGCGACCGGTCCGCAAGACGAAGGACGCCCTGTTCTTCTTCATCAGCACGAAGATGCTCCCGATCGTCGCCGCGATCATCCCGCTGTACGTGATCGTCAACGACATCGGCTTACTCGACAACATCTGGGCGCTGATCATCCTGTACACGGCGATGAACCTGCCCATCGCGGTGTGGATGATGCGTTCGTTCTTCCTCGAGGTTCCGGGCGAACTGCTCGAGGCCGCCAGCATGGACGGCGCGAGCCTGTGGACGTCGGTGCGCGAGGTGATCCTTCCGCTCGTGTCACCCGGCATCGCGGCCACCGCCCTGATCTGCGTGATCTTCTCGTGGAACGAATTCTTCTTCGCCGTCAACCTCACCGCCGTTCAGGCACAGACCATTCCGGTGTTCCTCGTCGGCTTCATCACCGGTGAGGGCCTGTACTGGGCCCGGCTGTCGGCAGCGGCGACGCTGGCGGCGCTCCCGGTCATCCTGGCCGGCTGGGTCGCACAGAACAAGCTGGTCCGCGGCCTGTCCTTCGGTGCGATCAAATGATCACCCCGGCAACCACTTCCCCCGACTTCGGTACCCACAAGAGGAGCAATCATGGCTGACATCGAGTACAAGGGCGCATCCTGCATCTACGAGAACGCCGACACGCTGGCGGTCGATACGCTCGACCTCGACATCGAAGACGGCGAGTTCATCGTCCTCGTCGGACCGTCCGGCTCCGGCAAGAGCACCGCACTGCGGATGCTCGCCGGCCTCGAGGACATCGACGAGGGCACCATCGAGATCGGTGGCAAGGACATGGTGGGTGTTCCGTCGAAGGACCGTGACATCGCGATGGTGTTCCAGAACTACGCCCTCTATCCCAATAAGACGGTGGGCGAGAACATGGGCTTCGCTCTGAAGATGCGCGGGGTCGGGGTGGAGGAACGGAAGAAGAAGGTGGCCGATGCCGCCAAGCTGCTCGACCTGACCGACTACCTCGATCGTAAGCCCGGCAAGCTGTCCGGCGGTCAGCGCCAGCGGGTGGCGATGGGCCGGGCGATCGTGCGGGAGCCGCAGGTGTTCTGCATGGACGAGCCCCTGTCGAACCTCGACGCCAAGCTGCGCGTCCAGACCCGCACGCAGATCGCGGCGCTGCAGCGCCGGCTCGGCACCACCACCGTGTACGTCACCCACGACCAGGTCGAGGCCATGACCATGGGTGACCGGGTGGCCGTCCTCAAGAACGGCAAGCTGCAGCAGTTCTCGGCTCCCACCGAACTCTACGATCGCCCGAAGAACGCGTTCGTCGCCGGCTTCATCGGTTCGCCCGCCATGAATCTGATGACCATGCCCATCGTCAGCGACGGCGTGCGCCTGGGGAACTCGACGCTCGCGCTCGAACGCAACCAGCTGTCGGCGCTGCACGCGGCCGGATTGGAGACCGTCACGGTCGGTGTGCGCCCCGAGCAGCTGGAGTTGTCGACCGGGGACGGTGGGATCGAGGTGATCGTGGACCTGGTAGAGGAACTCGGGAGTGAATCCTACGTCCACACCCACATCGCCGGTGACGGTACACAACTCACCGCCCGGTCACTGACCCGCACCCCCGCGCGGCTGGCCGACACGGTGTCCCTGCGCAAGCGGGACGGAGCGGTCCACCTGTTCCACCCGGAGACGGGGGAGCGGATCGGCGACTAGGGCATGTCCTAGAGCGGATAGTGCGTCAGCACCCCCATCGGATCGTGCCTCTGCCGCAGTTCGCGCAGTCGGCGAAGGTTTCCACCGTAGGCCGCGTCGATCTCGGCTCCGGTCTCGGGGAAGCCGGGCCGGACTTCGACGCTGTAGACGCCGATCGTGTGGGGTGCGAGCGCGTCGAGGGTGCCGCCGGCCCACGACAGGCAGGCGGCTCCGTCGTAGGGGTCGGACCAGATGGCGTTGAGCGGGATGTTCCACTCGCCGCTTCGGCCCCAGAATGCGGTGTCGCCGTCACCGACGTCGGCGAGGGCGCCGCCGGTGTGCTGGAAGTCGATACGACATTCCCGCGTCGGCGCCCCTCGGATCTGGGTGGCCAGGGCCTCCGCGAGTTCGGAGTCGAGGGTCGGTCCGGTGAAGACGGCCTTCCCGAAGAACGACCCTCGGCGCTCGCCCGGTTCGGGCAGCCGGATCGGTTCCGGTTCTTCGCCGTCGGGGCCGGGCGGCGCGAATTCGGGCAACCCGGTGAGGTACGTGCCGGACGTCTCGGATCGGTACAGCACGGTGCCCGACACGTCGGCGACCGTGGTGGCGGCGGATCGGGCGCGGTCGATGGCGGATTCGTCCCCGCTCGCGCACGCGGTGTACACGAAGAGGACGGGCTCGTCGGGAGACAGGGCGCTGTAACCGAGTACCGCGCCCATCGTCGTGTCCCGCGGAAGCGTCGGTGCGACACGGAAGTAGGTGGCGAGCGCTTCGAGTCCGAGCACCATCCGGTCGACCCACACCGGACCCACCGGGTGTGTGCGCAGCACCGCCGACGTGACGACGCCGAAGCATGGTGCGCATCCCCGGACCGCCCACCACAGGTCCGCTTCGTCACCGGTGCTGGCATCGGACAGGTGGACGACCTCGCCGGACGGAAGCACCAGTTCGGCCTCGACGAGCTGATCGATCGTCAATCCCAGACTGCGCGTGAGGTATCCGACGCCGCCGCGGGTGACGAGTCCGAATCCGGCGTGGTCCACGATCCCCACCGGAACCACGCGGCCGGTGGGTGCGAGGGCGTCCAGCATGGTTCCCACGGTGGCGCCGCCGGCGACGACCACCCGGTCGTCTTCGGGTCGGGCCGTGTTCAGGTGCGCCGACAGGTCGAGCATGACGGCATCGTCGGCGACGCAGTTGGAACTCAGCCCGCCGCCGCGGACGGTGACGGTGCCGCCCGTCCGATGCGCGACCCTCATGACGGTGGAGACTTCCTCCACGGACACCGGTTGGACGACGCAGGACGGCCGGCGTCTCGCGGCATCGGGAAAGAACACTCTGCCCAGCGCGGTGCGGTAGTCGCGGGTGTCCGGCAGATGAACCCGGTGCGGGAGGACCGCCTTCAACTGCGTGACACATTCCGCGGATGGTGAATTCACGAGCGCCTCCTATCCCGTTGCGTTACCTGCCTGCCACTGATCCCACGGGACCTCCCAGTCACCGTACGTGTCCCACACGGGCAGGAGCGGTCCGCCCGAGTTGGTGATCTCGACGACATCGCCGATACCGAAATGGTCGAACATCCACTGGGCGTTGGCGGGTGCCAGGTTGACGCAGCCGTGGGAGACGTTGCTGCTGCCCTGATCACCCACCGACCACGGCGCCGAGTGGACGAACTCGCCGTCGTTGGAGATCCGCAGGTTGAGATCTACCTTTTCGCGGTAGTAGTCGGGATCGCCGGCGCAGACCCCGTACGTGCAGGAGTCCATGATGATGCTCTGCTGCTTGTCGGAGATCACGTGCGGACCCTCGTGCGAGGGGTGGTCGGGGGTGCCGAGACTCATCGGCATCGCGTTCTCCTGGACGCCGTTGTGGAAGACGGTGAGCATTTTGCTCGCCCCGTCCGCCTTGGCCACCCACGAGTCGTGCACGGTGTAGTCGGCAGCGTTGTTCTCGGCGCCGAAGATCCCGTCGCCCAGATCGACGCCGTACACGTCGGCCTCGATGTGGATCTTGGTGCCGGGCGCCCAGTATCCCGCCGCTCGGTAGTGCGCGTTCTGGTCGTCGGTCCAGTACCAGGCGCCGGGCTGCGGCGGTGTCGTCGTCACCTGCAGTCGCTGCTGCACCTCGGCCTTGTTCACGACCGGTGCGGTGAATTGGAAGACCATCGGCTGGCCGACGCCGATCCCGGTGTCCGCGACGACCTCGGGTGCCGGGACGACGTTCGCGTACGCGGTGGTGCCGGGCGTCAACGTCGTGACGGTGAAGGTCTGCTCGACCGGGGCGCCGTCGGGGTTGACCGCGTCCGCGACGACTGTGTACGTGGAGCCGTAGGCCAGCGGTTGGCTGCTCGTCCAGTTCGTGCCGTCGGGCGTGAGGTTTCCGGCGACCGGTGTGTTCTGCTCCGCGGGATTCGTGACGGTCACGGCCGTCAGCCGGCCGCCCGTCGCGGTCGCCACGATCGGGGTGGTCGGGTTGATCGGCGCCCCGTCGGCGGCGGGGACGGCAATCGAGGCGGGCGCGGACTGGGAGGTGGTCGGGGGTTCCGAGGTGCCGGTGTCTCCGATGGTGCATGCCGTTGCCAGGAACGTCATGGCCACCACCGCGACAATGCCGGCTGTCCGTGTGCGAAGAGTCACGACCACCTTCTTTCGGATCTGGATCAGCGCTCGCCGTCCTCATACTGCCAGCGATCGCCTCGGAGGTTCCTGTGAGACACCCGCCCCGCTCGCCCTACCTGCAGGAATTCGAGCGCGCGACGCCTCCCCGCGACCATTAGACAGCAGTGCTGATGAAATTCGGCCTCAGAACAACCATTATCCGCGGTAGATGAATCATTGAGGAATGCAAATAAAACAGCTAGACTGGCTAATGAACCTGACCAGTGAGAGGGAGGCAGCCACATGGACCAGAAGGTCGATCAGCTCCGCGAGGACGTCGTTCTGTTCAACCGACGTATCCGAACCCAGCGCTCCGGGCACCTGCTCACCCCCTCACAACTCCAAGCCCTCGCGCACCTCGACCGGGAAGGTCCGATGAGCGCACGCGCTCTCGCCGATCTCGAGCAGGTCGCGCCGCAGTCCATCGCGCGGACCGTCTCGATCCTCGAGGAGTCCGGAATGGTCTCCCGGACCGTGGACCCCCACGATGCGCGCGCGAGCATCGTCGCGGTCACCGCGCTGGGTTTGCAGACGCTCGTCGACGATCGGTCGCGGCGTAGCGAGTGGCTGACGGCCGCACTCGCCGCCGAATGCACCGACGCCGAACGTGACCTCCTCTTCATCGCCGGACGGCTACTCCGCCGGCTCGCCGGAACTCCCGAGCCGGCGCCGCAGGAGTCACTGATGAACTCGTGAGCGCGACCGTCGCCGATGCCGGCCTCGCGCAGAAGTCCCCGTCCGTACCGTTCCGGGTCAGCGGCTCCGTCGCCACCGGGAGCATCCTTCAACCGCTGAACTCGTCGATGATCGCGGTGGCGATCGTCGGGATCGCCGCCCAGTTCGGCTCCTCGTCCGGGATCGCATGGGTGATCTCGGGGCTCTACATCGCCACGGCCGTGACCGCCCCGATGGCAGGCAAGCTCGGCGCGCTGCTCGGCGCCCGGAAGGTCTACCTCGGGGGCCTCGCCCTGGTGGCGCTGGGCTCGATCGCCGGTCTGCTCGCACCCAGCGTCGGCTGGCTCATCTTCTCCCGCATCCTCGTCGGAATCGGAACCGCCACACAGTATCCCAATGCGATGACGATGATTCGCGGATACGCGGAACGACACGGCGCGCAGCCGCGCACCGCGATCACGACCCTCGCGATCTGCAGCCAGGCTGTCGTGGCACTGGGCCCGACGCTCGGCGGACTGCTCGTCGGGGCGTTCGGCTGGCAGTCGATCATGTGGATCAACCTGCCGATCGTCGCGTTCAGCGCGGTGGCGGTCACGAAATTCGCGAAGGTCGGATTCGTCGGCGGCATCTCGGTCAGCGGTCGGCAACTGCTGCACGCGCTCGACGTGGCCGGGGTCCTGCTGTTCCTCGGGCTCGTCTCGTCGACGATGCTGTTCCTGCTGTCGCTCACCACCGATCCCGTCTGGTGGCTGATCCCGGTGTGGGCTCTGGTGTTCGCCCTGTTCATCCACTGGGAACGACGCGCGGACGAACCGTTCATCGACGTTCGGGCCCTGGCCCGGAACCGTGCGCTCAGCGCCACACTCGCCCGCACCCTCCTCACCTACACGGCGTTCTACTGCATCTTCTTCGGCATCCCGCAGTGGCTGCAGTACTCCCGCGGAATGAGCGCCACCGAAGCCGGTCTGATGATGCTGCCCGTCGCCGTCGTCGGCATCGGCTCCACGCTGTTCGCGTCACGGACGTATCGGCGGCACGGGGTGCGCCGAACGCTCACCGTCGGAACGTGTGCGCTCCTGGTGGGAGGACTGCTCCTGGCGTCGGTGGAGAGCAGTACGGCCCCGATCGTCGTGCTACTCCTGGTGGCCGCAGTACTGGGAATTCCCAATGGATTCAACAATATCGGCAATCAGAACCTGATCAGCTCGGTCACGTCCGTCGAGGAAGTGGGCACGGCGATCGGGATGTACCGCACCGTGCAGTACATCGGAGCGAACCTGTCGGCCGTCGTGCTGCAGACCACCGCCGGTCACGTCATCGGCGACGACGGACTGCACCGCACGGGCTGGTTCATCGCCGTCGCCGGCGTTCTCCTCCTCATCGGCGTCCTGATGTCACGGAACATGGGGGACCGGCGGTCGACGAACGCGTCGACGGCGTAGCAATAGCGTCAGGTCGGCGGCACCCCGCCGACGGCCCGCCAGATCAGTGTCGCGGTCCGGGCAGGCCAGTCGGCGGGTGGGCGACCACCGGCCAGCGCCCGGCCGTACCAACTGCCGGTGGTCATGGTGACGGCGACGTCGAGATCGGCGTCGGCGTCGATCAGCTCCAGTTCGGCGGCGCGGTCCAGGATGTCGCGGATGCGGCGCCGGCGCGGCGCCACCACCCGGGCACGGTACTGGGCGCGGACGTCGGCGTCCGTCGTGTCCTGCAGCATCGTGCCGACGAGCGACAACCGGCCGCTCCGCGACACCCCCTGCTGGAAGTCGGTCAGCTCGCGGACCAGATCCCCGAAGGGATCGGCCGACGACCGCCCCGACTGTTCGTCGGCCAGCTGCGCCACGACTGCCGCGGCGAGCTCCGACTTCGACGCCCACCGCCGGTACAGCGCCTGTCGGGTGGTGCCGGCCTCCGCGGCGATCGCCGCGATCGACATCGCGTCGTATCCGGCCCGGGCCAATTGCCTTCCCGCCACTCTCAGCACGCGAGTGTCGATATCGGTGTCGCGACTACGCCCGGCCACACTCATGCTCGATCCTCTTTTCAATCCAATACTGATGTGTATTGTAATGGACAGATGACGGAAATCGGGAGCTCCCATGAGTGATCAGGAAACACCGTCCCTGTACGAGTGGGCGGGCGGTGAGCAGTCGTTCCGGCGGCTGATCGACGCCTTCTACGACCGGGTGGAGGGCGACGAACTGTTGTCGCCGATGTTCCCCGGCGGAGTGCACGAGGAGCATCGCCGCAACGTGACGCTGTGGTGGTGCGAGGTGTTCGGCGGCCCGCCGGGCTACACCGAACAACTCGGCGGATATGAACGAATGTTGCGCCACCACATCGGCCTCGCCATCAGCCCGGAGCAGCGGCACCGCTTCGCGGCAACGATGAGCCTCGCCGCCGACGACGCCGACCTCCCGTCGGATCCCGAATTCCGTTCCGCATTCATGGCCTACGTCGAGTGGGGGACCAGACTCGCGCTGCAGAACTCGAGCCCCGGTGCCGAGGTGGTCGAGCACGCACCCGTCCCGCACTGGGGTTGGGGCGTGGCCCCGCCCTACCGCGGCTGACCGGAGATCGGGCAACCGGAGCTGGCGGCCGGGAGAAAGTTCGGGCGGATGTCCATGTCGGGTGCGTCGTAGAGCCGGTGGAACGTGGGGGTCAGCGCCGCCGACATCGGCGGGTTGATCCACGACCAGTCCGTCGGGCATTTCCGGCCGAGTGACTCTTCGCGTTCGACGTGGCTGATGAACTGCTTGGCAACGGTGTGATGGTCGACCATGTGCACACCGGCCTGCCGGTAACTGTGGATCACGGCGCGGTTCAGTTCGACCAGTGCGCGGTCGCGCCACAGCGTTCGCTCCGACGTCGTGTCCAGGCACAGCCGTTCGGCGATGGCGGGCAGCATGTCGTATCGATCCTGGTCGCTGAGGTTGCGGGCCCCGACCTCCGTGCTCACGTACCACCCGCTGAACGGGGCGAGGGGGTAGGTCAGCCCGCCGACCGAGAAGCTCATGTTCGACACGGCGGGAACCGCATGCCATTTGAGACCGAGATCGGCGAACCAGGCGTAGTCCGGGTGCTCGATCTCGACCTCGAGGACCAGGTCCGGGGGAACGTCGTACCAGCGCAGCGTCTCGTCGGGGGTGCTGATCAACAGCGGCAGCACGTCGAACGGCGTACCTGCACCCCGCCACCCCATCTTCGTCACCGTCTCGGTGATTCCGACCTGCGCGGGGTCCCCGGTCACCGTCCCGTCCGCGTGACGGTAGCCCGCGTACCGGATCAGTTGCGGGCTGACGATCTTGTACTCGCGTCCGTCCGCCAGCGGTAGCGGACCGACCGTGATGACCGAGCGCAGGGCGCCGCCGTTAGTCGCGACCCGCAGGTGCTCCCAGCACGCCTCCGCAATCTCGTCCGCGGTGGTGACGTGCCGGGCATCGATCAGCTTCAGCGTGCGCCAGTGCTTACGACCGACGCACCGGGCGTGGTTGCGCCACGCCAGCTGCGAGCCGACTTCCAGTTCCTCCACGGTGTGCTCGTAGCGGCCCGTCTCCGCCAGCGACTCCAGTGCGTCCGCGAGGCGGGCCGTGGGCAGGTGGGCCAGCTCGGGCTCGCTGAAGAACTCTACGCACTCCCGCATCTGCGCTGCGGACCGCGACGTGACGTCCAGCGAGTACGACATAGTCCCCGTGCTGCTCACCATTGACCTCCCGGCGATCGTGGATCCTGCGGCGGTCAGTATGTCAGCGAAGCGCGCACACTCGTCCACCGAGTGCGGACGGGGTGAGGAAATACCGCCGGCAGGACGGCGGTTCCCCCGAGGGTGAAACTCTCGATTCTGGACCGGTCCCGCACGCGCCGGGGTGCGCCGGACTCTGCCGCGCTGACCGGGACGATCGAGCGGGCGGTGCATGCCGAGCAACTGGGGTTCCATCGGTTCTGGGTGGCCGAGCACCACGCCGTGCCGGGAATCGCGAGTGGGTCGCCGCCCGTGCTGCTCGCGGCCCTCGGTGCCCGCACCGCCCGGATCCGGCTGGGCTCGGGTGGTGTGATGCTGCCGAACCACCAGCCCCTCGTGGTGGCCGAGCAGTTCCTGATGCTCGAGGCGATTTACCCGGGCCGGATCGACCTGGGCGTCGGACGGTCGCTGGGATTCACGAAGCCGGTACGCGAGGCGCTGCGCCGCGACCGCAACGCCCCCGACACGTTCGCCGGCGACCTCGACGAGGTGCGGAGCTACCTCGAGGGCAAGGGCGCCGTGACGGCCCGGCCCCACGTGACGAGTCCACCGCCGATGTTCGTTCTCGCTACCCGGCGCGGGCTCGACTTCGCCGCGAAGGCCGGTCTGCCGGTGGTGGTCGGTGGTCCGGTACTCGGAGGGTCGGGCGCCAACGTCCCGGAACTGGACCGGTACCGCGACAGCTTCGTCCCGTCCGCCGGAAACCGGTCCCCGTACGTGGTCGTCTCGCTGGAGGTGATGATCGCCGAGGACGCAGACCGGGCCCGTGAACTGCTGCTTCCGGAGGCGTGGGCGCTGGCACAGTCGAGCCGGACCGGCGAGTTCCCGCCGCTCGAATCGGTCGCGGACATCCGGGGGCAGGCGTGGACTCCGCGGCTGCGCGAACAGGTCGACGCCTCGATCGCGAACTCCATTCACGGCACCGCCGAGCAGGTGAGGGTCGCGCTCGAGGCCCTGGCCGCGCGTACCGGTGCGGACGAACTACTGGCCTCGACGTCCACGTTCGACCGGGCCGCGCTGTTCGAATCCGATCGGCAGTTGTCGCTCCTGGACGTGTGAACTCGCACGACGCACACGGCTTGCTGCAAGCCTTGCGCAACTATTGACAACCTTGCGCAAGCAGGTGGATAGTGTGTGTCGGCAGTCACAACGAACAGCGAGGCGGTAGCACCGTGGCACCCACCCTGACCGAGGTCGCACAACGCGCAGGGGTATCCCTGTCCACCGCGTCACGGGCATTCAGTGCCCCGGACCGGATCGGACCGGACACGCTCGCGCGGATCATCGCGGTCGCCGACGAGATCGGCTACCGGGCGGCGTCACCGACCCGCACCGACGTCGTGCGCCCCACCGCCACCACCGTCGCGGTCGTGGTACCCGACATCGGGCACACCGTGTTCGCGAGCTTCGTGAAGGCGGCGCAGGCGCAGGGGTGGCACCGGCGCCAGACCGTGCTCCTCACCGACACCGACGGCAGCGCCGACCGTGAGCGTGAGGTTCTCGGCGAGTTGCAGGGGCGCGTCGACGCACTCGTGGTCTGCGCTCCACGGCTGCCCGCATCGGACATCGTGCAGCTCGCCGGCGACACCCCCCTGGTGCTCGTCAACCGCTCGTCACCCGAATGCGATTGCATCGTGGCGGATTCGGAAGACGGAATTCGCCAGGCCATCGACTACCTCGTCGCCCTCGGACACGAGCACCTCGCGTATGTCCAGGGCTCGCCTCAATCCTGGTCGAACCAGCGCCGCGTCGCCGCGGTCGAGGAATTCTGCAAGGCCCGCGACGTGCAGCTGAGTCTGCTCGGCTGGCAGCAGGAAACCCTCGCGGGTGGTCACGCCGCAGCGGCGAGCGTGATCGCGACGGGCGCGAGCGCCGTGATCACGCACAACGATCCGATGGCCATCGGAGTGATGAACGGCGTCCGCGCAATGGGCTTCTCGGTGCCAGCGGACCTGAGCGTCGTCGGCATCGACGACTCGCCGCTGGCCGAACTCGCCAGCCCCGCGCTCACAAGCATCAATGTGCCGATGGCGCGAGCCGGCGTGCTGAGTCTGGACCTGGTGTTCCAGCGCGCGAACGAGCCGGACTCCGATATCCGAGAAATCCATCTCCCCACTCAACTGGTCGTCCGGGCTTCGGCCGGACCGGCGCACGATCGGGTGTTTCGCCCCGGAAAAGAGAGCCGCTAGATGAAAATCGTTGTTGCCGACAGCAACCTGATCCCGCACCGACCCCGGCTCGAGGCCGCAGTTCCGTCCGATGCACGGTTGTCCTGGCACGACAGCTTCGACGAGGCCGCCCTGATCGACGATCTGCGCGACGCCGACGTCTACGTCGGGGGAAAGTTCACACCGTCCATGGCGTCGGCTGCAGAGCGGCTGCGTCTCGTCCACGTCGCCGGTGCCGGCACGGACAACATCGCGTTCGATGCCCTGGCACCGGACGTGCTGGTGGCGAACACCTTCCATCACGAGAAGTCGATCGCCGAATACGTCGTGGCGGCCGCGGTGATGCTCCGGCGCGGCTTCGTCGCGCAGGACACGGCGCTCCGGCAGGGCGTCTGGGCGACCTCGGTCTACGACGACCTTCTCACGCAGTCGAATTCGCTGCAGGGCGCGCGGGTGGGCTTCGTGGGATTCGGCCACATCGGCCATGCCACGTGGACTCTGTTCCGAGCATTCGGCGCGACAGGAGCGGCCGTGACCGGTCGTGGCAACGTCGACGCGCCGAGTGCGGGACTGGACTGGGCGGCCGACGTGTCCCAGCTCGGGCGTCTCCTCGTCGAATCCGATGTCGTCGTGGTGTCCGCACCGCTCGACGACCGGACGCGGGGGATGATCGGCGCCGACGAATTGCGCGCACTCGGCAGCGACGGTGTGCTGGTGAATGTGGGCCGCGGACCTCTCGTCCAGGAGCAGGCCCTGTTCGACGCACTGTCCTCGTCGACCATCGCCGCTGCGGCCATCGACGTCTGGTACGACTATCCCGGACCCGACGGTCGCGGGAGGCCCAGCGCTCTGCCGTTCTCCGAACTCCCCAACATCCTGATGACACCGCATTCTTCCGGAGTCTCACAGCAGACTTTCGTCGGCCGCGTCGACGACATCGCCGACAACATCACTCGACTCGCTCGCGGTGAGCAACTGCGCAACGTCGTCGCACCCGCGGTCGGCTCGAAAGGATCACGGGCATGACCGACAAGATCATCTCCGCGGACGTGCTGGTCTGCAGCCCCACCCGCAACTTCGTCACCCTCAAGATCACCACGGCCGACGGCGTCGTCGGCTACGGTGACGCCACGCTCAACGGCCGTGAACTGTCCGTCGCGTCGTATCTCCGGGACCATGTGGCGCCCCTGCTGATCGGGCGTGACGCGGCGCGGATCGAGGACACCTGGCAGTACCTCTACCGCGGCGTGTACTGGCGGCGCGGGCCCGTCACGATGGCCGCGATCGGAGCCGTCGACGTCGCCCTCTGGGACATCAAGGGCAAGACCCTCGGTCAGCCCGTCTACCAGCTGCTCGGCGGTGCCGTCCGCGACCGGGTGCTCTCCTACACCCACGCAACCGGGTGGGACGCGCCCGCGTTGCTCGACTCGGTCGACGCCACGCGCGCGACGGGCTTCCAGGCGATTCGAGTGCAGTCCGGGGTACCCGGACTGGATTCGGTGTACGGCGTGCACCAGGGCGCCGCCGGATACGAGCCCGCGAGTCGCGGCGCCCTGCCGGTCGAGGAAGTGTGGGACACCGACGCGTACCTCAACCATGCACCCCGGATCCTCGAAGCCGTCCGTGAACACGTCGGCCCCGAACTCAAATTGCTCCACGACGCCCACCATCGGCTCACCCCGCAGCAGGCCGCGCGGCTGGGGAAGTCGGTCGAACACGTGGACCTGTTCTGGCTCGAGGACGTCACGCCGGCCGAGAACCAGGACGCACTGCGCCTGGTGCGCAACCACACCACCACACCCCTGGCGATCGGGGAGGTCTTCAACACGATCTGGGATTGCCAGCACCTGATCACCGAACAGCTGATCGACTTCATCCGGGTGGCCATCGTCCACGCGGGCGGAATCAGCCACGTTCGCAAGATCTTCGCGCTCGCCGAGGTGTACCAGATTCGCGGCGGACCGCACGGCCCGTCGGACGTCTCGCCGATCTCCCTGGGAGCGAGTCTGCACCTCGGTCTCGCGACGCCGAACTTCGGAATCCAGGAATACATGGGTTACGACCCGCTCGTCAGCGAGGTCTTCCCCCACGCGTGGTCGTTCTCGGACGGGCACCTCACCCCCGGCGACGTTCCGGGCATCGGAGTAAGCATGAACGAGGAACTCGCGGAGCAATATCCGTACGAGCAGGCCTATCTCCCGGTCGCCCGGCGCCGCGACGGCTCTATGACGGATTGGTGACGAGCATGTCCGAACCGACACTTTCGCGCCGAAACGTTCCCGCCGCGGCACTGATCCACCGGCGGGTACCGGAGGGGACCGGGATCGTTCACCTGGGCCTCGGCAACTTCCACCGCGCACACCAGGCGGTGTACACCGCGCTCGCGATGGAACGCGAACCCGGACCGTGGGGCATTCTCGGTGTGGCGAGCCGCTCGAGTACCGTCGCCGATGCGATGAACGCGCAGGACCTTCTGTACAGCGTCGTCGAGATCTCGCCGGACGGTGCTCGTGTGAGCGTCCCGGGTTCACATACCGGAACGCTGGTGGCCGAGCAGGACCCGGAGTCCGTCGTCCGTGCGATCGCGGACCCGGCGACGAAGATCGTCACGATCACGGTGACCGAACACGGGTACACGGTGTCACCCGAGACCGGGTCCCTCGACCTCGATTCCGACGTCGTTCGCCGCGACCTCAACGAGGTGCGGACGCCCCGCACCACGATCGGGCAGATCGCCCGCGGACTGGCCCTGCGGGCGAGCACGCACGGCGCCCCGGTCACGATCCTCAGCTGCGACAACCTGCTGTCCAACGGGCGTCAGACCGAAAGACTCGTCCGCGAGTTCGTCGGCACGTTCGCCCCGACTCTGCGCGACGACCTGCTGTCCTGGATGGACTCGTCCGTGACGTTCCCCAACTCCATGGTGGACCGGATCGTGCCGTCCGGCTCGGACCGCTACAACGAGACGGCACGGGCACACCTCGGCGTGCGCGACACGATCGCCGTCCCCGCGGAGCAGTTCACGATGTGGGTCATGGAGGAGCGGTTCGCCGCCGGCCGCCCCGTGTGGGAGCACGGTGGCGCGCTGTTCACCGACGACGTCGAGCCGTACGAGCTGATGAAGGTCCGGCTGCTCAACGGGACACATTCGCTCATCGCCTACCTCGGCGCACTCGACGGGCGCGCCACCATCCCCGAGTCCGTTGCGCAACCGTTCGTCGAGGCCGCAGCGCGGCGGATCCTCTGCGACGAGTACCTGCCGACGGTCACCGTTCCCGCATCGGTGGACACGGACGACTACATCCGGCAGCTGTTCTCGCGTTGGTCCAATACCGCTCTGGGACATCGCACCTCACAGGTCGGATCCGACGGATCGGTCAAACTGACGCAGCGCATCCCGATCCCCGCGCTCGCACACCTCGGCCGCGGTACGGTCCCGCAGTACCTTTCTCTGACGGTGGCGGCATACCTCTGCTGCATCGCCCCGCCGCCCGGGTTCGACCCCGGCCCCCACGCACGATCCATGACCGACCCCGCTCGACCGCGCCTGGCAGGAATGGCCGACAACGCCGCGTCCACTACCGAATTCGTTCGCTCCGTCTTCGTCGACGGAGGTCTGTTTCCCAGCACTCTCGCTTCGCACACCGACTTCGTCTCGCGGATCGCCGACTTCGTCGACATCATCGTCCGTCACGGGCCGGCAGTCGCCGCCGGCGAAGCATCCGACCCGGTCCCGGACCTCGACACGATCACGTCGCTGCGGTCCAGCGCGACCATCTGACTCCCTCACCCCTTGCCCGGACTATTCCGGGACCACCAATGGAGGAATCCATGGACACTACACTCGACCCCACGGTGAACCCGAAAACTCCCGGCCGCGGTGGCGGTACACCCCAGGCAGACCCGTCCGCGGTCCGCCGGGCGGCGTGGGCGGGGCTCATCGGCACCACGCTCGAGCAGTACGACTTCGTCATCTACGGCACCGCTTCGGCGCTGATATTCAACACCCTGTTCTTCCCGAACATCTCGCCCGCGGCGGGCATCCTCGCGAGCTTCAGCGCCTACGCCGTCGGGTTTCTCGCCCGGCCGCTCGGCGGCCTGTTCTTCTCGCGGTACGGAGAGCGTCTCGGCCGCAAGTGGGTGCTCGTCGCGACGCTGATGCTGATGGGCGGCGCGACACTGGGTATCGGCCTGCTGCCCACCTACAGTCAGGTCGGGCTGCTCGCACCCGCTCTCCTCGTCGCGTGCCGATTCTTCCAGGGGTTCGGAGCGGGAGCCGAACAGTCCGGCGGTGCAACCCTTCTGACGGAGACGGCGCAGATAGGCAGGCGAGGTAGGCTCGCCGCCCTGGTGATGACGGGAGCCGCACTGGGCACGGCGCTCGGCGCAGTCGCGTGGATCGCCGCGCAGCTCCTGCCGGAAGAGCAGCTCATGTCCTGGGGCTGGCGTCTCGTCTTCATCAGCAGTCTGTTCGTCACGGTCGCCGCGTTCGTCATTCGTCGCAAGCTCAACGAGAGCCCGGTGTTCCAGGAACTCAAGGAGCAGCACCAGGTTCCGAAGACGCCGGTGAAGGAGATCTTCGCGAACGGCAAGAAGCCGCTGTTCATCGTCATGTTCATGACCATCGGCATCAGCGCGCAGTCGTACACGTACCAGGTGTTCATGGCGTCGTACCTCAAGAACGACGTGCACGTCGACCCCACGTTCATTCCCAAGGTGCTGCTGGTCGGGGCCATCTGCGGCGGCATCGCGGCATACGGGTTCGGGCGTCTGTCCGACCGGGTGGGCCGCAAGCCGGTCTACATCTCGATCGTGATCGCCCTGATCATCCTGCCGGTGCCGACCTTCCTGGCCCTGAACACCGGCTCACACCTGCTGATCACGATGGCGATGATCGTCGGCTTCATCCTGGCCTGCCAGGGCGCCGTCGGCGTCACCATGAGCTACTTCCCGGAAATCTTCGGCTCCCGCTACCGCTACGCCGGCGTCACTCTCGGCCGTGAATTCGCCTCGATCTTCGGGGGCGGTGTCGCACCACTGATCTGCGCGGCCCTCGTCACGGCCTTCTCCGGCTCGTGGATCCCCGTGGCCCTCTACATGATCGTGATGGCCGTGACCGTTCTGATCGCCTCGACGATGGCACCGGAAACCCGCGACCGCGACCTCACGCTGGCCGCCAACTCCACCGACCGGGAGGTGACGGCGGCATGACCTCCCCTGTCATCGCGGTGCTGCGCGCCGCGCACGCCGACCGGTACGCCCCCGTGGTGACCGTCCTCGCCGAGAACGGGGTGCGCGCCGTCGAGCTGACGATGAGCACGCCCGGCACCCTCGAGTCCCTGAGCAGCATCCGGCGCACCGCACCCGACGGCGTCGAGATCGGGGTCGGGACGGTCACCACCGTCGACCAGGCCCGCGCCGCCCTCGACGTGGGTGCCGACTTCCTCGTGACGCCGACGACCAACCTCGACGTCATCGCCACGGCCGTCCGTGCCGGAGTTCCGATCTACCCCGGCGGATTCACCCCGACCGAATTGTGGAACGGATGGGACGCGGGTGCGACTGCCGTGAAGCTGTTCCCGGCGTCGGTGGTCGGGCCGGAGTACATCGGGCACCTGCGCGGCCCCTTCCCCGACATCCAGGTGGTCCCGTCGGGTGGGGTGGGCATCGAGGACGTCCCCGCGTGGTTCGCGGCCGGAGCGGCGGCGGTCAGCCTCGGCGGACCGCTGATCGGGGACGCACTCCGCGGCGGCGACCTCGGGCAGCTGGCCGAACGATGCCGGCGCCTCGGCGACGTCGTCGCCGAACTGGAGGTCGCGTGATGACGGTGCTGACATTCGGCGAGACGATGGCCCTCACCAGGGCGGTGGACACCGGACCGCTCGCCCACACCTCCACGCTCCACCTGGGAATCGGCGGCGCCGAATCGAACTTCGCGATCGCGCTGCGGCGACTCGGCGTCGACGTCACCTGGATCGGGCGCGTCGGCCAGGACAGTCTGGGTGACCTGATCGAACGGGAACTCCGGGCCGAGGGAATCACCGCCGACGTCATCCGCGATCCGGATGTTCCGACCGGACTGATGGTGAAGGAGCGGCGAACCGCCACCGCCACCCGCGTCTGGTATTACCGGACCGGCAGCGCGGGGTCGCGGCTCACGATGTCGGACATCGCGGACGACCGGCTCGAGTCGGCGTCCCTGCTGCACGTCACCGGCATCACCCCCGCGTTGTCCGACACCGCCAGGAAGACCACCCTGCACTGCGTCGAACGGGCACGCGCACTGGGCATTCCGGTGTCGTTCGATCTCAACTACCGCCGAGCGCTGTGGTCGCCGGACGACGCCGGCCCCGTCTTCCGTGAGCTGATCGGATTGTCGGACATCGTCTTCGCAGGTGAGGACGAGGCCGCGATCGCAGTGGGCGACGGCACTCCCGCCGAACTCGTCGCCCGCATCCGCGATCTCGGACCACGCGAAAGCGTCCTGAAACTGGGAGACAAGGGATGCCTGGCGATCGTCGACGGGGAGACGTACTCCCTGCCCGCGGTTCCGGTGAGCGTGATCGACTCCGTCGGGGCCGGAGACGGTTTCGTCGCCGGCTACCTCGCGGAACGACTGGCCGGTGAGGCACCCGCCGACCGGCTCAGAACCGCTGTCACGGTCGGGGCGTTCGCGTGCACCGTGTCCGGCGACTGGGAGGGCATGCCACGCCGGGACGAACTCGGCCTTCTCACCACCGCGGAACCCGTCACCAGATGACCAGCTCCGATCTCCGACAGAACTGGACTCCACGCATGAACACCAGCCCGACCACCGCTTCACACACCACCGAGGTTCCGACGCACGCGCAGGCGGTCGTCGCCCACGGTGCGCAGGACCTGCGCGTGGAGGAGGTGCCGATCGCCGCACCGAAACCGGACGAAGCGGTGATCCGCATAGCCTACGGCGGGATCTGCGGATCCGACCTCCACTACTGGCAGCACGGCGCCGCCGGCGAATCGATCCTTCGCGCACCGATGCGGCTCGGACACGAGGCGTCGGGAACCGTCCTGATCGGCGCGAAAGACGGAAGCGGTCCCGGCGCAGGCACCCCCGTCACCATCCATCCCGCGACCCCCGGCGGCGACAGCGCGAAATATCCGGCCGATCGCCCCAACATCTCGCCCGGATGCACGTACCTGGGCAGCGCGGCACATTTCCCGCACGCGGACGGGTTGTTCGTCAGCCACGTCGCCGTCCCGACCCGCATGCTCCGGGTCCTTCCCGACGGTCTCGATCTTCGTCTGGCGTCACTGGCCGAGCCGGCGAGCGTGGCGTGGCACGCGGTCGCGCGGGCAGGGGAGGTGAAGGACCGGTCGGTCCTCGTCATCGGTGCCGGACCCATCGGCGCGCTCGTCGTGGCAGTGCTGAAGCGGGCGGGCGCCGGGAAGATCACCGCGGTGGACATGCACGAGTACCCGCTGAGGATCGCGCGTGCCGTGGGTGCGGACGCGACGCTCACCGCCACCGATGCCGACGCAGTCGCGGCGGTGGAAGCGGACGTCACCATCGAATGCTCCGGCAACCATCGCGGTCTGGCATCGGCGATCCACGGGACGGCCCGCGGTGGCCGCGTCGTGATGGTCGGTCTGCTTCCCTCGGGGGATCAGCCGGTACCCGTGTCGATCGCGATCACCAGGGAACTCGATCTGGTCGGCTCGTTCCGGTTCAACGACGAGATCGACGAGGTGGTGGCCGCCCTCGCCGACGGCTCCCTCGCGGTGGATCCGATCATCACGGCGGAGTACGACGTCGCCGATGCGCTCACCGCCTTCGCGTCAGCCAGGGATGCGTCCTCGTCGAGCAAGGTGCTCTTGCGGTTCTGATCCGGGGAACGTCGCCCCGGCCTCGTCTGCGGGACACGGCTGTCGCATGATGGTCTCGACGCACCCCCGAGGTCAGGAGAGCAAGCTGATGAAGGAATTCACCGCCTGGATCGCTCGCGAGAACGAGGGCGCCATCGGCCTCTCCCAGGAGACGGTCGACGAGTCGTTCCTGCCGCAGGGCGAGGTCACCATCCAGGTCGAGTACTCCAGCGTGAACTTCAAGGACGCCCTGGCGCTCACACCGAAGGGTGGAGTGGTCCGCGAGTACCCCATCGTGCCCGGCATCGACGTGGCAGGCACGGTCGTCGAGTCGCAGTCCCCGGAGTTCTCCGTCGGTGACACGGTCGTCGCGCACGGTTACGACATCGGCACCGCCCGTCACGGCGGGTACGCGCAGTTCGCCCGCGTCCCGGCCGACTGGGTGGTGAAACTCGACGGCATGTCCACCCGCACCGCTGCCGCGATCGGGACCGCCGGTTTCACGGCCGCGATGAGCGTGGAGGCGCTGCTGTCCCGCGGAGTCGAGCCGGGCAACGGTCCGGTGCTCGTGACCGGTGCGAGTGGCGGCGTCGGCACCGTCGCCGTCGACCTGCTGTCCGCGGCGGGCTTCGAGGTGGTCGCGTCGAGCGGAAAGCCGGAGAAGGCGGAACTGCTCACCGAACTGGGTGCGAGCACGGTGATCGGACGGCTCCCGGAGCCCGACACGAAGCCGCGTCCGCTCGGTAAGGCGCAGTGGGCCGCCGCCGTCGACTGCGTCGGCGGTGCCACCCTCGCGCACGTGCTCAGCACCATCGAGTACGGGGGCGCGGTCGCGGCGAGTGGGCTGACCGGCGGACCGAAGTTGGAGACCACGGTCCTGCCGTTCATCCTGCGGGGTGTCAGCCTGCTCGGCATCGATTCGGTGCAGTACCCGATCGAGCAGCGGCGCCGGCTGTGGGGCCGTCTCGCGTCCGACCTCGCGCCGTCCCGGCTCGAATCGATCACCCACGACGTTCCGATCGCGGACGTCGTCTCGGTGATCGACCAGGTGCGCGCAGGCACCTACTCCGGCCGGGCCGTGGTGGGCGTCGCCCCTGTGAGTACTTATTAACATCCCGCGGTTAATAAGTACTCACGGGTGCCGGAGGCGCACGATCCAGGCACGGGAGTCGGCCGGGTCGATCACGTCGTCGAGTTCGAAGATCGTCGCCGCGTTCAAGGCCTTCCCGTGCTGGTAGGCGGCGTCGACGAGTTGCGCGAACGCGGTGTCGCGCTCGGCGGGGTCGTCGATGGCCTCGAGTTCCTTCCGGAATCCGAGCCGCACCGCGCCCTCCAGCCCCATGGCCCCGATCTCGCCGGTCGGCCACGCGACCGTGAACTCGGACGCGTGGAAGGAGCCGCCCGCCATGGCCATCGCGCCGAGGCCGTACCCCTTGCGCAGGATGATGGTCCCGTACGGCACGGTCATCCGCGCGCCCGCGACGAACAGCTTGCCGAACCGGCGAACCGTGGCCTCCTTCTCCGAATCGGGGCCGACCATGAATCCCGGTGTGTCGCACAGCGAGACGACGGGCAGACCGAACGATTCGCACAGCTCCAGGAAGCGGGCCATCTTGTCTGCCGCGACCGCGTCGATCGCGCCGCCGAGGTGGTGGCTGCTGTTCGCGACCAGCCCGTACGGCGCCCCCTCCACCCGGATCAGCGCGGTGACGATGCCGACGCCGTGGTCGCGGCGTAGTTCGAGGACCGAGCCGACATCGGCGATGGATTCCACGGCATTGCGAACGTCGTAGGCGCGCAACCGGTTCTCCGGGACGACGTGGCGTGCCAGCCGCTCGTCGGGGGCTTCCCAGTCGGGGAGCGCGCCCTGGAAGTACGACAGGTACTTCCTGGCCAGTTCGACGGCGTGCGCCTCGTCGCGGGCGAGCAGATCGATGACGCCGTTGCGCCGCTGCACGTCGACGGGTCCGATGTCCTCCGGCCGGTACACACCCAGTCCGCCGCCCTCCACCATCGCCGGGCCGCCCATGCCGATGTTCGCGTCGGGGGTGGCGATGAGGACGTCGCAGACTCCGGCGAGGGCGGCGTTCCCCGCGAAGCAGCGCCCGGAGACCACTGACACCAGCGGAACTTTCCCGTTCAAGGCCGCCAGCGACCGGAAGGTGTTCAGGTCCAACCCTGCTGCCGGGCCGGCATCGGTGTCGCCCGGCCGTCCGCCGCCGCCCTCGGCGAACAGGACAACCGGGACCTGCTTGCGGCCGGCGAGTTCGATCACCCGGTCCGTCTTCGCGTGGTTCCGCATGCCCTGGGTTCCGGCGAGCACCGTGTAGTCGTACGACAGCACGACCGCCTGGGCGTCGCGCGAACCGAACACGTCACCGTTGACGGTGGCGAGCCCGGCGACGAGACCGTCGGCGGGGGTGTTCTCGATCAGGTCCTGCTCGGATCGGCGGCTGCGCTGCGCGGCCAGGACGAGCGGTCCGTATTCGACGAAGCTGCCGGGGTCGACCAGATCGTCGATGTTGGCACGTGCGCTGCGCCGTCCGAGCTTCGTGCGCTTCGCGATCGCGGCGGGCCGGGCGGCGTCGAGGGTCACCTCGTGCCGCTGCCGGATCTCCGCCAGGTCCGCGCGCTCACGATCCAGATCGGTTGCGCTGTCGGCGACGTCGCCGGCCTCCGCTCCCGTGCGGCGGATCACGACCAGCGGGTCGCCGGCGTTGACGTTCTGCCCGGGCGACACCAGATTCCGCTCGACCACCGCACCGGCGGGCGCGGCGATCACGTGCTGCATCTTCATGGCCTCGAGCACCACGAGCTGGGCACCCGACTCCACCGTTGCACCTTCGCCGGCCGACTCCACGACGGTCCCGGCCATGTGGGCGCGCAGCACGTCCTCACCCGCCCGCAACTCGAGTGTTTCCGACGCCACCTCCGCCGGTTGTTGCACCTGGGCGGCGTCGACGAGCGCGCTCATCCGCTCGGTGAGATGATCGGTGCCGACTACGCCGTCGGCGAAGCCGGGATCCGCCAGAATCGCCCGGAGGAAGGCGATATTGGTGGGGACGCCCTCGACGACGAACTCGGCGAGCGCCGCATCCGCCTTGCGCACCGCGGCCGAGAACGACGGGCCCCGCGAATGCACGATCACCTTCGCGAGGAGCGAGTCGTACCGCGGGCTCGGCGACAGTCCGGGCCGGCCGTAGGTGTCGACGCGCACACCCGGTCCCGTCGGCGGCGAGAAGACGGACAAGGTGCCCGCGGCGGGAACGGCCTGACCGTCGGGGCGCATCGTCTCCATGTTGACGCGGGCCTGGACGGCGATTCCGCGGGCGGCAGTGGGGGTGCCCGACGTGTCGAGCCCCACGGCGCTGACGCCCTCGGGCAGCGACAGATCCCCGTAGTCCGCACCCCGGGCGATGTCGATCTGCACGGCGACGAGGTCGATCCCCGTCACCTCCTCGGTGACCGTGTGCTCCACCTGGATTCGGGGATTGACCTCCAGGAACACGAAGCCGTCCCGGGACACCAGGAATTCGACGGTGGCGAGTCCCCGGTACCCGACACTGGCGCACAGCCGGGCCGCGGCCTCGTGCAGTTCGCTGCGCAGTCCCGGGTCGAGCCCCTGCGCGGGGGCGATCTCGACGAGTTTCTGGTGGCGGCGCTGCACGCTGCAGTCGCGGTCACCGACGGCCAGGGCCCGCGTCACGCCCGCCTGAGGGGCCGCCACCACCTGCACCTCGATGTGCCGGGCGCCGTCGAGGAGTGCCTCGGCGAACAGTGCGGGGTTGCCGAATCCGAGTTGCGCCTCGGACGCGCACAGCCGGTACTCCTCCTCGATCCGGTCCGAGCTGCGGACGGCACGGATGCCGCGACCGCCGCCGCCCGCGAGCGCCTTGATCATGATGCCGCCCGGGTGTTCCGCGAAGAACGCGCGGACGCCGTCCAGGCCGGTGGGACCGTTGGTCGCGGCGAGCACCGGCACCTTCGCGGCCACCGCGGCCTCACGCGCCGACGACTTGTCGCCGAAGATGTCGAGCACGTCGGGGCTCGGACCCACGAAGGCCAGTCCGGCCTCGGCGCAGGCGCGTGCGAAAGCGGCGTTCTCGCTGAGTAATCCGTATCCGGGATGCACTGCCGTGGCACCGAACTCGGCGGCCGCGTCGAGAATGGCCCGAGGATCCAGGTAGGCGGACGGGCCGGAACCGCGGAGCGCGACCGCTTCGGTTGCCGCGCGCACGTGGGGGCTGTCCGCGTCGTCCTCCGCGTAGACGGCGACGGTGTCGACCGACATCTCCCCGGCGGTGCGGATGATGCGGAGCGCGATCTCGCCACGATTGGCGACCAGCAGGGTCACTTGTACTCCTCGGCCAGGGCGAACAGGTCGGCCTTGCGGACCTTCCCGGTCGCTGTCATGGGTAGTGCGTCGAGCACCTCGACGGTGGGCACCTTGTACGTGGCCATGTTCCGGGCGGCCCACTCTCGCAGTTCCTCGCCCGAGATCTCACGGTCGGGCAGGAGCTGAACGAACGCGAACGGCACCTGGCCTTTGCCCGGATCGGGCTTCGGCACCACCGCGGCCGACTGGATGTCGGGGTGCAGCATGAGCAGTGCCTCGACCTCGGAGGGGAACACGCTCATTCCGTTGGTCTTGATCATTTCCTTGTTGCGCGCCAGATAGTGCAGTGCGCCTTTATCGTTCAGCTTGCCGACGTCACCGGTCTGGAGCCATCCGTCGCGGAGCGCGGCAGCGGGGGCGTCGGGTTTGCCGTAGTAACCGGTGAGCAGCGACGGACTGCGCACGACGATCTGTCCGGGTTGCCCTACCGGCACGGGCGCCCCGGCCTCGTCGACGATCAGCACGTCGGTGCCCGGAACCGGAAGTCCGCAGAACACGGGTTCGCTGAGCAGGTCTTCGTCGTCGGTCTGGAAACCGAGTGTGATGGTGTCGGCGGTGTGCGTCTCCGTCATCCCGTAGCTGGCCTCCCGCAGCACGTGTCCGGTGGCGTCGCGCCAGCGGCCGCGAATCGCGGGGTCGAGCTTGAGCACGAACGACACGGCCATCGCGTTGTCCAGCGTGGAGAAATCACGTTCGGTGAAGCCGGGCAAATCCATCAGTTCGACATAGTTGTCGACCGTCCCGACCATCGATGTCACCCCACGACTGTCGACGAGGGTCGCCGCGGCGTCCGGGTCCCAGCGGTTGAGGAGCACGACGGTGCCGCCGTTGATCAGCGGGTACAGGATGCCGAAGTCCTCGCCGGCGATCCAGAAGATGGGCAGGAACCCGAGGACCACCGGGGGAGCCTCGCCCACCTGCCTGCCGCCGGCCAGTGTCGCGGTGGCTGCGGTGTAGACCATGTGCGCCTGGGTGTGTTTGCAGCCCTTCGGCATCCCGGTGGTGCCTCCGGTGTAGTTCAGTGCCGCCAACGCGTCGGGGTCCATCGGAATAGGCTCGGCGCGTGCGGAGTTCACGATCTCCGCCCAGTCGGTGGGCGCGGAGGTGAGGGGGAACGGCGGTGCGACGCCGGGTTCGGCGGGCAGCAGGTCCGACAGGGCGGTGATCGCGACGTGCCGCAGCGCCGTCTGGCCGCGCACGAAGTCGACCATGGCCGCGAACGAATCCTGCGTCAGCAGGATCTCCACGCCGGCGTCGTCGAGTTCGTACGCGAGTTCGTGCTCCCGGAACAGCGGGTTGATCGGGACGTGGACGGCACCGATCTTCAGGATCCCGAGCATCGCGACATGGAACTGCGGACAGTTGGTGAGGTGGACGCCGACGCGGTCGCCGGCGGACGCGCCCCGCTGGAGGAGCCAGCCGGCGAAGCGGTCGGAGAGTTCGTCGAGTTCGGCGTAGGTGATGGCACGACCGTAGAAGTCGATCGCGACGGTCTGCGGTCGTGCCGTCGCCCAGTGCCGCAGGTAGTCGATCACGGTGCGGCCCTCGATCGGGTACTCGACTGACCGCGGTACCTGCCGTGGCCACGCGGCGTCCTGGAGTTCGCGTATCTCGGCGAGGGCCGATTCCAGTGCAGCGGGGTCACTCGAAGGCGAAGTGGGCATACCGAACTCCCGATTCTGTGCGGATTGTCGTTGCTAGGCGAAGCCGATGAGTCTTTCGGAGATGGCGGTCAGGTCGGCGGTGTACCGGCGTTGTTCGCGGGCGGTCGCATCGACCAGCCGGGCGGCGCCCGCGAGCTGGGCGTCGGCGAGGGTCTGCGCGATGCGGGCGGGTGGGGCGCACGGCGTGACGTCGCAGGTGGCGTTGATGCGCTCGATGAACCGGGTGTAGCGGCGGATGAGCCGGGTCTGCACGGTGGTCCAGCTCCGGCCGACCTCGGGGTCGAGCCGGGCGCGGTGCCTGATCAGTTCGAGGACGCGCCCGTTGGCGTACACGGCCTCCACGAACGCTTTCGTGGTGGTGCGCAGCACCTCTCGCAGGTCTTCACTGGCCGGTCCTTCCACGTGCTGCGACTCGAGGAATTCCTCGCACACGTCGGCGGCGACGGCGTGGAACACCTCGTCCTTCGACGAGAAGTAGGCGTAGAACGTTGCCCGCGACACTTCGGCCCGAGTGGTGATCACCTCGACGGTCGCCCGGTCGTAACCGAGTTCGGCAAAGCAGGCGCTCGCGGCCCGGAGGAGTTCGCGGCGGCGGGGACCGTCGTTGTCTTTCCGCGCCGACCGCGCCCGCTCCTGAGCCTCGCTTGTGGTCACGGTCACAGTATGTGTTGATATTGACGTCAATGTCAATCGCTGCGTGTCATCTGCTCGAGTCGGAGCGGGAGCGCGCTGTGGCGCCGCACGAACAGGCTGGGGACCCACCGTGGCTCGGCGTCGGCGGCGAGGGAGAAGCTGTCGGTGCGCGCGAGCAATGCGGTGGTCGCGGCGAGCGCTTCCATGCGGGCGAGCGCCGATCCGACACAGAAGTGGACGCCCTTGCCGAATGCGAGATGCGAACGGATGTGCGGCCGGTCGAGCACTATCTCGTCCGGACGCTCGAACACGGCCGGATCCCGGTTGGCCGCACCCCACAGCAGGAGTAGATGGCTACCGGCGGGCAGTTCGACGCCGCCGAGCGTGGTGTCGGCAAGCACGTGCCGGTGATGCCCGCGGAACGGGGACTCGAGACGAAGTGCCTCGTCGAGGAACGCGTCGACGAGTGCGGGTTGCTGCCGGAGCCGGGACTGCAGTCCGGGGCGGGTGGCGAGGAGGCGTGCGGCGCCCCCGATCAGCCCCGCGGTCGATTCGCCGCCGGCGCCGACCAGCTGGACCAGGACGAGTGTCGCCACGTCCTCGTACAGTTCACCGGCATTGCATGCGTGCGCGAGGACGCCCAGGAGATCCTCGCGTGGGTCGGTCCTCGCGCGCACGAGTTCGGCCCGTAGATAGCCGGCCAGTTCGGCCGCGGAGGTGACGAGGGGGCCGAGGCGATCCGCGGCGACGACCCCGCCGAGCATCTCCGTGCTGTCGTAGGCCCACGTCAGTAGCTGGGGTACGTCCGACTCGGGCAGGCCGATGAGATGCGCGACCATCGCCAGTGGCAGCCGGTCCGCCATCGCGGACGCCCAATCGATCTGCCCGTCGCGGAGGCCCTCGTCCCACAGAGTGTCGACGAGTGAGTGCACGGTCGGGGTGAGCGCGCGGATGCGGCGGCCGAGCGTCGTCAGCACGAGTGTGCGGTGGTGCAGGTGCGCCGGGTCGTCGGCGGTGGCCAAGACGTGCACGGCCTGACCGCCGCCGTCCAGGTCGAACGTCGCGGGCGGTCCCGACGGCTGCTGCACCAGCACACCGGTGAGGTTCGACGAGAAGACGTCGGTGCGGTTCGCCGCCTCGGTCACGAGATCCCACGTCGACACCAGAAAGAAGTCGGTGCCGGCGACCCGGTGGACGGGGGAGTGTTCGCGGAGGATCCGGTAGAGCTCGTTCGGTTCGTCGAGATGGACGGGATCGAAGATGTCGATTCCGTGGGTCGGCAAGTGGGCCATCGAGGACTCCTTGTTGACGAGAACCTGTTACAGATGATCACGGTTCGCGCCGAAGGAGGGTGCTGTCAAGGGTGGCCAGAAGACTGCGACTTCGCTGTTCAGCGATAAATGTGCCCTTGTCTCAGCGTGAGTGGATCTGGAGTCGTCGAGCCTGATCATGAACCCAATTGGGAAAACATGTTCTAGAATGTTTGGTGTATTCGTCTCATGGTGAGACACAGTGACAACGACGTTTCGGACGGCGGCGCGGATGGAACACGCGGATTGGTTGACCGGCGGCAACCGGCGGGTGCTTGCCGTCGAGAGGATTCACGCCGCCGCGGCCGACCTCATCCGCGAGCGGGGCATCGACGGCGTGGGTGTCGACGAGGTCGCCGCGCGGGCAGGGTGCTCGCGCGCGACGCTCTATCGCTACGTCGGCGGCAAGCGGGCGCTCGTCGACGCCGTGATGTCCCGCGCCGCCGGAGCCGTGGCGGACCACGTCGAGCAGTCGCTGGAACCGTTCGAGAACTCGGAGCGGATTGTCGAGGCGATTCTCGCGTCGGTGACTGCGATCCGCGCGGAGCCGACACTGGCCCGGTGGTTCACCGGGTCGCGGTCGAGAAGTACGGACGAGTACCTGGCCCGCGCACCCGAACTCGGCCGGGTGGCGATCTCGCTCACCCGCATTGCGCCCGACGAGGAGGCGGCGGGGTGGATCGTGCGCGTCGTCCTGTCACTGTTGACCTGGCCGTTGGGCGACGCGGCCGCCGAGCGTCACGCCGTCGAACGCTTCGTGGAGCCGGTCTTCAGGATTCGCGACTCTCCGTAGCCGAGCGGGTGGGCTCGAGCACGAACAGCCGGAACTCACGTCCGCCGGACCGTCGATGCTCCATGAGGTAGCCGGGCCAGTAGTCGACCACCAGTTTCCAGAGATTCTCGCGTTCGTCCCCGGTGACCATCCGGACGCTCATCCGGGATTCGTGCGACCCGGCCTTCACCTGGGCCTCGTCCGCCGCACGCAGATTGACCGACCACGTCGGATGCTCGGGACGTCCCCAATTCGAGCCGGTGACGATGTACCCGTCCCCGTACGGAATGCATAGAAGGGCCGTCGTGCGAGGGGTGCCGCTCTTGCGTCCCGGGACCGTCACCTGCACGGACTGCAGTCCGGCTATGCCGATCAGGCTCACCCGGTTGCCGGTCCACGCGCGCAGGTGCGACTCCAGCCAGATGATGATCGGCGCCATCCGCATCACCCATTCGCGGGTGCCGAGCCAGCGCGCGAGTATGCGGAGGGGGTTGCGGAGCCCCCGCGGTCGGGAGGGTGTGGTGGGGGCAGAGTTCATAGTCGCCATCTTCCCTCAGATGACCGACCGGGGCCGACCGCGATGAGTTTTGCGTACCGCCCGGGTCTACCTGTTCGGGTCTCACCGACAAGACCTCGATTTCAAGCCTTGACCCAAACAATGGTTGAGGTTGCAGGATCGGTCAGTAGCACTTCGAGCCACTCGACAGGGAGAAATGAACATGTCCAGCACCGGAACCACGATTTCTGCAACCACGACCTCACGGATCAACCCGATGACGCTCGAACTGAGCCGCCCGTGGGCAATCGCCGCGACGACGATCGGCGCGCTCGTCCCCAACCTGGTGATCTGGCTGCTGGGATTGGCTGCCGGCGGTTCGTTCGAGATGACTGATGCCGGCAAGACCAGCAGCGTGGCGCCCGGCGGCGTCGTCATGCTGACGGTCATTCCGATACTGATCGGAATGACACTGGCCGCGCTGATCTCGCTGAAATGGGTGGCCGTCATCCGGCCGGCCGAAGTGATCGGCGCCCTGCTGCCGCTCGCGACGATCGCCCTGACCATTCAGGCCGACTTCGACACCGCCAGCACCATCGCGCTCTCGGCCATGCACGTGGTGATCGCCGTGGCGGTCGTCGCGGGCCTGGAAGCGATGCGGCGACCGCTGGTTCGCGCCGCGCACGTCTAGGGGGTGCTGTTCACCGGCGCATGAGCCTCGATGGTGAGTGCGATGTGCTCGACGATCCGCTTCTGCGAGATCTTCGGGCTGCCGGTGAGCCAGCGCTGGTACAGAAAGGCGATCGCCCCGAACAGGGCAATCGCGTTCAGCTGGGTGTTGACGGCGTCGCGGGGTGCGCCGTCGACACCCAGCATTGTCAGTGCCGCCGTCATGGGAGTCGTGAACTCGGTGACGAGTTGTTCGCCGCGCTGGGCCAATTCCGGCACGGATTGCGACTCGACGAACATGACGCGTCCCCGCCGCCGGTCCTGGGCGATGTAGCCGGTGAACGCCTTCACGACGTGGCGGACGAGTTCACCCGGATCGGCAGGGCCCGTCTCGAGAGCCCCGACCAGGGTGTCCCTCGCGCCCAGGACGACGTGGTCGAGGAGTGCGACGAGCAGCGCCTCGCGATTGTCGAAACTCTCGTAGAAGTAGCGCTCGGTGAGGCCCGCCTGGCGGCAGGTCGCGCGCATCGTCGTCGCTGCCGTTCCCTCGGTTCCCATGATCTGTAGGCCGGCTTCGATCAGTGCCGCACGCCTCGCGGCGCGGCGGTCGGCCGGCTCCCGGCCACGCCATTTGCGCGGCGCTCCACGAGGGTTGTCGCTGTCGGTCATTCCGTCATCGTCTCATCGATCCCGGCAACGATCGGGGAACCCCCGCGCTCCATTGTTGACATCATGCGATGTCAAAAGTCATGCTGAATTGCACCACGTGCCACATCGAGCGGCATCTGGAGAGCGCCATGACCACCACGGAGCTTCCGTCCCAACGACGTTCGGCGCTGCCGCCGCTCGGGCCCCACTCGCTGACGTGGCACCGGTTCGGCGACTGGCGAACCGCGCTGCTGATCTCGTGGTCGGGCACGCTGCAGGTGATGCATCCCGTCATCGACACCGCTCTTGTGCGGCACTCGGCCGTATTCGGCAACGAGTTCGCCCGGCTGGCCCGTTCCGCGGGGCCGATCATCCGCGCGCTCTACGATCCGACGGGCGCGGAGGCCCAGATGATCCGCGACATGCACAGGGATATCAAGGGCACGACGGACGAGGGGCGGCGGTATCACGCGCTGAATCCCGGTCCGTACTTCTGGGCTCACGCCACGTTCCTGGGCACCCAGTACGTGGTCGCCGAATACTTCGGTGAACCGCTCGGCGACTCCGAGAAGGAACAGCTGTGTCAGGAGTCGAAGCAGTGGTACGCGTCTACGGGGTGTCGGCTACCAACCTGCCCGAGACGTACGCCGATTTCGTGGACTACTGGGACGAGATGGTCTGCACGGTTCTCGACACGACCGAGACGGTGCGCAGGTCGCGCGTGCTCAACGGGCAGCCGACGCCTCGTCCCGACGATCGGATCCCCGCGGTTCTGTGGCGTCTCGTCGGTGCCGTGCTCGGACGGCTGCTCGTGTGGATCGCCCGAGGAACGCTGCCTCCGGTCGCCCGCGACAAGCTCGGCTGGGAGTGGTCCGCGGACGACGAGCGCAGGCTCCGGCGATTCGGCGCGGCGGTGCGGCTCGGATTCCGATTCGTTCCCGAGCGATGGCGGCTGACGCCGGTCGCGCGGAGGGCGTGCGATGGCACGGCATCAGGGGTGTGAGCTGTCCGGCTTGGCTGACAGTTCTGCGACCCACGCCGCGATCTGAGCTCGTGAGGAGAATCCGAGTTTCGCGAGGACGTGCTCGACGTGGCCCTGCGCGGTGCGTTGGGAGATCGCGAGGCGGGCGGCGATCGCCTTGTTGGTCAGACCCTGCGCAACCAGGTCGGCGACCTGGCGTTCGCGTTTGGTCAGTGCCGTCGCAGGATCGCCACGCCTTGGCGCTGCCGGGAGAGGTTCGCCCAGGGCATAGGAGGCGGCGGCGTCGAAGCCCAGCGCCTCGCCCTCGCGGGACGCAGTCTCGAACGCCCGGGCACCGAGTGCGCGCCGCGTGACGAGCTCGCATTCCTGGTGAGATTCGGTCAAGTCGGGGATCTGGACAATGGAGGTGCCCACCCGCCGTCGAAGCATCTCGGCCGCTGCCAGCAGGACGGCGGCGCGGTGGAAATCGTTCTCGCGGGACGAGATCCAGGCGAGAATTTCGAGGCACCAGGTGGCTCCGAACGGATCGTCGACCACGCGGGCCAGTTCGAGTCCCTTCCGGAGCAGCAGCACCGCGCGATCACGGTCGCCCTCCCGCCACATCACCAGCCCGAGGGTCAGGGACGAGCGACCCAGGTACACCGATTCACCGTGTGATTCGGTAATCCGGATCGCCTCGTCGAGACAGCCGGTGGCGGCCTCGGCGTGTCCGAGAATCTCGTGAGCCAATCCGAGCGCATGCAGGGCCGTGACGTGTGCAAGGAGGTTGCGCTCGCCGCGCAATACCTCGAGAGCCTCGGTGAACGAGCTCACGGCGTGCTCCGGGTTGCCGCCGTGCAGTGCGTGCGCTCCGTCGGCTTGAAGCATGAGGGCGCGATCGAGTGCACTTCCCCGGGTCTCGGCAAGCACACGCCCCTCGTCGATCAGTTCGGCTGCCCGCTCCAGGTCTTCGTGTCGGCTGGCGAGGACGCTGGCCGAATGCAACGCCTTGACCCGGAGTGCGGTGTCGTGTCCTCCCTCCTGCGCCAGTGCGCGGTCGAGCCAGCGGCGCCCCTCTCGGAGCAGCCCACGCGAAACCCAGAACGGATACAGAGCGGTCGCGATCTCCAGCCCCGCCTCGGCCGAGTCGGCAGCCTTGGACAGGCCGTACTCCATCGCTTCGCGCAGGTTGGGTTGTTCACGCTCGAGCCGGGCGAGCCAGGCGACCTGCCGGGGGCCGATCCATTCGGATTCGGCCTGGAGGGCGAATTGCCGATACCAGCTGTGATGCCGCCGCCGGAGGTCCGGGAGGGTGCCGTCCTGTTCGAGCTTCTCCCGGCCGTACTCGCGCAGCGTTTCGAGCATCCGGAATCGCACCACCGCCCCCGATCCCTCGCGGATGAGGATCGACTTGTCCACGAGCGACGCGACGAGATCGATGAGACCGGCCGGTTGGGCGTCGTACATGGACACCTCCTCGGCGGCGTCCAGTTCGAAGCTGCCTGCGAAGACCGACAGCCGCGACCACAGCTGCTGCTCGGCGGGGAGACACAAGTCGTAGCTCCAGTCGATGCTCCACCGCAGCGTCTGCTGCCTGGTCGGTGCACTCCGGCTTCCGCGGGTCAGCAGCTCGTACCGGTTGGTCAACCGCTGCAGGATCTGTTCCGGCGACATCGAGCGCAGCCTCGCTGCCGCCAATTCGATGGCCAGGGGCAGACCGTCGAGTTGGATGCAGATTCGGGCGACGGTGGCGGCATTGTCCTCGGTGACTTCGAAGCCGGGTACCGCCGTGGCGGCCCGTTCGGCAAACAACGTCACCGCGTCGTAGCTGGGCAGACTCTTCAGCGACGCCTCCGTGTCCGAATCCGGAAGTGCCAGTGGGCGCACGCGCAGGGCGGCTTCCCCCGCGACGTCCAGGGTTTCGCGACTCGTCGCGAGAATCCGCAGGCCGGGGCAGGTACGCAGCACTGTCTCCGTCAGATCTGCTGCCGCATCCACCACTTGCTCACAGTTGTCGAGTACGAGCAGCATGTCGCGCGGCTCCAGGAACTCGACGAGGGTCTGCAGCGGTCTCGGCGACCGCTGCCGCAATCCCAGCCCGGCCGCCACGACTTCTCCCAGCAACGATCCGTCGCGCAGTTCACCAAGTTCGACCAGCCGGACCCCGTCGTCGAATGCCCGCCGGATGTTGGTCGCGACGCGCAGTGCCAGTCGGGTCTTGCCGACACCGCCGATTCCGGTCAACGTGACCAGCCGTGACGCCGAGAGCAGTTTCTTGGCCTCGGCGAGCTCTTTTCGTCGGCCGACGAAGCTCGTCAAGTCCAGGGGAAGAGTCCCGTCGGCACCCGATCCCGAGGGGGTTCCGGTGGATGATCGTCCTGTCGACGTCGGGCGCTGCGGGTCTCGCCCGGCTTCGGGGTCCGGGCGCAACGACATTTCGTCGACCGGGTCACCGCGGCGAAATTGGATGTCCTGCAGCGCTTCACCGAGGATCGCGGCGGACGGGCGCTCGTGCGAGTCTCGCGACATGGCGTGTTCCAGCATGGCGGCCACGGCGGCTTCGATACCGGAGCCTCGGAGGTCCGGCGCCGGTTGCGTGGTGATCCGCAGGAACTGCGCGACCACCTGCTCGCCGCTCCGGCGCTCGAATGCCGCGTGTCCGGTCATCGCGGCAAACAGTGTCGCCCCGAGGCCGTACACGTCGGAGGACGGACCCGGGGTGTCGCCCTCGAGGACCTCCGGGGCGGTGAACGCGGGCGATCCGGTGATGGTTCCCGTCGCGGTCTGGAAACCGCCGGTGATGTGCGCGATGCCGAAGTCCGTCAGTGCCGGTTCGGCGTAGTCGGTGAGCAGGATGTTGCTGGGCTTGACGTCGCGGTGCACGATGCCGAACCGGTGCGCCGTCTCGAGTGCGCCAGCCATCTTCACTCCCAACCGCAGCGCCTCGGTCACGGTGAGCGGACCCTGATGGCGAATCCGCGCATCGAGGGAATCCTGCGGATGGTAGGGCATCACCAGGAAGGGAAGCCCGCTCGGCGTGACGCCGACCTCGAGCACACTCACGACGTTCGGGTGCCCGGTCAGCCTGCCCATCGCCCGCTGCTCCCGGAGGAACCTGGCCCGGCTCTCGTCGTCGAGGTCGCCGCTGAGAACCTTCACGGCCACCGCGCGGTCCAGAGCGGACTGGGTGCAGCGATACACCACGCCAAAGCCCCCACGCCCGATCTCCCGGGCATCGTCGAACCCGGCCGCGCGCAGTTCATCTGTCGTCGCGGTGTCGGTATCGCGCTGTGTGCGGAGCGGATCGCCGTCGGTTGCCAACGCGCTATCCGCCCCTGTGCCGCCCTGGGAACTGTGGTGTCATCCGCCTACCTCTCGACGACCCTTCCCAGACTATCGCCGCCCGGGCCGCGGACCGAGACGATCCGGAATTCGGTCACGCGGCCGTCGAGCAGGCGACCGGTGGCGGTCCGTGCGGCGCCGCCTAACGGCGGATCGAACCTCCGTCGACGACGAGCGTCTGCCCGGTGACGAAGGAGGAGCCGGGGGAGAGGAAGAATCGGGTCGGGCCGATGAAGTCCTCGACCGTTGCGGGCCGTTTGATCGCTCGCGTGTTGATGTTGGCCTCTTCACCTGCGGCGATCGCCGTCGAGAGTGGGGTCAGCACCAAACCGGGGGCGATCACATTGACCGTGATGTTCCTGGCTCCGAGTTCCGCGGCGAGGCTGCGGGCAAAGCCGATCACGCCGGCCTTGGAGGCCGCGTACGCCGCTGCGCTCGCCGGGGCCTTGAAGACCGTCCCGGACGAGAACAGGACGATTCTGCCGCCGTCCGCGACCATGTCGGCGACGCCCTGGACGAAATTGAGTGTTCCGTGAAGGTTGACCAGAAGCACCCGTTCCCACTCGGACTTCGGCATCTCCATGAAGGGGCCGAATGCGCCGATGCCCGCGCAGTGGACGATGCCGTCGATCGTTGCCCGGCCGTTCTCGGTCAGCGACTTGCGAACCGTGTCGACCGCATCGTCGGTGGTGATGTCGCCCTGGAGGTACGTCACGCCGGGGGCAGGCGTTTCCGGCAGATCCCGATCGACGACGGTGATGTCCCACTCGCCTGCCAGATCGCCCGCCAACCCGGCGCCGATTCCGGACGATCCGCCGGTGAGAACGAGCGAACCCACGGTGGACGCGGTCGCAGCATTGCCGCCCGGGGTCGGCATCAGTTCGTACCGCCGGTGCAGCTGTCGAGGAACTCGCCGATCACGGCCCACGTCTCCTTCGGATGGGTGATGTTCGGACAGTGCCGGTAGGGCAGGACCATGGCGCGGGAATTCTGGAGTTCGGCCTGGAGGTGTTTGCTCCACCCCGCCTCGAGCAGCACGTCCTCGGAGCACTCGAGGAGCAGCACGGGGGTCTGAACGCCGGCAAGTGTGGCGGGGTAGGGATCGGCTGGGCGCTCCTTCCGCAACGCCTCGGGTACCGGCAGATGCGGAGCGCTCATGCACCCGAAGTGACCGGGAGCGACGGCCCACCTGAATCGGGCGTCCACCTGTCCGGCCCTGCCGGAGAAGTCGTCGCACAGCAGGTCGACGAACGCCTCGATACCGGCAACCGAACCGTCGAAGTCGCGCAGCTTGCCCATGTCCGGCGCTTTCCAGGGGCCGCCGGTGCCACTGAGTGTGGTGACCGAGGCGATCCGGGATCGGTAGTCACCGTCGGCCAGCGCCCGCAGACCCACCGATCCACCGAACGAATTTCCGACCAGGTGCACCGGACCGTCGATGCCGAGATGGTCGAGCAAGGCGAACACGTGCCGGATCCGGAAAGCGAACGGTGAGACATCCAGGCGAACGGACTTGGCGGATCCGCCGTAACCGAGGAAATCCGGGGCGATGACCCGGTACTTCTCTGCGGCCAGGGGCAGGACCTGCCCCCACGTCACGTCGGCGCTGCCGCCCCACGCGCCGTCGTGCAGGAACACGACGGGGACGCCGTCTTCCGGGCCGCCGCCCGTCAGGTAGCGGGTTTCGAGGTTGGCGACACCTGCCGTTGTCTCGGTGATCAAAGTAGCCTCCGGTGAAATGAAAAATGCGGATGATGACGTCATGCGGGTCAGTGGATGTAGTAGTCCTCGTCGTGCACCGCGCTGGTGCGCTCGAAGTACTCGCGAGCCGGGAGTGGCCACATGATGGTGGACCGCCCGGCGGCGTTCTGATACCAGCTGTGGGTCTTCGACCAGCCCCAGGTGCGCTTGGCGCTCTCCTTGGTGACCTCGTCGGTGTACTCGGTGAACACGTCCGGTCGAAGCGCCATCGAACGGTGGCCGCCCTTGGCCAGCATCTGGACGGCACTGATGATGTATGCGGCTTGGCACTCGAGGAAGAACACCAGGTTGCCGTGGATGACGGTGTTGGTGTTCGGACCGTACATGCAGAAGAAGTTCGGGTAGCCGGGAAGCGTGATGCCCAGGTACGCGCTGGCATCGATACCCCAGGTCTGATGCAGATCTTGTCCGTCGATGCCCGTCACCGTCATGGGGACGAGGAATTCCGAGGCCTTGAAACCGGTTCCGAACACAATGATGTCGGCGGCGACGTGCTCGTCACCGATCCAGACACCGTCCTGGTCGATCCGTTGCACGGCCTGGCTCACCAGGCGCACGTTGTCACGCTTGAGGGTGGCAACCCACGTGCCGTCGTCGCAGATGATTCTCTTCGCGGCGGGCGGGTAGTCGGGGATGATCTGCTCGAGCAAATCGAGTCGGTCGCCGGCCTGTTCGGTGAGGTAATCGGTCAGCTCGACACGAAGCGCCTCGTTGGCCGCAGATACCGAGACCTCGGTCGGCGGAAAGTCCGGATCGACCGTTGCAGCCGGGAGGTTGCCGATGAGGCGGGGAAGGAAGATGGAGAAACGGTAGTAGGCGCGGTAGTGCTTCAGATTGGTGAGGAGCCAGCGTTCGCCGAGGTCGATGTCCTGCCGAAGCACCGGGGTCGACCGCAGCCATGGCGCGCTCCTCTGGAAGATCGTGACATGCTCCGCTTCCTTTGCGATCTTCGGAGCGAATTGCAGTGCGCTGGCGCCGGTCCCGATCACGACGACGCGTTTGCCGGCGAAATCGATGCTGTGGTCCCATTCCGCGGAGTGCATCACCGGGCCGGTGAAGGTTTCGAGGCCGTCGACGGCGGGGATCATGGGCCGGTTCAGTTGTCCCACAGCGCTGACGACGATCTGGGATTCAGCCGAGCTGACGACGCCGTCGGACGTGCGGGTGTCGATCGTCCAGGTACTGGTGCTCTCGTCCCAACGGGTCGAGGTCACTTCGGTGCCGAACGAGATATGCTCGAGGAGACCGTTCTTCGCTGCGAAGTTGTACAGGTATTCATGGATGGCCTGTTGGCGGCCGAAGTGCGTGACCCAGTCGTGCGGAACGAACGAGTACGTGTAGATGTGGCTACGGACGTCGGTTCTGCAATCCGGGTAGCTGTTCTCGTACCACGTGCCACCGACATTCGCGCTCTTCTCGATAATCGTGAAGGGCACACCTGCCTGCTTCAGTCGAAGTCCGGCAAGCAATCCGGAGAATCCGGCGCCGATGACCACGGCGCGCAGGTCGCTTTCGGGAGCGATCTCGTCGAGATTCCACTCCGGCCCGCGAGGGTCGCAGTCGTCAGGTGTGAAGGCCACCGCAGCCAGAGCCTGAGCGTCCTCGATGTCTACGTCCATCAACCAGGTGCACATCGACTCACGCACGGAATCGTCCGGGAATGCGGCCCAGTCCCGCTGCGAGGGGAGATACGGTGCGAGGCGGTTCAGGCAGAAGGCTCTGATCTCCGCGTCGGTCTCGGGTGCGAGTCCACTGGCAGGCAACGTCGCCCGGTTGGGCTTCCATTCCGGACGCAGGACCCCTGCGTCGCCTGTGACGTGAGCCGTCAACATCAGGAGCGCGGGTGTCAGGGCCGAATCGAGTTGTGCGCGAAGCGTATCCTCTGTCAGCGCGCGATCGAGCGTGAAATCCATGTCGTCTCCGTAAGGCAGTATGTGGAACCAGTGTGCACGTGGACTGATCGGCTACCAGCAGTCGAGGCCCTCGAGGAAAGGCCGCACCGTGGCGGCGACTTCGCCGGGGTTGTCGAAGGCGGCGAGGTGTCCACCCTCGGCGAAACGCAGTTCGGCACCCGTGATCGAGGCGGCCAGCTGTTCGATTACCGCACGAGGAGTGCTTCGGTCGTCGACGCCGCCGACCACGAGAGTCGGGGGAGGCGACTCGGTGTGAAACGTGCCGACCTCGGTCATTGCATCGAAATAGGCGCCGATGGTGTCGCCACCGGCGCCCCGGAACTGTTCGCGAGCTTTCCGAACCAACGGGTCTGCCTCGTTTCGCGATGCATCACCGAACCAGCGATGCATGGTCATTTCCTCAGCGTGCTCGAGCCCGTCAGGTGCACGAACCTCAGCCGCGCGGGCCAACGTTCCGCGAGTGGCCTCGTCATCATAGGCGCCCCGGGTGGCCATCAGGATCTGCGCGTCGACCCGGTTCGGAAAGCTCCCCGAGACCGCCTGAGCGACCATGCCTCCCAGGGAGATTCCCAACACCACGGAGCGCTCGACGCTCTCGGCGTCCCACATCGCGGCGACGTCCTCGGCAATGAGGCCGAGAGTGATGGCAGATCGTCCGTGCGCAGTCATGCCGTGCCCCCGGAAATCCGGCGCAAGCAGACGGTAGTCGTCGCCGAGAGCCTCGGCCAAAGGCGCATACCATGATCCGTCCAATGCCAGGGAGTGCAGGCAGGTGATCAGGCGCGATCCTCGGCCGAATTGCCGATAGGCCATTATGGCGCCATCGGCGGTCGTCACCGTCTGCAGAGTTTCAGTCATTCTGGTTTTCTTCCATCATGCGTTGTTCGGCGAGATCGACTTCAGCCCGAAGCCGGGCGGACATGTCGTGGAAATACGATTTGAAGAGATCAGAGGACCTGCGCATCTCCTGATGCCGCGGCCGCTGGAGTTCGATCTTCATGTCGACCACCATGCGACCCGGCCGGCTGGCCATCAGGATGACGCGGTCGCTGAGCAGGATGGCTTCTTCGAGGTCGTGGGTGACGAAGATGACCGTCGGTCGCTCGGCCTCCCACAGCCGGAGGAACTCCTCCTGCTGGATCGCGCGCGTCTGTGCGTCCAAGGCTGCAAACGGCTCATCCATCAGAAGGACGCCTGGGCTCTGGACCAGAGTGCGGGCGATCGCAACGCGTTGGCGCATTCCTTGCGACAGGTGGAGAACATCCGAGTCGGCGAACTCGTGCAGTCGTACACGACGAAGCCATTCCTCGGCACGCTCGCGTCGTTCTGCCTTGGGAACACCGCGGATCTCCATGCCGAGTTCGACGTTGCTGCGGACCCGTCGCCACGGAAGGAGTGCATCACGAGCAAAGAGGAAAGCCGCATCATTGCTGCCGGGCCTCACCTCCGCTCCATCGATGCGAACGGTTCCACTGCGGGGCTTCAGGAGGTTGCCGACCATGCCGAGCGCCGTGGTCTTGCCGCAGCCCGACGGACCGACGATGCTGACGAACTCAGACGGCTCGATGCGGAGGTTGAAATCGTCCAGCACGCGCACCGGTCGATTGCCGTGCAGGAACGCGTGGCGGACATTTTCGAACTCGACCGAGATCCCCTTGGCGGTAGTGGGCCTCGTCGTAGTTTCAGCTAGACCAGTCACAAGATTCTCACTCTCACTGTTCGACCGTAGGGATGAATCGGACACCGTCAATCCGATGATGTGTTTACGGGGCTGACCGATCGCTTCCTCCTGCGCCGGACGATCTGCTGAGTTGGCACAGAAAATTCGCGGTGGATCCGAGCTACATGACCCTGTGGTAAAAATCACCCTATCGGCCCGTGAATCGTCGAACACCTCGGCGACGGTGTCAAGGAAAAGAGGCCCGCTCGGGGGCTATCGCCTTGATAGCGATTCAGTCATTGTCCACGGCCCCGAATGGCACGACGCTAACTCGAACGCACCTTGCCGGGAACGGATCCCAGTGCGTAACAAGCTGCAACACACAGGGTGCGAATCACGAGGAGGACGTCAGGTGACCAGAGAAGCCGCCACCATCAACAAGGTGGGTCAGACCACTTTCGACTTCACGGACCAGGTCGTCATAGTGACCGGCGCTTCCGGAGGCATCGGGTCGGCTCTCGCCGACAAGTTCGCGGAAGCAGGAGCGGATCTGATCCTGCACGGGCGCAACGCCGAGACGCTTCAGGACCGAGTCGAGAGTGTCGAAGCGCTCGGACGAAAGGCGGCGCTCGTGGCCGGCAACATCCGCGAGCCGCAGACTGCCGAAGATCTGGTCCGGACCGCTCTCGAACAGTTCGGGAGGATCGACGTCCTGATCAACAATGCCGGCGGCAACTTCGCATCGCGCCTCGAAGACCTGTCGGTCAATGCCTGGAATGCGACGATCGATACCAATCTCAGCGGGGCCTTCCACTGTGCCCGCGCATGCCTGCCGGTCTTTGAACGCCAGGGTGGCGGAAACGTCATCAATGTCGGATCCGGATCGGCCAACCACGCACACCCGCTCCGCGGCGCCTATGCGGCAGCCAAAGCGGGACTCGCCTCGCTGACGAAGACGATGGCCTGGGAATGGGCGGATCGCGGCATTCGAGTCAACTGCGTCGAACCCGGCGCCACCCTGACGCCGTCGTCTCGCTTCGCATCTCCCGAAACCGAGCAGAAGTTCGGCCGCTTTCTCGCACTCGGACGCGTCGGAAGGCCGGAAGAAGTCGCCGATGCGTGTCTGTACCTGTGCTCTGATGCCGCAAGCTTCATCACGGGAACGGTCCTGCAGGTCACGGGCGGCCCTCACACCTCCTCGGCCGCCGACGTCGAGCTTGTCCGCGGGGCGCTCGATGTCTGATCTACGCAGTGACGCGCCCCGCACGGTCGCATTGATCGGCGGAGCCGCGAACAACAACGAACCGGCGGATCTCGACAACACGATCCTCGTGGAGCGGCGTCGCGCCCGACGCAACGAAAAGATCCTCGTCTGGACACTTCGGGTGGGTGCTCTCGCAGTCTTCGTCTCCATATGGGCCTATGTCTCCGGAAACAAGATCGTCGACCCGATGATGATCTCCGCCCCCCTCGATGTCGCGCAAGCGTTCTTCGGCCAGCTGACCGATGGCGTCTTCTGGACCGATGTGACGGCGACGTTCAGCGGAGCGATGGTCGGGCTGGTGACGGGTGCGATCGCCGGCATCCTCGCAGGTGTCGTCTTCGCCCGCGTCCAGGTCCTTCATACCGCAGCCTCACCATTTCTGACCTTGATGAACAGCCTTCCGCGTCCCGCGCTGGCACCGATCTTCATCCTCTGGTTCGGCCTGGGTTTCGGACCGAAGGCTCTCGTTGCCTTCAGCGTCGTGTTCTTCGTCCTGATGACGAGCACGATGGGTGCGATGAAGAGCATCGATCACGACATCGCGCAGTTGACCAAGTCGCTGGGCATGACGCGGACCCAGCGTTTCTTCAAGATCGAGATTCCTGCGGCTCTGCCTGCCATCGTCGGCGGGCTACGGCTCGGCGCGGTCTACTCGGTGCTCGGCGCCGTCGTGTCGGAAATGGTCGGCGCATACACCGGCCTGGGCCAGCGCCTCGTCGTCGTGACCAACAATTTCCAGGTTGCGGAAACCTTCGCGATCCTGATCGCGATGGGATTGCTGTCCATGGTCCTCGACGTCTCGATCTCCGGCCTGCAGAAGCTGGTCACCAAGTGGACGAGGTAACCGCGCTGACCATCGACGACCCCGATCAGCCGCTTCTCGCCGAGGGGATCGATCACAACAGCCTCTTCCGGTTGGACGGAAATTCCTACGTCGTCCTCGGCGCAGGTGGCGGGATCGGTGAGCACGTCAGCAGGACGATCGTCGCCCTGGGCGGTCGCGTTCTGTGCGTGGACATCGATCCCGACCGGGTCGACGACGTGGCCACCTCGTTGAGGATGCCGTCTCTGGTGGCGGACGTGACCACCGAAGAGGGTATCGATGTCGTCGCGACCGGTGCAATCGCCGAGTTCGGACATATCAACGGCTATGTGGACGTCATCGGCCGGATGCATCGCAAACAGATCACCGACTACGGATTGGCGGACTGGAATCAGGATTTCAGGGTGAACCTGGCCCACGCGTTTCTGTCTTCGCGTCGGCTGTCCCCGCTGATCCGCCACGGTGCGATCGTGCACGTCTCCAGTGTGATGGGGACCCACGGCGGTCGAACGGCACCCGGATATGGCCCCGCCAAGGCGGCACTCGAGGTGTGGGCCAAGGAACTGGCCGCCGAATACGGACCCCGCGGCGTTCGCGTCAATGTGGTCGCCCCGGGTCTCTTCCTCTCACCACGTGTCGTCGCCGCACCGCGAAGCCCGAACGACTCCCGGATTTTGGCCGGACGGCCCATGCTCGGGAGGCTCGGTCAGCCGTTCGAGATCGCCGCCACCATCGCATTCCTCCTCTCGCCTGCCGCGGGATACATCACGGGTACAACGATTCCCGTCGAAGGCGGCTCCCTCTCGCGGGACTCGACCGGCCTCGACGATCTCTTGAACTGAACGACTCGGGTCGGTCCACTCGAGGTTACGTGTCGATCGCTGCGCCCGCCCGACGCTGGATTCGGAGAGCGCCTTGCGCGCTGTAATGTGGGCCAGGTCGCATGGCAGCACCGAGGGAGACCGATGAGATTCGAGCAGTTGCGATATCTGGAAGCAGCGGTTCGGACCGGGTCGTTCCGTCAAGCTGCCAAGGAACTCGACATCTCTCAGCCGACGATCACCAACCAGGTGCAGCGGCTCGAGGAGGACCTCGGCGTCGTGCTCGTGGTTCGTGGTGCCAAGGGCGTGCGACCGACGTACGCGGCCGAACGGATCCTGCCGCACGTGGTCGCCGCTGTTCAGGCCGAACGGCTGATGCGCGAGGAGGCCAGCGCCATCGGGGGCCTGAAACTCGGCACCGTCCGCCTGGGCACGGTGCCGGCGGGATCTCAGACAATACTTCCCGGGGTCGTCAAGCGCCTGTTGAGCGACTTTCCCAATGTGCGTTTCGAAGTCGAGGAAGGGCCATCGAAGATGGTGAGCCGCGGCGTCCTCAGCGGCCATTTCGATGTCGGTCTGGTGACTCGCCTGGCCGGGATAGATCTGATTCCGGCGGAGCAGGCCTTACTGCACCATGTCGACTTGATCTCCGGTCGGCTGGTGTTGGCGGTTCCGGAGAATCATCGCCTCGCCAGCAAGGACGGCTTCGAGGCCGCTGACCTGGAGGGGGAGCCGCTGATCTTTCCGGCGGAGACCAGCATCCTCCGTACAGCGTTCGAGCAGCTACTCGACGGAGTCGAGGCCAGGATCGTCTACGCCACGAACAACGCCGAAGCGTCTCAGAACATGGTGCGCGCCGGCGTCGGGATCTGTATGGCGAACACACTTCTCAGCTCGACGGTGAGCGGCAACGGTGTCGCGCTCGTGCCCCTTCCGTACGAATGGGCCCATGCCCGCATATCCGCGATCGTGAGAAATGACGAAGCGCGGACGTCTGCCGTGCAGGCATTCCTGGGCTTGTTGCGGGAATCTGCCAAGAATTTCTGACAGCGCGGTCGACCCGGCGGCGGTCCGATAGCGCACCCGTATCACCCCGCCAAGGCTGCGAACCTTCCCAATCCCTGTGCGGCTGACCACACTGAACACGTGCCGAGCGAGCGAGATCGCCGCCGGATCCGACGTTCAGTAAGGAACTTCAGGTGTCAGTCGATACAGCACAGCCATGCACCCGGGACGCAGTCGCCGAACTCATTTCCATTGCACGGGAGAGAGAATCGGCGATGTTTACCGAGGCGGAAGGTAAATCCCTGCTCTCCGCCTTCGGGATCGACACACCCCGGGGCATCGAAATTGCTGTCGGCCAGATGATTTCCGACGACATTCGCGAGCCGTTGGTCGTTAAGGCCATCTCGTCCACGCTCGTCCACAAGTCCGACGCCGGCGGCGTGCGGGTGGGGGTTCGCCGCGATGAGATCGACGAGGTCGCTGCACGGATGGGCGAGCAACTGGCCGCCGCAGGGCACCGCTTGGACGGCCTCCTCGTCGAGGAAATGGTCCCGTCCGGTCACGAAGTGATCGTGGGAGCAGTTCGGGCTCCGGGGCTGGGCTGGACCGTGATGGTGGGCCTCGGCGGCGTACTGGTCGAGGTCTTCGAGGATGTTGCGTTCGGTCTCGCACCGCTCGCGAACGAACAGATTCTCGACATGCTGCACGAACTGCGCGGCATGAAGGTGCTCGACGGAGCCCGCGGTGGCGAGAGGGCAGACATTCCTGCCTTGGTGACACTGATCTCGCGACTCGCCGGGCCGAACGGTCTGCTGCAGTCGCTGCCGGACGACGTGATCGAGATCGACCTGAACCCGGTCATCGTTTCCGGAACACGCGCGGTGGCCGTGGACGCACGTTTCGTCGTCGGTCCGGTGGAAGTAGCCGAATCCGCACGCGAGGACGATGACGGCCGGGCCACGGATTTCACCCCGCTGTTTCATCCGCGCAGGATCGCCGTCCTCGGCGCGAGCGGCCAGCGGCCCAACCTCGCCAACCGGTTCATTCGGAACATTCTGGGCGGTGGCTTCGACGGCACCATCGTGCCGATCCACCTGACCTCGGACAGCATCGAAGGTCTTCCCGCAGTGCGGGCTCTGTCCGAGGTCGATCAGCCGATCGACTATGCGTTCGTGGCCCTGCCCGCGACACGTGTCGGCGAGGCGCTGAGCCGAGGCGCCGGCCGCGTTCGATTCGCTCAGGTGGTCTCCAGCGGCTTCGGTGAGGTCGAAGAAGGACAGGACCTCGAGAAGACCCTGGTCCAGACCGTCCGCGATGCGGGCATTCGGTTGATCGGCCCGAACTGCCTGGGCACCCATGCCTCGGCCGGTCGACTCTCGTTTGTGCCCGACGCACCTCTGACGCCGGGAACGACGGCGGTCGTCTCGCAAAGTGGCGGGCTGAGTGTCGATATCTTGCGGGTCGGATCGTTGCGTGGCATCGACTTTCACAGCGTGGTCAGCATCGGGAACGGCGCCGACGTCACCGCTGCAGAGCTCGTCGAGTCCGCCCTGCGGAACGGCGAGATCCGTGTCATCGGCCTCTACCTCGAGTCGCTGGCTGCGGCACGCGACGTTCTCGATGTGCTGTCCCGAGCCGAAATGCGCAAGCCGGTAGTGCTTCTCGCCGGTGGCCGGACCAGCGAAGGTTCGCGGGCGGCGACCAGCCACACAGGTGCCCTCGCGGGAAATCACCGACTGTGGCCCGCGATCGCGAGACAGGCCGGAATGACGCTCGTCGATTCGCTCGCGGACTTCGCTACGGCCCTGCATGCTCTGTCCACGCTCGACCTCAGGGTTAAGCCGAACGGTCGTGATGCTGTTCTGTTCGGCAACGGTGGCGGAGCGAGCGTCCTCGGCGCCGACGCGCTCGGGCGGCAGGGACTGGCCACACCGCCACTCGCCGATTCCGTGGTCGAGGAACTGGACGACCTGGGCCTGCCGCCGGGCAACGGACTGCACAATCCGATCGACGTGCCTGCGGGAACGCTCGCCGTCAAGAACGGTGCGATCGCGAAGGACGTTCTCGCGGTGGTCCTCGCCGGCAGCGAGCCGGCAGTGCTGATCTCCCACCTCAATGTGGGCATCATCCAGCGCAACCTCGGTGAAACCCACGGCGACGTGACCGGCACCGTCATCGACTCGATCGCAGGCGCCCGGGACGAAGCAACGTCGAACACCCACCAACTTCTCGTGCTCAAGACCGACGGCAGCGCCGACACGGAGGCATTGATCAAGACGTACGCGCACCGCGCACGCACACGCGGAATCCCGGTCTTTCCGGCCTTCGAGGACGCGGCCCTCGCTGCACGGGCGGTTCTCGAGCAGGGACAGCGGACATACCAGGCGTCACGCGACGCAGACGGAAGGTAGTAGAGATGTCACAGGACACAGTGATGGCTGAACCCACACTCAGCCGCGAGCAGGAGCACGAAGAACGTCGCGCAGCCGCGCTGGCGATGGGCGGTCCGAAGAAGCTGGAGCAGAGACGCGCCGAGGGCAAACTCAACGCTCGCGAGAGGATCGCGTTGTTGCTCGACCCCGGATCCTTCCGGGAAAGCGGGTTGTTCACGACCTCGGCCGTCGACGCCGATCGCGACAAGACGCCCGCAGACGGCAAGGTGACAGGAACCGGCGAGGTCGACGGTCGGCGCGCGGCCGTCGTCGCCTACGACTTCACCGTCAAGGGGTCGTCGAGCAGTCCGGTGAGCAACAAGAAGATGTCCCATTTCAAGGAGCTCGTCGTTCAGGTCGGGATGCCGCTGGTCTACCTGTCGGAGTCCACTGGCGTTCGGATGCCGGACGCGATGGGCGGGACCGGAATGGGTGCCGCCAACAGCAAGAAACGGTTCCTCCGGCAGCGCGAAAGCCCCTGGGCATCCGCCGCATTCGGACACTGCTTCGGATCGGCTGCCTGGCACACCGTGTCCGCCGACTTCGCGGTCTTCCGCAAGGGGAGTGTCCTCGCGGTGTCGAGCCCCGGCCTGGTCGGCCGCGCCACCGGTCAGCAAGTCGATGCCCAGGAGCTCGGGGGATGGAAGGTCCATGCCGAGGTGACCGGCTATGCCGATGCCGTCGCCGACACCGACGAGGAAGCGATCGAACTGATCCGCCGGTTCCTCTCGTATCTGCCTTCCCACAACGGTGAGACGCCGCCGGTCGCGCCGATCCCGAGTGGATCGGGCGAGCGTGCGGCCGAACTCAACGACATCGTTCCCCAGGCTCGCACCCAGACCTATGACGTACGCAAGGTGATCGAGATCGTCGCGGACACCGGTTCGGTGTTCCCGATCAAGGCACGCTACGGCAAGAGCCTGGAGACCTCACTGGTCCGGATCGGTGGACAGAGCGTCGGAATCGTCGCCAACAATCCGATGTTCAAGGGCGGGGCGCTCGACGGTCCGGCGTGTGACAAGGCGACCAGCTTCCTTGTTCTCTGCGACTCCTACAACATTCCCGTCGTGTTCCTCGTCGACCAGCCGGGATTCCTGATCGGGCTGGAAGCCGAGCGAAACAAGATCGCCGGCAAGGTCATCAACTGGATGAACGCACTGTCCTTGGTGACCGTGCCGAAGATCGCTGTCACGCTTCGCAAGAACTACGGCCAGGCCTACATCAACATGGGCGGCGGACTGACCGCCGACACGACGGCAGGCTGGTGGTCGACGGAGGTGAGCTTCATGGATCCCACATCGGCGGTGTCGGTCGTTCACGGAGTCGACGCGGAATCGGATCCCGAGCTGTATGCGCAGCGCCTCGCCGAGATGGCCAAGGGCACTACCGCTTACGACGTGGCACGCGTCTTCGGCGTCGAACAGGTCATCGATCCCGCCGAGACCCGGGACTTCATCCTCGGCGCGCTGAAAGACCACTACCGAGCCCGGACCAACGGCATCGGCGAGCACCTGCTGCGCGCCTGGCCGACGAGTTACTGAGGACGATGTGATGAGCTCATTTCCAGATTGCCTACTGGTCGCGAATCGCGGCGAGATCGCCCGGCGGATCATCGCGACCGCCAACAAGCTCGGTGTTCGCACCGTCGCGGTCTACCACAAGGTCGATGCGGACCTGCCCTACATCGGTGAGGCCGACCACGCCGTTCAGCTCGAGGGCGACACGCCGGTACAGGCGTACCTCGACGGCGCTCAGATCGTTCGAATCGCACAGCAAGCCGGTGCGACCGCCGTGCATCCGGGTTACGGATTCCTGGCCGAGAACGCCGACTTCGCCCGACTGGTGGCCCAGTCCGGACTGACGTGGGTCGGCCCGAGCGCCGAGGTCATCGAGGTGATGGGTGACAAGGTCGAGTCACGCCGGGTCGTGGCTGCTGCCGGTGTGCCGATCAGCGGCGACGTCGGCGCAGCGCTCGAAACGGGCGACGAAGCCGTCGCGGAGGCCGGGCGTCTCGGATATCCGGTGATGGTCAAGGCATCCGCCGGCGGCGGCGGAATCGGCATGGCCGTTGCTCACGACGAAGAAGGCCTGCGCAAGGCGTTCGAGAACACGAAGTCGATGGCGGCGCGGAGCTTCGGTTCCGATCGGGTCTTCGTCGAGCGGTATGTGTCCTCCGCGCGGCATGTCGAGATCCAGATCCTGGGTCGGAACGACGGCACGATCATCGCTCTGGGAGAACGGGATTGCTCGACGCAACGGCGTCACCAGAAACTGATCGAGGAGAGCCCGGCCCCGCACCTGGATCCGGCCCTGCGAGAGCGCCTCGTCGAGAGTTCGATTGCGGCCGCGCAGGCGGTGGGCTATCGGAATGCAGGTACGGTGGAATTCCTGCTCGACGCCGTCACCGGCGACTTCGTGTTCCTCGAGATGAACACCCGTATCCAGGTCGAGCACCCGATCACCGAACTCACTCACGGTGTCGATCTGGTCGAGCAGCAGCTGAGCATCGCGGAGTCGGGCACCACCACACCGGGGTTTGCCCCCGTTTCGCGCGGTCACGCGATCGAGTTGCGGATCTGCGCGGAAGACCCCAAGAGGTTCTTCCCGCGCCCGGGTCCGATCGACGTGTGGCAGGAGCCGACCGGGCCCGGTATCCGGATCGACTCGGGCTATACGGCGGGCACCGAGGTGACGCCTCACTTCGACTCGTTGCTGGCCAAGGTCTGCGCGTTCGGCGCGACCCGTGAGGAGGCGCACGCCCGCGCCCTCGCGGCATGCAGGGAGTTCGTGATCGAGGGGCTCGTCATCAACAAGCCTTTCCTCGAACAAGTGCTCGGCTCGGAAGAATTCACGAGCGGGCGTTACGACACCGGTGTGGTCGAGAAGATCCAACAGAGACAAAAGAACTTGGCCAGAAGGAGTGCGTGAGATGTCAGAGACGATCGAGTCGGATATGGGTGCCAACGTGTGGAAGATCCTTGTCGCACCGGGTGACCGAGTGGAGGAGGAGGCGACGTTGATGATCCTCGAAGCTATGAAGATGGAGATCCCGATCCTCGCCGAAGATGCAGGCACGGTCGTGGCAGTCCACGTCGCGGAGGGCGACAGCGTCGCGTCCGGTCAGCCCCTCGTCGAATTCGAGACAGCATGAGCACATCGATTCCCCGCCGCATGAAATCCTGGTCGGTCACCCAGCTCGGCGAGCCGATCGATGTCGTGCAACTCGTCGAAGGTGATGTTCCCGAACCTGGTGCAGGGCAGGTCCTCGTGCGTGTCCTGGCGGGCGCAGCCAATTTCCCGGACGTGCTGATGTGCCGTGGCAAGTACCAGGTGCGCCCCGACCTGCCCTTCACCCCCGGACGTGAAGTCTGCGGTGAGGTCGTCGCGGTCGGGCCGGACGTCGTACGGGCAGCGGTAGGCGACCGGGTTCTGGGCCTGACCACTCTTCCCTACGGCGGATTCGCCGAGTACGCCTTGATGGGCCAGAGCACGACCTATCCGGCGCCGGCCTCACTCGACGACGCGCAGGCCTCATGCCTGTTCATCGGGTATCAGACCGGCTGGTTCGGACTCCATCGGCTGGCCAGGATTCAAGAGGGGGAGACCCTCCTGGTTCACGCGGCCGCCGGCGGTGTCGGCAGCGCGGCCATCCAGCTCGGCAAGGCCGCCGGTGCCCGGGTCGTCGGTGTCGTGGGCGGCGAGGAGAAGGCCGCCTACGCCAGGCAGCTCGGTGCCGATGTCGTCGTCGACCGCCGGCAGGAGGACTTCGTCGGGGTCGTCAAGGAATTCACCGAAGGCAGAGGCGCCGACGTCATCTACGACCCGGTGGGAGGCGACGTCTACCACCGTTCGACCAAATGCATTGCGTTCGAGGGGCGGATTCTGGTCGTCGGCTTCGCGGGCGGCGAGATCCAGACCGCGGCGCTCAACCACGCGCTGGTCAAGAACTACTCGATCCTGGGAATTCACTGGGGGCTCTACAACACGAAGAATCCCGGCGCGGTCGATCGATCCCACCAGGAACTGTGCACGTTGGCGGACTCCGGAGCCATCGATCCCTTCGTCAGTCAACGGGTCTCGATGGACGGGGTGCCTGCGGCCCTGCAGAGCCTGGGGGACGGAAAGACCGTCGGCCGAGTGGTGATGGAGCACAACGGGATCGGTCGGTAGCCAGTTTGCGGAAACCGGGGGCAGCACATCGTCAGGCCACCAGGCATGCACTAATCACTAGGAGTACGAATGTTTGGGTCGAAGCAAGGTGACTCGCCCTTCGGAGAACTGCGGGCATTGGACGGCAACATCTCGAGAAGGTCGATGTTGAAGTATCTCGGTCTCGGCACGGCGGCGGTCGGCGCCACCTCGTTGCTGGCGGCCTGCGGGGGTGGACCGGGCGCGAGTGCCTCGGGCCAGGCCGCCAAGTTCACCATCGGGTCGTTTCCGGGTGACACCTTTCTCCTCGATGCGGTGAATCATGCCAACAACGACTTCGCCAGGAACAACCTCAACGTTCCGAAGTTCATCACCCCGCAGAGCGGTGTGCAGGCGCTACAGCTCGTGTCCGCAGGCGCTGTCAACGGCTACAGCTCCGACACCCTGCTGCTGATGGGTGCCCACGCCAACAGCACACAGGGCAAGCGACCGGTCATCATCGGTCTGAAGAACGTGTCCACCACCTACGGGGTCGTCGTCGGCCCGAACGGCAATTGGCCCGGCGAAGACGCGACCTTCGAAGAGAAGATGCAGTCGCTGAAAGGCAAGTCGATCGGGGTGAGCGCCATTGGCGCGGGCGGTGATCTGCAACTGGACCTCGCTCTGGAGCTGGCCGGTATGCAATCCTCCGACGTCACCCATCTGGCGGTCGGCCCGTCTGCCTCGGCGATCCCGAACATGAAAGCCGGGCGACTCGACGGCTACGTCTCGGTCCAATGGAGCTCGGGGCTGTTCATCGCCCGGGAGACCGGCGGATCGGTGCTGCTCGACTTCGGCAGGCCGTCGATGCCCGAGACGTTGCGCAACCAGGCCGTGGTCTGTATTTCCACCAGCGAAAGTTTTGCCGAGGAGCACGAGGACGTGCTGAAGAACTGGCTTCGAGCACAGTCGGAGGGCAGCGAATGGATGCTCTCCCACAAGGACGAAGCAGCGGAAATTCTGAACTCCGGCACCTTCGACGGCAACGCACCCGAAATCGCCAAGGCCTACATCGAGCACTACGCGCAGGATGTGGCGCCGAAATTGCAACCGATGTTCAAGGCACCCAAGGATCAGGTCGACCACATGATCGACCTTGCCGTCCGCTTCGGAAACGCGAAGGAAGGCGCTATCAGCTACGAGCAGATAGTCCCCGCCTTCGCACGGGCGTGAGGTCTCACATGGAGTACACACAGACAGGTGCCGCCCCGACGCGTCCCCAATCCCCGCCCGGGCTGGATATCGATCGAATCACAGACTGGCTGGCCGGGGAGCGACCGGGCCTGGTGGCAGGGGAACTGTCGGCCCGGCTGATCGAGGGTGGGAAATCGAATCTGACCTACGATCTCTCCGACGGTGAAAACCAGTGGATCGTGCGTCGTGCGCCACTGGGCGAGGTCATGGCGACGGCTCACGACATGCGCCGAGAATACCGAGTGGCCAGTGCTCTTCGGACCACCGGCGTCCCGGTTCCGGCGATGATCGCCTATTGCGACGACAAGGGCGTACTCGGCACCGACTTCTACGTCATGGAGCGGATCGAGGGCGTGCCCTATCGGTACGCCGATGAGCTCAGGCCACTCGGCGTGGCTCGAACCCGAGCCATCTCCGTCGAGCTGGTACGCACACTGGCAAAGCTGCACCGGGTAGAACCGCGAAACGTGGGCCTGAACGACTTCGGTCGTCCCGAAGGCTTCCTGGGACGGCAGGTGAAACGCTGGAAGACGCAGCTGGACGCGTCCTACACCCGCGATCTCCCCGGCGCCGACGAGCTCTACACGGCACTCGTCGCGGCCGTCCCCACGAAGTCGGCCGCGGGCATCGTCCACGGTGATTTCCGCTTGGACAACGTGCTCGTCGGCGCCGACGACATACCTGCCGCGGTCATCGACTGGGAGCTGGCGACGCTGGGTGATCCGCTTCTGGACCTGGCCTTGATGCTCACCTATCAGCGGCGAGCGAAGATCGTGTCCGAACGGGATTCGACGGAACCGGCCAAGTACGACGCGACGCTGGCACCCGGATACCTCACCGAGAAACAGATCATCGAACACTACAAAGCCGAGAGCGGTCGCGAACTGGAGGGATTCGGCTTCCACCTCGGTCTGGCCTGCTTCAAGCTCGCCGCGATCTCCGAGGGCGTCCGGTATCGACACATCAATCGTCAAACCGTGGGTGCGGGTTTCGAGGACAGTGGCAGCACTGTGCCGTTGCTGCTCGAACTCGGGCTCGACTCACTGAAGGAGCACAAGTAGATGGAATTCTCGACAGACGCCCGGACCGACGGGTTGCGCAAGGAACTCGTCGATTTCATGTACGGGCACGTCTACCCGGCCGAGGCGGCGTACCTGGATGAGCTGGACAGCCTCGAGAACCGCTTCGCGTGGTCGGAGTCTCCCATCCTGCAGAAGCTGAGAGCGGAGGCACGCAGCCGTGGGCTGTGGAACCTCTTCCTCCCCGGGGCCGAGGGTGCCGGGCTTACGAACGTGCAGTACGCGCCGCTCGCCGAGATCACCGGCCGCAGCAAGCTCCTCGCTCCCGCCGCGCTGAACTGTTCAGCCCCGGACACCGGCAACATGGAACTGCTGTCGATGTTCGGCACCGAGCAGCAGAAGAAGGAGTGGCTCACCCCGTTGCTCGAGGCCGAGATCCGTTCGGCCTTCGCCATGACCGAGCCCGACGTCGCATCCTCGGACGCCACCAACATCTCCACGAGTATCGTTCGCGATGGTGGCGACTACGTGATCAACGGCCGCAAGTGGTACATCAGCGGTGCGATGAATCCCAACGCCAAGATCCTGATCGTGATGGGCAAGACGGATCCGTCGGCCGACAGGCATCGCCAGCAGAGCATGATCCTGGTACCGCGGGACACCCCCGGCGTCCACATCACGCGCGCGATGAAGGTCCTGGGTTACGACGACCATCACAGCGGTGGACACGCCGAGATCGAGTTCACCGACGTGCGGGTTCCGGTTGCCAATCTCATCGGCACCGAGGGCGACGGCTTCGGGATCGCCCAGGCCAGGCTGGGACCCGGCCGGATCCATCACTGCATGCGCGCCATCGGCATTGCGGAGCGAGCGATCAAACTCATGTGTGAGCGGGCCGACGAACGCGTGGCGTTCGGCAAGCCACTCAGCCAACAGGGCGTGATTCGAGACTGGATCGCCGAATCGCGGGTCCGTCTCGAGCAGTTGCGCTTGCTGGTTCTCAAGACGGCCTGGCTCATGGATACGGTGGGCAACAAGGGCGCCCATACCGAGATCCAGGCAATCAAGATCGCCACTCCGTCGACCGTCGAATGGATCATCGACAAGGCAATCCAGGTCCATGGCGCCGGCGGACTCTCCCAGGACTTCTTTCTCGCCCCGGCAGCCGCGTATGTACGCACGCTGCGGTTCGCAGACGGACCCGACGAGGTGCACAAGAACGCGCTGGCGCGCAATGAACTTCGTCGCCAGGCCGCACGACGCAGTGCCTGACCGTACGGTCGGCTTCTGCTGAGTTCGTTCGGCCCACTCGCCCACGAAGCGTGTCGGTTTCGCCGTGACGTCCCACCCGTGTCCCCCTCACCTGTAACCCAGGTGAGGGGGACACTGTCGTGTGTAGGGCCCGTTCGGCAGGCGACTGTGGCTATCGCCTTGATAGTGATTGAGACATTGATCTCACCAGCAGGCGCCGCGCATGATCATCACGTGCCAAATCATCTTGCTCAGCATGGTGTCGACTCGTCCTCGCCCGCATCGCCGGTCACGCGGCGACCCGGAAACCAGACGCTCGAGGTCGCGCGGAAGGACGTCGTGGCAGACGGCGTCGTGAAACTGCGGCTCGAGGAGCCGTCCGGTGGGCGGCTCCCGCATTGGACGCCCGGCGCGCACATCGACCTGGTCATGCCGACCGCGGACGGTGGTTCCCAGGTGCGGCAATACTCGTTGTGCGGCGACCGGTGGGATGCCTCCGCCTACGAGGTCGCCGTGTTGCGGGAGCCGAACTCCAAGGGCGGATCGCAGTTCATTCACGAGAATCTGGCCGTCGGGGACATGCTCAGTGTCGGCACCCCTCGGAACAATTTCGGTCTCGCACAGGCGAGCCGATACGAATTCATCGCCGGCGGCATCGGGATCACTCCGATCATGACGATGATCGCCGCAGCCGAGAAGCTGGGAATCGACTGGCACCTGCTCTACGGCGGTCGGTCGCGTCGTTCCTTGGCCTTCCTCGGCGAACTGGCTCGATACGGAGACCGCGTCACGGTGTGGCCGCAGGACGAATCGGGTCACCTGCCGCTCGATTTCCTCGGCAAGCCGACCGAGGGGGCCAAAGTCTACTGCTGCGGACCCGAGCCCCTGCTGGCGGCGGTCGAATCCGCTTCCACGAACTGGCCCGGGTGGGCCGTCCGGTTCGAGCGGTTCGTGGCGCCTTCCCAGCGTCCACCGGTCCGCACGGAACCCTTCACGATCGAACTGTCCAACTCCGGCAGGACCGTCACCGTCGGCACCGACGAGACCGTTCTCGAGGCCCTGGACGCCGCCGGCGTCCCGGTGCTGTCCTCGTGCAACGAGGGAGTCTGCGGCACATGTGAAGTCGGCGTCGTGGGAGGTGTTCCGGATCATCGGGATTCACTCCTGAGCGATGCGGAACGCGCCAAGGGGGACCGGATGTTCGTCTGTGTGTCACGTTCGATCACCAAACGACTCGTGCTGGATCTCTAGGAAGGTAGACAGTGTCGATTACGGATACCACCGGACGGCAGGGTTCGACAGCCCCGTCCCTCGACGACGACCCCTTCTCGCCGGAAACGCTCGAGAACCCGCTGCCTTTCCAGGAGCGGCTGCGTGAATCCGGGCCTGTCGTCTTCCTGCCCCGGTACAACGTCCACGCCCTCGGGCGTTACGACGAGGTCCACAGCGCGCTCTCGAACTGGCAGGGCATGACGTCCGGTTCCGGAGTCGGCCTGAACGAGCCATGGCGGGCCCGGGGACTACTTCAGACCGATCCGCCCGAGCACGACGCACCCCGCGAGGTGCTGCAGTCGATTCTGTCCGCACGAGCATTGCGTGCGATGAAGGGCGCCTGCACACGGCAGGCCGAGACGCTGATCGACAACCTGCTGGGTGGCACGGCTGCCGGGGACGCGACCGAGATCGACGGATACAACGACATCGCGGCCGTGTTTCCGGTGAACTTCTTTCCCGACGCGTCCGGCATCGACGAGGAGCAGCGGGAGAATCTCGTTCCCTACGCAGATCACATCTTCAACGCCCTGGGGCCGCGAAATGAACGGGTCCTGCAGGGGGAATGCCGGAGCGACGCACTGGCGGAATGGGCCACTGCGAAGTGTGCCAGGGAGTCACTGAAACCCGAAGGATTCGGCAGCGAGATCTGGGCGGCCGCCGACCGCGGCGACATCATGCACGAACTGGCGCCGCTCCTCACGCGTTCGCTGTTGTCGGCAGGTGTCGACACGACCGTCTATGGTCTCTCCGCGATGCTCTATGGATTCGCCACCCATCCCGATCAGTGGGCGGCTCTTCGACAGAACCCCAACCTCGCCCGAGTCGCCTTCGACGAGGCGCTGCGCTGGGAGTCGCCGGTCCAGATGTTGTTCCGCAAGACGTCGGCCGACGTCGAGATCTCCGGGACCGTCATACCGGCCGAGACGAGGGTGTTGCTGTGCTACGCCGCTGCGAATCGTGACCCGCGCCGGTGGGACAACCCTGATCGGTTCGACCTCTCGCGTGATCCTTCGGGGCACGTGGCCTTCGGGATGGGGATCCACCAGTGCGTGGGCCAGCACGCGGCGCGTCTCCAGGCCGAGTGCCTGCTCGAGGTTCTCGTGACCCGTGTGACGTGCATCGAACTTGCGGCACCCGTACGTCGCTATCACAACAACACCCTGCGAGGATGGAAGGCCATGCCTCTTCGGATGAGTCTCGCCTAGATGCTGTGAACGAGTTCGTGTTCGACTGCGCCATAGAACGATTGAGTGCCGGTGCCGGTTCGACGTACCTGATTCACGGTGAGGCCGGCACCGGAAAGACACACCTCCTGCGGAGCACGCTCGACGCGGCCCGCAGGCGTGGGTGGACGTGCTTATACGCCGCGTCGCACGAGTACGACCGCGACATCCCGTACGCGACGTTGCGCACCCTCGTGGGAGTCCTCGGCCACAGCACGGTGTCGAACGATCCGAGTGGTGTGACGGCGCTGTTGCAGTCTATGACGGATTCGTCGCCAGTGGTCGTGGTTGTGGACGACGCGCACCTGGCGGACGAGGACAGCCTCGTCGCCGTGACCCTCGCCGCTCGGCATTTGGCGGGCCGCCCGCTCCTCGTGATCTTCGCCTCGCGGACTCGGCCGTGGATGACCGGCGAACGTCTCTTCGCGACGATCGGCCACCTCGTGAGCGAACAGGCGCGGACGGTTCTCGAAGTTCGGCCGGTCGAGGGGCAGGCCCTCGGCGGACTGGTCGAGTCGGTCCTCGGTGCCGTGCCCGACGAGCGACTGACCGGGTATCTGACCGAGCGGACGCGGGGGAACGCGCTGCTGGTCCGAGAAACGGTGAACGCGTTGCACACTGCGGGTGCACTCCGGATCGAACAGGGAATCGGCTACCTGGTCGATGATTCCCCGCCCCAGTTCTTGCGCCCTGCGGCGTTGCTCCACCGGCTGTTTCCCCGGGACCACGCCGTCCGCGTACTGGGTCGTCTGGTCGCGGTGTTCGGACGGGTGGATCTGGACTACCTTCCGCTCCTCGCCGAACTGGCCGAGAGGTCGTTGGGCGAGGTCCGGGCCGCCTTCGACTCATTGGTCTCGAGCGGTGCGCTGGTGGCAACGGGGTCCGGATGGTACGAATTCGGCCACCCACTGATCGGTGAGCTGCTCTATGACGAGACCGGTCCGGCCGAGCGCCGCCGCGTCCATGCTGCGATTGCTGCGCGGATCGAGGGCACCGACCACGAGCTGGGCATGCCGGCCCTCGAGCGCGCCCGGCATGCCACCGAGGGCGCGGCGCGCGGCGACAAGGTCGCGGTCACGGTGGCGTTGCGTGCCGCCGATCGAGCGCTGCGCACGTCGCCACGCGCGGCTGCCCGCTGGTACGGACGGGCGCTTGATCTGCTGCCACGCGCGGATGCCGCCGCCGGCGAGATACTCCGCAGGCAGTCCGCGGCGTACTGGAAGGGTTCGCGGCCTGCTCTGGCAGTCGAAGCCGGCAGAAAAGCGCTCGGACTCCTCGAGGCGGGCAGTTCCCGCGACCGTACCGTGGCGACAATGGTGCACTGCCACAATGCGATGGGCGATCCACAAGGTGCTGTGGACCTGCTGGTTTCGGAGGTGGAGGAGGTCACGGACCCGACGCCGTACTTCGCGCAGCGCGCGGCGATGTCGGCGCGCCTCGGTGACACGGATCAGGCGCGCGTCCTGGCCGCGACAGCGTGGTCACAGGTGTGCGAGGCGACCCCGGCGGACCAGGTCATCGCCTACACGTACCTCGGTCAGGTCGAAGCCTCCGTCGGGACGTTCCCGAAAGCACTCGAGGCCGTCGACCAGCTCGCGATTCTCGGGACCGACGAGCGGGAACTCCCGGTGGGCACGCGCACCGGTGCGTTGGAGTCGGCAGCGCACAACGCCGCAACGGCAGGCGCGACCGGTCGCGCGAACGCGCTGCTGACGAAGGCGGGTGAAGCCGCCGGACTCGCCGGATTCGGAAACCTGGGCGGGCAAGCCGTACTGGCTCGCGCGCTCGCCGAGTTCACGGCCGGCGAATGGACCGAGGCTTCTGAGACGATTGCCCGAGAGGCAGTCCATCTCGAGTACTCGGGTATGCGCAGCAATCTGGCTCGCCTGCGTGGTGTGGAGGTGCAGATCCTCACGGGCCGAGGTGATTTCCGGCGTGCGGCGTCCGTGCTGGCAGCGACGAAGCCGCCGGCCTCTTGCCGGCTCGACTTCGCGATGTGGCAGGCAGTGCAGGTGTCGGTCGAGGTGTCGAGGTCCCGGTTCGAGCACGCCATGCCGGTTTTGGAGCGACTGCGGTCCGAGGCGGCAGCCCGCGGCTGGAGCGAGGTCGGGACCGTCACCCACGCGACTCTGGTCGAGGGCTATCTCGCTCGCGGAGAGGTCGAGGCCGCGCGGCGCGTCGCGGCCGAGTTCTGCTGCCATGCAGACGAAATCGGTTCGCCCAGGGCCCGCACGGAATCCGGCATCGGCCATGCCCTCAGCTTCGGTGAGGTGGACCTCGCTCGCGATGTGCTTCTCGAGGCCGAGGAGCAAGGCATGCACTACATCGCGGCGCGGGCCCATCATGCGCTGGGCGTCGTCGGCCCGGACGTCGCCGATCACCTCGAGGCCGCCTGGGCATTGTTCAAAAAAATGGACGCGACGCTGTGGCTGAAGCGGGTCGAGGCCGTCGGCAGGTCGCGCGGACTCGTCCTCGACAGACGTGTCGACAAGTCGGGGGCACCCGGACCTCTCACCGATGTGGAGCGTCAACTCGTCACGCTGGTCCGAGACGGCCTCAGCAACCGGGAGATCGCAGGGGTTCTCCACTACAGCAGCAAGACCGTCGAGGCCTACCTCACCCGCCTCTACAAGAAAACCGGCTACAACTCGCGGGTCGAGCTGATCGTGGCCCATGAGCGGGCGGACAGTCTCACCGGTAGGTGACCCAGGGGGCCGGGAGATGACCGTGCTCGTTGAACGCCACGAGGGACGTCCCCGACGCTCCGATCACGATCTTGGTGACGCCGGAATTGACCGCGACTCTGTTCAGGGCGAGCCATTGCGGGAAGCCGCCCCCCAGCAGCCGGGCAGTCACCCAGGCGATCGCACCGGCGCTGGAGAACACGACACCGGTCTGTCCGCGTTCGAGCCCTTCGGCAACGCGGTCGAGGGACGCGTCGACCCGGGCCGTGAACGCACTGAACGTCTCGACGTAGTCGGCGTCGTGGTCACCGGACGACCACCGTGTGGATGCCCGCTCGAGCAGCCGCTGGAAGGCGCGCGGATCCGTCTTCGCCCGCGGATCGTGCTCACCGCTCGCAGCCAGCAGGTCGCTCGCGTTGAACTCGTCCCAACCCGGATCGATGTCGGGGTCTGTCGTGTGCCACGCGGCGGCCGTGCTTGCCTCCCGAGCCGTCTCTCGTTGGCGTTTCATGTTTCCGGTGACTGTGCGGGCGGGAGCGATACCGCGACGGTTCAGTTCGGTGCCGAGGGCGCGACTTTGTTCTCGGCCGCGTGGCGACAGGCGGTCGTAGTCGTCGGTGCCGAAGGATGCTTGTCCGTGACGGACCAGAAGGACAACACTCATTCGGCGGAGGCTAGTTCATCCGGCGACCTGCGGGATACCCTTTTCGGCCGGTCGCCGCACACTCTCGGGAGATCCCTATCGGCCCTCCGCCGCGGCGCCGGTACCTCTAGATTCAGAGCATGGACATGCGGCAGATGGAGTACTTCCTCGCTGTTGTCGACTGTGGCGGGGTCACCCGCGCCGCAGCGCAGTTACGCGTGGCGCAGCCGTCGCTGTCGCAGGCGGTGCGCAAGCTCGAGAGGGACCTGGGCGTCGAGTTGTTCCATCGCGTCGGCCGTGGCCTGGTGCTCTCGCCTGCCGGTGAGGCGCTCGTCGGCCCGGCACGCAGCATCCTGCGGGAGGTGGAATCGGCCGAGAACGCCGTGCGCGATGTCGGGGCGATGCGCGGCGGCCGGATCGACATCGCCTCGCTCTCGGACCTGTCCTCGGACCCGCTGTCGGTGTGGGTCGCCAAATTCCGCCGGCAGTACCCCGACGTGCGGTTCCACATCGAGGAACGGGACGAGACCGCCGATATCGTGTCACTGGTCTGGTCGGGGGCGTGTGAGCTGGGCATTCTCGCACTGCCCCTCCCGACCGAGGACCTCATCGGGGAGGAGCTCATCGATCAGCAGCTCGTCCTGGTGTGCCCGCCTGGTACCGACGCGCGGTGGCCCGACCCGGTGCCGATCGAGGCGTTGACCCGTGTTCCATTCGTCATGGGTGAAAAAGGCACGGCGACGCGGGATTTCATCGACCGCTCGCTACGGTTGCACGGCGTCGAACCCGACGTCGCGGTGGAGGTGCGTCAGCGTGGTGCCGTGCTGCCGATCGTTCTCGCAGGCGGCGGGGTGTCGATCGTGGCCCTGCGCAGCGGACTCGACGCGATGCTGCGCGGCGGGGTGGTGCGTGAACTCTCGCCGCGGCTCACCCGCCGCATGGGCGTGGTCCGCCGTCCCGGCCGGATGACCCAGGCGTCCACGGAGTTCCTGGCCTGCGCCCGTGCGTCTTTCGAGGAGTTCGCGGCGTCCATCGCCGCGCTCATGTCCTCCGGCGTTTCCCTCGTGGAGGCCGCGAAGCTGACGCGGGCCGAGTTCGACCGCCGGATTCGCGACGACAACGCGCGCGCCACGAACTCATAGGCAATTGCAGTATTTCTCCTACTTTTCTGGTCTTTGACCCGATCGATACTCGGGACTTCAATGGTGTGTACCTGATCACACCGTTGCGACGGGATCCGGATCGATCACCTAGAAGGTCGCATTCGAGATCCGTCCGGACTGGTTCACGCCATGCAGACACGTCGCGACGGTTCGTTTCCGAAGAGGCCCTATGACTCAGATATCGACGCCGACCACCGCAGCGTTCCGGCACACCAGATCGGCGCTGACCCGGCGCGCCTGGATGATTACCGGACTGCTCGTCGTGTTCATGCTCATCAATTTCGCGGACAAGTCCGTCATCGCGTTCGCCGGCGTCCAGATCCAGAAGGATCTGGGCCTGACGCCGCAACAGTTCGGCATGATCCAGAGTAGCTTCTTCTGGCTGTTCGCCGCCGGCGCCCTGTTCTTCGGCTGGCTTTCGTCCAAGGTGCGTATCCGATGGCTGCTGGCCGGACTGATGCTGCTCTGGGTAGCCACCATGGTGCCCCTGACCGGCACCGTGACCTTCGGCGTCCTGGTTGCCTGCCGGCTCGTCCTCGGGTTCGCCGAGGGCCCGGCCTTCGCCCTCGCCAACCACGCCGTCCACTCCTGGTTCCCGCCGGAGAAGCGTGCCCTGCCGAGCAGCTTCGTCACCGCCGGATCCTCGCTCGGCGTCCTTATCGCTGCTCCCGTACTGACCTGGATCATCGTCCGCTGGGACTGGCACGCCGCGTTCTACCTTCTGATCACGGTCGGTCTGGTCTGGGTGGTCGCCTGGATCCTCCTCGGACGCGGCGCACCCGGCGAGGCCGCCGAGTCGGCCCAGGCAACCGCAACCGTCGTCGACACCGTCGACGCCCCGTACCGGACGATCCTGCGCACCGGGACCGTGATCGGGATCGCGCTGTTGATGTTCTGCTCGTACTGGTCCACCACGCTCAAGGTGTCCTGGCTCCCCGTCTACCTGGAAGACGGTCTCGGCTACGACACCCTGACCACCGGTCGGTTGGTCATGCTTCCCTACGGACTCGCGGCGGTCGGTGCGATCGCTGCCGGATGGTTCTCGAATCGCCTCGTCTCCCGCGGCGTCTCCCGGAAGGTTGCGCGTGGCTACCTGTCGGCCGGCCTGATCGCCGGCGCCGGCATCACCATGGTCGGGTTCACCATCGTGTCTGCCGGACCGGTGCAGATCCTGCTCGTGTCCCTGGCCTTCTCACTCAACACCGCGGCGTACGGCGTGGCGTTGACGGCAATCGCCGACGTGGTGCAGTCCCGTAAACGCGGCATGGTCCTCGGTGGCCTCGGCGCTGTGTCGAGTATCTCCGGCATGGTCGCACCACTCGTACTCGGTTTCTCGGTCGGCCGGGCGGCCGACAAGGTCTCCGGCTATGGCACCGGCTTCCTGATCAGCGGGATCCTGATGATCGTCGGTAGTGCGATCGCGGTGTTCCTGGTCAACCCTGAACGGGACATCACCCTCATCCGCCGGCGTGCCGAGGAGACCGCATGATCGACAAGCCCCTCGACGGCGTCCGCGTCATCGACTTCGGTCAATTCATCGCTGCCCCCGCCGCCACCCAGGTCCTGGTGGACCTCGGCGCCGACGTGATCAAGGTCGAACCGGTGCACGGCGAGTCCGCACGTGGAATCGGCGCGCACGGTAAAGCCATGGTGGAGAACTACAACCGCGGCAAGCGGGCAATCGCGCTCGACCTCAAGGACCCGCGCGGTCAGGAGATCGCCCGCAGTCTGATCGCCGGCGCCGACATCGTGGTGCAGAATCTGCGCCCCGGGGTGATGGACAAGCTCGGTCTAGGCGCGGAGGAGATGCGCGCCGCGCATCCGCACCTCGTGTACGCGACGGTGAGCGGGTTCGGCTTGCACGGACCGTCCAGGAATCGAGCCGGCCTCGACATCGCCGCGCAGGCGGAGAGCGGCCTGATGTGGGTGACCGGCGAGCACGACGGCGAGCCACAGAAGGTCGGTGCCCAGATCGTCGACGCCGCCACCGGCTACGTCTGTGCCCAGGCAATCCTCGGCGCGTACATCAGGCGCCTCCGCACCGGCGAGGGCGACACCGTCGAGGTGTCGCTGCTCGAGGTCGCCATTCATCTGCAGGCCCCGAACTGGGGCGCCTACCTCGCCACCGGCAACGAACCACGGCGAATGGGCAACGGTCAGCCGACGGTCGCCCCGGCCGCCGACATCATGCCCACCCGCGACGGCAGCGTCGTGGTCTCCGCCTACTCCGAGGTCCACTTCCGGCGACTGTGCCGACTGCTGGGCCGGGCGGAACTCGCCGACGACGCCCGGTTCGCCGACAACGAGAGCCGGGTCCGCAACCGCCCCGCCCTGCTCACCGAGTTGCGCGCCGCGTTCGCGACCATGACGAGCGACGAGGCGATGGACGTGCTCGCCGCCAATGGTGTCGTCGCCGGGCGGATCAACACCTATCCCGAGGCGATGCGCAGTCCCGACGTCCAGGCCTCCGGGCTCTTCATCGAGGTCAGCCGCCCCGACGGCGTGCCTGCGACCGCTCTCGGCACGCCGTGGCACCTCGAGAGTGTCCCGAAGCTCCCGACGGCAGGTGCGCCCGACCTGGGGCAGCACACCGCCGAACTGATCGCCGAACTCGGTTACCCGACCGACGCGCTCGATGCGCTGGCCGCCGACGGCGTCGTCGCGCTCGGCCGCTGAAATCCGTCGACGGCACTCACCGTCGACCCATTTTCGAAGGAATCACCATGCAACGCACCATCTTCACCGACGACCACCATTCCTTCCGTGACGTGGTCCGCCAGTTCATCGCCAAGGAGATCGTCCCGAACCTGCCCGACTGGGAGGCGGCCGGCTGCATCCCCCGCGACTTCTACACCAAGACCGCGGCACTCGGGATCAACGGACTGCAGGTGCCCGAGCAGTACGGCGGCGGCGGCATCGACAGCTTCCTGTTCAACACCGTCGTGTACGAGGAAATCGGTTACGCGGCCGCCTCTCTCGGGGGCTTCCAGGTGCATTTGAACACCGTGCTCCCGTACTTTCTCGAATACGCCAATGAGGAACAACGCGACCGTTGGTTCCCCGGCTTCGCCGACGGTGCGCTCGTCAGCGCGATCGCGATGACCGAACCCGGCATCGGCTCCGACCTCGCCGGTGTCACCACCACCGCCGTCCGCGACGGCGACGACTACGTCCTCAACGGGAACAAGACGTTCATCACCGGCGGCATCAACGCCGACCTCGTGATCGTGGTCGCGAGGACCTCGAAGGATCCCGAGAATCGCCGCAACGGTCTGTCGTTGCTGGTGGTCGAATCCGGCATGCCCGGGTTCACTCGCGGTCGCAACCTGCACAAGATCGGGATGAAGTCGAGCGATACCGCCGAACTCACCTTCGACAACGTCCGGGTGCCCGCGGCCAACCTGCTCGGCGAGGAGGGCGCCGCCTTCAAGATGCTGGCGCACAACCTGCCGCAGGAGCGGCTGTCGATCGCGATCACCGCGCAGGCCACGGCCACCGCCGCGGTCGACCTGGCGATCGAGTACGCCAAGGAGCGGATGGTGTTCGGTAAGCCGCTCGCCGGCTTCCAGAACACGAAGTTCGTACTCGCCGAGTGCGCGACCGAGTTGCAGGCCGGGCAGGCCCTGATCGACCAGGCGCTGATCGCCCTCGACGCGGGCACTCTCACTCCCGCCGACGCGGCCAAGGTGAAGCTGTTCTGTACCGAGGTGCAGGCCCGGGTCATCGACAAGTGCCTGCAGGTGCACGGTGGCTACGGCTACATGACCGAGTACCCGATCGCGCGACTGTACGCCGATGCCCGCGTCACCCGGATCTTCGGCGGCACCAGCGAAGTCATGAAGAGCGTCATCTCGAAGTCGATGGGGCTCTAGGCATCTCGCACTCCACACCATTCCGGGCGCCACACTGGGGCCCGGCCACATCGAAGGTTCATTCATGCAGATCAAGGACATCAACGCCGTCGTCACGGGCGGAGCATCCGGACTCGGACTCGCCACCGCCACCCGGCTGGTCGAGTCCGGCGCCACAGTCACCCTGCTCGATCTCCCCGGTTCGGCGGGGGCAGAGCAGGCGGCGGCGCTCGGGCCCGTCGCGCGGTTCGTGCCGACCGACGTGACCGACGGCGACGCGGTGGCCGCGGCCTTTGCCGCCGCTGCCGAGCGCGGACCGGTGCGGGCCGTCGTGCACTGCGCGGGCCGCGGACGACCGATGCGCGTGCTCACCAAGGACGGCAAGGCCGCCGACCTCGAGCCGTTCGAGTCGGTGATCCGGCTCAACGTGATCGGGACGTTCAACGTGCTGCGGTTCGCGGCCGAGGCGATGGCGGCGAACGAGTTGCTCGACGGCGACCGTGGCGTGTGTGTCCTGACCGCGTCCGTCGCCGCCTACGAGGGCCAGATCGGGCAGATCAACTATGCGACGTCCAAGGCGGGAATCGTGGGGATGACACTTCCCGCCGCCCGCGACCTCGCCGGCGTCGGAGTCCGGGTGTGCACCATCGCGCCCGGCGTGTTCGCGACGCCACTCCTTCTCAGCGCACGCGACGACATCCGGGACGCGCTGGCGGCGTCGGTTCCGCATCCGCAGCGGCTCGGCGAGCCGTCCGAGTTCGCCGCGCTGGCCGAGCACATCATCGAGAACGGCATGCTCAACGGTGAGACGATCCGCCTCGACGGTGCGATCCGGATGGCGCCGCGGTGACCGCGGAGGCGTTCACACCGGTCGTGCTGACGGAACGGGCCGGGCCGGTGCTGGTGATCACGCTGAACCGACCGCAGGTCCGCAACGCGGTGGACCGTGAGGTCGCGGAGGCCGTCGCCGAGGCGGTTCAACTGCTGGACTCCGATCCACAGCTGAGAGTGGGTGTGCTCACCGGAGCCGGCGGATACTTCTGCGCAGGAATGGATCTCATGGCCTTCCTGCGAGGTGAGAGCCCCCGCATCGAGGGTCGCGGATTCGCCGGGCTGGTAGAGGCGCCGCCCGGCAAGCCCCTGATCGCCGCCGTCGACGGTCCCGCGCTCGCGGGGGGTTTCGAGATCGTCCTGGCGGCGGATCTCGTCGTCGCCGCGCCGACCGCAACGTTCGGCCTGCCCGAGGTTCGCCGCGGCCTGGTCGCCGCCGCGGGCGGGTTGACCCGGCTGCCCGCACGGCTGCCGCGAGCGGTGGCGCTGGAGATGGTGCTCACCGGCAAGACCGTGACCGCCGCGCAGCTGCACCCGCTGGGGCTGGTCAACCGGCTCGCTCCCGAGGGCGAGGTGTTGGCGGCGGCGCTCGAACTCGCCGACGAGATCGCCGGCAACGGGCCGCTCGCAGTCCGGGCCAGCAAACGGGTTGTCGACGAGTCTCCCGGCTGGCCGCACGCGGAGATGTTCGAGCGGACCCGGCAGATCGTGATGCCGGTCTTCGACTCCGACGACGCCCGCGAGGGCGCCGCCGCCTTCACCGAACGCCGCACCCCGGTTTGGACCGCGACGTGATCACCGAGAACGAGAGAACAGGAACACACCATGCGTGATGCAGTCATCGTCGAGGCCGTACGGAGCCCCATCGGCCGCCGCAAGGGCGGCCTCGCGGAGGTCCACCCCGTCGACCTGTCCGCGACCGTCCTGACCGCGCTGCTCGACCGGGCCGGGGTCGAGGCCGGGACGGTCGACGACGTCGTGTGGGGATGCGTCGGACAGGTCGGTGAGCAGGCCGGCAACATTGCACGCAACGCGGTGCTGGCCGCCGGATGGCCCGAGTCGGTTCCCGGCACCACGATCGAGCGGCAGTGTGGATCGAGCCAGCAGGCACTGCATTTCGCTGCCGCGGGAGTGATGTCCGGCCAATACGACATCGTCGTCGCGGGTGGCGTCGAGTCGATGACCCGCATCCCGATGGGATCGGCGCGGCGCGTCGGCCTCGGTGACCCGAACAGCGATGCGATTCGGCGACGCTACGAGGGCATCGAGTTCAACCAGGGCCGCGGCGCCGAGATCCTCGCCGACCGGTACGAACTGAGCCGCGGCTGGCTCGACGAGTACAGCCTGCGCTCACACCAGCGGGCCGCCGCGGCGGTCGACGAAGGCCGATTCGCCGGCGAGATCGTGCCGGTGACGCTGCCGGACGGAACGAAACTCGACGCCGACGAGGGGATCCGCCGAACCACGACCCTCGAGAAATTGGCCCAGTTGGAGCCGGCCTTCGGCGAGGAGGGCCGCATCACCGCGGGCAACGCCTCGCAGATCTCCGACGGCGCCGCAGCACTACTGGTGATGTCCGGCGACCGGGCCCGCGACCTGGGACTGACCCCGCTGGCGCGGGTACACACCGCAACCGTGGTCGGCGACGACCCGGTCGCGATGCTGGCCGGTCCCATCCCCGCCACTGCACGGGTGTTAGAGCGCGCCGGCCTGACCCTCGACGACATCGGAGCCTTCGAGGTCAACGAGGCGTTCGCCAGTGTCGTCGGCGCCTGGCTGCGGGCGACCGGCGCCCCCGACGACCGGGTCAACACGCTCGGCGGTGCGATCGCGCTCGGGCATCCGCTCGGCGGATCCGGGGCCCGCCTCGCCACCACCCTCGTGCACCACCTGCGCGCCGACGGCGTCCGCTACGGACTGCAGACGATGTGCGAAGGCGGTGGCATGGCCAATGCCACCATCTTCGAGAACCTCGCCGTCACGGTCTGATTGTGGCGGCCGGCGTGGAACGACTGGATGCAGCCATTCTCGAGTTCGCGTGCCGGTGGCTGCCCTACGGCGGTCCACCTCCCGACGAGATCTGGATCGGGTTCGGTATGACGATTCCTCGATTCGACCGGAGACTGCAGAAGATTCTGGACAGCGCCGCTGCACGAGAAGTGCCTGCCGATGTTCGAGCGCTGCTGCGCGCCCAACTGTCCGAACGGGCGGTACGGCGGGCGAGCCGATCGAGGTCTGGTGTCTCGCTGCAGGGCAACCCGGATTGTCGGGACAGGCCGACGGTGAGTGTGGCGACGAGGCGCCAGTTTCGCTGACAGGGCTCGATCAAGCCACGAAGAACTCGACGACGTGGGGCGTGTTGGACGCCGCGCACGCGATGCTGCGGACGGTGGTACGCGGAGTGGACGCCGACGGCTGGACCCGGCTGACGCCGTGCGACCAGTGGACGGTCACCCAGGTGTTGCAGCATGCGGCGGGCGATCAGCTCGCCTTCACCTCCGCGATCACGGGAGGCCCCGGTCCTGCGGTACCTGGGTCGCACGCCCGACTGGGAGGCCCGACGGATCAGGTGCGACGCAGCCCGTCGAACGTCAGCTCGACGACGGCGTCCGCCAGGTCGGCGACCGTCCCGCCGGTGCGCGGGCGGTACCACTCGATCAGTGAGTTGACCGTGCCGAACACGAGCCGGCTGGTGAGCGCGGGATCGATGCCCGGCCGCAGGTCTCCCTCTTCCGCCGCCGCGACGACGAGGTCGCTGACGAACGCGTCGAACTCGCGGCGGCGGGCGAGCGCGCGACGCTCCACCGCGGTGTTGCCGCGAACGCGCAGCAGGAGCGTCACGTAGGGAAGCTCGGCGGCGAGGACCTCGACGCTGCGGCGGACGAGGTATTCGAGACGGTCGATGTACCGGCCGCTCGTCGCCTTCTCCTCGGTGGTGACCGCGAAGAGGGCGTTGAGCGCCCGCGACAGTGCCAGTTCGAGCAGCTCCGACTTCCCGGACACGTGGTGATAGATCGACGACTTCGTGATTCCCAGGCGCTGGGCCAGCACCTCCATGCTGGTGCCGTCGTAACCCTTGTCGTTGAAGACCTTCACAGCGACAGCGAGCAGCGAGTCGAGGTCGTAGCCGGGACGTCCGGGCGATCCGGTCTTCCGTGCGGGGCGTGCCGTAGTCATGCGCGCAATCCTTCCAGGTGCAGAACTCCGCCGCATCGGTGCGCCGTCATCCACGGTAGCCAACCGAAGGTTCGGTTGAGGTGAGAATACCGCGAGGACCGCGTCGGCGGTGAAGCACCTGCGGCGTCCGAATCAGGCACCCGTGGCCTGGGTCCGACCCTCCTTGCGTGCCTTCGCCAGACCGCGCCGGGCCAGAAAGCCGTTGACGAGGAGCAGGAGGGTTTTGTTGGGCGGCGCCGCGAACCCGGCCTGGGTATGGGGTGCATACAGCGCCTCGGTGCCCGTGACCTCGATCCAGCCGGTGTTCTGACGCGACTCGAGGCCGACGAGCTCGGCGCGATAGGCGTGGGCGAGCAGCCCTGCGCGGCGGCCGCCCTGCGGCACTCCGGCGGGCACCGTCAGACGCACGCCCTCGCTGCTGGCAGAGCTCACGTCGACCGGTACGACGGACGGGTAGCCGTCCACCTGACGGTAGGCGAGCAGCCGGTGCGACAGCTTCGCCGCGCGCTCCCCGGTCTTGGTCGCATCCACGCGGGGGCCGGTGCCCTTCTTCGGCGGGGTCTGGGGTTCCGCGTCGACGGCGGGTAGCGGTGCGCCGAACACCTCGGGCGGGTCGGTCAGGTGCAGGTCGGGCCAGGCGACTACTCGTCTTACCGTCACGGTCACCGGTACCCGGTCGGCGTAGTACGCGCTGAGCCACCGGTCCCAGAACACGCCGCGGCGTGGCTCGCCCGTGTAGGGGGTCGAGCGCCGGCCGATGTCTTCGAGCAGTTCCGGGTCGGGGGTGGGGTCGAACGTCGCGTCTCCCTGCACGAGCACGTAGCGCTGATTGGTGGAGTCGCCGACCCCGTGCTCGCGGGCGTGGTAGGCGAGCGCGACCCGGGGCTCGCCGGTGATGCGTTCGAGCTTGCGGCCGAACCCCAGTGAGGTGGTGAAACCGACCGTTCCCCGCTCGCGGTCGCGCAGCCCGAGGGGCGCCACCGCTGTCACCACGGCCCCGCCTGCGGGCGTGCTGTACGCGAACCCGCAGGTCAGATCGCCGCCGATGACGTCATCGACCTCGTCCGACCAGGTGACCGGCATGAGTCGAGCCTACTCAGCCGATGCGGCACCGGGCCAGTGCTCGGGGGTTGACGACACCCCGGAGTGAATATAGCTTCACTTGAAGTGATTAGTCACTCACAAATAGTGATCGTGTATTCAACACGGCATCGAGGAGCATCCATGGACCTGAAACTGACCGCGGAGCAGAAGGAGTTCCGGCAGCTGGCCCGCGACTTCTTGAACAAGGAGGTCGTCCCACACCGCGCTGCGTGGGACCGCGCCGAATCGGTCGACACCGCGATCGTCGAGAAGCTCGCCGATATCGGCTTCTTCGGCATGACCATTCCGGAGGAGTACGGCGGCCTCGGCGGCGACTACATCACGTACTGCCTCGGCATGGAGGAACTCGGCCGGGCGGACTCCGCGGTCCGGGGCATCGTGTCGGTGTCGATGGGGCTCGTGGGCAAAGTGATCCTGTCGCACGGCACCGAGGATCAGAAGCACGAATGGCTTCCCCGCATCGCGTCCGGTGAGGCGCTCGCCTGTTTCGGGCTCACCGAGCCGGACAACGGTTCCGACCCCGGCAACCTGAAGACCAGGGCGGTACGCAGCGGCGACGACTTCGTCATCAACGGTTCCAAGATCTTCATCACCAACGGCACGTGGGCGAAGCTGTGCCTGGTGTTCGCGCGAACCGGAGGTTCGGGGCCCAAAGGGGTTTCGGCCTTTCTGGTTCCGACGGACACCCCGGGATTCGACTCGCGCGAGATCCACGGAAAGCTGGGGCTGCGTGGGCAGGCGACGGCCGAGTTGTCGTTGACGGACGTGCGCGTGCCTGCCAGTTGCCTGCTCGGATCCGAGGGGCAGGGTTTCTCCATTGCCATGCACTCGCTGGACAAGGGTCGCGTCTCGGTGGGTGCGGGTTGCGTCGGAATCATCCAGGGCTGTCTCGAGGCCGCCGTCGACTATTCCCGCGAGCGCACGCAGTTCGACCGTCCGCTCGCCTCGTTCCAACTCGTGCAGGATCTGATCGCCGACATGTCCGTCGACGCCGACGCGGGGCGGCTGCTCACCTGGCGGGCGGCCGACCTGATCGAGCGCGGTGAACCGTTCGGGACGGCAGCGTCCAAGGCGAAATACTTCTGCAGCGAGGCCGCGGTTCGTGCCGCCAACAACGCAATTCAGATCTTCGGGGGGTACGGGTATGTCGACGAATATCCCGTCGCCAAGTACATGCGTGACGCGCGGGTGATGACGCTCTACGAGGGCACCAGTCAGATCCAGAAACTGCTGATCGGCCGTGCGGAGACCGGGGTCAGCGCCTTCCTCTAGCGCCACCGAGCGTCGAGTGACCCTTGACACCCACTTCGGCGTGAATGTACGTTCATTTACATCGAATTGATATTCATACTTCATGAACATGCCCTCATTGCACAGTCCAGGAGAGGAATCACCGTGACCGACTACGAAGACATCACCTACGAGGTCGACGGCCCGGCTGCCGTCGTGACGATCAACCGACCCGCGCGCTACAACGCCTTCCGCGGCAAGACCGTCGAGGAGCTGATCAAGGCCTTCCGCTCGGCGTGGGCCGACAACGCGGTGCAGGCGATCATCCTCACCGGTGCGGGGGAGAAGGCGTTCTGCACCGGCGGCGACGTCAAGCAGCGCGCGGAGACCGGCGACTACGGCCCGACCGAGAGCGGAATGTTCGAGATCGGCAACCTGCACAAGCTGATCCGCGACGTCCCCAAGCCCGTCATCGCGGCGGTGAACGGAATCGCGGTCGGCGGGGGGCATGTGCTCCATGTGCTCTGCGACCTCACCATCGCGTCCGAGACCGCGAAGTTCGGCCAGGCGGGTCCCCGCGTAGGTTCGTTCGATGCAGGCTTCGGGTCCGCGTTCCTGGCGCGAGTCGTAGGCGAGAAGCGCGCCCGAGAGATCTGGTACCTCTGCCGCCAGTACGACGCCGTCACCGCGGAACGGTGGGGCCTGGTCAACTGGGTGGTCCCCGCCGACCGACTGCTCGACGAGGCCAAGGCCGTCGCCGCGGAGATCGCCGAGAAGAGCCCCACCACCCTGCGTTTCCTGAAGCAGTCGTTCAACGCCGACACCGATCACCAGGCCGGACTGAGCAACCTCGCAATGTCTGCGCTGGACCTGTTCACGCACTCACCCGAGGGCCGCGAGGGTGCGGCGGCGTTCGCGGAGAAGCGCAAGCCCGATTTCACCAAGTACGTGAACGCCTGAGTCCGACAGCACGGGAAGTGGGAAAAACCATGAGCAACACCATCGCAGTGGTCACCGGCGCAGGCTCCGGCATCGGCCGGGCCATCGCCCTCGCGCTCGCCGAGCAGGGCGACACCGTGGTCGTCGCCGACCTCGACCTGCAGGCCGCGGAGAAGACGGCAGCCGAACGGCCCGACCGGCTCTTTCCAATGACCGTCGACGTCGCCGACCGGGCGCAGGTCGACGGCCTGCGCGACCGGGTGACGGCCGAGGTCGGCGTCGCGAACGTCCTCGTCAACGCGGCGGGATGGGACCGCACCGACCAGTTCCTCAACGCCACGACCGAATTCGCGGAGAAGGTCGTCGCCATCAACTACCTCGGGCCCGTGCACATGTGCAGTGCGTTCCTCCCCGGCATGGTGGAGGCGGGGAACGGCGGGCGCGTCGTCAACCTCGCGAGCGATGCCGGCCGTGTCGGCAGTGCGGGGGAGAGCATCTACGCCGGTGCGAAGGGCGGTGTGATCGCGCTGTCGAAGTCGCTCGCCCGGGAGATGGCCCGATACCGCATCAACGTCAACTGCGTGTGCCCCGGCCCGACCGACACCCCGCTGTTCCAGGCTCAGGCCGAGAAGCTCAAAGAGGCTCTGGTGAAGGCCATTCCGTTCCGGCGGCTCGCCCGCCCGGAGGAAGTGGCGGCGCCGGTCCTGTTCTTCGCGTCCGAATCCGCATCGTTCATCACGGGCCAGGTGATCAGCGTCAGCGGTGGCCTCACCATGGCCGGCTGACCGGGTACCGGGACGGAGGACTCATCATGACGTACACATACGATGCCCACGCCTATCGTCAGTACTTCGAGCACGATTTCACCTATCTGAACGGCTTCCGGCGCAACACCCACCGGTATGCCGATCGACTCGCGATGCAGTCCCCGTCGACCGGCGAGAGCTGGACGTACGCCGAACTCGGCGATCGCGTCGACCGGCTCGCCACCGGGCTCGCCCGCGCCGGCGTCGCACCGGGCGACGTCGTGGCCTACCAGTTGTTCAACGGTCCCGAATTCGCCCAGCTGTACCTGGCCGGGCAGGCCTGCGATGCGGTCGGAGCGCCGATGAACTTCCGTCTCGCATCCGGGGAGACGGCGTGCATCCTCGACGCGAACCGCCCCACGGTGTTCGTCTACGACACCGAGATCGGCGAGATGGTGCGGGACGCCTTGTCGCGCGCCACACACAAACCCGCTCTCGTCGTCGCCGTCGGACCCGGAGAACCGCTGCCGAGAAACGGGTTCGAGGTGATCCGGTTCGACGAACTCGTGGCAGAGTCGGCGTCGCCGCCGAACGTGAGTCGCACGGTGTGGGACGAAACCACCCGGCTGTTCACGTCCGGAACCACCGGCATGCCCAAGGGTGTTCCGCTGAACAGCATGATCGAGATCTTCAGTGCCCACGACGTGATCATGCACTTCCCGCTGACCGCGGAAGACAAGACCCTGAACATGACTCCGTGGTTCCACCGCGGCGGACTGTACTGCGCCGGGCCGAATCCTACGTTCTATCTCGGCGCCTCGCTGGTGGCGCAGCGCAGCTTCGACGCCGACGTGACCCTCGACTATGTCGAGGAATACGGGCTGACGTTCCTGATCGGTGCCCCGACCAACCTGGCGATGCTCGCTCGCGCACAGGAGAAGAAGCCCCGGGACCTGTCGACCCTCGACGGCATCGTGACGATGGGCGCGCCCCTCGAACGGGAAGCGGCACTGCACTATCAGAAGGTGCTGAATCCCCGCATCTTCAACGGGTACGGCAGCACCGAGGGATTCTGGAACACCTTTCTCCGGCCCACCGATCTGCCGGAGATGGCCGGGACCGCCGGGCGGGCCTGCATCGACGACGACGTCGCCGTGGTCAGGCTGTTCGACGACCGCCTCGCCGACGCTCACGAGACGGTAGCCAAGGACGGCACCGAGATCGGTGAGGTCATCGTCCGCTCACCGAAGGGCGCCAACGCCTACTTCGACGCCCCGGAACAGGAGAGGCAGAAATTCCGGAACGGCTGGCTCCACATCGGCGATCTGGCCACGTGGGACGACAAGGAGTTCGTGACGATCGTCGGCCGCAAGGACGACATGCTCCTGTCCGGCGGCGAGAACGTGCACCCCGTGCAGATCGAGGAAGCACTGGGCGAACATCCGTCGGTCACGGATTCGCTGGTGGTCGGGGTTCCCGACGACAAGTGGGGGCAGGTCGTCGTCGCGTACGTCGTCACCACCGCACCGGTCCCGTCCGCGGACGATCTGGACGACTTCTGCCGCAGGCACCCGATGCTGTCGCAGTTCAAGCGCCCCCGCGCCTACCGCTTCGTGGAGTCACTGCCCATGTCGGCGACGGGAAAGAAGTTGCATTACAAGGCCACCGATACCGCGCGCCGGGAATTCGAGAGCGGGGCATTCGTGGTCCCGAGTGCCCGCGCACCCCACACCCTCAGTTCGTAAAGGACACCGTCATGACCATCGAATTCGAGTCCGAGCACCACCAGTTCCGGGACAGTGTCCGCAGCTTCGTGCGCGAGCGGATCGTCCCGCGGCACGAGCAGTGGGAAAGTGAAAGCTGCCTCGACCCGGCACTGTTCACCGACGCGGGTAAGCAGGGGCTGCTCGGTTTCCCGGTTCCCGAAGCCTACGGTGGCCCCGGCGTCGAGGACTTCCGTTACAACGCGATCGTCGTCGACGAGGTCAGTCGCGCGGGCGCCGCCGCCGCGGGCATCGCGTTCTCCCTGCAGAACGACGTCGTGCTGCCATACCTGACGGACATGACGACCGAGGAGCAGAAAGCACGCTGGCTTCCCGGAACCGTCACCGGTGAAACGATTCTCGGCATCGCGATGACCGAGCCGGGCACCGGCAGCGACCTCACCGGGATCCGCACCACGGCAGTGCGCGACGGCGACCATTACGTGGTGAACGGCAGCAAGACGTTCATCTCCAACGGTCAGAACGGCACGCTCTTCGTCGTCGCCGTGCGCACGTCTGCGGACAAACACATGGGGCTCTCGCTGCTCGTCGTCGAATCGGACACACCGGGGTTCTCCCGCGGCCGCAACCTCGAGAAGATCGGGCTGCACGCCCAGGACACGAGCGAGCTGACGTTCACCGACATGCGCGTGCCGGTCGCCAACCTCCTCGGCGAGGAGGGGCAGGGTTTCTATCAGCTCGTCCACAATCTGCCGCAGGAGCGCCTGTCATTGTCCGTCGGCGCGGTCTCGGCCGCCGAGGGTGTGCTCGAGCAGACCCTGGAATACGTGAAGGAACGCAGCGCCTTCGGAAAGCCGATCGCCAGTTTCCAGAACACCCAGTTCGTTCTCGCGGAACTGGCCACGGAACTCGATCTGGCCCGCACGTATCTCGACGACTGCATCCGGCAGCACGTACGCGGAGAGCTGACCCCGGCCCGTGCGGCGCGGCTCAAGTGGTGGACCACCGAACTGCAGGTTCGCGTCGCCGACCGCTGCCTGCAGCTGCACGGCGGCTACGGGTACATGCGCGAGTACGCGGTGGCGCGCGCGTTCGTGGACGCCCGGATCCAGACGATCTACGGCGGTACCACCGAGATCATGAAGACCATCGTGGCGAAGGATCTCGGTATCTGACCCGGGCCGGACTGCGGTTCCGGCCCCGCGCGGGATACTGTGAATACTCGTTCACCGCAGGTTCTGCCAGCAAGGAGAGGTCATCTGTCATGGCGAAGGACACGTCCGCCGTTTCACTCGACGAAGCCGTCCGCGCCGTCCGCGTCAGCTCGAGGCGACGCCAGGTGCTCGACGCCGCGGTCACGGTGATGCAGCGGACCGGCTTCCACCAGATGTCCATGCAGGCACTGGCCGACGAGGCCCAGGTGAGTGTCGGACTGATCTACAAGTACTTCGGTGGCAAGGAGGACATCCTCCTCGCCACGATCGTCGACATCCTCGACGCCTTCCGCGATCAGCTCGAGCCCGCGATGGACGCAGCGGGCACCGACCCCGTCGAGCGGCTGGTGGCCGGGTTCCGGCGCTATGTGGAGATCGTCGACGAGAATCTGGATGCCGTCGTGCTGACGTACCGGGAGAGTCGGACACTCGACCAGGATGGGCGTGAGCGGATCAAGGAACTCGAGGTGGCGACGTCCAAGCCGCTCCACGACGCCCTCGACGCCGCGATTGCCGCGGGTATCGCGAGCGATCTCGACGTCGACCTGACGACGTTCGACATGATGATGCTCGCGCACGGGTGGGCGCTCAAGCACTGGCACTTCGCTGCCCGCTACACGGTGGACCAATACGTTACGGCGCAAACACGATTCATTCTCCGCACCGTGCTGTCGGACCGGAGCGCCGCCGCGTACCGACACCTGACGGAGTGACCGCGCATACGCTGGCCGGATGACCAGATGGCGGTTCGACGGGGAGATCACGGGCCTGGGCACCGGTTCGGGCGTGCGCATCGTCGTCGGACACTGGTCGCGATCGCCGCTCGGTGAGTTCACGGATGTCATGGTCGAACTCGCCGACGGTCACCGCGTGCTCCTCGCCCCGTCGGACGCGGTCCGCGACTTCGTCACCGCGACGTACGTCTTCGACGAAACCGTGATCACGCCTGTGCGGCGCTCGCGGTCCGGCGGCACTCGGACAGTCGAGGCCGGGGACCTGCGCGTGAGCGTCGAGGTCGGCGCCCGCACCGCGCTCGGGCGCCTGCTGAACCTGATCCCGCGGGCCGTCGCGAGTGCACCGTGGTTCTGTGTGGTCAGCGACCCGATCGCCCGCGCCGCTCTCCGTGGTGTGCGCACCCGTGGCACCGCAGGCAACGGGCGTCGCGAGTACTACGGCGCCGTCGATCAGCGGCGGCTGGTGGGAATGTCCGCATCCTGGCGCGGCCGGGACCTCGGCCCGCTGCGGCCCGTGGATCCGCCCGTCCGCTTCGGGTTCGGCTCGACGCCGCGGACCCCGGCTGTCACCTCGATCGTCACCACCATCGTCGACTAGTCGAAGAGGGTGGGGGCCTCTCCCGGCTGTTCCCGGTCGGCCGGTTCGACCTCGCCGGCCGGGCTCGTCGCCTTGTGCACCACGGACAGGGTGGTCGTCCGAACCGAGAGCCGATGTCCGTCGGGATGCTGCAGCGACGCCATGCCCTTGCTGAGCTCGACCACCAGCCAGGGACCGGCGTGACCGGACGCCTGCACCAGATCGCCCACCTGTATCTGTACGGCTACCACCGCTTCCTCCCAAGGTTTACTGCATCGGCCTAGGCCCAGCGTAGCGACATCGGCGGGTGTCAGCCGAGTGACGGGAACTCGATCGGGTGAGACCGGACAGGCAGCTCGATATGATGCTCATCGAGGTCTGTCCGCGAACCCCACGACTGATCCGAGCATGCACGATGACGCGAAAGTGGTCACGGCGGTCAATCGGAGCGCTGTCCCGGCGCGGCGCGGCGTCCCCCCGGGCAGCTTTCGATTCGGACGCGCGCCAACTGCCTGCGCGTCTGATATCGCTCCTGGTGCGACCGACCACCCCTCCGTTGTGGTTGGGGATCGTGGTCGCCGCCACCGTGATCACCGTGGAGACCGTTGTGGTGCATCAGCTGAACAAGGTGGCACCGCAGAACGCCTTCGGTGCGGTGTTCCTGCTCGGGGTTCTGGTGGTCTCGGCTCGGTGGGGATTCGCGCTGTCGGTGCTGACGACAGTGGTGAGCGCCGTCATCTACGTCTACTTTCACCTGCAGGTGGAGGGCACGCTGCTTCCGGCCAAACCCGGCGACTGGGTAGCCGTCGTGGTGTTCCTGCCCGTCGCGCTGGTGGCCAACCTCATGGCGGGCCAGGCCAGATTGCGCACCGCGGAAGCGGTTCTGCGCCGCCGGGAGGCGGAGGCGAGCCGGGACGAACTCGCGATCCTCGCCGAACACCAAGCCGCACTGCGCCGGGTGGCGACATTGGCGGCCCGTGGGGAGAGCCCCTCCGAGGTGTTCACGGCGGTGGCCGAAGAACTCGCGCTCTGGCTGCATGTGGTCGACGCCGTGCTGATTCGCTACGAGGGAGACGGAACCGGGACATTGGTCGCTGTTCGATACGAGCCGAGGGAAACTCGGATGCCCGTCACCGGAGACACGATCTCGACGGAGGGCGACGACGTCGGGGCGATCGTATTGCGCACCGGCCACGGCGCCAGGATCGACAACCACGCACACGTCGGTGGGGCAGTTGCCACCCGCATTCGTGCGGAAGGCTTCGGATCGATCGTGGGAGTCCCGATCGTCGTGGACAAACGGGTGTGGGGCGCCGCGATCGTCGGATCGCGGCGCACCGAGCCGCTGCCCGCGGACACCGAGACCCGACTCGGTGACTTCGCCGATCTCGTCGCGACCGCGATCGCCAATGCTGCGACCCGTGCCGAACTGATCGCCTCGCGGGCCAGGATCGTCGCAGCCGCCGACGACGCGCGGCGTCGCCTGGAACGTGACCTGCACGACGGGGCCCAGCAGCGGCTGGTGTCGCTGGGACTCGAGGTGCGGCTGGCGGAGGCGTCGGTGCCGGCCGAGTGGGTGGACGTGCGGGAGCAGCTGTCGGCCATCGCGTCGGGGCTCACAGGCGTGTCGGAGGATCTGCGGGAACTCTCGCACGGAATCCATCCGGCGATCCTGTCGAAGGGCGGGCTGGGATCGGCGGTGCGGACGCTGGCTCGTCGTTCCGCAGTCCCCGTCGCTCTCGATGTCGCGATCGAGGGCCGGTTCACCGAATCGGTCGAGGTGGCCGCCTATTATGTGGTCGCCGAGGCGCTCACCAATGCCGCCAAGCACGCCCACGCCTCCGAGGTCGAAGTGTCCCTGCGGGCGGAGGACGGCACTCTGCACGTGGTGATCGGGGACGACGGCGTCGGCGGTGCCTCGTCCGGTGCGGGCTCCGGGCTCATCGGACTACAGGACCGTGTCGAGGCACTCGGCGGCCACATGCAGATCACGAGCCCGCCCGGTCACGGGACCACGCTGGACATCACCATCCCGGTCGCCGGCGAGTGACCGGGAGGATTTACCTGCTAGCGGGAATGCGTACCGGCAGGTACCCGGTCGACCATGGACCACATGGTGTTGCAACTCGGTCGTCTACGGTGCGTGATCGTCGACGACAGCCCACGTTTTCTGGACATTGCCCGGCGACTGCTCGAGCAGCAGGGGATCACGGTGGTCGGTACGGCGTCGAACACTGCCGAGGCGGTCCGATCGGCCACGGAGTTGCAGCCCGACGTCATCCTCGTCGACGTCGAACTCGGACCGGAGAGCGGATTCGACCTCGCGGAGCGGCTCCACGACGAGGCGCACCCGGCCGCGGTGATCCTGATTTCCACTCACGCCGAGCAGGACCTGGCGGAGTTGATCTCCGGGAGCCCCGCGGTGGGCTTCGTGTCGAAGTCCGATCTGTCGTTCGATGCCATCCGGGATGTGCTCCGCGCCGGTGACGGAACCGAAGGGGAGCGGGTGGCCCCGGTCAGCGGGCCTCGAGGAAGGTGACGACCGCGAGTACTCGTCGGTGATCGTCGCCGGTCTCCGGGAGGTTCAGTTTGGTGAGGATGCTGCGTACGTGTTTCTCGACGGTGCCCTCGGTGACCCACAGCCGGCGGGCGATGCCGGCATTGGAACGTCCTTCCGCCATGAGGGCCAGTACCTCCCGCTCCCGCGCGCTGAGTGCGGCGAGCGGGTCGTTGCGCCTGCGGGCGGAGACCAACTCCTGCACCAGCGCGGGGTCGACGACGGAGGCCCCCGCGGCGATGCGCTGGAGGGTGTCGATGAAATCGTCCACGTCGGTGATGCGGCTCTTGAGCAGGTAGCCGATTCCGCGGCCGCTGGCGAGTAGCTCCATCGCGTGTTCGACGTCGGCGTGCGCGGACAGGACCAGGATGCCGACTTCGGGGAATTCGTCGCGGATCGCCCGGGCTGCGTCGAGCCCTTCGGTGGTGTGGGTCGGGGGCATCCGGATATCGACCATCACCAGGTCGGGCGCTCGCTCCCGGACCAGGTCGAGGAGTGTGGTTGCGTCGCCCGCCTGTTCCAGGACGTCGAAGCCGGAGCGCGTGAGCAGGCTCGCCACACCCTCGCGGAGCAGGACGTCGTCTTCGGCCAGGATCACGCGCAGGCGGGTCGTCACCGGGCCGCTCGCCGAACTCGCCGGTGCCCGAGCCGACTGTGGATGTTCGCGGGCGTGGTCGTCGCCGGTGTCGGTGGGCACGGCCATGTCGTCGACGGTCAGGCCGTGGCGGCGTTGGATCCACCGCAGTTCCTGCCCGAACTCGGCGGCGGTCGCGGGACGATCCTCGGTGTTGCCCGCCATCGCATGGTTGACGGCGGAGCGCACGTCGGCGGGTATGTCGGTCTGCGTGGCACCGGGCAACGTTCCGTCGGTGGTCTGCGGCACCTGAGTGGCCGTCTGCTCGGCTCGGGGGGCGTGACCGTTGAGCGCGCACAGCAGCGTGGCCCCGAGGCTGTAGAGATCCGACGCCGGTGTGGGGGTCTGTCCCTGGAGTACCTCGGGTGCGGTGAACGCGGGGGAACCGGAGATGAGGCCGGTGGCGGTCTCGAAGCCACCCGAGATTCGCGCGATGCCGAAGTCGGTGAGTTGAGGCTCCCCGTATTCGGTGAGCAGGATGTTCGCGGGCTTGATGTCGCGGTGGAGGGTGCCTCGTCGGTGTGCCGTCTCGAGTGCCCCGGCGATCTTGACCCCGATGTGCAGCGACTCCTGCCAGCTCAGTGGGCCCGCCTCGCGGATCAGCGCGTTGAGGGAATCGCGCGGGTGGTACTGCATCACGATGTAGGGTGCGCCCGATTCCGTGGTGCCGCTCTGGAAGATGCTGACGATGTTGGGATGCCCGGACAGTTTGCCCATGGCGTGCTGTTCGCGGAGAAATCGGTCGAGATTGTCCGAGTCGAGTGCGGCGGCAGTGAGCACCTTGATGGCAACAGTGCGCTCGAGGGAGCGCTGCCAGCAGCGGTAGACCGCTCCGAAACCGCCACGTCCGACTTCGTGGGCATCGTCGAAGCCGGCCGCGGCCAGCTCTACCGCAATCGTCCCGAGCGGATCGGACCGCGTCGCCGGAGGATGGAATTCGGCCATCGTCGACCCCGAGTTTCGCCGTCCGTGAGAAAAGAAAAGCGCGCGATCACCGTCGAAGTGACCGACTTCGAGAATACGTCATCGGTGCCGGGCCCGACATGCCATGACGCGGCCTCGCACACATCGAGCGGTCATGGAATTGCAGCTACCTGGAAGACCGAGATTGGCGCTGGTGGCATCCGGAAGCTCCTGCTGGCAGTGGCGACGCCGGGCCCCGTTTCCACGACGATTTACATCAATGGTCGTTCGATCATCAACCCATCACCTGCACCGCACAAGTCGGTGCGGCACAGAAAGAAAATGAAGGTGAGAACAATGAGCAAGTTCGCACTCCGCGCGGCGGTCGCCGTAGCCGCAATCGCACCCCTGGTCGCCCTCGGTGCCGGAACTGCTTCCGCCGCAACAGTACCCGATGTGGCTACTCCTGCCGCCCGCGTCGTGCCGGATGCGGGTCCCGTGACGGACCTTCCGGATTCGGGTTTCCCGTGGGGCTGGCCGGGAACGACCGGGCCTATCGGACCCGGCCGCGAGGATGTGGGGCCCTTCCACGGCGGGTTCGGCGAACTCGGCGGCTTCGGTCACTTCGGCGGCCACGGTGGGTTCTAGCCGGCCTCGGCGCCCGGCCGGATCGTGCCCATCGCCGCCGCGGCGCTGAAGTCCATCGACCTCGTGACGGACGGCATGCCTGTCACCAACCGAAAGGATCACGGTCCGCCCCGGGTACCCACGTGTTGCCGGGGCCGGTCCACTGACGCCGTTTGATCATCTTGCGGGCGGCCCGGTGATTGCGTCCGACGAGCCGGTCGAGGTAGAGATGCCCGGCGAGATGGTCGGTTTCGTGCTGCAGGCAGCGGGCCAGGTAACCGGTGCCCTCGACGGAGATCGGGTTGTTGTCGATGTCCACGCCGACCACTCGCGCCCAGTCGGCCCGGCCCGTCGGGTAACGCTCGCCCGGAACGGAAAGGCATCCCTCGAGGTCGTCCGGGTCGGGCATGGTCTCGGGCAGAGGTGAAGTCTCGAGTATCGGATTGATGACGTGCCCTCGATGCCGTCGGGTGTCGTCGATCAGGTCGTACACGAAGATCGCTCTCGGGTCTCCGACTTGGTTGGCGGCCAGGCCGGCCCCGTGAGCTGCGGTGTTGGTCTCGTAGAGGTCGTCGACGAAGGCGGCGAGTGCGTTGTCGAACGCGGTGACCGGCACCGCTGGTGTGGTCAGTCTGGTGTCTCCGGCAATGAGGATCGGTCGAATAGCCATGCGAAAGAGAGTACTCAAATATGAGTACTCCGGTAGAACTGATGGCATGAATCCCACGCGGCTGTTCGTCCTCGGCGCTCTCGCCAAGCGGGGACCCATGCACGGTCACCAGCTGCGTCGCGACGCGCGTCTGGATCGAGCCGAATTGTGGTCACAGGTGAAGCCCGGGTCGCTCTACGGTGCGTTGCATCGGCTCGCGGACGAGGGTCTGATCCGGCCGTTGCGAACAGAGCAGGACGGTGCGCTGCCCGCCAGAACCGTGTACGAGATCACGGCGGAAGGCGCCAGGGAGCTTCGAGCGCTTCGTGACGAGGCGTTCACCGAGTTCGAACTCAAACCGGACCCCGTCGACCTCGCCCTGGCTGTGAGCGCGGATCTCGACCGAGAGGTACTTCGCGGCTACGTCGAGGACCGCATCGCGGTCCTCGCGGCACGCGAGCTGCAGTTCGATCACCAGCTCGATCGTCGATGGCCCGACCAGAGTGCGGCGGACGATCTCATCGTCGCCCACGCCAAGATGCGCATCCAGACCGAGATCGCCTGGCACAAGAAAGTGCTCGCCGACATCGACAAGCTGGAGGCACGGTGATCCGCGGAGGGGAGGAACCGGTCAACGGCGGCTGTCGGAGCGGAGTCGGCGGGCGTGCCGCCTGCGGTCGGCTTCGGTCATCCCGCCCCAGATCCCGTACGGTTCGTCGGCTGCCAGGGCGTGGTCGCGGCACTGGGCGAGCACAGGGCAGTCCTGGCAGATCTGCTGGGCGTTCGCTTCGCGACGGGCGCGGGCATGACCGCGCTCGCCGTCGGGAGAGAAGAACACCGACGATGCGACCCCGCGGCACGAGGCCAGCTCGCGCCAGTCCTCGGCATCGGGTGCAGCCACGGGGGCCGGTGTTCGTGACGTTTCTGCCAACAGCACTGCGGTCCTTCCGTTCCCGCCCGTGGAACAGAACCGCGTGGCGGGAAAAGGATATCGATGTTCTTCGTGTGAGCGTCGGTATCGGTTACGAGCTATCCCGTTAACAAACCGGACGGCCTGTTTAAGGGTATACCGGACGACCACACGACTGCGCCACTGGGTCGGATGTCCAGTGGTGCGGCGGTGCATCGACGTGCTTGCGGACGGATTGACGAGTGTGTCGGGAGTGGCTTCCGAGGTCGTTAGCGTTGCACGGCGGAGTCGAGGAGTGGAACCACCTGTCCCAGTGCCCAATCGAGGCTGGGCGGTGAGGGGAAGGCGATCGACTGCGCCAGCGTCGGTGCCAGCGGCACGTATGCGCCGCGCTCGACAGCGCCGAGCGACTGGAATGCCGGCTGCTGTTCCACACTCTCCAACGCGCCATTGGAACTCGTTGCCAGGATGAGATCGGCATCGGTGTCGGCGAGTAGTTCAGTGCTGATCTGGGCACGCCCGGGGATATTGCTTACAGGTTGTGCCGTGGCGAACGGGGTCAGCGTCAACCCCAGTTGGTCGAGGAACTTCGCTCCGGCGTCGTCGGTCGAGTTGACGACGTACGTCGAGTCGGGCTGCGGTCCCACGAAGAAGGTGTAGGTCTTGCCGTCGAGGGCGGGGTGGGCGGCGGCGTCGTCGTCGATAGCCGATTCGGTCTGCGCCACCACGTCGTCTCCCTGCGAGGAGATACCGAGCGCGGCGGCGATCGTCTGCGTCGCGTCCTGCCAGGTCTCGGCCGAGGGGGTGTCGGCATAGTGCACGACGGGAGCCAGTTCCGAGAGTTGGCTGTATTGATTGTCGAGCCCGAATGACTTGGTGGCGACGATGAGATCAGGAGCCTGTGCGGCGACTTCTTCGACCGAGACATTGGTGTTGACACCCTGGAGGATGGCCGGGTGGGCGTCCCCGAGACTATCCGCCGTCCACGGCTGCACGCCCGACTCGTTCGGCGCCTTCCCGATTGCGACCGGAGTCACGCCGAGCGACAGCAGAATGTCGGCGTCGGTCCAGCTCAACGCGACGACGCGGTCCGGGCGCTCGTCGATCGTCGCCGACCCCAGCGCGCCCGTCGTGGTCACGGGGAAGGCATCACTGCTCGCGGAGGTCGCGGGTGAGTCCGTCTCGGATGACGCGCACCCGGCGACCACCGTTCCGACCAAGAGAACCGCCGCCATGATCCCTGCAACCCGCATCCGTCACTCCTCACCTCGCCACGACGTTGTAAGGGCAGGCTAACCGCTCCGGGGAATGGCGCAAGCCGGATTCCGCGATGCAGGTCATGGACGGGCCGCGACGACGAGCGATGCCATCGCCCTCAGTCCTTCGTGCGTGGGGTGCAGGGGCATCGTGAACGATCGGGGGACGAGGCCTTCGAACCACCGTAGATCGGATCCAGCACACGCGTCGTGCCCCACCGCGGCGGCGGCCACGTCGACGAAGTACGCGCCGTTACTCCGTGCCGCGCCGGCGAGAACGCTGTTCATACTCACGAAGAACTGCACCACGAAGGCGGCGTCGGCGTCGCTCGTGGGGATGTAGGGCCAGCAACCGCGGTCGCCGAAGATGCCCCCGTGCCCCACCACGAGTACCGTTGCGGCGGGGGACTTCCCGGTGATCGCCGCGAGGGTGGCGGACACCTTCGGGCCGAGCACGGTGAGAGCGTCGTTCATGCGCCGGGCCGTGGTGGCGTCGGAGCGACAGTTCGCGTCGAGTCCCGGGGCGAGTGTGTAGCAGGGTTCCACCAAGGACGACCACGCGATGTCGTTTCCCCCGATGCTGACGGTGACGAGCGTCGTGTCCGGCTGGAGTGCGCCGATCTGCGGTGGCTGCGGTCCGGTGATGGTGAATTGTGGTGTATCCGTGATATTTTCGGTCTTCGCTCCGGCGCACGCCCGGCTGACGTAGGATGCCGCGCGCAGAGTGTCGGCGACGATCTGCGGGTACGCGTCGGATGTGCGGAAACAGCCGTCTCGAATCGACAGCGGGTCGTGAGGCGACCCGGTGGCCCGCGAATCACCCAACGCGACGTACCGGATGGCGGAGTCCGGCGCGGCGTCGGCAATGGCGACGTGCGACCACGGGAGTGCGAGCGCCACCACGCACCCGGCGAGGACCGCCGACAGCGCCGACTTCACGGGAACGATTCGAGGACGACCGGATGGTGTGGGACCGGCGGGTTTTTCGTCATCACTCATCTTATTTCCGCGCACCGGATATCGCCTGACTTCGACGGACTCGGCTCCATGCGAGTCTGCGAAAGTCGCGGACTTCGCGTCACGCTGAGTCCAATCGGTGACATCCATCGCCGCGTTGTTGAAGGCTGAACTAAGACTTCCGACGATCAAGGAGCCACACCATGTCTCGTGAACTGCACCTCGCCGGCTTCCTCATCGCCTCGCACGTCACCCACTCCCACGCCGCGTGGCGGCACCCGGCGTCGGAGACCGACTACCTCGGACCCGATTACTACCGGCGCGTGGCGCAGACACTCGAACGCGGAAAGTTCGACTTCCTGTTCTTCGCCGATCTCCTCGCCACACCCGTTCGATACGGCAACGACATCCGTGTCCCGCTGAGCAGTGGAACGCAGGCGTCGGCGACCATCGACCCCTCGCTGGTGGCGGCGGGCCTGGCCAACGTAACCGAGAAGATGGGTCTGGCGATCACCAAGTCCACCACCTACTTCCACCCGTTCGAGGTGGCGCGGATCTTCGCCACCCTCGACCACCTGTCCCGGGGCCGGGCGGGCTGGAACGTCGTCACCTCGCTCAATCAGGCGGAGGCCCAGAACTTCGGCATCGAGAACCACCTCGGTCACGACGAGCGGTACGACCGCGCCCAGGAATTCCTGGAGGTCGCATTCAAGCTCTGGGGGAGCTGGGATCGTGACGCCCTGGTGCAGGACAAGGCGTCGGGTGTGTTCGCCGATCCCGACAAGGTGCGCACCGTCGACCACGAGGGCGAGTGGTTCAAGACGCGCGGACCGTTGACGGTGCCGCACTCACCGCAGAGCCGTCCCGTGATCATCCAGGCCGGGTCCTCCTCGGTCGGTAAGGACTTCGCTGCCCGCTGGGCGGAGGCGATCTTCGAGATCGACCCGACGAGTGAGGGCCGTAAGGCCTACTACGACGACGTGAAGTCGCGTGCATCGAACTTCGGGCGCAACCCCGACGACATCAAGATCTTCCCGTCGTTCGTGCCGTTCGTCGGGGAGACCGAGTCGATCGCTCGGGAGAAGCAGGCGTTCCACAACGAACTCGCCGACCCCATCTCCGGCCTGATCACGTTGTCGGTGCACACCGATCACGACTTCTCGCAGTACGACCTCGACGCCCCGATCGAGGATGTCGTCGTGCCGGGCACCCAGGGGTTGTTCGACGTCGCGCGCCGGCTCAGCGTCGAGGACGACCTCACGTTGCGCGACATCGGCAAGCTGTATGCCCAGGGTGTGCTGCTGCCGCAGTTCGTCGGGACGGCGTCGCAGATCGCCGATCAGATCGAGGAAGGATTCCTCGGCGGGGAGGCGGACGGGTACATCCTGTCGGCGGCCCAGGCGCCGGGAACGTTCGACGACTTCGTCGACCTCGTCGTTCCCGAGTTGCAGAGGCGTGGACTCTTCCGCACCGACTACACCGGAAGCACCCTGCGTGACCACCTCGGTCTGGGCGGCGCGAGTCTCACTCCCGCACCGCGCGGAGTGGCCGTCGGCGCCTGACGTCGGCGGCTACCTCGCCGGGTGGGATCTGAGCGCTAGGCCATCAGCGGGGCCAGCCGCTCCGCATGTTCCCGCAGCGACGGGACGTGGCGCAGCATGAGGTGTCCGTGATCGACGTGTCCCGACAGGGCCAGACTGCCGACGAGCGACCCCGTTCCGGACCGGACGGGGACGGCCACGCAGGCCGACGCGTCCCGGAGCTCGGCGAGTTGGGTGGCGAAGCCCTGGCTTCGGATCAGGTCCAGATTCGCGAGGAGTTCGCTCCGCGCGACGATCGTGCGGGCCGTCAGCGCCCGTGGCTCCCAACGCGGAATCACGGATTCGAGTTCCGACTTCTCCGCGAGAAGGAGTTTGCCGACTGCGCACGCGTAGAGGTGCTGGTTGAGAAACGATTCGTCCTCCGGCGGCGGGTATTCGGGGTCGGCGTCGGCCGTGCGGACGGCGACGTTGGTGTAGTAGAACAGGTGGACCCCGAAGCGCACCGACAGTCGTAGTTCGGCGAGAACCTCACGCGCCGCCGCACACACGGTGGGCACGACGGCGGCGTCGACGAGGATCCCGATCTTCTGGCCCAGCGCGAACCCGGACAGATCGGGGAGCCGCACCACATAGCCTTCGCCCACGAGAATGTTTAGCAGTCGATACGTGGTCGCCGACGGCATCGACAGGCGGGCCGCGATGTCTTTCGCGGTCACACCCGAGCCGGCGCGGGCCACCTCCTCGAGCACCCGCAGCGCGCTGGTGACGGCTTTCGGCTGCCGCCCCGACAGGGCTCTGTCGTCGGGGCTCACCGGCGGACCTCCCACGGGCGGTACCGGCCCAGCAGGTCGTCGGCCACGGCCTCGTCGTACACACCCATCCGTTCTCCGATTCCGGGGGATCTCCTGGCGCGGATCGCGAAGACCGCGGCGCCGACAAGCATCAGAAGCACGTAGACGGCGGTCGCCGCGCCCGCGACATACGTGCGCGAGAACGCCGCCCACCCGACGAGGGCGACCATCGCCGTCGCCGTCAGCACGCCGACGATCAGGGGAAGTCGAGTCAGTTCGCCGATCCGCCGGAGGAACGCCGGCGTCGCGACGCACAGCAGGACGTACGCGAGGACGTAGCCGTGGGCGGACACGGCGAGGAGTCCGATCAGGACGTCGCGGCTCGAACCGCTGACGAACAGGTAGAGGACGGGCACCGCGACCACGACCGGCATCGCCGCCGTCAATGCCACGTGCGGAGTGTGGAACCGGTGGTGCGTCCGGCCGAACACGCTCGGAACCACCCCTTCGCGGCCCATCGCGAACAGGGTGCGCGACAGCGCCGTCGTCGAACCGAGGACGCACGCGAACCAGGAGGCGGTGATGCCGAGTTCCATGACGATCGACAGCGCCGACGAACCTGCGCCGGACGTGTCGGGCAGCGTGAGGACGATCGGCAGCGAGTCGACTCCCTGCCGCACCGGCTCCGGCAACTGCAGGGCGGCCGCGAACACGTACAGAACGCCCAGCGCGATGGGGGTCCACCGGATGGCGCGCGGGACGGCGACGAACGGGTTGCGGGCTTCCCGCGCCACCGTGCCCGCACTCTCGAATCCGACGAACGACGTGATCGCGAGCAGCACGGCGAACCCGACCGCGGATCCTGACTTCGCGCCGCCCGCGGACGGGGTCGCGCCCTCGCGGACCGATTGCACGAACGCGACCACCAGCGCGGCGGAGGCGGCCACGATTGCGAAGACCTCGATGGCGAGCATGATCCGCGCCGACAATTGCACGCCCCGGACCATGAGGAGAAGGGCGAGCAGTCCGACGATCGCCGCGAGGACCGCGATGAGGGGCGACCCCGCCGGAAGCCCGACTCGGCCGAGCAGCGCGGCGAGGTAACTCGCGGCACCGAGTGTGCTCGCCATGGCCGCGGCCGCGTAGCCGACGAGCAGCGACCAGCCCCCGCCGAAACCGGGCACCGCCCCAAGTCCCTTGACGATGTAGCTGTAGAGACCGCTGACGGCGACCATCCGGGTGGCGAACTGTCCGATGCAGTAGCCGACCGCCGTCATCAGAATCGCCGCCGCGACGAACACCGCAATGGTCGCCCGGCCCGCGTCGGGTATGACGAGAGCAGGCAGCGTGACCATCACGGCCGACGGTGCGACCGCGGAAACGGACTGCCCGAGCACTTGGACGAAACTCAGACGCGCCCGCTCGAGACCGGCGACCGGTGATCTACTTCTGATTCTCGGTGTACCGGACACCACGCACCTGCTCTCCACACTTTCCGGCCGGCCCCGCGCGAGTGATCAACCCGGGGCTGCATGAGTTGCACGCTAGCGCAGCAGACGAGCGCGATGCGCCGATCGGAATTAATTTTCGATCACCTCGAATGAGAATGGCCGGAGAATTCGTTCCCGATTCCGGAGCCTGCGCCGGCGCACACGGCGGATCAGCTGCACCAACCCGAAAAGCCGGAATGAGAATCGGCGCCGCCGTGGCCGGAAAAGTCGAATGAGAATGCCGCAGTCGCTGATTCCCATCCGGATTTAGTAGTGACCGGCGACACATTCGGGGTTTATCGTGGGTTCGGGCCGCAGCACGACGAGGCGAAAACTTCCGCCAAAAGTGTTCTGCAGAAGCCGGATTCATTCACAGATTCGTTCACTCCATCGAAGAGGACATGATGACTGCAGTCGTTCACACCCCCGCCGGACTCGACCCCCGGGTCGTCGACTTCGTTTCGTCGCCGAAGCGCATGTTCGTCGACGGCCGATGGGTGGACTCCGCGTCGGGCAGGACGTTCGAGACGGTCGATCCCGCCACCGGACAGGTGATCACGACAGTGCCGCACGCCGGAATCGAAGACGTGGACCGGGCGGTAGCGGCGGCCCGGCGGGCTTTCGAGTCCGGGCCGTGGCGCTCGCTCACCCCCGCGGCACGTCAGCGGATCCTCTGGAAGATCGGCGAGGGGATTCTGGCCCGGGCCGATCAGTTCGCACAGCTCGAGTCGATCGACAACGGCAAGTCCGTAGCGGTGGCAAAGGCCGTCGACGTGACGTGGGCGGCGGAGATCTTCTTCTACTACGCCGGCTGGGCCACCAAGATCGAAGGCCGCACCATCCCCGTGTCGGTGCCGTGGGCGCCCGGAGCCCGATTCCACGCCTTCACCACCCGTGAACCGGTCGGTGTGTGCGCACAGATCATCCCGTGGAACTTCCCGCTGGTGATGGCCGCGTTCAAGGTGGCACCCGCGCTGACCTGCGCGAACACCATGATCCTCAAGCCTGCCGAGCAGACACCGCTCAGCGCGCTGCTCCTCGCCGAGGTGATCGCCGAGGCCGGTGTCCCCGACGGCGTGTTCAACGTGCTCACCGGTTTCGGCGACATCGGCGCGGCGCTGTCGAGCCACGACGACGTCGACAAGGTCGCGTTCACCGGTTCGACCGAGGTCGGAAAGAAGATCGTCACTGCCGCATCGGGGAACCTGAAGAAGGTGTCCCTCGAACTCGGTGGCAAGAGCCCGCAGGTGATCTTCTCCGACGCCGACCTCGAGGCCGCGATCCCGGGCGTGGCCGGCGGTTTCCTGTTCAACCACGGCCAGGCCTGCACGGCCGGAACGCGCCTGCTCGTCGAAGACCGGATCTTCGACGAATTCACGTCCGGTGTCGCCGATTTCGCGAAGTCCCAGAAGATCGGACCCGGACTCGACCCCACCAACGACATCGGCCCGCTGATCTCCGAGGAGCAGTTGGGCAAGGTCACCGGATACATCGACGCCGGACTCGCCGACGGTGCTCGCGCGCTCTCCGGCGGGCAGCGGCACGGCGACACCGGCTTCTACGTGGAGCCCACCCTGCTGGTCGACGTGAACCGTGACTTCAGCGTGTACCAGGAGGAGATCTTCGGACCGGTCGCGGTGGCGGTGCCGTTCAACCGGGAAGAAGGCGTCCGCGCGGCCGCCAACGACACCCCCTACGGCCTCGCCGCCAGCGTGTGGACCCGGGACGTGTCCCGCGCCCACGAGGTGGCCGCCGAGATCAAGGCGGGCACGGTGTGGGTGAACTGCCACAATGCGTTCGACACGGCGCTTCCGTTCGGCGGCTACAAGCAGTCCGGGTGGGGACGCGAACTCGGTGAAGGCGCCATCGCCGAATACACCCAGAGCAAGTCCGTCAACATCGCCCTCTAGATTCCTCGACCGGACCCGAATGAGAATCGTCCTGCGTGCGTTCTCATTTGCTGTCGACGGACTGTGACGCTTCGGCAACTGCGCCGACAACCCGCAGTCGCATGCTCGTCCCAGAGCTCACCGCGGAGCCTCCACGCAGGCCCTCTCCTCGTGAAAGTCGAAGGAAACCATGACAACCAACGCCCCCACGCACTCGAGTGCGGTCAGCGACGGCGCCCCTCGCAGACTGGCAGGCACCCTCGGTCCGGGTGCCATCGTGTTCATGGTCGTCGCAGCGGCGGCCCCGTTGACCGTGATCGCCGGAACCGTCCCTCTGGGCATCGCAGCGGGCAACGGCGCCGCCTACCCCGCGTCGTACATCGTCTGCACGGTGGTACTGCTGTTCTTCGCCGTCGGATTCACGGCGATGGCCAAGCACCTCCCCGGCGCCGGCGCGTTCTACACCTACATCACGCAGGGCCTGGGCCGGCATGCCGGTCTCGGCTCCGCATTCCTCGCGCTGCTGTCCTACACCGCCGTCCAGGGCGCGGTGTACGGATACATCGGAGCCGCCGTCAACGATTTCGTCACCTCTCACGGCGGCCCCGAACTTCCCTGGTACGTGTGGGCCCTGGCCGTGACGGCCGTGGTCGCGATCCTCGGATACCGGCACATCGACCTGTCCGGCAAGGTGCTCGGCGTACTGCTCGTCTGCGAGGTCGGGATCGTCCTCGTCATCGACGCCGCCGTCATCGTCCGGGGCGGCGGCGGCGGCGAGGGATTCTCGACGGCGGCGTTCCACCCCGCCGAGTTCTTCTCCGGAGCACCCGGCATCGCCCTGATCTTCGCCATCGCCGGGTACATCGGATTCGAGGCCACCGCCGTCTTCCGTGACGAGGCCCGCGACCCGGGCCGCACCATTCCCCGGGCCACCTACCTGGCGTTGCTGGTGATCGGCGGTTTCTACGCACTGTCGAGTTGGGCGATGGTGAGCGCGTGGGGCGACGAGGGTGCCGTGGCCATCGCGACCGAGAATCCGGAGGGGATGATCACCGAGACCGCCACCCGCTATGTGGGCGCGATCGCCGGCGACCTGGTCCAGATCTTCCTGATCACGAGCCTGTTCGCCGCCCTGCTGTCCTTCCACAACGTGCTCTCCCGGTACATCTTCTCCCTCGGGAACAGTGCGGCCCTGCCCGCGGGATGCGGCCGCTCGCACGTCAAGCACGCGTCGCCGTACATCGCGTCCGTCGTGCAGACGGCATCGGCTCTCGTCCTGATCGTCGCGTCCGCCGTTGCCGGACTCGACCCGGTGACCGAGGTGTTCGCCTGGTTCGCCGGTGTGTCCTCCGTCGGCATCGTCGCACTGATGACCCTGACTTCCGTGGCCGTCCTCGTCTACTTCGGCAGGACGCGGGTGGACCGCCGGGTGTGGAACACCGTGATCGCACCCCTGCTCGGCCTCGTCGGCCTGGCCGGGCTTCTGATCATGACCGTCGCCAACCTTCCCCTTCTCGTCGGCGGGTCGAGCACTCTCGCCGCCGTCATCGGGGTCCTGCTCATAGGAACCTTCGCCGGCGGAGCAGCCGTCGCTGTGCTCCGACCCCACGCCGCACGCCACGACACCGCCATACCGCAGCACGACACGAACGACACCATTACCGACAAGGAGATCGCACGATGAGTACCGCCACCACCGAGACCCCGGCCCCCGTCGGTTCCGCCGCCCCGGATCATCCGCTCACCCCGTTGTCTGCGGACGAGATCCGTTCGGCGAAGGCACTCCTCACCGACGAGGGACTGATCGGCGAGAACGTGCGCTTCGTCTTCGTCGCGCTCGCCGAGCCGCACAAGTCGACGGTCCTCGCGTTTACCGCGGGCGACCCGATCGAGCGACGCGCCCGGATCCTGCTGCTCGATCGATCCACCGGCATCGGCACCGACCTCGTCGTGTCGGTGACGGAGAACCGCGTGATCAGCAGGGCCACCGTCGATTCCGCCACCGACGGCCACGTGCCGATCCTCGACGAGGAGTTCGAGGACATCGAGGCGTTCCTGCTCGGCAGCTCCGACTGGCTCGCGGCGATGGCCAAGCGCGGCATCGAGCCGTCGAAGGTCCGGGCGGTTCCCCTGTCGGCCGGCGTGTTCGGTCACGAGGACGAGGTCGGGCACCGCATCGTCCGCGTCCTCGCTTTCCACCAGGAGGACAAGGCGGACCTGCCGTGGGCTCACCCCATCGACGGGGTCGTGGCCTACGTCGATCTCACCGAGCGTCGCGTCGTGAAGGTGGTCGACGAGATCGAGCTACCCGTCCCCGCCGAGCGCGGCGAATGGAACGCCGAACCGCATGCCACACCCACGCGGACCGACCTCAAGCCGATCGAGATCACCCAACCCGAAGGAGCAAGCTTCTCCGTCGACGGCAACGAGATCACCTGGGCCGACTGGAAGTTCCGCTTCGGTTTCGACGTGCGCGAGGGTCTGACGCTGCACCAGCTCTCGTTCGACGACGGGGGAGTGGAACGTCCCGTGATCTATCGTGCCTCGATCGCCGAGATGGTGGTTCCCTACGCCGATCCGTCCCCGGTCCGGTACTGGCAGAACTACTTCGACCAGGGCGAGTACCTGTTCGGCCGGTACACCAACTCGCTCGAACTCGGCTGCGACTGCCTCGGCGAGATCCAGTACTTCGACGTCACGATCGCCGACGAGTCCGGTGACCCGCGCGTCATGAAGAACGCGATCTGCCTCCACGAGGAGGATTACGGCGTCCTGTGGAAGCACACGGACATGTTCAACGGCATGACCGAGACCCGCCGCTCGCGCCGCCTCGTCATCTCGTTCTTCCTCACCATCGGCAACTACGACTACGGCTTCTACTGGTACCTCTACCTCGACGGCACCATCGAACTCGAGGCGAAGGCCACCGGAATCGTCTTCACCTCCGCCTACCGCGGTGCCGACGGATTCTCCACCCAGATGGCGCCCGGGCTCGGCGCCCCGTTCCACCAGCACCTCTTCTCCGCCCGGCTCGACATGGCCGTCGACGGCAATGTGAACACCGTCGAGGAAGTGGATGCCGTGCCCGTCCCGATGGGTCCGGAGAACCCGTGGGGCAATGCCTTCCGCTGCCAGAAGACCAAGCTGACCACCGAATCCGAGGGGCAACGCACCGCCGACAACCTCAAGGCCCGGGTCTGGCACATCACCAATCCCACCAAGCAGAACCGGCTGGGGCAGGACGTCGGGTACGCGCTGCACCCCGAAGGTCAGCCGGTGCTCCTGGCGGATCCGTCCAGTTCGATCGCCTCCCGTGCCGCGTTCGCGACCAAGCACCTGTGGGTCACGCAATACGACGAGTCCGAGCGTTATCCCGCAGGCGACTTCGTCAACCAGCACCCGGGCCAGGCCGGTCTGCCGACGTTCGTGGCGGGCAACCGGGACATCGAGGGCGAAGACCTGGTGCTGTGGCACACGTTCGGGCTGACGCACTTCCCCCGGCCCGAGGACTGGCCGGTCATGCCGGTCGACTATGCCGGGTTCACGCTGAAGCCGGTCGGATTCTTCGACCGCAACCCCGCGCTCGACGTGCCGGCGAGCACCGCGACGCACTGCTGCGAAGGCTAGAAGTCGTGTCCGCCGTCTTCTCTCCGATCGCCCGCCGCGCCAGTCATTGGTTGCGGCGGGCGGCCGCGGCCCTCGCGGTTGCCGCGGCAGCGCTCCACGCCGCGTCGCTCGGTGAGCATGCGACGTCGTCGCCGATGGTCGGCATGGTGACCGCCGCGATGATCTTCGGATGCCTGTACTGCGCCCGGCACCTGTGGATGCGTGGTTCACACCGGGATTGGGGTCTCGTCGCGCTGATGAACGTCGGCATGATCGCGTTGCACGTCACCGTGATGAGTCCCGGGTCCGGTGGCGGTCACCACGGGCACGCGATGCACGCAGCGGCGTCGGCTCCGATGGGTCATTCGATGTCGACTCCGATGGCGGCGGCACTCGCGACGGCCGCACTCGAAGCGATCGTCGCCGTGACGGTGCTGTTCTATCAGACTCGGTTCGACGCCCGAGAAATCCCGGCCTGACCTGGAGGGTCAGTTTTGCACTGGCGCAAGATCGTTCGATACCAGTGCGAGAATGTCGTTCGCGTGACTGACGGCAATGAAATGACCACCACCGCTGATCGGGTGCCAGACGGCGCCCGGGGTCTTGTCCGCTACCGTCTTGTTGATGATCTCAGGCACCAGGGTGTCGGCGCTGCCCTGCCAGAAGTGCACGGGGCGCGTCACTTTCGTCATGTCGAACGGCCAGGCCTTGTAGAGCATCGTGGCGTCGACGACGAGTCCGTCCGCGCCATGTCGAAAGCACTCGCGCCCTGCCCTCAGGAACGCGTCGAGGACCTTCTCGTCAGCCAGCACCTCCCGGTCCGCGGTGCACGCCGACTGCGTGATCGCCTTCGCGTAGCGATCCGCGAAGTGGGTGGCACTGATACCGAGCACGTCGTACATGAGTGTGAAACCGGGGTGGAAGTGAAGTGCCAGGCGGCCACCCAGCGCGTCGACGCTGCTGAGATACTTCGCGGCCCAGTTCGATCCGAAGGTTCCGTAATTGCCACCGGCGATGCACACGACATCGGCCAGGCGCGCGGGGTCCAGATACGCGGCGGCCGCCAGGGCCCACGGTCCGCCCTCGGACCAGCCGGTCACCGCGAATCGTTGTGCGCCGAAGGAGTCGGCCAGCAACAGGAGGTCATCGGTCCAGCCTTCGAAGGTGCGGCCCGGTTGAGGATCGGACCCGCCCATGCCCGGCCTGTCCGCGCACACGAATCTCAGTCCATTGGCCTTCGCATGCGAATCGAACAGTTCGGCCTCCAGCCGGCTCGAGGGTCCGCCGTGGTTGTGCAGCACGAGCGGTCCGCCCGGGTCACCGGCTTCGAGATACGTGATGGTCCGGTCGCCGACCCGGATACTGCCCTCTTGCGTCACGTGGACTCCTCACAGTGTGGGCCGGACGCCGAAAGTGGATTGGCGGCGTCGAAACTGCAGGTACTCCGATCTCCCTAATACTAGGTGTCACCGGCGTGCAGGCGGTACACCCGTCGTGCGGTTTCGCCGAAGAAGCGCGCTTGTTCTGACGGTGACAAGTCGCCGAGTGCTGCCTGGACGGTGGACACCATGGTTTCGGTATCCCACACCAGATGGTCGATCGGGTAATGCGAGGCGAACATGCATCGCCCGGCGCCGAAGATGCTGAGGGCCGTCCGGACCCACCGACCGATCGCCTCCAGGGATGTTCCGAAAATGAGGGCGATTCCCTGCAACTTGAGGACGACGTTCGGAAACTGACTCACCGCCGTGAGGCGTTCTTCCCACCGGGTGAAGCCCTCGGCAGTGAGATCGACCGGCCAACCGGCCGCCTCCAGCACGAACGTGGTGTCGGGAAACGCGGCGATGAGTTCGTGCGTGGCGGGTAACTGCTCGTCGTAGACGAGCAGATCCCACACCAGCCCCGCATCGGCGACCTGCTCGAATCCATGCAACCAGGCCGGGTCTGACAGGTAGTCGCCGCGCGCACCCAGGCGCTTGATCGGGTCGGCCGCCCAGTACAGCGGCTGACGCACAGCCCGGACCACCGGGAGATCCCGGTATTGCGCGAGAACGCCTGTCAGATCGCCTGAATCGAGCTGCACGGCCGCGATGAAGGCGTTCGGAACACCGACGCGGTCGGCGCAATGCTGAACCCAGATGGCCTCCGCGACTCCGTCTGCAGCACCGAACTCGCACGCGACCGAGGCCGTGACGGGCGTCCCCTCGAGCTGTGCCCGATAGTCGTGCGGCAGGTACCGGTGCGCAGCGTCGTAGTAGTTCGGCAGCAAGGCGGTGAGCGCGGGTGGGCGACTGTCGATCCACGGGTACGCGAGATCGGGCAGGTTGATGAAATGATGATGAGCATCGACAATGTCCACCTCACGCAGCATATTTCAGTCGTCGACGGGGGATCGGGCAATTGGTCGAGCGCGGCTCCTGTAGTCGCGTGGATCGTTAAGGTGTCGACATGGAACGCCGGATCGACGAAGCCCTGGTCCATTACGTCGAGCACGGCACCGGCGTGCCGCTCGTGGCTCTGCACGGCGCCGGCGTCGATCATCGTGAGATCGAGGCGGCAATCGAGGCCGTCGTTCCCGGCACGGGATACCGACGGATCTACCCGGACCTGCCGGGGATGGGCCTGTCGACAGCCGACGGCCTGACCTGCAACGACGATGTGGTGACGCTGCTCGGCGACTTCATCCACAGCCTGGGCGTGGGCCCGGTGATGCTGGTCGGACATTCCTACGGCGCCTACCTGGCACGCGGGGTGGCCGCACAGCGACCGGACACGGTGCTCGGCCTGGCGTTGTTGTGCCCGGTCACCGAGCGGTCACGACACGTGCCCGACCACGCCGTGGTTCGCCAGGACGCCGATGCCTACGACGAACTCGAACGTGCACAGTGGGCGGGGTTCGACGAGTACTTCGTCGTGCGCACGCCGGCCACCGCTCGCCGCTACCGCGACCATGTTCTGCCGGGTACGACGCTCGTCGACGAGGACGCTCTCGGGCGCATCTTCGCCGGGTGGACGGTCGACGTCGGATCGAATGCGTTCCCGGGGCCGACGTTGATCGTGGCGGGCCGCCGCGATTCGGTCGTCGGGTACACCGACGCGGCCGAATTGCTCGAGCGCTACCCGCACGCCACCCTGGCCGTCGTCGAGGACGTCGGTCATGCACTCATGCACGAGCGGCCCGAACTACTTGCCGCTCTGTTCGGCGACTGGTTGGATCGGCTGACGCGCTCGGCCGACGGTTCTACCGGGACGCTTCCGTCCAGGTGACCGGCAGGTCGTGGACGCCGTAGATGTTCATGTCGGTCCTGAGTTTCACGTCGCCGGCGGGGATGGCGAGCCCCAGGGTCGGGAAGCGGCGCAGCAGTCCCTCGAATCCGGCGCGCATCTCGAGGCGGGCCAGTTGCTGGCCCAGGCACAGATGGACGCCGTGGCCCAGGGACAGGTGACCGCGGGCCTTGCGGCGGATGTCGAGGGTGTCGGGGTTGTCGAAGCGCTGGGGGTCGCGGTTGGCGGCCAGCAACGAGACGACGACCGTCGATCCCTCGCCGATTGTTTCGCCGCCGAGTTCGATGTCCTCGGTGGCGTAGCGATAGAAGATGTCGGCGACGGACAGGTAGCGCAGGAGTTCCTCGACGGCATCGGGGAGGAGGTCGGGGTCGGCGCGCAGTTCCGCCAGCTGCTCGGGGTTCTCCAGCAGCGCGAAGGTGCCCAGCGCGAGCATGTTGGCGGTGGTCTCGTGGCCGGCGAGCAGCAGCAGGAAGGCGGCGCCGGTCAGCTCCTCGATGGTGAGGTCGTCATCGCGGGCCAGATCGGACAGTATGTCGTCTCCGGGGGCGGCGCGCTTGTGCGTGACCAGTTCGGCCAGGTACGTGCTCAGTGCGCCGTACGCGGCCATCTTCTCGTCGAGCGGCTGGTCCTTGATCAGGAACTTGGCGGAGTTGACCTGGAAGGTGTCCCGGTCCGCGTAGGGGACACCGAGCAGTTCGCAGATCACCAGCGAGGGCACCGGCAGCGCGAACTCTTTGACCAGGTCGACCGGCGGGGTCAGGCGCGCCATCTCGTCCAGTTGCCGCTCGGCCACGTCGATGATGTGGTCTTCGAGCTGCTTCATGCGTTTGACGGTGAAGGCGCCGGTGAGTGTGCGCCGCATCCGGGTGTGGTCCGGCGGGTCCATGGCGATGAACACGCCCGGCATCTGCGGGGACGGCTCGGTGGCGGTGGGCATGCCGGGGGTCTCGTACGGCACGTGGAGAATGCCGATGTCCTGGCGGGAGCTGAACCGGGTGTCGGCCATGAGCCGGCGGACCGCGTCGTAGCCGGTGACGAGCCAGCCCTCGTGACCGTCGGGGAAGACCATGGGACTGACGGGACGAGTCTCGCGCAGCCGGGTGATCTGCCGGGGCGGGTCGAAGGGGCCCGCATCGCGTTCCATGGGGAGGCCGTACGGGACGGCGACCGTGTTACTCATCGGATGTCCTTTCGTGGCAGTATCAGTTGCGGGGCCGTGCCGCTACCGCGAGTACTCGCGGTTGAAAAGCCTTTTCGACCAGAGGTATCCGCCGAGGGCGATGACGGCGCACCAGCCGAGCGCGATCCATGCGTTGTTCCCGATCGGGGTACCCATCAGCAGGCCGCGCAGGGTTTCGATGATCGGGGTGAACGGCTGGTACTCCGCGAACCAGCGCAATCCGGCAGGCATGGAGTCGGTGGGGACGAACCCACTGCCGAGGAAGGGCAGCAGAACCAGCGGCATACCCACATTGCTCGCGGCCTCGACGGTCTTGCTCACCTGGCCGAGCGCGACGGAGAGCCAGACGAGCGCGAACGTCACCACCACCAGGAAGCCGACGGTGGCCAGCCACGCGCCCACCCCCGCGGTGGGCCGGAAGCCGACCAGCAGTGCCACGCCGATCACGATCGCGACGCTGAGCATCGCCTGGATCACGCTGCCCAGCACGTGTCCGGTCAGCACCGAGACGCGTGCGATGTGCATGGTGCGGAACCGGGCGATGATGCCCTCGGTCATGTCCATCGCGACCGAGATCGCTGTCCCTTGCACCGCGGCCGTCACGGTCATCAGGATGATCGCGGGCACAACGTAGTTGACGTACTCGGCGCGCCCGCCGGACACCCCGCCCAGCCCTGCGCCCAACGTCCCGCCGAACACGTAGACGAACAGCAGCAGGAAGACGACCGGCATTCCGACGAGAGTCACGGTCATCGACGGGTACCGCAGCATGTGATTGAGGTTGCGGCGCAGCATCGTTGCCGAGTCGCGCAGCGGGTGGAACCGGAGGTCCGCCGGGGCCGGCCCGGCGAGAGTGGGGGCGGGGGCGCTCATGAGGTCACCTTCTCGTTGTGGGGGTTGCCGGTGAGGGCGAGGAAGACGTCGTCGAGATCGGGGGTGTGCACGGACAGCTCGTCGACCTCGATGGCCTCGTCGTCGAGCCGGTCGATCAGGGTCTTGAGCGAGCGGAGGCCGCCGTCGCTGGGCACGCGGAGGGCAAGTGCGTCGGGGTCGCGCGAGACCTGGTCGAGGACGCGCTCGGCCGCTTCGAGGCCGCGTGGGTCGGCGAACTGCAGGCGGACGTGGCTCCCAGGGATGCGGCGCTTGAGCTCGTCCGCGGTTCCCTCGGCGACCAGGCGGCCGTGGTCGAGGACCGCGATCCGGTCGGACAGTTCGTCGGCTTCCTCCAGGTACTGGGTGGTCAGGAAGATGGTGACGCCGGTGGCCACCAGGTCCCGGACGATCTGCCACATTGCCCGGCGGCTGCGTGGGTCCAGGCCGGTGGTCGGCTCGTCGAGGAAGATCACGCGCGGGCTGCCGACCAGGGTCATCGCGAGGTCGAGCCGCCGCCGCATGCCTCCGGAGTAGGTCGAGACCGGCTTCGAGGCCGCGTCGACCAGGTCGAACCGTTCGAGCAGCTGGGCGGCGCGCCGCCGGCCGTCGCTGCGGGCGAGGTGGTGCAGATCCGCCATCAGCAGCAGGTTCTCCTTACCGGTGAGCAGGTTGTCCACCGCCGAGAACTGGCCGGTGACACCGATTGCGGCGCGCACCGCGTCGGATTCGCGGGTGAGGTCGTGGCCGGCGACTCGGGCGTAACCGGCATCGGCGCTGATCAAGGTGGACAGGATGTTGACCGTGGTGGTCTTCCCGGCGCCGTTCGCGCCGAGCAGGGAGAAGACCGTTCCCTGCGGGACGGTCAGATCGATGCCGTCGAGCACGACGTGGTCGCCGAACGACTTGCGTAACCCGGTCACCGCGATGGCCGGCTGAGATTGCCTAGTGGTCATGGTTTCCCTTTCTCGAGGTCCAGAAGTGGATCAGGAACGACGGATCGTGATGCCGCCGAACGAGGTGTGCGCGCGGACCTCGACGGTCTCGTCGGACGCCTCGGGCCGGGTGGTGTTGTCCAGCAGATTGCGTACCTGCCCGAACTTGGTGTTCACCTCCAGCCAGGCGGCGGTGCCTTCGGCGATGCCGATCTCCAGGTCGCCCATCGCGGTCCCGAGCTCGACCGAACCGCGGGCCACCTCGCCGAGGCGAATGCTGCCGTTGGACGTCTTCGACTCGACACTCGCGCCGGCCCGGTCGACGGAGATGTCGCCGTTCGCCGAGCGCACGTGGACGTCGCCGGTGACCGCGGCGATCGCGGTGTCACCGTTGGAGTTCTTGACGATTGCGGAGCCTTCGATCTCGCCGATGCGGACCTTCCCGGAGCCGGTGCGGATCTCGGCGTTGCCCGCGACGCCGTCCGCGGTGACGTGACCGGCCGCGGTGTCCACACGCAACGGACCGGTCTGCTCGAGCCGGACGTTCCCGGCGGAGGTCTTGAACCGGCACTGCCCGAGCCGGCCCGTGCCGCTGAGGTCTCCCACCTGCACCTCGCCGGAAACCTGCGAACCGCTGGGCAGGTCGATGGACACCTCCACCGACCTGGACTTGCGGGAGAAGTCGAGTACGCGCGCTTTCGGTCCCATGACCTGGAGCACGCCGTTCGCGTAGTCGACGCGGACCCGCTGGGCGGCCTGCACGTCGGACTCATCGGATGCGTCGCTCGGGCGCACGTCGACGGTGGTGCCGGTGCGGTCGCTCGCGGTGATCCGCACATTGCCGACGCCGAGTTCGAGCGTGACGGAAATCGGTTCGGGTGTATCGAAATTGGGCATAGCTGTCCCCTCGGGATGAGTTGGTGAAACATCCCCGCAGGTCGGGGACGTGGTGTGAGGTGAGGCGGTGCGGCTAGCGCACCCAGCCGGTGAGGCTCTGCTTGGTCTGTTTGCCGCGCTGCTGGGCGTGCTGGACGCGGTCCGGTTGCTGCAGCGCGGTCGAGGCCGCGCGGACCAGCCAGGCGTTGACCGAGCGCCCCTCCTTGGCTGCGGCCTCCTCGACCGCGGCCTTGAGCTGTTCGGGGAGGCGCACGTTGATCCGCGCGGTCGGGCCGTCCTCGGCGATCGGTGTGCCGCCGTCCGCCGGTGCGGCATCGTCCTCGGTCGCGTCTTCGATCGGCTCGGCGGGCCGTGCGGTCACGACGAAGTTCGGGTCGCGTCCGCGCAGGCGCAGCTCCACCGATCCCGGGGCCAGATCTTGGGTGATCTCGTCCGTGGCGGCGGACAGTGCGTCCAGCAACGTCATCCGGATCGCAGACTCGAGCGACCCGGTCAGGCGCTCGACCAACGCACGGGATTCGTCACCGCCGGCTTCGGCGAGGGTGGCGAATTCACGTCCGAGGTTGCTCACATACGGTGTCAAATCCATGGTGCCATCGTGGCACAGCAATGGCACCACGGCAAGGGTTTAGTGGCTCAAATGTGGTGCCACATGGCACCACCTGGCCGTTCTCGGATGAAAAGTGCTGGTTGTTGCCGCTCGACCAGCCGATCGGATAACGGCCGGAACCTCCCTGGGCAACGACGGTCTGCGCCTAGAATCCCAGTGAGCAGCGACTCCCACTCGACCTCTGCGTACGAAGGGATCGACCCCATGAGCTTGTCGACTCGTAGCCGGCTGCGTCGAACGGCCACCGCGCTCAGCATCGTTCTTGCCCTCGCCACCGTTTCGTGCGGATCGGACGGTCGCAGCGGCGAACAGCAATCAGCGGAAAACGGTCCCGACGTCGCGGACACCGATGATCCCAACGCCGACAAGATCGCCGCTATCGTTCGCGACAAGCTGACGGAGCTCGATCTCAGCGGCGCCGTATTCGGTGTGTGGCGCGGCGACGAGGAGATCGCCGCCGGGGCGGTGGGGGAGTCTCCGCTCGGCGTTCCCGCGACGCGTGACATGCAATTGCGAGTCGGCCAGCCGATGGAACCGATGCTGTCGACAATTCTGTTGCAGCTGGGCGAGGCCGGAACGCTGATCCTGGACGAGCCGATCGCCAAGTGGGTGCCCGACTTTCCGCGAGCCGACAAGATCACCCCGCGGATGCTCGCCAACAGCACCACCGGCATTTCGGACTACGTGACCAACCCCGATTTCCTGAAGATCTTCTACGCAAATCCGATCAAAGGCTTTACGTCTCAGGAGATCTTCGACTTGGCGAACGCCCGCCCGCCGCTGTTCGAACCGGGGACCAGTTTTGCCTACGCGCACAGCGACCTGTGCCTGCTCGGTGTGGTACTCGAGAAGGCGGCGGGAAAGCCGTTGGGAGACCTCCTGAAGGAGCGGATCTTCACGCCGCTGGGGATGGACGCGAGCAGCGTGGTGCTGACACCTCAGATGAGTGAACCGATCCTGCACGGCTATACCAACGAACGTGGCGTCTTCGAGGACTCCACGTTCTGGAATCCCACGGCGTTCCTCAACAGCGGCAACATGAACTCGACGGTGGCCGAAGTCGCGCGGTGGGTTCGTGCGCTCGGCACCGGCGAACTCCTGTCCGACACGGCGTTCACGGAGATGATGGCGGACAAGACCGCCGGGCTGGGCCCGCTGACTGCGGACAAGTACTTCGCATTCGGAACCGTTCACCTGGGCAGTTGGCTGCTCATGAACCCGGCGTTCGGGGGCTACAACGGCATCGCCCTCTACGAGACGGAGTCGAAGACCACGATCGTCGTCTACGCCACGCTCGGACCGACGGCCAATGCCAACGCCAATAACACGGTGCCGATCGGCAAGGAGATCGGCGCCCTCCTCTTCCCCGACAACCCGCCGAAGGTGCCCTGACGCTCACCGTGGAGGTGGACGGATTGCACCCGGCGGGTCCGCGAAAACCGTTGTCGCTACGGGCTAACCGGCATCCTCTTGGGCGGCGAGCTGCACCCTGATCCGCGACGTCGCGTTGATCAACGACTCGTTGTTGACGGCGGCCGCAGCGTCGGCGTCGCCCTTGCGGGCGGCCTCGACGAGACGTTCCTGGTACCTCCACAACGAGTCGTCCCCCGGCGTGTCGAGGGTGCCCTGCGCACCGACGATCTTGTAGGCACGGCAGTGCTGCCACAGGGTACGGATGGAGTCGACCAGCACGGGGTTCGCTGATGCTTCGTAGAGAATCGTCAACAGCGCCTCGTCGTGATCGAGCAGCGCCACCACCCGGCGTTCGGCGATGGCGGTCTGCATGAGTTCGTACTCGGCGTGCATCCGGTCGACGTCCGCCGGGCTGATCTGCTGGGCGCCCAATCGTGCGGCTTCCACTTCGAGCAACCGTCGCACGTCGTAGACGTGGACCAGTTCGGCCAAGGTCAAGCCCTTCACGACCGCGCCCTTGTGGGGGACGCGCTCGGCCAGACCGGCTTCCTCGAGCCGCCGGATCGCCTCGCGCACGGGCATCACGCTCGTCCCGACCTGCGCGGCGATGTCGCGAATGCGCAGGCGGGAGCCTGCAGGCAGATCGCCGTTCATGATCGCCTCGTGCATCGTCTCGTAGACCTGGTCGGTCAACAGGGACGTTTCGGCGCGCTTGGTCATTACCACAGCTCAAATATAAACCGCACGAGGGGCGCAGCCGTGCGCCAGACGACCTGCGCGAGTCTGCGCGCCGCGCCGCACACCGGTGCCGCGACACACCGGCAGCCTGAGTTGGTCGTGCGTCCAGAGCGTTTACGCTCGTCGGAGGTGCTCGGGGCGGAGTGACGGACGGCGGGTGGGCTGTGAAACACAGGGCGCGTAGATCGACTCTGGCGGTGGTGACGGCGGCGGCCGCGGTACTGACACCGATCGCGGCGTCGGCCCCGGTGACAGCCGATCCGCTCGGGTTCACGAAGACCACGCTCCATTTCCAGGTTCTCGTCGGACCGAACCGGGACGAGCCGTGCGACGTGATCGGCGACGTGTACAAGCCCGACTCGGCGTCGGCGTCGAATCGGGTGCCCGCCGTGCTCACCACCAACGGCTTCGGCGGTTCCAAGAACGATCAGGCCGGCATCGCGTCGTTCCTCGCGTCCCGCGGCTACGCGGTGCTCGCGTACTCCGGGCTGGGCTTCGGCGGTTCCGGTTGCAAGATTCACATGGACAACCCCGACTACGACGGGCGCGCCGCGAGTGAACTGGTGAGCTTCCTCGGCGGACGCGACGGCATGGCGTTCGTCGATCCCGCGCACACCGTCCCCGTCCCCGGACTCGACTACGTGGTGCAGGACCCGACCGCTCACCACGGCGTCGCCGAGGCGCACGATCCGCGGGTCGGCATGGTCGGCGGCTCCTACGGCGGGGCCGTGCAGTTCGCCGCGGCCTCGGTGGACCCCCGGATCGACACGATCATCCCGATGATCACGTGGAACGACCTCAGTTACTCCCTCGCGCCCAACGGCACCGACCAGATCACCGGGGTCAGCACGTCGGTTCCCGGTGCGTCGAAGGTGGTGTGGTCGCTCATGTTCGGGGCCATCGGCGTGACCAACCCCCGGGCCGAGGGCTACGCGCAGGACCCTGTGCGGGCGTTGGGTTGCCCCAATTTCGCCGACCCCGCGTGCCCGGCGCTGACGCAGGCAGCGGTGCAGGGCTACCCGGACCCGGGGTCCGTCGACTTCCTGCGCCAGTCGTCCGTGGTGTCGTACGCGGACCGGGTGAAGATTCCGGCGTTGATCATGCAGGGTCAGCAGGACACCCTCTTCGACCTCAACGAAGCGACGGCCACGTTCGAGACCCTGCAGGCGCAGGGCAACGACGTGAAGATGATCTGGCACAGCTGGGGGCATTCCGATCTCACTCCCGCCGAGGGCGAGATCAGCATGAAGGATCCGAACCCGGACACCCAGTACGAGACGGGCCGGATGGTCGACTGGTTCGACCACTACCTGAAGGATCGCGCGGTCGACACCGGGCCGGTGTTCAGCTACTTCCGCAACTGGGTCGACTACACCGGCAACGCCGCACCCGCGTACGCCGAATCCTCGGATATCGCGGTAGGCCAGGACTATTCGCTCTACCTCTCCGGCGACGGCGCGCTGACCGACCGACTCGACGGCATCGTTCCCGGCGCGCAGACGCTGAACACGCTGCCCGGCGGCCTCCCCACGGACCGGGAGGCACCGGACACCCGGCCGGGGAATCAGGTCCCGCAGGGCATGATCCCCGGCACCCAGGCCGAATGGTCGTCCGGCATCCTCGACGCCCCGCTGGACGTGGTCGGCGCCCCGACGCTCGACGTCCGCGTCGCCGCCGCACCCGCGGTCACCGGTGTCGAGGACTCGGTCGTGGTCTTCGCGAAGCTGTACGACGTGGCTCCTGACGGCACCGAAACGCTGATCAACGGACAGGTCGCTCCGGTGCGCATCGTGGCACCCGGTGGGCCCGTCCGGGTCACGATGCCGGCCATCGTCCACCGCTTCGACGAGGGGCACCGCGTTCGCCTCGTGGTGTCCGGGGGAGATCCGAGCTTCCGCGGAAGTCTGGTGCCGCACCAGGTCACCATCGCCTCGGGCGACCCGGGGCAGGCGCTGGTGCTGCCCGTGACCGGCTGAGGTCGGGGCTCGTCCGGATGAGTCGCCACGAAACGAGTGATTGACATCACATGAGGGTCGGGATCACACTGGAACCCTCAAATTGAATCCGATGTCAAGATCAATTGCGTCGGCTGGTGGAGAGGAACCACAGGTGACCAAGCTCGGAGGAGTGTGCGACAAGCGCTTCACGGCGTTGCAGGAGGCACTGAAGGACAATCTCGACTCCGGTGAGGAACTCGGCGCGTCGATCGTCGTGACCCTCGACGGAGAGCCGGTGGTCGACATGTGGGGCGGATGGTCCGACACCGATCACGCCACCGAATGGGAGCGCGACACCATCACCAACGTGTGGTCGTGCACCAAGACGGTCACCGCGCTCGCCGCACTGATGCTCGTCGACCGCGGACTGCTGGACGTCTACGCGCCCGTCGCGAAGTACTGGCCGGAATTCGCCGCGGCAGGCAAGGACCGCGTCGAGGTCCGCCATCTCCTGTCGCACACGTCGGGTGTGTCGGGGTGGGATCAGCCGATCACGGTCGAGGACACATTCGACCTCGCCGAGTCCACGAAACGGCTTGCCGCCCAGGCGCCGTGGTGGGAGCCGGGCACGGCGTCCGGATATCACGCGCTGAACTACGGCCATCTGATCGGTGAGGTCGTCCGCCGAATCGACGGGCGCACGCTCGGCCGTTTCGTCGCGGAGGAGATCGCCGGGCCACTGGGGGCCGACTTCCACATCGGATTGGACCCGTCGGAGTTCGGCCGGGTGTCGAACGTGGTCCCGCCGCCGCCGTTGCCGATCGATCTGGCCTCCCTCGACCCCGCCAGTGTCATCGTCAGGACGTTCACCGGCCCCGGACCGGACGCGTCCGCGTCCTGGTCCGACGAGTGGCGCCAGGCGGAGAACGGTGCGGCCGGTGGCCAGGGCAACGCCCGGTCGCTCGCCCGGATCCAGTCCGTCGTGGCCTGCGGGGGAGAACTCGACGGCGTCCGCCTGCTGTCGCCGGACACCATTTCCCTGATCTTCGAGGAGCAGTCGAGCGGCGTGGATCTGGCTCTGGGGCAACCGATTCGATTCGGCATCGGGTACGGTCTGCCGACGCCCGTGTCCGTGCCGTTCGTCCCCGAGGGACGCATCTGCTTCTGGGGTGGCTGGGGCGGCTCGCAGGTCGTCGTCGACACCGAACGCCGGATGACCATGACGTACGTGATGAACAAGATGGGGCCGGGACTTCTCGGCTCCGACCGGACCGCCCAATATGCGACGGCGACGTTCGATGCGCTGAGCTGACTCGCCCGCCCGGGGCGTGATCAGGACGCCAGCCCCTTGTCCTGCAGCCATTCCCGGGCGATGTCGCCCATGTCCTCGAGGTCGGCCACCCGCTGGTTCATCTCGATGAGATCCTCGGTCGTCAGTGCTGCCGACACGTCGGCCAGGACGCCGCGGACATCGTCGCCTGCCTTGTTCTCGTTGATGATCGGGGTGATGTTCTCCGCCAGGAACAGGTGTTTGGTGTCCTCGAGTGCCACGAGGTTCTCCGACCGCATCGCCGGGTCGGTGCTGAACACGTCCGCCACCTCGATCTGACCGCTCAGCAAGGCGTTGAGCGTCAGGGGACCGCCGGCGTCGAGTGCCAGGAACTCCTTGAACGTCAGTCCGTATTTGTCCCGCAGGCCGGCGACGCCGTTCTCCCGGGTCTTCCATTCGGGCGGGCCGCCGAGGGTGAGCTCGTCGGCGTGGGGCACGAGGTCCTCGATCGTCTCGAGCGAGTACTCGTCCGCGGTCTCCTGCCGCACCGCGAGAACGTCCTTGTCCTCGGCGGGGGACGGTTCCAGTGCGACGAGCCCGGCGGGCAGCTTGGCCTTGATCTCCGCGGTCACTTCGTCCGACGCGGTCGCGGTGGTGGCGCTGTCGAGGTATTGGAGCAACGCACCCGAGTACTCGGGCAGCAGGTCGATGGAGCCGTCCCGGATGGCCGGGACGTACACCTCCCGGCTTCCGATGTTGAGCTTCTCGGTGACGTCGATGCCGTTCGCGCGCAGCGCCTCCGCGTAGATCGTCGCGATCAGCTGGCTTTCGGGGAAGTCCGCGGAGCCGACGACGATGGCGCCGTCACTGCTTCCGCCGTCGTCGGACGCCAACGGGTCCTTGCCGATCCCGCATGCAGTCAACGACATCAGGGTGGCGCCGGTCAGCGCGACGATCAATGCCTTCTTCATGATGATGTCCTTCAGATCAGCGAGGGCTCGGGAGCGGACGCGGTTCGGGCTGCGACGGCGGTGTCTTCGGAATCGGGTCGCTTGTTCGCGCCGCTCCGCTCGCGTCGCGTCAGACCGGGTGAGACGACCCGAACCGTGAGGAATCCGATCGCCAGGTCGAATGCGAGCGCGAGGAGAGACACGAGGACCGCTCCGGCGGCCATCTGCGCGTAGTCGCTCTGCGCCTTGCCGTCGATGAGGAGACGTCCCAGTCCGCCCAGCGAGATGTAGGCGGCGACGGTCGCGGTCGAGACGATCTGCAGCACGGCGCTGCGCACACCCGACAGCATCAGCGGCAGCGCGCAGGGCATCTCCACCTCGGTGAGGATGCGCATCGACCGGAACCCCATGCCCCGCGCAGCGTCCACGGCGGCCGGGTCGACCGAGCGAATGCCTGCGTACGTGTTGGTGAGAATCGGCGGGATGGCCAACAAGACCAGCACGATCAGGCTCGGAATGAGATAGGCCAGCTTGGTCGAGAACGACGGTGCGATGACGAGCACCAGCAGGATCAGCAAGCCGATGGTGGGAAGGGCGCGCAGCGAGTTGGCCAGGCCCGCGACGACGACCGCTCCGCGACCAGTGTGCCCGATGTACAAACCGAGCGGAACCGCGATCAGCGCCGCCGCGAACAGGGCGAGGAATGTGTACAGCAGGTGCTGGAGGAGGAGAGCAGGAATGCCCTCGGGCCCGGTCCAATGAGCACCGTCGAGCAGAAAGTCGATCATGATGAGACCACCTTCGGGGTCCACGGTGTGAGTAACCGATTGGCGAGCACGATGAGCAGGTCGAGAACCAGCGCCAGCAGCAGGCACAGCGCGATACCGGTGATGATCGGTGTGTAGAAACGCAACTGGAAGCCCTGGGTGAACAGGGAACCGATCTGCGGGATCCCGAGCAGCGCGGCGAGAGAGACCAGGCTGACGTTCGACACGACCGCGACGCGCAGTCCGGCGCAGATGACGGGAACACCCACCGGCAGCTGAACTTTCAGCAGAGTCTGGTACGGCCGGTAGCCCATCGCCGTGGCGGCGAGCACCGTCTCCTGCGGCACCGAATCCAGGGCGTCGGCGATGACGCGCACGAGCAGGGCGACGGTGTAGATCGTCAGCGCGACGACGATGTTCATCGGATCGAGAATCTTCGTTCCGAGGATCGGCGGGAGCAGGACGAACAGCGCCAGCGACGGGATCGTGTAGAGCAGGCCGGCCGTGCCCACCACATAGGGGTTGATCCGGCGACTGCGATGCGCCAGCCAGCCGATCGGCAACGCGACGATCACACCGACGACGAGCGGCACGAGCGCGAGGAGGATGTGCCAGCCGACCAGTTCGGCGATGCGATCGGACTGGCGGCCGAGCCATTCGATGTTCATCGGGCCATCGCCTCCGTGGCTACGAGATCCGCAGACTCGATCGCCGCGACCGCCGCGTGTGCCGTCACGGTTCCCACGAGCACACCGTCGCCGTCGACGACGACACCGCGTTTGCTGGGTGCGGACAGGGCGGCGTCGAGCAGGGCCCGCATCGTTCCGTGCGCATCGGCGACCGTCCCGCTGAGATTCACGTCGTCCGGGCGGATGCGGTCGACGACCTTCGCCGGTTGCACCCAGCCGATCGGCTTGTTCGCCGGATCGACGACGAGCAGCCAGTCGTCCGTGGTCCGGGTGCGGGCATCGGACGCCGAATCACCCAGACGGGCAACGGGTTCGGCGACCGTCTCCACGCGGCCGCCGAGGTTCGAGAAACCCAGCGAACGGTAGCCGCGGTCGCGTCCGACGAAGTCGGCGACGAACTCGTCGGCGGGTTCGGTCAGCAACTCCAGCGGCGTCGCCGCCTGCGCCAGGATCCCGCCGGTCCGCAACACGACGACCTGATCGCCGAGCTTGAGTGCCTCGTCGATGTCGTGCGTGACGATGATGATCGTCTTGCCGATGTCCTTCTGCAGTCTCAGAAACTCGTCCTGGAGCTGGCTCCGGACCACCGGGTCGACAGCGCTGAACGGTTCGTCCATCAGCATGAAGGCCGGATCCGCGGCGAGGGCGCGCGCGACCCCCACTCGCTGCTGCTGGCCACCCGAGAGCTGCCACGGATACCGGTCCGCGAAGTTCGCCGCGAGACCGACCGTCTCGAGCAGCTCCATCGCCCGGGTTCGGGCCTCCTTCTTCGTCTTTCCCAGCAATCTGGGCATGGTCGCGACGTTGTCCACGATAGTGCGGTGTGGGAACAGTCCGGCATGCTGGATGACGTACCCGATCCGCCTGCGCAGCAGCGCCGGATCCATGTCCGCCGTGGATTCGCCGTCGAGGGAGATGGTTCCGGACGTCGGTTCGATCAATCTGTTGATCATGCGAAGCGACGTGGTCTTGCCGCATCCCGACGGCCCGACGAGTGCTGTGATCTTCCCGCTCGGGCACTCGAGGTCCAGTTCGTTCACCGCTGTCGTGCCGTCCGGATATGCCTTGGTGACTTTGTCGAATGTGATCATCCGCGTGCTACTTTCGTGTAATCCGAGTGGAGACACACTCGGAAGTTCGGTGTCGTGGGACTGCTTTACCGAGTTGTGTCCTTCTCCGGATTCGGCATCTGTTCCAGAAACTTCACCGCTGCTTTCAGGTCGTCGCTCAGAGGACGGTCGGTCGTCCGGGGGTCCAGGCATGCGCGTGCCCGGTCCAGGTACGCGCCGAGTTCGGTGGTCGTGTCGAGTTCGTGGTTCTGCTGGCCGAGGGCGCGCACCGCCGAGATCAGTTCGCACGCGAGCACGATGCGAGACTGGGCGAGGATGTCGGTGAGCTGGGTGGCGGCCTGCGACGCGAAGCTCGCGTGGTCCTCGGTTCCGCGGGAGATCACGGTGTGTCCGAGAGAGCCCGGCGCCGCGGCCATCCGGATCTCGGCGATGGCCGCGGACGTCGTGTACTCCAGCAGCATGGTGCCGCTACTGCCCGCCGGACCGTCGGCCAGGAACGGCCGGAGACCGGTGACCACCGGATCGGAGAGATTGGCAAGCCTGCACTGCGACAACAGCGCCGCGCTCGACAGCGCGAGTTTCGCCTCGTCCACGGCGAGGGCGATCGGCATTCCGTGGAAGTTCCCGTTGTGGAACACGGCGTCGTCCTCGACGGAGATGAGGGGGTTCTCGGAGGACGAGTTCATCTCGATCGCGAGCGTGCCCCGCAACCGCTGCAGCGCCTGCCACGTCGCCCCGAGGATCTGCGGCAGGGCGCGGAACCCGTAGGAATCCTGCACGCGGGCAGCCTGTACGCGGTGGCCCGCGAGGAGCTCCCGGACCCGGCCGGCCACCTCCTCCTGGCCGAGGTGCCTGCGGGCAGCCTGCACCCGTGCCGCGAACGGTTCGACGGAACTGCGCGTCGCCAGCAGCGACAGCACACCGACGATCAGCGAGTGCTCCAGCCAGTTCGCGACGCTGTCGGTGGCCGACGCCGCGAGCGCGACCGTCATCGCGTTGGTCGAGATCAGCGGGAGTGCGTCACCCTGGTGTGCGGTCCACCGGGTGACGAGTCGACCGTCCCTCAGCGGTGCCTCGCCCATCAACCCGAGCGCGATCTCGGAGAACGCGCTGAGGTCGCCGGTGCCTATCGCCCCGCGAGCGTGCACGGTGGGCTGTTCGTCCGCCGCGACGGCATCGATCAGCGCGGTCACGATGTCGGGGTGCAGACCGGATCCGCCGTTGAGAATCTGGTTGACGCGAATGATCATGGCGGCGCGGACGACGTGATCCGGCAGCGCGGGGCCCGAACCCGTGGCGTGGCTGCGGAGAAGTCGAAGGTCCTGGTCGACGCCGTCGGAGACGGAGGTGTCCCGGTTGCCCCCGACACCCGTGGTGCGTCCGTAGATGGGCTGCCGTTCGGCGATGCGCACGGCTGTCTCCCACGAACGGCGTGCGTGGTCGAGCGCTGCGGGGTCGGGCTCGATCACGACGGGTTCCCGGGCCAGCGCCGTGAGTTGGTCGACGGTGAGCTGGGCGCCGTCGAGCACCACAGGAAGGGGCGGGTGCGGTTCCTCGGTCGAGCTGGAATCTCTCCGGGTCATCAGAACTCCGTGATCGATGTGGTGTGCCTCACTCTTCGAGATGTATAGTCCTGTATATACCGCGACGTGTCAACCGTCAGTTTCCCGTCATGACCTCCATCGCAAGACCGTGGTGAGCGGCTGGCATTCCGGCTAGGTCAACCTCTCACTTCGATCAGTCCCTCGGTGATCTTCCGGAACGTAAGGTCTCGGGAGAGGTGCATATATGGCCATGCATCGATCCCGCTATGACTGATCGACCGAAGGAATGAGTCCAATGCCGCAGCAGGTACGAGGCGTCATCGCCCGCTCCAAGGGTGCCCCCGTCGAGATCGCGACCGTCAACATTCCGGACCCCGGTCCGGGTGAGGTGGTGGTCGATATCGCGGCGTGCGGTGTGTGCCACACGGACCTCACCTACCGCGACGGCGGGATCAACGACGAGTTCCCGTTCCTGCTGGGCCACGAGGCTTCGGGGATCGTCGAGAGTGTCGGTGAAGGCGTCACGTCCGTGGCGGTCGGCGACTTCGTCGTCCTGAACTGGCGCGCCGTCTGCGGTCAGTGCCGGGCCTGTAAGCGCGGCCGCCCGCAGTACTGCTTCGACACGCACAACGCCGCGCAGAAGATGACGCTCGAGGACGGCACCGAACTGACTCCCGCCCTGGGGATCGGCGCGTTCGCCGACAAGACGCTCGTCCACGCCGGACAGTGCACCAAGGTGGATCCCTCCGCGGACCCGGCAGTCGTCGGGCTGCTCGGCTGCGGCGTGATGGCCGGCCTCGGTGCCGCCGTGAACACCGGCAACGTCTCCCGCGGTGACACCGTCGCCGTCATCGGCTGCGGTGGTGTCGGCGATGCCGCGATCATGGGCGCCCGCCTGGCAGGCGCCGTGAAGATCATCGCGATCGACCGGGACGACAAGAAGCTCGAATGGGCGAAGGACCTGGGCGCGACGCACACGATCAACGGCGGCCAGGTGGATGCCGTCTCGGCCGTCCAGGAACTCACCGGCGGTTTCGGCGCCGACGTCGTGATCGATGCGGTCGGCCGCCCCGAGACGTGGAAGCAGGCGTTCTACGCCCGCGACCTCGCCGGCACCGTCGTGCTGGTCGGTGTCCCGACCCCCGACATGACCCTCGAGATGCCGCTGATCGACTTCTTCTCCCGCGGCGGATCCCTGAAGTCCTCGTGGTACGGCGACTGCCTGCCCGAGCGTGACTTCCCGATGCTCGTCGACCTGTACCAGCAGGGCCGGCTGCCGCTGGACAAGTTCGTCACCGAGCGCATCAAGATCGACGAGGTGGAAGCGGCGTTCCACAGCATGCACGCCGGTGAGGTGCTGCGTTCGGTGGTCGTTCTGTGAGCGGGCAGTTGCGGATCGAGCGGGTCGTCACCGAGGGAACGTTCGCCCTCGACGGCGGAGAGTGGAACGTCGACAACAACATCTGGCTGATCGGTGACGACACCGACGTCGTGATCGTCGACGCCGCCCACACCGCGCAGCCGATCATCGACGCGGTCGGAGGCCGGCACGTGAATGCCGTGATCTGCACGCACGGTCACAACGACCACGTCACCGTCGCCCCAGAATTGGCCGAGCGTTTGCATGCCCCGGTGCTGCTGCACCCCGGCGACGACGTGCTGTGGAAGATGAGCCACCCCGACGCCAAGTACTGGCATCTCGAGGACGAACAGCGGATCGCGATCGCGGGCACCGAGATCCAGGTGATCCACTCGCCCGGTCACTCGCCGGGGTCGGTGTGCCTGTACCTGCCCGAGGCCGGGGCACTGTTCTCCGGCGACACCCTGTTCTCGGGTGGCCCCGGCGCCACCGGCCGGTCGTACTCGGATTTCCCGACCATCATCGGGTCGATCCGGGACCGGCTGTTCGCTCTTCCCGAAGAAACGCTCGTCCACACCGGTCACGGTGACGGAACCACGATCGGCACCGAGGCCCCGCACCTCGCCGAATGGATTGCACGAGGAAACTGACTCCATGACCGACACCACCGACAGGTACACCTTCGACGAAGATGATGTCGTCGTCACGCACGAGAAATCCTATGCGGCAGGTGTTCCTGCGGTGTTGGTGTCGTTGCGTCGTGGGCTCGAGCAGATGGGTCCGGTGCGCACGGCCCGGACGTTGATGAAGTTGAATCAGCGGGAGGGGTTCGACTGTCCGGGGTGTGCGTGGCCGGAGACTCCGGGGCACCGCAAGCATGCGGAGTTCTGTGAGAACGGGGCGAAGGCGGTCGCGGAGGAGGCGACCACCCGCAAGGTCGGGCCGGAGTTCTTCGCGGCGCATTCGGTGTCGGATCTGCTGGGTCGGACCGAGTTCTGGTTGGGGCAGCAGGGCCGGTTGACGCATCCGATGGTGTTGTTGCCGGGGGCCTCGCATTACGAGCCGATCGGCTGGGACGCGGCGTTCGCGATGATCGCCGGCGAGCTGCGGGCGTTGGCGTCGCCGCACGAGGCGGTGTTCTACACGTCCGGGCGCACCAGCAATGAGGCGGCGTTCGTGTACCAGTTGATGATCCGGGCGTTCGGGACGAACAATCTGCCGGACTGCTCGAACATGTGCCACGAGTCGTCGGGCAGTGCGTTGGTGGAGACGATCGGGATCGGGAAGGGGTCGGTGTCGGTTCCCGACCTCGAGAACGCGGACCTGATCCTGATCGCCGGGCAGAACCCGGGCACCAACCACCCGCGGATGCTCTCGACCCTGGAGAAGGCGAAGGCCAACGGGGCGAGGGTGATCGCGATCAACCCGCTGCCCGAGGCCGGACTGTTGCGGTTCAAGGACCCGCAGAAGGTGCACGGGGTGGTCGGCGACGGTGTGCAGATCGCCGACGAGTACCTGCAGATCCGGATCGGCGGCGACCAGGCCCTGTTCCAGGGATTGGGCCGGTTGCTGCTCGAGGCGGAGGACCGCAATCCCGGGACGGTGCTGGACCGGGAGTTCATCGACCGGCACACCGCGAGCTTCGAGGAGTGCGCGGCGCATCTGCGGCAGGTCGATCTGGGCACGGTGGCGGCGGCGACCGGGCTCACCCTCGCGCAGATCCAGGCCACGGCGGAGGCGTTGATCTCCTCGGACAAGACCATCATCTGCTGGGCGATGGGGTTGACTCAGCAGACGCACGGGGTCGCGACCATCCAGGACGCGGTGAACCTGCTGCTGTTGCAGGGGATGATCGGCAAACCCGGGGCCGGGGTGTGCCCGGTGCGCGGACACTCGAACGTCCAGGGTGACCGGACGATGGGGATCTGGGAGAAGATGCCCGAATCGTTCCTGGCCGCGCTCGACGCCGAATTCGGGATCCGCTCGCCGCGGGAGCACGGGTTGGACGCGGTCGACTCGATTCGGGCGATGCGGGACGGGAAGGCGTCGGTGTTCGTCGGGATGGGCGGCAACTTCGTCTCGGCGACCCCGGACACCGAGACCACCGAGGCCGCGTTGCGGGGCTGTGCGCTGACGGTGCAGGTGTCGACGAAACTGAACCGCTCGCACCTGGTGACGGGGCAGACCGCGCTGATCCTGCCCTCGCTGGGGCGCACCGACAAGGACGTGCAGTCCGGGAAGAAGCAGCAGGTCACGGTCGAGGACTCGATGTCGATGGTGCACCTGTCCCGCGGCAGCCTCACACCGGCGAGTGACCAGTTGCGCAGCGAGGTCGCCATCGTCTGCGGGATAGCGCAGGCCCTGTTCGGTCCCGGACATTCGGTGCCCTGGGCGGAATTCGCCGCCGACTACGACCGCATCCGCGATTCCATCGCAAGGGTCATTCCCGGGTTCGAGGACTTCAACCGCAAGGTCCGTCAACCGGACGGATTCGGACTGCCGCACCCGCCGCGGGACGAGCGCCGGTTCGTGACGGACACGGGGAAGGCGAATTTCACGGTCAACGAGCTGTCCTGGCTGCCGGTGCCCGAGGGCCGGTTGATCTTGCAGACGATGCGCTCCCACGATCAGTACAACACCACCATCTATGGTCTCGACGACCGCTACCGCGGCGTCAAGGGCGGACGCCGGGTGCTGTTCATCGCGCCCGAGGACATCGCCGCCCTCGGATACGTCGACGGGGACCGGGTGGACCTGATCTCCGAGTGGGAAGCCCCGGGCGGGACGGTGCAGGAGCGCCGGGCGGATGATTTCCGGTTGGTGCCGTACCCGACGCCGCGGGGGAACGTCGCCGCCTACTACCCGGAGACGAATCCGCTGATCCCACTCGATCACGTGGCCCGTAAGTCGAACACCCCGGTGTCGAAGGCGATCACCATCCGTCTCGAACGGCGACCCTGATGGGGCGTGTGACCACCCGGACCCCGGTCACCCGGATCACCGACACCCGGCAGTCCACCCGACCGGACACCGTGGTGGTGGAGGAGCCGCTCGAGATCCGGGTGAACGGGACACCGCTGGCGGTCACCATGCGCACCCCCGGTTCCGATGTCGAACTGGCGCAGGGGTTTCTGCTGACCGAGGGCATCATCGGCGACCGCGCGGACATCGCGTCGATCCGCTACTGCAACAGCGTCGACGACAACGGTGTCAACACCTACAACGTCCTCGACGTCGATCTCGCGCCCGGGGTGTTCCTGCCCGACACCGGTATCGAACGCAACTTCTACACCACCTCCTCGTGTGGGGTGTGCGGGAAGGCGTCGCTGGATGCGATCCGGCAACGCACGAAGCACTCACCGGCCACCGATACGGTGCGGGTGCCGGCCGCGACGATCGCGGAGCTGCCCGACCGGTTGCGGGCCGCGCAGAAGGTGTTCGAGACCACCGGGGGCCTGCACGCGGCCGGATTGTTCACCCGGACCGGGGAACTGCTCGCGATCAAGGAGGACGTGGGGCGGCACAACGCCGTCGACAAGCTGATCGGCTGGGCCACCGAACAGAACCGGGTCCCGCTGCGGGGAAGCATCCTGCTCGTGTCCGGCCGGGCGTCGTTCGAGCTGGCGCAGAAAGCGGTGATGGCCGGCATCCCGATCCTCGCCGCCGTGTCCGCACCCTCCTCGCTGGCGATCGACCTCGCCCACGACACCGGGCTCACCCTCATCGGGTTCCTCCGCGGCACCACCATGAACATCTACACCCACCCGGACCGCATCACCTGACGTGAGTGGCAAAGCGTGCGCCCGCACACTTTGCCACTCACGTGCGGGGGTCAGTGCCCGATCGGCAGCGTCGCGACGCTCATGCGTGCCTACTGGTGGTGTCGGCGCGGATGCCCGCCTCCAGGGCGATCGCGCCCGCCTCACCTCGGGACGCCACACCGAGCTTCTTCAGCACACCCGCGACATGGAATTTGACCGTGCTCTCGCTGATGCCGAGGCTGTCGGCGATCGCCTTGTTCCGCTTGCCGGTCGCGAGGTGACCCAGGACCTCGAGTTCGCGGGGGTTGAGATCGCCCAGTTGCTGTTCGTCCGGTCGCGCCACCGGTACGTCGAGGGGGATCGCGACGGCTACCCGGGACCCCCACCCGTCGACCGACTCCACGTCGATCCGGCCACCGAGCGTGTGCACCCGGCCGGAGAGTTGCCGCACCAGCGCGTCGGTGTCGAGACCGCCGTCGCCGTCGTCGCGGACCTCGACCAGGAGGTTCGCGCCGTCACAGTCCCAGGCGATGCGGATTCGCTCGAGGGCGGCTTGCGCCGCGAATGCCAGGACGGCGCTCCGGACGACGGCCCGGGCGGCACTGGCCACCTCGCCGGGCAGCGCGCGGCCGTCCACCGGCGGATCGACGTAGTCGACCCGCACGGGCCGGTGCTGGAGCAGCGGCCGCAGTTCGCCCTGCAGCCGGGCGAACGCGGTGGTGACGGCTTCCTCCGCGAGGTTGCGGTCGGATTCGCCCGCGGAGCGCAGGGTCACCAGCGCCGAGGACGCCGTCTCGCTCGCCGTGATCCGCGACCGACGGTCGTCGAGGTCCTTGGACCGGAGCGTCGACAGGATCGATTCGAGCGTCGCCGCGTGCAGGTCCGTCAGCTCCACGATGGTCCTGGCCCGCTCGCTCGACGCCGCCCGCGACTCCGCCAGGTATGCCGGGCTCGCCTGCGCCACCTGATGCCGGATCGACACGGCGACGACGCCGAACGCGCCCGCCACCAGCGGGACCTCACGAATGCGCTGCCGCGGCTTCGGGAGAACGAGGAGAAGGGTCCCCGTCGCGTCCAGCAGCGCCCACACCTTCCGCTTCGAGCCGGCGAGCACGATCTGGTCGTCGAACGGGGTGCCTTCCGTCACGCGGGTGCGCAACGCGTCCAGTTCGGCGATGGTGACGCGCTCGACCACCGACGGATCTCCGCTGACCTTGCGGGGACGTCCCGTGCATTCCCGGGTGAAGATCACCAGCGCGGTGTGCGGCCAGATGTCGGCGAGGAACTTGGAGAAGCGGACGGCGATGTCGGGCAGCGGACCGTCGATGACGTCCCGCATGGAGCCGAGAACATCTGCAGGGGACACAGAAGTCGAGCTGGGAAGAACCACGTGTCGAGCCTATCCGCGCAGGCGGCGGCTGCCGGGCCTGGGCCGTCCGCTCACGGTGCCGGCTCGGCGCGGGCGGCGTCGACGACGTCGGACCGGACGAGTCCCAGTGATTCCAGTGCCCGCGCCGCGGTGCCGTGCGTGATGGTGGCGACGGCTGCGACGAGGTCGGCTCCGACGATCGGTCGCCGTTCCGACTTCGCGAGAGCCACCGCATTGCGGAACGCGGCCTGGGCCGGTTCGGTCAGTCGCAGCGGCCCGGTGCGCGGGCGGCTCAGTGCGCTGGTGGCGACGCCCGCGTCCGTCATGCCTGCCGCCGCGAGGGCTTCCCCGTGCACGCGAATGACCGCCTCGCGCAGTGCGTCCCGGTTCGATCCGAGACGCTCGAACACTCGGGCTGCCGTACCGTCCGGCAGTACGAACGCTGCGAGCAGCAGATGCTCGAGGCCCGGTTCCCGGTCACCCAGGCGGTCGGCCTCGGCCTCCGTTTCGGAGAACAGCGTCTTCATCGTGCGCATGTCGCGCCATGCCCGGGTGAACTTCATCGTGTGCCCCTCGTCTTCTTGTCGGAGGATCGTCCGGGACCGAGGCGTTTGTGCGCCGCCTGACCCGAGACGCCGAGAGCGTGACCGATGTCCGCCCAGGTCCAGCCCGCGGACAGTGCGTGTGCGACGGCGTCACGCTCGAGCTGATCGGCCTGACGCCGCAGCGCGACGACGGCAGCGAAAGCGGTCGCCGGGTTCGGATCGTCACTCACGGTATCAACTTAAGTTGATGACAAGGATCCGTCAACCTTTGTTGATGGGCGACCGGATTCAGAGCGCGGCGTTCTTGTCGAACTCGGTGCCGAGTTCCTTCGCCACGCGCTTGAGCAGCGGCACGATATGGTCCGCCGACTCGAGGGTGACGCGGGCCGCGGGCCCGGAGACGGAGATGGCGGTGGGGGTCGGAGCGTTCGGCACCGGCACCGAGAAGCACCGGACGCCGATCTCCTGCTCACCCTCGTCGATCGCGAACCCGCGGTTTCGGCTCAATTCGAGATCGGTGATCAGCATGTCGGGGTCGGTCAAAGAGTTCTCGGTGTACGTCGTCATTCCGGTCCGGCCGACCAGTGAGCGCACGGCGTCATTCGAGAGCTGCATGAGGATGGCCTTGCCGACGCCGGTGCAGTGCGGGTAGACGCGTCGGCCGACCTCGGTGAACATGCGCATCGCGTGTTCGGACGGCACCTGCGCGACGTAGACGGCCATGGTGCCGTCGAGGACGGCCATGTTCGCGGTCTCGCCGGTGCCTCGCACCAGTTCGGACAGGTGCGGTCGCGACCAGGCGCCGATCAGCTGGGTGGCGCTCTCGCCGAGGCGAATGAGCTTGGGCCCGAGCGCGTACCGCCGGGTGGGTAGCTGCCGCACGTATCCGCGGTTCATCAGGGTGCGGATGAGCCGGTGAATGGTCGGGAGGGGGAGTCCGGCCAGGTCGGCGAGTTCGCTGACCCCGATGGACCCGCCGGCACTCGCCATGATCTCGAGTATGTCGAATGCGCGCTCGACCGACTGCACGCCGCCGGCCGGACTCTGACCGTTCGTCATGTCTGTCTCCATCCTCTGACTGCGCGAGAGCCCCCACATTCTTTCCGTCAGACGGAAAGGGTGCTCCGTATGACGATAGCGCGGGAGTGGCGGATCGCGACGATTCCTTCGCTACATCGGTTGACAAACGTCGGTGTGACGGCGTTCACTATATCGAGATACGAAATACAACTTCCATAATATGGAAAACACCAAGCCCCGAGGGAGGGCCCCGTGTCTGAAGTCGAAATCGCTGCGAAACCCACAAAGCAGCGTTGGTACAGATCACTTTTCGTCCAGGTCCTGATCGGAATCGCCCTGGGCATCGCCACCGGAATCCTGTTTCCGGAGTTTTCCCATCACCTGGCGCCACTGGGTGAGGGCTTCATCAAGCTGATCAAGATGGTCGTGTCGCCGCTGATCTTCCTGGTGATCGTCACCGGCATCGCCAAGGTCGGCAGCATGAAGGCGCTCGGCAAGATCGGCGGCAAGGCGCTGCTCTGGTTCACGGCCGCGACGACCTTCGCGCTCGGGCTCGGCCTGCTCGTCGGAAACCTCGTCAAGCCGGGTAGCGGGCTCAACATCGACCCGGCCACGCTGGACACCAGCGCCCTGGACGAGAAGACGCAGGGCGGCCACCTGCCGGGTGGCGTCGAGTTCGTCATGCACATCATCCCGACCAGCGTGTTCGATGCGTTCGCACAGAACAACCTGCTGCAGGTGCTGCTGTTCGCGATCCTGTTCGGTGTCGCGCTGGCGTCCTTCAGTGAATCGGCTCCGCCGATCCTGATGGATGTGATCGACCAGACGCTGCACGTCATCTTCCGCATCGTCGGCTACATCATGTACCTGGCGCCTCTCGGAGCGTTCGGTGCGATGGCATTCACCGTCGGCAATTACGGTGCCGGCTCCCTCAAATCCTTCGGAGTACTCATCCTGGCGTGCTACGGCGCTGCACTGGTCTTCATCGCCGTCCTGTCGATCGTGGTCAAGCTGATCACCGGAGTGAACGCGTGGAAGTTCATCAAGTACTGCCGCGAAGAATTCATGCTCGCCCTGGGCACCGGATCGTCCGAGGCGGTCATGCCCCGCATCATCAAGAAGTTGGACAACGCGGGATGCGACCGCGCCGTCGTCGGTCTGGTGATCCCTACCGGCTACTCGTTCAACCTCGACGGAGCCGCGATCTACCTGTCGCTGGCGATGATGTTCCTGGCGCAGGCGGTCGGGGTTGATCTCGGATTCGGCGAGCAGCTCGCGATCATGGGCATCCTGATCCTCAGCTCCAAGGGAATGGCGGGTGTGCCGGGGTCGGCCTTCGTCGCCCTGTCCGCGACCGCTGCCGCAATCGGCGCGTTCCCCGTGGCCGCGGTCGCGTTGCTGCTCGGCGCCGACCGGCTCATGGACTCCATGCGCGTATTCACGAACCTGCTCGGCAACTGCCTCGCCACGTTCGTGGTCGCGAACTGGGAGGGCATGCTCGACAAGGACAAGATGCGAGCGGTACTCGACGGGAAGGTCACACCCGACGACCCGGACGACGTCACCATCCACCCGCACCCGGGGCACGAACACCTCCAGGACGCCCCGGCACGGCCGGCGATCGAGAGGCGCGAAGCGCTGACCACGAACGGGGCCTCGGAAGGACCGGTGAACCACCATGCCTGACACCCAGCCCACCGTCGCAGTGCTCGGCACCTGGGGATACCACGGACTCCTCGACGACGCCGAACAGGTCGACATCGACACCCCGTACGGGCCGACGTCGGACAGCATCGTCCTCGGATCGTCAGGGGGCCGCCGGCTCGCCTACCTGACCCGCACCGGACGACACCGCAACATCCCGCCCCACCGCATCAATGCCCGCGCCAACATCTGGGCCCTGCACAGCCTCGGCGTGCGCACGATCCTCGCGCCCACCCCCTCCGGCTCGCTGCGCCCGGCGATCGGCGTCGGCTCGGTCGTAGTGCCCGACCAGCTGGTCGACCGCACGGGCCGCACCGACGACACCTTCCACGACGACGACGTCCACATCTCCTTCGCGGACCCGTTCTGCGCCCACGGGCGCCGAGCGGTGGTGTCGACGCTCCGCCGGAACGGCTGGGTGGTCAACGACGGCGGTGTGATGGTGGCGATCCGCGGTCCCCGATTCTCGACCCGCGCCGAATCACGTTGGTACGCGGCCCAGGGATGGGACCTGATCAGCATGACCCCGTACCCCGAGGCGGCGCTGGCCCGGGAACTGGGCATGTCCTACACCTGCATCGCCCTGGTCACCGATCACGACGTCATCAGCGACACCCCGTGGCCGGTCACCCAGGACCTGGTGCGCGAAGGACTCGACGCGAACACCAAACGACTACGCGAAGCGCTGCTCCAGGTAGCGATCGAATTGGCGGGCAAGCCCGAAGCGGCGACACCTGCCCACGGAAGAAGGAGCTGACAAGATGGCCGAATTGTTCTGCAACGGTGGAGCGATGCGTGGGGGAAACCTGCATCACAACGTGTCTGCGCACACGTTCCTCGGCACGGTCCGGACCGCACCGAAATACCGATTCTTCTCCGTGCGTGACGAATTCCCCGCACTGCTGCTGACGGAGACCGGGGGAGCCTCGATCGAGGGCGAGCTCTACGACGTGCCGATCGGCGACATTCGCACCGACTTCCTCCCCGAGGAGCCCGAGGAACTCGAGCTCACCGTGATCGAACTGTCCGACGGCCGTTCGGTTCTGGCGGTAGGCCTGCGACCGGGCCTCCTCGAGAGCCGAGCCGGCGAGCTCACCGAGATCACCGATCACGGCGCCTGGCGACGCTACCGAGGCCTGCCCGAGCCCGACAACACCACAGTCTCCTGAACACCCGGAAAGTGAAAGAACAACCGATGGATACCTTGGCCTACACCCTGAACTGCTCGATCCTGCTCACCGACGTGCCGCTCCTGCAGCGCCCACAGGCTGCTCGGGATGCCGGATTCGACGCCGTCGAATTCTGGTGGCCCTTCGACACCGCCGTACCGCGGGACAGCGACGTCGACGCGTTCGTGGCCGCGATCGAGAACGCCGGAGTGCAGCTGACCGGGTTGAACTTCGCGGCGGGCAACATGCCGGCGGGGGACCGCGGACTGCTGTCCGACCCGGCGCAGGTCTCGGCGTTCCGCGACAACATCGACATCACCGTCGGAATCGGAGAACGATTGGGCACCAAAGCTTTCAACGCCCTGTATGGTAATCGTATCGACGGCACGGATCCGAAGATTCAGGACGACACGGCCACCGAGAACCTCGCCCAGGCGGGCAAGGCGGCGGATCGTATCGGTGCGGTCGTACTCGTCGAACCGGTCAGCGGCACGCCGGCGTACCCGCTGAAGAGCGCGGCCGAGGCGATCGCCGTGATCGACCGGGTGAAGGCGGAACACGGTGTCGATTCGCTCCGGCTCCTCGCGGACCTCTACCACCTCGAGGTCAACGGCGACGACGTCGGCGCCGCGATCGACACGTACGCGGACCGCGTCGGGCACGTACAGATCGCGGATACTCCTGGTCGCGGAGAACCCGGCACCGGAACACTCGACATCGACGGCTACCTGAAGAGGCTCGCCGGTCACGGCTACCGCGGATACGTGGGACTCGAGTACAAGTCCACCCGGCCGGACACCTTCGACTGGTTGCCCCGCGAACAGCGCGCGTCCCACGCCGCCCACTGACACACACCACTTTCGACGGAATCGAGGACACTCGTGAGCACTATCGCATTCATCGGACTCGGAATCATGGGCAGCCCCATGGCCGTTCATCTCGCCAAGGCCGGCCACCAGGTGGTCGGATACAACCGCTCGCCCGGGCGCACCGCGGCACTCGTCGAGGCCGGCGGCACCGCAGCGGACTCCATCGCCAAGGCCGTTGCCGGCGCCGACGTCGTGGCCGTGATGGTCCCCGACTCGCCCGACGTGCAGGCCGTACTTGCCGGCGAGGACGGAGTCTTCGAGCACGCCCCGGCAGGCGCGCTGATCATCGACTTCTCCAGCATCCGGCCCGACGTCACCACCGCACTCGCCGCGCAGGCAACCGAGCGTGGATTCCGGCTGATCGACGCCCCGGTATCGGGAGGCGAGGCCGGTGCGGTCAACGCCGCACTGTCGATCATGGTCGGCGGCGCCCCGGAAGACTTCGAGTCGGCCAGGCCGATCCTCGACGTCGTCGGGAAGACCGTGGTCCACGTGGGCCCGAACGGCTCCGGACAGACGGTGAAGGCAGCGAACCAGCTGATCGTCGCCGGCAACATCCAGCTGCTCGCGGAGGCGATCATCTTCCTCGAGGCCTACGGTGTCGACACCGCGGCCGCCGTGGAGGTACTCGGCGGTGGGCTCGCCGGATCGGCCGTCCTGAACCAGAAGGCGCAGAAGATGCTGGACCGGTCGTTCGAACCCGGATTCCGTATCGACCTGCACCACAAGGACCTCGGCATCGTGACCAGCGCTGCCCGTGAGGCCGGCGTCGTGACACCCCTCGGCGCCGTCGTCGCCCAGCTGATGGCCTCCGCCCGTGCGAACGGCGATGGTGGCCTGGATCATTCGGGCCTGCTGCGCGGAGTGGAGCGGCTGTCCGGCCGCCCCTCCCAGTGACCCGCCTCAACTCGTAATCCTCGATGGAGAACTGATATGCCTCGTATGCGCGCCGCTGACGCAGCGGTCAAGATTCTGGAACTCGAAGGTGCCACCCAGGCCTTCGGCCTCCCTGGTGCGGCGATCAACCCGTTCTACGCAGCAATGCGTGACCACGGTGGGATCAAGCACGTCCTCGCCCGCCACGTCGAGGGCGCATCCCACATGGCCGAGGGATTCACCCGCGCCAAGGCCGGAAACATCGGCGTCTGCATCGGGACGTCCGGGCCGGCCGGGACCGACATGATCACCGGCCTGTACTCGGCGATGGCGGACTCGATCCCGATCCTCGCGATCACCGGGCAGGCCCCGGTCGCGCGCCTGCACAAGGAAGACTTCCAGGCCGTCGACATCGCCGCGATCGCGGGTCCGGTCACGAAGATGGCGATGACGGTGCTCGAGCCCGCCCAGGTTCCGGGTGCGTTCGCGCAGGCATTTCACCTGATGCGGTCCGGCAGGCCCGGACCGGTTCTCATCGACCTGCCGATCGACGTGCAACTGGCGGAGATCGAGTTCGACCCGGACACCTACCAGCCGCTGCCCGTGTACAAGCCGGCGGCGACCCGGGCGCAGGCGGAGAAGGCCCTCGACATGCTGGGGGCCGCCGACCGCCCGCTGATCGTCGCCGGCGGCGGCATCATCAACGCCGACGCCGCGGATCTGCTCGTGGAACTGGCGGAACTGCTGGACGTTCCCGTGGTGCCGACGCTGATGGGCTGGGGCACCATCCCGGACGACCACCGCCTCGCCGCGGGCATGGTCGGTCTGCAGACCGCCCACCGGTACGGCAACGCGACCATGCTGGCGTCGGACTTCGTCCTGGGCATCGGCAACCGCTGGGCCAACCGGCACACGGGCGGCCTCGACACCTACCGCAAGGGGCGCAAGTTCGTTCACGTCGACATCGAACCCACCCAGATCGGCCGCGTGTTCGCACCGGACTACGGGATCGTCTCCGACGCCAAGGCGGCGCTCGAACTGTTCGTCACCGTCGCGAAGGAGCGCAAGGCCGCCGGAACACTCGCGGACCGCAGCACCTGGGTCGAGGACTGTGCCACCCGGAAGCGGACCATGCAGCGCAAGACCCACTTCGACGACGTCCCGGTCAAACCGCAGCGGGTGTACGAGGAGATGAACCGCGTCTTCGGGCGCAACACCCGGTACGTCAGCACGATCGGGCTCTCGCAGATCGCCGGCGGCCAGTTCCTGCACGTCTACAAGGCGCGCAACTGGATCAACTGCGGCCAGGCCGGGCCGCTGGGCTGGACCATCCCCGCCGCCCTCGGAGTGGTTGCCGCGGAGCCGGAGACACCCGTCGTGGCGCTGTCCGGTGACTACGACTTCCAGTTCATGATCGAGGAACTGGCGGTGGGCGCCCAGTTCAACCTGCCGTACATCCACGTCGTGGTGAACAACTCCTACCTGGGACTGATCCGTCAGGCGCAGCGCGCATTCGACATGGACTTCTGCGTGCAGCTGGGCTTCGACAACATCAACACCCAGGAAACCACCGAACACGACGTGCTGCCCGCGGTCCCGAAGGGGTACGGCGTCGATCACGTCAAGGTCGCCGAGGGGCTGGGCTGCAAGGCGCTGCGGGTCACCGAGCCCGGCGAGATCGCCGGCGCCCTCGAGAAGGCCCGTGAGCTCGCCGGGGAGCACAAGGTGCCGGTGGTGGTCGAGGTCTTCCTCGAGCGGGTCACCAACATCGCGATGGGAACCGAACTCGACAACGTCGCCGAGTTCGAGGATCTGGCGGAGAGCTGGGAGCACGCTCCCACAGCCCTCTTGCTGCTGGACTAGGGGGCACCGTGACACGTGTACTTGTCGCACCCGACAAGTTCAAGGGATCCCTCACCGCGGCGGAAGTGGCGGACGCCCTCGCCGACGGACTCCTCGCCGGTGATCCCTCCTGGGCGATCGATCGTGTTCCGGTCGCGGACGGCGGCGACGGCACCGTCGCCGCGGCCGTCGCCGCAGGGTGGTCTCCGGTCGCGGTGACCACCACGGGGCCGACAGGTCGGCCCGTCACCTCGTCCTACGCGGTGCGCGGCTCGACCGCGGTGGTCGAACTGGCTTCGGCCGTGGGATTGGTACTGCTCCCGGACGGTGTGGCGGACCCCTTGGGTGCCAGTACATTCGGACTCGGCACCGTCGTCAGGCACGCGCTGGAGGGGGGAGCTCGCGAGATCACCGTCGGTCTCGGGGGCAGCGCGTCAACCGACGGCGGTGCCGGCTTGCTACAGGCCCTCGGCGTACGTGTCCTCGACGCCGAGGGCAACGACGTCGCACCGGGCGGAGCGGCACTGCGCCAGGCCGCCCGGGTCGACCTGACCGGTCTCCACCCGGTGGCGCGTGCGGCGCACTTCCGGCTCGCCTGCGACGTCGACAATCCGCTCCTCGGCCCGACCGGCGCCACCGCCGTGTACGCGAGCCAGAAGGGCGCGGCCGCAGAAGAACTGGTCGTGCTCGAGGACGCCATGACCCGGTGGGCGCAGGTCGTGCGCGCCGCGACCGGCCGCGACGACAGCCGGATCGCGGGTGCGGGCGCTGCGGGAGGCGCGGCATTCGGCGCGATCTCGGTGCTGGGGGCCGACACCCGGCCCGGCATCGACACGGTTCTCGGGCTCGTCGACTTTCCCGGGAGGCTCGCCGGGGCAGACCTCGTCATCACCGGCGAGGGGTCACTCGACGAGCAGAGTCTCCACGGCAAGGCGCCGATCGGCGTCGCAACCGAGGCCCGTAGGGCCGGAATCCCCGTCCTGGCCGTCTGCGGCCGAAACCTGCTCAGCGACATCCAATTGCACAGCGCCGGCATCTCCGCGGCATACGCGCTCGCGGACCTGGAACCGGACCTTCGTCGATCGATCAGAGATGCGGCGGAACTACTGCGCCGGACCGGCTGCACGATCGCGGCATCGACTGCCGAACTCGCACCACTCAGCACACGAGGAGAATCATGACGTCACCCGACTTCACCGCACTACCCGACCTCGCCTCACGCGCCCTCGGCGGAAGCGTATCCGCGGCCAACGACGAACTGTTCGCCCAGCGGGAGAACCTCATCAAGGCGGAGGCCCCGTTCTTCGACCCGTCCGATTTCGGGCACAAGGGCAAGGTATACGACGGGTGGGAGACCCGCCGCCGCCGCGACGACGGCCACGACTACGCGATCGTCCGGCTCGGGGCCGCGGGCATCATCCATGGGATCATCGTGGACACCGCGCACTTCAAGGGCAACTACCCGCCCTTCATTTCCATCGAGGCGGCGTCGATCGAGGGCTACCCGTCCATCGAGGAGGTCATGAAGGCGGATTGGCAGACCATCGTCGAGAAGTCCCCGGCCGAGGGGCATGCCGCGAACGCCTACGCCGTCGCCGACCGGCACCGGTGGACACACGTGCGGCTGTCGATCTACCCCGACGGCGGCGTCGCGCGGTTGCGGGTGCACGGTGAGGTCGTGCCCGACCCCCGGTTCCTCGACGGGACGGTGGACCTGCTCGCCGCGGAGAACGGCGGACGCCTCGTCGGCTGCTCCGACGCGTTCTACGCGTCGCCCGCGAACATCATCCTTCCCGGGCGGGCTCGGAACATGGGAGAGGGCTGGGAGAACTCCCGGCGTCGTGGCGGCGGCAACGACTTCGCGGTGTTCTCGCTGGCCGCGGCCGGCAATCCCCGGCACGTCGAGATCGACACCAGCTACTACGTGGGGAACGCGCCCGGCTGGGTGCGGCTGAGCACCGCCGACGCGCGGACCGCCGACATCGCCGACGAGAGCGCGTGGACCGAACTGCTGTCCCGCACGGCCGTGCAGCCCGACACGAGGCACCGCTTCGTTCTGGACGCCACCGAGGCTGCCACGCACCTGCGACTCGACGTCTACCCCGACGGTGGCCTGTCCCGGCTGCGGTTGTTCGGCGACCTCGACGCGACCGCGCTGTCGGAGACGCGACGCACCTGGTGGGAAGCCCTGCCCCAGAGCCATCAAGCGCTCGTCGCCGACCAGGCGCCGCGCTAGTCGGAGCACCGGCGCGCTCTCCACCCCTACCTGACGAACCCGAGGAAACACGCATGCCCAATCCCAGTCCCGGTTACTCCATCACCGTTCGCGTCACGGCCCCGGTCGGCGCAGGCACCACCTCGACTCTCGCGGGGGCGGTGGCCTCCGTGAAGGGCGCCATGACCGCGTTGGACGTGGTGGAGAGCCACCCTGACCACATGGTCATCGACGTGACGTGCGACGCCTCCGACGTCGAGCACGCCGAGCAGATCGCGTCCGCGATCGCCGACGTGCCCGGCGTCGTGGTCGGCAAGGTCAGTGACCGCACGTTCCTGCTCCATCTCGGTGGGAAACTCGAAGTGGTGCCGAAGGTTCCGCTCAAGCACCGCGACGACCTGTCCCGCGCGTACACACCCGGCGTCGCCCGGGTCTGCACCGCGATCGCGGAGAACCCCGAGGACGTGCGGCGGCTGACGATCAAGCGCAACACCGTCGCGGTCGTCACCGACGGCTCGGCCGTGCTGGGGCTTGGCAACATCGGTGCCGCCGCGTCGATTCCCGTGATGGAGGGCAAGGCGGCCCTGTTCAAACAGTTTGCGGACGTGGACGCGTGGCCGGTCTGCCTGGACACCCAGGACACGGACGCGATCGTCGAGATCGTCCGGGCCCTCGCACCGGTGTACGGGGGAATCAACCTCGAGGACATCTCCGCCCCACGCTGCTTCGAGATCGAGGCCCGGCTCCGCGACATGCTGGACATCCCGGTGTTCCACGACGATCAGCACGGCACCGCCATCGTGGTTCTCGCCGCACTGACCAACGCCCTGCGGGTGGTCGAGAAGAGCCTCGACACGGTGAAGATCGTGGTCTCGGGGGTCGGCGCCGCCGGACACGCGATCATCCGACTGCTGGTCGCGCAGGGTGCCACGAACATCGTGGCGTGCGGGCGGAACGGCATCCTCTCGCCCGACGACACGTCCGACTCGTTCCGGTCCTGGATCGCGAACAACACCAACCCGGAAGCTCGGTCCGGATCGCTGCGGGACGCACTGGTCGGTGCGGACGTGTTCATCGGTGTCTCGGCGCCGGACATCCTGACCGGCAGCGACATCGAGACGATGGCGGAGCGGTCGGTCGTGTTCGCCCTCGCGAATCCGGTGCCCGAGGTCGATCCGGTCGCGGCCGGCAGGCACGCGGCCGTCGTCGCGACCGGACGGTCGGACTTCCCGAATCAGATCAACAACGTGCTCGCGTTCCCGGGCGTGTTCCGGGGCCTGCTCGACGCGCACGCCGTCGAGATCACCGACGACATGCTCATCGCGGCCGCCCGCGCGATCTCCGATTCGGTGTCTCCGTCGGAACTCAACCCCACGTACATCGTGCCGAGCGTGTTCGATGCCGCAGTCGCCCCGGCCGTGGCCGCGGCGGTGCGCAGCGTTGCCGGAACAGGTGGTGAACACGATGTCTGACCGGCTCGACCTGCTGTTCCGCGCCCCGCGGGTGATCACCGCGGCGGGGGAGGTCGCCCGCTGCGTGGGTGTGCGGGACGGCCGGATCGTCGTCATCGAACCGTTCGGCGCCCAGCTCGACGCCGAGGTCGTGGTCGAACTGGGCGACGACGAGGTGCTGATCCCCGGTCTCGTCGACACGCACGTGCACGTCAACGAACCGGGCCGCACCGAGTGGGAGGGATTCGCGAGCGCGACCCGGGCCGCGGCCGCAGGCGGGGTGACCACGATCGTCGACATGCCGCTCAACAGCATCCCGCCGACCGTCGACGCCCTGGCACTCGACGTGAAACGCCGGGTCGCCGCCGATCAGGCATACGTCGACGTCGGATTCTGGGGCGGCGCCGTGCCCGGCAACGTCCCGGACCTGCGGGCCCTGCACGACGCGGGCGTGTTCGGATTCAAATGCTTCCTGCTGCACTCCGGCGTCGACGAGTTTCCGCCGCTGGATCCGGCCGAGCTCGAACTGGCGCTGAAGGAGATCGCGGGCTTCGGCGCGATGATGATCGTGCACGCGGAAGACGCACACGCGATCGACCGCGCGACGTCGCCAGGTGGGGAGAACTACGCGGACTTCCTCGACTCGCGGCCGCGCGGTGCCGAGAATCTCGCCATCGCAGAGGTTATCGAGCTGGCCCGGTGGACCGGGTGCAGGGTGCACATCCTGCACCTGTCGAGCTCCGATGCGTTGCCGATGATCGCGTCGGCCCGCAAGGACGGCGTGAAGCTCACCGTGGAGACGTGCCCGCACTATCTGTCGTTCGTCTCGGAAGAGATACCCTCGGGAGCAACGCAATTCAAGTGCTGCCCGCCGATCCGTGAAGCCGGGAACCGTGAACTGCTGTGGCAGGGCCTGGCCGACGGCGTGATCGATTGCGTCGTCACCGATCACTCCCCGTGCACGGTCGACCTCAAGAGATTCGACATCGGCGACTTCGGTGTCGCGTGGGGCGGCATCGCCTCGCTGCAGGTGTCGCTGTCCGCGGTGTGGTCGGAGGCCAAACGTCGCGGGCACAGCCTGAACGACGTGGTCCGGTGGATGGCGGAGAACCCGGCCGAGCAGGTCGGGCTGAACACGAAAGGGCACATCGCGTTGGGGTACGCGGCGGATTTCGCCGTGTTCGCGCCCGAGGAGGCGTTCGTCGTCGACGTGGCCGCCCTGCAGCACAAGAATCCCGTCTCCGCCTACGATCGGCGTGCCCTCGCCGGCGTCGTGCGCAGTACCTGGCTGGCAGGCAAGCGGATCGACCTCGACGAGGCGCCCCGGGGCCGACTGCTCAGCCGCGGACTGGCCTGACGCCGCCGCACCCTTGCATGGCGATGGATCCGAAAGATCCAGTGCTACAGCGGGTTTGTCGTGTTCCAGGCGGCGCGCCACCAAGATATATCCTGCGGAAATCATTGACCGCCACTGTTGCCTGGCTCACACTTGGAGGGACCAATGGAACAAACTTTCCGTGATACGGAAGTTCGTTCGCCGCCACGCAAGGACAGGCACATGCTCATAGACGACACAGTCTCGCGGCACACCACCACCGTCGCGACGCCGACGCCGCCAGCGACCCAGACGAGTACCACACTCTACAACCTGGACCTGGCGCCAACGAAGGCCTCGGGTCGCCGCTGGGGTAGCTACAGCATCTTCACGCTGTGGACCAACGACGTCCACAACATCGCCAACTACTCGTTCGCCATCGGCCTGTTCGCGCTCGGGTTGGGCGGCGGCCACATGATCCTGTCGCTCATGATCGGAGCGGTCATCGTCTGCGTCGCGATGACCTACGCCGGGTTCATGGGCCAGAAGACGGGCGTGCCCTTCCCCGTGATGAGCCGGATCAGTTTCGGAATCCGCGGCGCCCAGATTCCCGCCATCGTCCGCGCGGTCATCGCGATCGTCTGGTTCGGAATCCAGACCTACCTCGCGTCGATCGTCTTCCGGATCTTCCTCGTCGCCGTCGCGCCCTCCCTCGACCGCTTCGACCAGAACTCGATCCTCGGACTCTCCAGCCTCGGATGGATCTGCTTCATCGGGATCTGGGCGATCCAGATCGTCGTCCTCGTCTACGGGATGGAGGCGGTGCGCAAATTCGAGAGCCTGGCCGGTCCGCTGATCCTGGTGACGGTCGGCTCGCTCGCCCTGTGGATGCTGTTCCGCACCGACTTCTCCATCGCGTGGACGTCCGATCAGCCCGCCTCGGGTGGGGAGATGTGGCGGCAGGTCTTCGCAGGCGCAGCCCTGTGGATGTCGATCTACGGCACCCTGATCCTCAACTTCTGCGACTTCTCGCGGCGCTCCCCGTCGAAGACCGCCGTCGTGCGCGGCAACTTCTGGGGCCTGTTCGTCAACGTCCTCGCGTTCGCCGTCATCGCGTTCATTCTGTGCGGCGCCCAGTTCCAGATCGACGGCACCATCATCGACAGCCCCACCGACATCGTCGCGGCGATCCCGAACACCTTGTTCCTGTCGCTGGCCTGCCTGGCCCTCGTGATCGTGACGATGGCCGTCAACGTCATGGCGAACTTCGTGGCACCGTCGTACGTGCTGTCGAACCTCGCCCCCGAGAAGATCAGCTTCCGCAAGGCCGGCATCATCAGCGCCTGCATCGGCGTGGTCCTGCTGCCGTGGAATCTCTACGACAGCCCCGTGGTGATCAACTACTTCCTCGGCGGCCTCGGCGCCGTCCTCGGCCCGCTGTTCGGCATCATCTTCGTCGACTACTGGTTCATCCGCCGCACGAAGGTCGACGTACCCGCCCTCTACTCGGACAGCCCGACCGGACCCTACTACTACCGCAAGGGATTCAACCTTCGGGCGATCTATGCCCTCGTCCCCGCCGCGCTCGTCAGCACCCTGTTCGCGATCGTCCCCGCCTTCCATCTCGTCGCCCCGTTCTCCTGGTTCATCGGAGCGGGCCTGGCGGCGGCAATCTACGCGGTCGTCGGCGACCGCACCCGGCAGTACGTGGACGTGTCCGGCGAGTCCATCGCCGTGGACAGCGGCCACGGCGACCACTGACAGGAGCTTTCGATGCGTATTCTCGTCGTCAACGTCAACACCACCACGTCCATCACGGACGCCATCGCCAAACAGGCCGAGGCCGCCGCGGCACCCGGCACCGAGATCGTCGGGCTCACACCGGAGATCGGTGCGGAATCCGTGGAAGGGAACTTCGAGAGCTACCTCGCCGCGATCGCCGTGATGGACCGGGTGCGGTCGTACCCGGAACCGTACGACGCGGTGATCCAGGCAGGATACGGCGAACACGGCAGGGAAGGACTGCAGGAGTTGCTCGACGTACCCGTCGTCGACATCACCGAAGCGTCCGCCAGCGTCGCAATGATGCTGGGACACAAGTACTCCGTCGTCACCACCCTCGACCGCACCGTGCCGCTCATCGAAGACCGGCTCCGGCTCGCGGGCCTCGACACCAAGTGCGCGAGTGTACGTGCGAGCGGACTGCCCGTCCTCGCGCTGGCATCCGACCCCGAGCGCACGATCGAGGCGATCGTCGACGAGGCCGAAGCTGCTGTGCGCGAAGACAAGGCCGAGGTGATCTGCCTCGGCTGCGGTGGAATGGCCGGCCTCGACGACCGGATCCGTGAGCGCGCCGGCGTTCCGGTGGTCGACGGCGTCAGTGCCGCTGTCACATTGGCGGAATCTCTTGTAGGGTTGGGTCTCTCGACCTCGAAGGTGCGCACCTACGCGCCCCCGCGTCCCAAGCAGATCACGGGATGGCCGCTCGCGAAACCGCGGTAGTCACCTGATGCAGTGAGTTGTACAGCTTCGTCCTCACCCCGGACGGCCACTACGGCGCCCTATCCCGCGCCCGCAACGATGGAGTATCCCTTTGCTCGAACAGACCACGACCTCCGTAGACCCCGGCCGCGCCGGCTCGGTTCGCGTCATCCGTGAGGGTGTTGCGTCTTATCTGCCGGATATCGACCCGGACGAGACCGCGGAGTGGTTGGAATCGTTCGACGGACTGTTGGACCGGTCCGGACCGACCCGTGCCCGGTATCTGATGTTGCGGATGCTCGAGCGGGCCGGGGAGAAGCACGTCGCGTTGCCGGCGTTGACGTCGACCGATTATGTGAACACCATCCCGACGGAGAACGAGCCGTGGTTCCCCGGTGACGAGGAGACCGAGCGCCGGTATCGGGCGTTCATCCGGTGGAACGCGGCGGTGATGGTGACCCGCGCGCAACGCCCCGGCGTCGGGGTCGGCGGCCACATTTCGACGTATGCGTCGTCGGCGGCCCTGTACGAGGTGGGGTTCAACCACTTCTTCCGCGGCAAGGACCACCCCGGGGGTGGGGATCAGATCTTCATCCAGGGCCACGCCTCGCCGGGCATCTACGCCCGCGCGTTCTTGGAGGGGCGGATCCCGGCGGAGCGGATGGACGGGTTCCGGCAGGAACACTCGCACGCCGATCAGGGCGGCGGGTTGCCGTCGTACCCGCACCCCCGCCTGCTGCCGGATTTCTGGGAATTCCCGACCGT